>NZ_JBFAUU010000021.1:0-139989 GCF_040679435.1 Spirillospora sp. NPDC052269
CCCCTCACCCGCGCCGCCATCGCCATCGGCGCCGACGGCGTCATCATCGACGTCCACCCCCACCCGGAGACCGCCCTCTGCGACGGCCCGCAGGCGTTGACCGAGGCCGACCTCCACGAGCTCGCGAGCATCACCGCGGTGATGGCCCCGCTCGTCGGCCGGGCGCTCACCCGCCCCGCACGGGCCATCGCCGTGTGACCTGTCGAACGCACGGAAACGCGTCCCGGGCCTGCGGTGGCCCGGGACGCGTCTTGCGTGCCCGCGTGGTGTCAGGCGGTACCCATGAGGACGGTCGCCAGGTCGTGCGCCTGCTCGACCGTGGCGCAGCCCGCCAGTCCCAGCGCGTCCCGGAACTCCTCGGCCAGGGTGTCGAGCACTCCGTGGACGCCGTCCTCCCCGTCGACGGCCAGCCCCCAGAGCACCGGGCGTCCGACCAGGGCGCCGGACGCGCCGAGGGCCAGCGCCTTCAGAAGATCAGGGCCGGTGCGCACGCCGCCGTCCAGCAGGACCTCGCAGTGCCCTTCGACGGCCGCCGCGACCTGGGGAAGGACCATCGCCCCCGGGGCCGCGCCGTCGAGCTGGCGTCCGCCGTGGTTGGAGACGATGACCGCGTCCGCGCCGAGGTCGGCCGCACGCCGCGCGTCCCGGGGGTCCAGGACCCCCTTGAGCACGACCGGCAGGGCGGTGGCGGCGCGCAGCGTCTCCAGGGTGCGCCAGGTCAGGGCCGCCGAGAACGTCCCGGCGGTGTGCGCGGCGACCGCCGACGTGCCCGGCGCGGGACGGTGCGCCGCCGAACCCGTGTCCAGTTCCAGGTGCGCCGCCCGCACGTGGTCGGGAAGCGCGAACCCGTTGCGGACGTCCCTGGCGCGGCGGCCCATCCACGGGACGTCGGCGGTGAGGACCACGGCACGGCAGCCCGCGTCCTCGGCGCGTCTCACCAGGTCCAGCGTCCTGCGTTCGTCGTTCAGCCAGTAGAGCTGGAACCAGACCTCGCCGCCGACCGCGGTGACCTCCTCCACCGGCACGCTGCTGAGGGTGCCGAGGGTGAACGGGACACCGGCGGTCTTGGCGGCGCGGGCCGTCGCCAGTTCGCCGTCCGGGTGGAAGAGCCGGTGGTAGGCCACCGGCGCGACCGCCAGCGGGATTCGGGCGGGCCTCCCGAGGAGCGTGGTCCCGGTCGCGCACCGCGACACGTCCCGCATCACCCTCGGCTGGAGGAACACCCTGTCCAGGAACTCCCGGTTGGCCCGCAGCGCGAGTTCCCGGCCGCTGCCGCCCGCGGCGAAGTCCCACACGTCGCGGGGCAGGACGCGGGCGGCGGCGTGCTCCAGCTCGGCCACCGGGTCCGGCGGCCGGTCAGCCGGCTCCACCCCGGCCCGTCCTGTCGCTCTCGAGGGCCTCGTACAGCGCCTTGATGTTCGCGGCGCGGAAGGTCCTTGTGCCCTGCCGTTCGATGATCTCGTAGAAGATGGTGCGGCGGGGGTGCGCGGACACGGTGAAGATCTGGAACAGCTGCCCGTCGTGGTCCTCGTCCGCGAGCAGGTTCGCGGCGCGGAGGTCGGCCGGCGTGTGGCGCCTGGGCGTGACCCGCTCGCCCAGCCTGTCGTAGTAGGCGTCCGGGGTGCTGAGGAAGGTGACGCCGCGGCTCTCCAGAGCGTGGACCGCCCTCACCGAGTCGTCGGTGGCGAAGGCGAGGTGCTGGACGCCGGGCCCCTGGTGTCCCTTGAGGAAGTCGTCGATCTGGCCGGGCTGGGCCCCGTACTCCGGTTCCAGCAGGGTCAGCGTGACGCTGCCGGACAGGCTCTGCGAGACCTTGGAGTTCATCGCCTGGGTCCCCACGGCGATCTTCTCCTCGAAGATGAAGTCGAACCCGAGGGTCCTGCGGTAGTACTCGACCGTCGGGTCCAGCTGGCCGTTCTCCACGCAGACGGCGATGTGGTCGATCTTCTGGAGGCCCACGCCCGCGGCGGGCCGCCGGGCCGGTTCGAGGACGGGGACGAAGCCGGCGGGCAGCCCGGTCCCGGTCGCGGCCGCCCGGTCCACCAGCGTGTGCGCGACGTCGCCGAAACCTCCGATCGTCGCGGTCGCGGTGGGGGCGCCGCCGCCCACGTGACGGGCCGGTTCGCGGACCGCGGCGGCGCCGGCGGAGACCGCCGACCGGTAGACGCCCGCGACGTCGGCGGTGCACAGCGCGATGTCGGCGACGCCGTCACCGTGGGCCGCCACGTAGGCGGCGGCGGGGTGGCGGTCGGAGGTGGCCATGGTCAGCACCAGGCTGATGCCGCCCTGCCGCAGCGCCAGGCTGCGGTGCTCGGTGGACCCGCCGGTCCCGACCACGGTGAAGCCGTAGCCGTCGACCCACGAGAACGCTGCCGCGTCCAGGTCCTCGACGTACATCTCGACGTAGTCGAGCTGCACGTCGGCGGCGGGATGTGCGGTGGTTTCTGCCTTCTCAGTCATGACACCGATCCGGTTGTCGGAAGGGACGGTCGGAAGGAGCGAGTCCCGGCGCCTCCTGCCGCGTCCGGAGGACCGGTGCGGGGCGGGAGCGGGCGGGAGCAAGCGGGAGCGGGGCATGGCGCGGGGGCATGGCGGGGCCTGGCGGGGGGCTGGCGGGGGCTGGCGGGGGGCTGGCGGGGGGCTGGAGCGAAGGGTGGCGGGCAGCGGTCTCGGAGGCGGGCTCAGACCTCGGACGGGGGACGCCAGTACAGGCCGTCCGCGGAGGCGACCAGGCCGCCGGGGAGCATGGGCGCCTCCTGCTCGGCGTCCTCGCCGAGCAGGGCGCGCGTCTGCTCCTGGGCGCCCTGCGCCATGGCCTGGCGGACGACCGAGGACTTGAACAGCGGGACCATGCTCTTCTCGCCGCCCTCGACGAGATCGTCCACCGCGTCGGCGAACTCCGACGAACGCGACCTGAAGCGCTGGGCGGCCGACTCGGCGCCGTTGAGGTCGAACTCCGTCGCGGACAACCCTCCGACGAGTTCGACGAAGGACTCCAGTTCGGTGTGGGTGTTCTTGGTGACCTTCTTCGCCGACCAGAAGTACGACGACTCGTCCACGTGCATGTCATAGAACGACATCAGGAATTCGTAGAAGACGCTGTACTCGCGGCGGTAGCGGGTCTCGAACTCGGTGAAGGCGGCCTTCTCGTCCACCAGTCCTTCCAGGACGCTGTTGATGGAGCGGGCGGCGAGCAGGGCGCTGTAGGTCGAGAGGTGGACCCCGGACGAGAAGACCGGGTCCACGAAACACGCGGTGTCGCCCACGAGCACCATTCCCGGCTTCCAGAAAACGGTGTTGTGGTACGAGTAGTCCTTGCGCACCCGCAGCTGTCCGTACTGCCCTTCGGTGACGCGGGTGGCGTCGGCGAGCATGTCCCGGACCAGGTCGCACTCCTCGATCAGGGAGTCCAGTGCCTTCTCCCGGTCGCCCTGGATGCGGGAGGCGTCCTCGCGGCGCACGACGGCGCCGACGCTGGTGAGGGTGTCGCTCAGCGGGATGTACCAGAACCAGCCGCTCTTGAACGCCGCCGACAGGATGTTGCCCGAGTTGGGCGCGGGCAGGCGCTTGCCGTTCTCGAAGTAGCCGAACAGCGCGAGGCTGCGGAAGAACTCCGAGTACTCGCGCGTGCCGCCGACGCGCTTGTAGAGGTGACCGGTGTTGCCGGAGGCGTCCACCACCCAGGTCGCCGAGACCTCGCGGCGCTCGCCCTCGGGGTCGGTGTAGCGGACGCCGCGGATGCGGTCGTCCTCCTCGAGCACATCGTTGACCGTGCACCGCTCCCGGACCTCGACCCCCTTCTCCCTGGCGTTGTCGAGCAGGATCTTGTCGAACTTCGACCGCTCCACCTGGTAGGCGAAGGACGTGGCGCTCGCGGTCTTCTGCGAGACCGAGAACGCGAACGTCCACGGCTCGGGGTTGGCGCCCCAGCGCAGGGTGCCGCCCTGCTTGTGGGTGAAGCCCGCCTCGGCGAGCCGTTCGGTCACCCCGAGGAGGCGGCAGACGCCGTGCACGGTGGAGGGCAGCAGGGATTCGCCGATCTGGTAGCGCGGGAACGCCTCCTTCTCCAGGAGGAGGACGCTGTGCCCCCGCATCGCCACCAGGGTCGCCAGGGTCGATCCTCCCGGCCCGCCCCCAACGACGACGACGTCGAACTCCTCGCGATTTCCTGCCATTCTGGTCACCCTCCCGTTGGGGTCGAAATGCCGCTGAGCGGCACACCATGGCAGGATCATGCGCCCACCGGACGGGCGTCCAACAGAGAGCCGTTCGACCGCACATAGCCGATCGTTTTACGACGACTTCAGAACCGGGTCCAAATGTTCATTTCCAACACTTGGACAAGGCTTCCACATGAGAAAGTGGGCCGATCTCGAACACGCACGCCCGTGTCGGGACACGCGTGTTCGGCACGTGGGTGTTCGGCATGTGCGGCCGAGGACCGGCGGGCCGGGGGCCGGGAACCGGCGGGCGAACCCGGAAGGTCACGCCGGGCATTCCTCGCCCGGCATGGTCAGCCTCAGCGGCAGGTCCGTCCTGCGGGTGATGCTGAGTTTCCGGTAGACGCGGGTGAGGTGCTGTTCCACCGTGCTCATGGTGACGTGCAGCACGCGGGCGATCTGTCGGTTGGTATAGCCGTTGGCGGCGTACTCGGCGACCCGCCGCTCGGCGTCGCTCAGCTCGGCGAGCAGGTCGTGGGACGGCGCCCCGCCGGGCACCGGGGCGAGCACGCCGTCGCCCTGCGTCCGGCGGACGCCGCCGGCGCCGCAC
The DNA here is from genome assembly GCF_040679435.1 of Spirillospora sp. NPDC052269. Taxonomy (NCBI): domain Bacteria; kingdom Bacillati; phylum Actinomycetota; class Actinomycetes; order Streptosporangiales; family Thermomonosporaceae; genus Spirillospora; species Spirillospora sp. NPDC052269. The sequence goes on from NZ_JBFAUU010000021.1 coordinate 4,771, forward strand.
TCGGCGAACAGCAGCTCTGCCCGCCGCCGCAGCGCCCTGGCGGTCCCGGCGCGTCCGGTGGCGAGGTAGGCGTCGCTCAGCGCGGCGAGCGCACCGGCCCGCTCCAGCCGGTCGCCGCCCTGCTCCAGCAGGCGGATCGCCTCGGTCAGCGGGCCCGGCCGTTCCTCCACCGCGAGCGACAGGGCGAGCACGCGGAGCGTGATGCCGCGCGTCCGCGCGCCGCCGTGCGCCAGGCGGGCGAGCTGCTGCTCGGCGGCGTCGCGGGCGGCCCCCGGCTCGCCGAGGAGCAGGTGAGCCTCCGCGGAGTCGGTCCGCCACGGCACGATGCTCGGCAGGTCCATGCCCCAGTGCGTCATCAGCTCGCCGCACGCCCGGAACTCCGCCAGCGCGGCCCGGGGGCTGCCCACGGCGAGGTGGTACCGCCCCCGGGCCCGCAGGTACGGCAGCACCGCCGGGGTGTCCCACATGGCCGGCGGCACCGGCAGGTTCAGCACCCGCTGCGCCTCGTCCTGGACGCCCAGTCCGGTGAGCGCGCCGAGCAGGGTGGCGAGCGGGAACCCGACCGCCACTCCCCAGGCCACGAGCGGGAGGAGGTCGAGGGCCTCGGAGGCCCGCCGCTCGGCCTCCACCAGCTCACCGCGGCGCAGGTGGATCTCCGCGCGCAGGGACGCCACCAGCGCGGCGGCGACGGGCGAGCGGATCAGGGCGGTCTTGTCGCCGGCGTCGCACCACCACTCGACGACCCCGGGCTCGTCCACGTGCAGGAGCGCCTCGAGGACCGCGAAGGACGCCAGGGGCATCGGCGCCGAGCCCGGATCCTGGAGGACGGTGCCCGCCTCGGCGAGCATCCGGTCGCGGCGGCGCGGCTCCAGCCGGCCGTCGGGCACGCCGCCGGTGAGCAGGCGGCGCACGACTGTGACGGCCGCCTGGGACCCGTTCCCGTCCGACGGCCCCTCCTGGGCACCGGACGGGAACGGGTCCCGTCCCACCAGGCCGGGGTAGGCGTCGGGCAGCCACCAGTACCGGCCGATGTCCGGGCCTTCACCCCCGGACGCCTCGGCCGGTACCCGGGCGTCGGCGGGGAACGGCTCGGCGACCAGGTTCAGCGCCTCCTCGGAACGCCCGAGCCAGAACAGCAGGCCGACGACGAAGGCCGTGCGCTCCTGATCGGGCACCGCGTGGAAGTGCAGGGACCGGATGAGCTCTGGCAGGTGCCGTGCCGCGACGGCCGGGTCCATCCGGCACTCCGCGCGTGCCAGAGCGAACCGGACGGCGTGCCGGGCCCCGTCGCCGGCCTCCCGCAGCGCCAGCCGAAGCTGGTCGACCGCCCTGGTGAAATGGCCCTGGGACAGGTTGTGGTCCGCCCCGTCGCACAGGGCCTGGACGCCCCACGGGCCGTCCACCCGATCGGCCGCCACCAGCCGGTCCGCCACGACCGGCGCCGGAGCGCCCCGGCTGTAGAGCACGTCCGCCGCCCGGTGCAGCAGTTCGCTCCGCTCACCCGCGGCCAGGCTTCGCAGCACGGCGGTGTCGACGGCCTCGTGGCAGAGTCCGGACGCGCCGAGCAGGCCGATCGAGGCGAGCCTCTCCCGGTGCTCCCCGGTGGACTCGGCGTCGAGCCGCAGAAGCTCTCCGGCCAAGGCGAGGGGCGACAGTGTCGCCGGCCGGACGTCGTCGGCGCCGGGGACGTCGCCGGACCGGTCCCCCAGGGCCGCGAGGCCGACGGCGAACCGGCCGAGGTCGTACTGCTGGAGGCAGTACAGCACGGCCTGCCGGAAGGCGCCGCCGAACACCGGGGACTCGGAGTCGTCGGCCGCCACGGGCTGGTCTTCCACCAGCGCGCTCACCAGGAGGGGGTTTCCGCCGGTCGCCTGATACGCCTCCGCTCCGACCCGGCGCGCCGCGTTCTGCCCGACCCGGCCCGCGAGGACGGTCTCCACGCCCTGCCGGGACAGCGGGTTGAGACGCAGGCGGCGCGCTCCCGGAAGGCGCAGCAGGTCGGCGCGGATCGAGGAGGCGTCGCGGCCGGTGCGGGGGCAGCCGGTGGCCACCAGCAGCACGCGGACGGACCGGACCCGGCGGGCCAGGTACATCAGCAACTGCCGGGACAGCTCGTCGACGTGCTGGACGTCGTCGAGGCCGATCACGACCGGGGCTCTTTCCGCGAGCCCCAGCAGGACGTCGCTCAGCCCGCCGAGGACGAGCGGCGGCAGCGACACGGGCTCCTCCAACGGTGAGCCCGAGCCGTGCGCCATGGCGGTGAGCGCGCCGTCGCGCAACAGCCTGCCCGCGCGGGCCCTCTCGTCCGCCGACAGGGCCCGCTCCTCGAAGAGCTGGCCGGCCGAGCCGAGCGGCATGTTACGTTCCAAGGCCGATGCGGAGGCGCCGACGAACACCGCGCCCGAGGCGGCGGCGCGCTCGGCGAAGGCGTGCAGCAACGCGGTCTTGCCGGCGCCGGGCGGCCCCTCGATCAGCACGACCGATCCGCTTCCCCGCCGGCCGGCGTCGAGCATGTCCTCCAGCGCGCGAAGTTCCCTCGAACGTTCGACCATCCCCATGCGCGGTTCCGCTCCCTGTGCCGTCACCCCAGCCCGGCGGCCCCCTCCGCCATGGGCTCACGGCCACAGACCGGGCTCCGCACGCCCTCCGTGCCACGACTCTCGCACCCGGAACCGGACAGAGCAATCAACACTGAGTCAGAACGCCGATCCTTGTGGTAACGCGACAAAACATGACCTGCGTCTTCGCCGTCCGGTCTCGGCACCTGGCCGCATCCAGCCACAACGGGCGGCGGGTGGAGCACCTCCACTCCCTTCGGCCGGCCTCCGGAAACGACGGGAAAGGCGGCCGACTTCTGCCGGGAAGCGTTCACCGAACCCGCTATCGGGGCCTCCGCCGGTACCGCCCTCCCAGCTGTGACGGCCCCGTTTAACTGAATCTAACGACCCCCGTGTTCTACTCACCACGTCGGCCAGGAGGCCCGCGTCCCCGGAGAAGGCAGAGGTCACAAGCATGCCGGAGGCACCCGCCGCGATCCGTGCCCCGCGACCGCAGGGCCGGTCGGCCGAGGCGGGGAGGCCGACTCCGGCGAGGGCCCGGGCACCTCGGACTCCTTGGCCGCCCAAGGAAATTCCGGGCGTCCGGAGGCGTGCGTGCATGACCATGGTCGAGCGAGAGTCCGAACTGGCGGCACTATGGCACGACCTCGAAAAGGCCCTTGACGGACAGGGTCGGGTCGTTATCATCGACGGCCCCGCGGCGACGGGAAAGACGACTCTTCTCCGCGCATTCGCCGAACGTGCGGCCGCTTCCGGCGCGCGTGTTCTGGAAGCCGCGGGGACATCGGCGGAACAAGGCGTCGCGCTCGGGGTCCTCCGGCGACTCGTCCGCGGGATCGACGCTCCGGCCGACATGTCCCCGGAGGCGCTGTGGCTTCTGGAGGACGGCCTGCTCGGCCCCCTCCTCGCCTCCGGCGGCCTGGGTGAGGAAGGCGAGGCCGGCCCGCCGGACGCCTCCGGCGGGGCAGCGCCGTTCGGCACCACCATGGCGCGCGAACTGGCCGCCGTTCTCCTCCGCCACGCCGAGACACGGCCCCTGGTGCTCCTGGTGGACGACGCCCACATCGTCGACGACGTCTCGCTGCGCTGGCTGGTCCATCTGGCCCACCGGCTGCGGGCCGCGCGGATCACCCTCGTCCTCGCCGGGATCCCGGCGGCGGCCCCCTGCCCTCCGCACCTCCGGGAGCTGCTCGGTCGCCCGTACTGCCGACGTCTCCGCCTCGCCCCGCTGTCGCGGACCGGTCAGGAACGGCTGCTCGCCCAGCGGGTCGACGCGGAGACGGCCGTCCGGCTGGCCGTCCACTGCGACGAGCTCACCGGCGGCAACCCGCTGCTGGTCGAGGCGCTGCTGAAGGACAGCGACGACACGCTGCGCGGCGGCGGAGAGCTGACGGCGGACACGGCGTTCGCCCAGGCGGTCGTGCACCTTCTGCGGCGCGCGGGCTCCGCGGCGTCCAGGGTCGCGGAGGTCATGGCCGTGCTCTCCGGACCCGGGACCCCCGCGTTCGGAACTCACGCACTCGCGGCCAAGGTCCTGGAGTGGGACCCGGCGAGACTCGACGAACCCGCCGAACGCCTGCGCGGGGCGGGGCTGCTCACCGGGGAGGGATTCCGGGGTCCGGCGATCCCCGCGCTCGTCCTCGAATCGATGCCGACGGAGGATCTGGCCGAGCTGCACCGGCGCGCCGCCCTGCTGCTGTACGCGGAGGGCGCGCCCGCGCAGGTGGTGGCCCGGCACCTGGTCACGGCCAACAAGGCGACGCGACCGTGGTCCGGGGAGGTGCTGCTGACGGCCGCCGAGCAGGCCATGGCCACGGGCGACTCCCGGTTCGCCGTCGCCTGCCTCCGGCTGGCCCGCCGGGGCGACGTCCATCCGCGCGAGCGGGTCCGGGTCGCCGAGATGCTCGCCGCGATCGAGTGGCGCACCGACCCCGCCGTCGCGGCGCGCCTGCTCCCCGAACTCGACACCGCCTTCGGGGCCGGGCTGCTCACCGAGCGCGGCGCTCTCTCACTGTCTCGCTACCTGGCCTGGACGGGCCGGACGGGCGCCGCGGCGGACATGGTCGCCCGGACCCGCCCGGCCGGTCTGATCCCCGGTAGGCAGGTCCGCGGACGGCTCGTCCGGGAGGCGGCGGCGACGCGGCTGCTGTTGACGACCGTGTTCCCGGACGTCGCGGGCCGGCCGCCGGGAGGTCCCGTGGAAGGCCGCGCCGAGGGACGGTCCGGCGGGCTCCCGCCGGACCCTGACCTCGAGATCGCGGGTTCGGCCGCGAGCGGACAGCTGCGCGCGGCGGCGGCCCTGGCCACGGCGCTCTCGGCCGGCGCCCACGACGTCCCCGGCCTCGACCCCGTCACCGTCGCGCAGGAAGTGCTGGCCGGGGCGCGGCCGCCCACGTGGTCGTTCGAACACGTCGTCGCGGCCCTGGCCACACTCGTGTACGCCGAGCGTCCGGTCCTCGCCGCCGACTGGTGCGACACCCTGCTCGAGCAGGAGGCCGGGAGGTGCGCCGCCGCGGAGCGCGCGGCGCTCGAGGTGGTCCGCGCCGTGGCCGCGATGCGCACGGGCGACCTCACGACGGCCGACCGCCGCGCCCGGGCGGCGCTGGCGTGGACGTCCCCCGCCGGGTGGGGCGTGACCATCGGCCTGCCGATCTCGGTCACCGTGCTGGCCACCACGGCGGCGGGCCGGCTGGAGGAGGCGGCGACCCACCTGGGCATCGCGGTCCCCGCGGCGATGTTCGAGACTCTGGCCGGGCTGCACTACCTGCACGCGCGCGGACGCCACCACCTCGCGGCCGGCCGTCCGGAGGCGGCCCTCGCCGACTTCCTGGCCTGCGGCGATCGCATGACGCGCTGGGGCTGCGACGTACCCGGACTCGTCCCGTGGCGGGTCGAGGCCGCCTGGTCCCTGCTGACGCTCGGCAACCGGGACGGAGCCGCCGCCCTGGTGCGGCGGCAGCTCGCGCGGATCGGTCCCGGCCCGTCCCGGACCCGGGGCGCCTGCCTGCGGATCCTGGCGTCCGGTGCGGGCGCGGCCCACCGGCCCGCCCTGCTGACCGAGGCCGTCCGGGTGCTGGAACAGGGGGACGACCAATGCGAGCTGGCACTGGCGCTGGGTGAACTCGGTCAGGCCCGGGAGGCCACCGGCCGGCACCGGGAGGCGCGCGCCACCAGGGACGTCGCCCGGCGGCTCGGCAGGCAGAGCGGGCTCACGTCGACGCCGGCCGCGCCGGACAGGACGCACGGCGGACCGGACCGGGAGCCGGGCGACACCTGGACGAGCCGGCCCGGCTCCGGCGGCGCCGGTGAGGGGCCGTCGCTGACCGAGGCCGAGCGGAAGGTCGCCGAGCTCGCCGCCGAGGGCGGGACCAACCGCCGGATCGCCGAGACCCTCGGCGTCACGGTGAGCACGGTCGAGCAGCATCTGACGCGGGTGTACCGCAAGCTCGGCGTCGCCCGCCGGTCCGAATTGGGGAGTCGGCTGCGGCCCGCCTCACCCGACGACCGCTGACGTCCAACCGCCGGACGGAGCCGAGATTGGACGATTTCCCGCCGGCGGAGCGATTCGTATAGTTGGCCGAGCGGATCGCGGAATTCGCGATCCCTCACTCTCCCCGCACGTCGCCGTGGGCTTTTTCACGCTCTGCCGGAGGGCCGATGCTGCTTGCCGCCGATTTCGCCGCAGGTCCCGTGCCACCGATTCCGTCCCCTCAGCTTCTCGTCTTCCTCGTCCAGATCGGAGCGTTGCTTCTGGCGGCCTTTCTGCTCGGCCGCCTGGGCATGCGTTTCGGAATGCCCGCCATTGTGGGTGAGTTGTGCGCGGGAGTGCTGCTCGGCCCTTCGGTGCTGGAGCGGATCGCGCCCGGGCTGAGCGGATGGCTGCTGCCGCGCGATCCGGCGCGGTTCCACATTCTCGACGCGACCGCCCAGCTCGGTGTGCTGCTCCTGGTCGCGCTCACCGGCATGCACATGGACCTGTCGCTGATGCGCAGGCGCGGCACGACCGCGCTGCGGATCAGCGTGGGCGGCCTGCTGATCCCGCTGGCACTCGGTGTCGGCGTCGGCTTCCTGCTGCCCGGCTCGCTGGTCCCCGGCACGGCCGAGCGCCCGACCTTCGCCCTGTTCCTCGGGATCGCGATGGCGGTCAGCGCGATCCCCGTCATCGCCAAGACCCTGATGGACCTGCGGCTCGTCCACCGCAACATCGGGCAGCTCACGCTGAGCGCGGTGATGGTGGACGACATCGTCGGCTGGCTGCTGCTGTCGGTGGTCTCGGCGATGGCCACCACCGGGATCCGCGCCTCCCACCTCACGGTGTCGCTGCTGTGGCCGCTGGTCGTGGTCGTCGCGGCCGTCGCCCTGCGGAGGCCCGTCGCCTGGACGCTGCGCGCGGCCGGACGGGCCGAGGGTCCCGGCACGACGGTCACCGTGGTGGTGCTGCTGGTGCTCGCGGCGTCGGCCGCCACCCAGGCCATGAAGCTGGAGGCGGTGTTCGGAGCGTTCGTGGCGGGGCTGGTCATCACCGGGACCGGCGCGCTGGACCGGGACCGGATCCGGCCGTTGCAGACGATCGTGATGGCCGTCCTCGCGCCGCTGTTCTTCGCCACCGCGGGGCTGCGCATGGACCTCGGCGCGCTGACCCGGCCGACCGTCCTGCTGACCGGCCTCGGCGTGCTCGCCATCGCGGTGGTCGGCAAGTTCGCCGGCGCCTACCTGGGCGCCCGGCTCAGCGGGCTGGACCACTGGGAGGGCCTCGCCCTCGGGGCGGGCATGAACGCGCGCGGCGTCATCGAGGTCATCATCGCGATGGTGGGTCTCCGTCTCGGCGTGCTGAGCCCGGAGATGTACACCATCGTCATCCTCGTGGCGATCGTGACCTCGCTGATGGCCCCGCCCGTCCTGCGCGTGACGATGGCGCGGGTCGAGCACACCGCCGAGGAGCGGCTGCGCGCCCGGGAGCTCGGGGACACGAGCGGCATACCCGACGGCATCACGGCCGACGGAGTGAAGGCCAACGGCGTCACGGCTGGGGACATCCCGTCCGAGGACGTGAGCGCCGGCCGGTCTCCCGTCGTGGACTGACGTCGGCGCCCGCTGGGGCCCCGACGCCATGTGCCCGCCCGGTGAGAATCCGGGCGGGCACATGGCGTTGGGGCCGGGTCAGCTGATCTCCGCCATCTGGGTCTCCACCCGGACGGCCAGTTCGGACCACTTGTCCGAACACGCGCGGGCGAGCTCGGCGACGATCGGCCCGCAGTGGGGCGGCACGCCGTTGACGATCCGGTTCCACTGCTCTGGACGCAGCATGTGCAGGCCGAGCAGCCGCAGCAGGTCCCGGCCGGCCTCGCTGAACCGCAGCGCCGGATCCGACCTGAGCCGGTCGACGATCATGAGCGGGTCCGGCGCGGCGGGTCGCTCGATGGGCACCGGCCGCGCCGGGACGTCGTTCTGGCGCGTCCCGGACCCGCCGCTCCGGCGTGGCGCGGGCACCGGATCCTCGCCGCGGGCCAGCCGGTTCCGGACGTCCCGGACGGTCTCGGGCGAGATCCCCGCCAACCGGGCGACCTGCCGGAGCGACAGCGCGGGGTTCTCGGTGATGAGCTCCCCGGCCCGCCGCCGCCCGGCGGCGCTGCTGATCGGCCGTACCCGGCCGTCCTGGCCGACCCGGACGTCCTCGGACCCGCTCACTCCCGTGATCCGGCGGCGCAGCTCGGCGAGGGTGGCGGGCGCGAGCCCGGTCACCGACGCGATCATGCGGTCCGACCAGTGCGGGTGCGTGCCGATGATCCGGGCGGCGGCCCGCTTGCGGTCGGCCAGGCTGAGCGGCAGTCCGTGCGCGATGTTCGCCTTGACCGCCACCACGAAGGCGTCGGCCTCGTCGCCCTCGAAGTAGCGGACCTCGATGGAGTCCTCGCCGCGCAGCCGCGCGGCCTTGAGCCGGTGCAGTCCGTCGATGACGCGCATGGTCGCGCGGTGCACGATGATCGGCGGCAGTCCCGCACCCGCCGCGGCGAGCGTCTCGACGTGCTCCTCGTTCTCCCCCGCGTCACGGGGCGAGTCCGCGGCGAGCAGGGCGCTCACCGGAACCCGGATCACCTGGTCCGCGATCCGTCCCTGTCCAAGGTCTGGCATCAAGTCCACTCCTCATGTTCCCGAGCCACTCCGAGCCCCGGCGACCAGGGCCGCGACCGGTCGTGGTCCCGGCCCGCCGCCGGCCGGAGAGGAGGCCGTGTGGGCCCCTCCCCCCGTCCGCCGAACACCCGCGCGCCCCGGTCCGCGGATTCGCCGCGCCCCTCACCGGCCGCCCACCGGGAGAAACGCAACAATTGCGTTCGACTTAAATTTGACGCTAACAGCACCCCTATTCGACCTACACCCCTACGTTTCCCCTAACCCATCCCCTAGGGGCGCCATGGAAAGGAGCAAGGGCGCTGACCTGGGAATATGAGAATTCATTTAATAAACTTTCCGGTCACCGGCGGGAGATCGCGACACCCCGAGGCGAACGCGCACACCACCCCACCCCTGAACGCGCGAAGGCCGCGACGCATTAGCGTCGCGGCCTTCGCGCGTCAGGGTCGCGCGGTGTCGTCAGGTCGTTTCGTACTGACGCATCTCCTCGACCAGGCTGAGGGGTCGCATGTCGGTCCAGTTCTCCTCGATGAAGTCAAGGCACTCCTGCCGGCCGGCCTCGCCGTGGACGATCCTCCACCCTTCCGGGACGTCGGCGAACACCGGCCACAGCGAGTACTGGCCCTCGTCATTGACGAGCGCGTAGTACCGGCCGTCCTCGTTCTCGAACGGATTGGTCATGGCGATTCCTTCCTGCCGGTTTTGCGCATTGCGATGAGCGTACGAAAACGTTGGGCAAGGCGCTATGCGTCCAACTTTCCGGGAGCCTCGCCGAGGGCGAGTCCGGAGGCCAGCAGCCGCCCGATCTCCGCGAGGGGGCCGGGGGCGGTCAGCTTCTCGTGGCTCGCCTCGATGAGGTGGCTCTCGATCTCGCCCTCCACATAGGGCCGCCACGCGTCCGGGGCGGACGCGGCGGGCCGGCCGGCGGGCCGGTCGAGGGCGGCGACGAACAACGTCAGGTCACCGCGGAACACCCCGGGGACGAAGCCCATGGTGAGGTTCTCGTTGTTGAGCGCGACGCGCCGGATCGCCTCCACGGCCCCTTCGTCGAGCTCGGTGCGCCCTTCCTGCCCGCCCGCGAAGGCCAGCACCGAGTCGATCAGTTTGTCGATCATCCGTGCCCGCGCCTCAGGCGGCAGCCGGTCTGCGCGTACCCGCTTGCCGCCCTTCGCCGCATCCCTGGTGGCGGCCTCCTCAGACGGTTCCTCGGACGGATAGGCGTCAAGGATCGCCAGCAGCGAGACCTCTTCGCCCGACTCCTGGAGCCGGGTGGCGACGGCCTGGGCGAGGAGCCCGCCGAACGACCAGCCGAGCAGGCGGTACGGCCCCTGGCGTTGCACGGTGCGGATGCGGTCGACGTAGTAGGCCGCCATCTCCTCGATCGAGTCGGGCAGCGGCGCCTCGCCATCCAGCCCGCGCGCCTGCACCGCGTACAGCGGGACGTCGTCCGGCAGGACGGCGGCCAACCCCGCGTACCGCCAGCCGAGGCCGGAGGCCGGATGGAAGCAGAACAACGGCGGCGCGTCTCCCCCGGCCCGCAGCGGGAACAGCACGTCCAGATCGCCGCCGCCACTGCCCTGGCCTCCGAGTCCTGCGGCGAGTCCCTCCGGTGTGGGCGTCGCGAACAGCGAACGGACGGTGACCGACGGGTCGAGTTCGGCCCGGACGCGGGCGACCAGCCGCATACCGAGCAACGAGTTGCCGCCGAGGTCGAAGAAGCCGTCGTCGGCTCCGACGCTCTCGACGCCCAGCACCTCGGCGAACAGTCCGCAGAGGATCTCCTCCTCGCGGGTCGCCGGAGGACGTCCCCCTGCTTGGAGGTCACGGCCGGGAGCGGGCAGCGCGGCACGATCCAGTTTGCCGTTCACGGTGACCGGCAGTTCCTCGAGCACGACCACCGCCGAGGGGACCATGTAATCGGGCAGGCTTCCGGCCGCATGCCTCTTCAGTTCATCGGCGTCCGGTTCCGAGTCGGTCTCCGCGGGAGTGATGTAGGCGACGAGCCGGACGTCCCCGGGGCGGTCCTCGCGAGCGAGTACGGCGGCCCGGCCGACCTGGTCGTGCTGGGCGAGCACCGCCTCCACCTCGCCGGGCTCCACCCGGAACCCGCGGATCTTCACCTGGTGGTCCACACGCCCGGCGAACAACAGACGCCCCCGGGCGTCCCACCGACCAAGGTCCCCAGTTCGATACATCCGCTCGCCCGCTCCCCCGAACGGACAGGCCACAAACCGCGCCGCCGACAGATCCGGCCGCCCAAGATAACCGCGCCCCAAAGCCGCACCCGCGATGTACAACTCACCCACCACACCGGGCGGAACAGGACACAGGTAAGCGTCCAACACATACACCCGGGTATTCCAGATCGGCCGCCCGATCGGTGTGACCGTTGTATCGTCATCGACCCAGTGGGCGGTGGAGAACACCGCGATCTCCGTCAGCCCGTAGAGGTTGGAGATCCTCGTGCTGGGGAACCGCCTGCGGATCGTCGCGAGGGTCGCCGGGGTGAGCGCCTCCCCGGCCAGCATCGCCGTGCCGGGACCGGTCACGTCGCCGAGCCCGCCGCTCTCCATCATGGCCAGGAACGCCGAAGGCGTCGTGTTGACCAGGCTCACCCGCTCGTCCGCGGCCATACCGCGCGCCTCGGTGGCAAGGGCCAGTACGCCGTTGGAGACCTCCACGCACCCACCCGCGGCCAAGGTGGTGAACAGGTCGAACACCGACAGATCGAAGCCGAGCGACGCCACGGCCAGAACATGCCGCAGACGCTCCACCCCGAACTCCGCCACCGACCACAACACCAGCGGCACCACATTCGAGTGCGCCAGCACCGCGCCCTTCGGCACACCGGTCGACCCCGAAGTGAAGAGCACATACGCGGGATGCCGCGATCGCAGCGGAGCGATCCGGTCGGCGTCGACCGGCGCCCGTTCGGGCCCCTCCTCCAGTGCGGCCATGGTGGCCGGATCATCCAGCACCAGCCGTTCGACCGTCACACCGTCCGGCAGCGCCGCCAGCGACGACGCCGTCCCCACCACCACGACCGGGGCCGCCGCCGCCAGCGTCCCCGCGATCCGCTCGACCGGATGATCGGCATTGATCGGCAGATAAGCCGCCCCCGCCTTGAGCACCCCCAGAACAGCGGCGACCATCGCCGCCGACCGAGGCACCATCAACGCGACCACACGCTCCGGACCCGCACCCAACGCGATCAGACGATGAGCGATCCGATTCGCCCGCCGATCCAACTCGGCATAGGACCACCGAACGTCCCCGGCGAGCACCGCAGGCTCATCCGGCGTCCGCGCCACCTGCCGTTCCACCAACTCCACCAGGGTGGAGTCCGGGACCTCGCGGACGGTGTCGTTCCACTCCCGCAGGACGAGCGCGCGCTCGCCCTCGGTCAGGATCTCCAACTGCCCGGCCCGGAGCCCGGGATCGGCGGCGACCTGCCGGAGGATGTCGCCGAACCGCTCGGCGATCGCCTCCACCGTGGCCTCGTCGAAGAGGTCGGCCGCGTACTCCACCGCGCCCTCGATGCCGCTCGCCCCGCCGTCCGCACCGGTCTTCCGGCGCTCGGCCATGACGAACATCAGGTCGAACTTCACTCCGACCGAGTCGCCCGGGCCCACTGGCCGCGTCTGCAGTCCGGCGAAGTCCCGCTCCGCACGCGGCGTGTTCTGGAAGGAGAGCATGACCTGGAACAGCGGGTGCTGCGCCAGCGACCGCGCAGGGGAGAGATCCTCCACCAGCCGTTCGAACGGCAGGTCCTGGTGGGCGAAGGCGCCCAGGTCGGCCTCCCGGACCCGGCCGACCAGCTCCGCGAAGGTGGGGTTCCCACCGACGTCGGTCCGCAGCACCAGCGTGTTGACGAAGAAGCCGACGAGCCGGTCGAGCGCCTCCTCACCCCGGCCGGCCACGGCGGACCCGATCGGAATATCGGTCCCCGCGCCCAGGCGGGACAGCACCAGCGCCAGCCCCGCCTGCACGACCATGTACAGGGTCGCGCCACTCTGCCGGGCGATCTCCACCAGCCCGGCGTGGGTCTCGGCGTCGATTCGGAAGGCGACGCGGCCGCCCTTCCGGCTGGCTACGACGGGACGCGGACGGTCGGTGGGCAGTACCAACTCGGCGGGGAGTCCGGCCAGCGCCTCGCGCCAGTAGGCGAGCTGAGCGCTGATCACGCTGTCCGTGTCGTCCTCGTCCCCCAGGACCTCCTGCTGCCACAGCGCGTAGTCGGCGTACTGCACCGGCAACGGCTCCCACCCCGGAGCCTCCCCCTGGCAACGTGCGGCATAGGCGGTCGACAGGTCCCGTGCCAGGACTCCCATCGACCAACCGTCCGCCGCGATGTGATGCACGACGACGGCCAGCACGTGGTCATCCGGACCGAGCTCCAGCAGTGCGGCCCGCCACGGCGCCTCCGTTCCGACGTCGAAGCCCGCGCCGACGATCGCCGTCAGGTTCGCGCGCAGGTCGTCTTCGTCGATCCGGCGGACTCGCAACCGGGGACGGCCCTCCTCACCGGTGCGGACCCGCTGGTAGGGAACCCCGCCCTCGTCAGGGAAGACGGTGCGCAGGCTCTCATGCCGCTCGGCGACGTCGCCGAGCGCCGCCTCCAGGGCCGCGACGTCCAGTGCTCCTGCCAGCCGGACCACGAACGGGATGTTGTACAGCGCCGCCGCTTCCTCGAACCGGTTGAGGAACCACATGCGGCGCTGCGCGAAGGACAACGGCATCCTGTCCGGACGCTCACCCACCCGCAGCGGAAGCCGGGCCGCGCCTCCCGCTGCCACCAGGGTCACCACCCCGGCGGGAGTCGGCGTGTCGAACAGGGCACGGACCGAGATCTCGGCGTCCAGGACGGCGCGGATCCGCGCGACCAGGCGCATCGCGAGCAGGGAGTCGCCGCCCAGGTCGAAGAAGCCGTCATCGGCCCCGACCCGCTCCACCCCCAGGATCTCGCCGAACAGTCCGCACATGATCTCCTCGGCCGCCGTCCGCGGAGCGCGCCCGACCGCCAGATCCGAATAGTCGGGGACGGGTAGTGCTGCGCGGTCCAGCTTTCCGTTGGCGTTCAAGGGCAGCTCGGGCAGCGAGACGACCGTCGCCGGGACCATGTGCTCAGGCAGGTGTTCGCGAACGAACCGCCGCAACCCGGCCGGGTCGACCGCGCCTGCCGGTTCGGTCGACTCGGTCGGGACGACGTAGGCGACCAGCCGCCGGTCACCCGGACGGTCCTCACGCGGCACCACGACGACGCGAGCAACGGAAGGATGACGCTCCAGGACCGAGGCGATCTCACCCGGCTCCACACGGAAACCACGAATCTTCACCTGATCGTCCGCACGACCCGCGAACTCCAGAACCCCGCCCTCGCTCCAACGCGCCAGGTCCCCGGTCCGGTACATCCGCTCACCGGGTGCGCCGAAGGGGCACGCCACGAAACGCTCACCCGTCAAAGCCGGACGATGCAGGTAGCCGCGCGCCAGCCCGGCCCCGGCCGCGTACAGCTCCCCCACGACGCCCGGTGGGACCGGCTCCAGGTACTCGTCCAGAACGTAGATCCGCGTGTTCCAGACCGGGCGACCGATCGGCGCCGTGGCAGGCCAGTCGGCGGCGTTTTCGGAAAGCGTGGTCGCGGTCACGACGTGGGTCTCGGTCGGGCCGTAGTGATTGTGGAGCCGCGTCCCCGGACGGTCGGCGAAGAACGCCCGCACCGCGTCGCCCAACCGCAGCGCCTCACCGGCCTGGGCGACGTGCGTGAGTCCTGGCAGCGGCAGCTGATGCTCACGGGCCGCCTCCGCGACGGCCTCCAGGATCAGATTGGGGGCGTACAGCTCCGTCACGCCTTCGCGTTCCGCCCAGCGCGCCAGCTCCGCCCCACCCATCCGGTCCTCATCACCGGGGACGACCAGGGCCTTACCGGCCAGCAGCGCCGACAGGATCTCCTGCACCGACACATCGAAACCGAGATTGGTGAACTGCGCCGTCCGCGCACCCGCCTCCGCCGTCAGCACCGACTCATGCCACGCCAACAGATTCACCATCGACCCACCAGGCATCACCACCCCCTTGGGCACACCCGTCGAACCCGACGTGTACAGCACATACAAAGGGTGATCAGGCCGCAGAGGGACACCTCGGTCGACATCGAGGGGCGGCAACGCCGACCGTGCCGCGATGACGGCCGTGGTCGCGGGGTCGTCCACGCTCACCAGGATCCGGTCGTCCCCGGAGAGGCCGGCCAGGCTCGCGACGGTGCCGACGACGATGGCGGGCCGGGCGTCGTCGAGCATGACCCGAACCCGTTCCACCGGATAGTCGGGGTTGACCGGCATGACCGCCGCCCCGGCCTTGAAGACTCCGAGCATCACCGCGACGGCACGTGCGGAACGGGGCAGGGCCAGCGCCACGGACCGCTCGGGGCCCGCGCCGAGCGCGATCAGATGGCGCGCGATCCGGTTGGCCTCGGCCTCGAGTTCGGCGTAGGACCACCGCATGTCCCCATCCAGAACGGCGGCGGCGTCCGGCGTCCGCGCCACCTGCCGCTCGAACAACTCCGGAACCGTCGAACCGGCGACATCGCGGGCGGTGTCGTTCCAGCCCACCACCACGCGCTCGCACTCGTCCTCGGTGAGGATCCTCACGTGGCTGGCACTCGTCGCCGCGTCAGCGGCCACCTGCCGGAGGACGTCGCCGAACCGGCCGGCGATCCGCTCCACCGTCGCCCGGTCGAAGAGGTCGGTGGAGAACTCGATCACCCCGTCGAGACCTCCCGGCCCGCCGTCCTCGGCCGCACGCCGCTCGCCCACGCCGAACATCAGGTCGAACTTCGCACCCGGCGCCCCTCCCGGACGAACCGGTTGTGCCTTCAACCCGGCGAAGTCCCATTCGGCGCGGGGGTTGTTCTGGAAGGAGAGCATGACCTGGAACAGCGGATGGCGCGCCATCGACCGCGCCGGGGCCAGGTCCTCCACGAGCCGTTCGAAGGGCAGGTCCTGGTGGGCGAAGGCGCTCAGGTCGCTCTCCCGAACGCGGGCGACGAGTTCCGCGAAGGTGGGATCGCCGCTCACGTCGGTCCGCAGCACCAGCGTGTTGGTGAAGAACCCGATGAGCCGCTCCACGGCCGCCTCGCCACGCCCCGCGATGGCGGACCCGATCGGGATGTCGGTCCCCGCGCCCAGGCGGGACAGCAGCAGCGCCAGCCCGGCCTGCACGACCATGTGCAGCGTCGCCCCGGTCTTCCGGGCGATCTCGACCAGCCCGGCATGCGTCTCGGCGTCGATCCCGAAGGCCAGCCGTTCTCCACGGTGACTGGACGTGGCGGGGCGGGGACGGTCGACGGGCAGCGACAGCTCCTCGGGCAGCCCGTCAAGGGCCTCACGCCAGTAGGCGAGCTGGGCGCTGATCACGCTGTCGGGGTCCGCCTCCTCCCCCAGGGCCTCCTGCTGCCACAGCGCGTAGTCGGCGTACTGCACCGGCAACGGCTCCCATACCGGAGCCTCCCCTTGACGCCGCGCGGCATACGCCGCCGACAGGTCCCGTGCCAGGACTCCCAACGACCAGCCGTCCGCCGCGATGTGGTGCACCACCACGACCAGCACGTGATCGGTGTCGGTGACGCGAACCAGTGCGGTGCGCCACGGCGGCTCGACGGAGACGTCGAAGCCCCGGCCCGCGATCTCGCCGACCCGTGCCAGCACGTCGGACGCGGAAGCCTCGCACTTCACCAGCGCCGGCCGCGCGCTTTCACCGGTCAGCACCTGCTGGAAGGGAGCCCCATGGACGTCGGGGAAGATCGTGCGCAGGCTCTCGTGACGGTCGACGACGTCGCCGAGCGCCGCCTCCAAGGCCGCGTCGTCCAACTCACCGGTCAGCCGGAGCGCCAGCGGGACGTTGTAGACGGGGCCCGCGTCCTCGAACCGGTTGAGGAACCACATGCGGCGTTGCGCGAACGACAACGGCACCCGATCCGGACGCTCCCGCACCGTCAGCGGCAGCCGCACCGAGCCGCCCGCCGCCACCGCCGCGGCCACCCCGGCCGGGCTCGGGGCGCCGAACAGGTCCCGTACCGAGATCTCCACGTCCAGGACGGCCCGGATCCGCGCCAGCAGCCGCATCGCCAGCAGGGAGTCGCCGCCCAGGTCGAAGAAGCCGTCATCGGCCCCGACCCGTTCCACCCCCAGAACCTCCGCGAACAGCCCGCACACGATCTCCTCGGTCGCCGTCCGCGGATCACGCCCCACCGGATCCGAGTACTCGGGTGCGGGCAGCGCGGCACGGTCCAGTTTGCCGTTCACGGTGACCGGTAGTTCCGGCAGCGCGACCACGGCGGACGGGACCATGTAGTCGGGGAGCCTTGCCGCGGCATGTCGGCGCAGTGTCTCCGCGTCCGGCCGTGGGCCTGATCCGGCGAAGGTGACGTAGGCGACGAGCCGGACGTCCCCGGGGCGGTCCTCGCGAGCGAGTACGGCGGCCCGGCCGACCTGGTCGTGCTGGGCGAGCACCGCCTCCACCTCGCCGGGCTCCACCCGGAACCCGCGGATCTTCACCTGGTGGTCCACACGCCCGGCGAACAGCAGACGCCCCCGGGCGTCCCACCGACCAAGGTCCCCAGTTCGGTACATCCGCTCGCCCGCTCCCCCGAACGGACAGGCCACAAACCGCGCCGCCGACAGATCCGGCCGCCCAAGATAACCGCGAGCCAGAGCCGCACCCGCGATGTACAACTCACCCACCACACCGGGCGGAACAGGACACAGGTAAGCGTCCAACACATACACCCGGGTATTCCAGATCGGCCGCCCGATCGGTGTGACCGTTGTATCGTCATCGACCCAGTGGGCGGTGGAGAACGCCGCGGTCTCCGTCAGCCCGTAGAGGTTGGAGATCCTCGTGCTGGGGAACCGCCTGCGGATCGTCGCGAGGGTCGCCGGGGTGAGCGCCTCCCCGGCCAGCATCGCCGTGCCGGGACCGGTCACGTCGCCGAGCCCGCCGCTCTCCATCATGGCCAGGAACGCCGAAGGCGTCGTGTTGACCAGGCTCACCCGCTCGTCCGCGGCCATACCGCGCGCCTCGGTGGCAAGGGCCAGTACGCCGTTGGAGACCTCCACGCACCCACCCGCGGCCAAGGTGGTGAACAGGT
This sequence comes from Spirillospora sp. NPDC052269, assembly GCF_040679435.1. Classification (NCBI taxonomy): domain Bacteria; kingdom Bacillati; phylum Actinomycetota; class Actinomycetes; order Streptosporangiales; family Thermomonosporaceae; genus Spirillospora; species Spirillospora sp. NPDC052269. Next base: position 22,609 of record NZ_JBFAUU010000021.1, read on the forward strand.
CGAACACCGACAGATCGAAGCTGAGTGACACCACGGCCAGAACATGCCGCAGACGCTCCACCCCGAACTCCGCCACCGACCACAACACCAGCGGCACCACATTCGAGTGCGTCAGCACCGCTCCCTTCGGCACACCGGTCGACCCCGAAGTGAAGAGCACGTATGCAGGGTGTCGGGGCAGCAAGGGGGCGATCCGATCAGCATCGACGGGGGCCGTGTCCCGCCCGTCCGCCAACTCCCGCGCCGTATCCGGGTCGTCCAGTACCAGCCGCTCGGCCGCCACACCGTCCGGCAGCGCCGCCAACGATGACGCCGTCCCCACCACCACGACCGGAGCCGCCGCCGCCAGCATCCCCGCGATCCGCTCAACCGGATGATCAGCATCGATCGGCAGATAAGCCGCCCCCGCCTTGAGCACCCCCAAAACGGCGGCGACCATCGCCGCCGACCGAGGCACCATCAACGCGACCACACGCTCCGGACCCGCACCCAACGCGATCAGACGATGGGCGATCCGATTCGCCCGCCGATCCAACTCGGCATAGGACCACCGAACGTCCCCGGCGAGCACCGCAGGCTCATCCGGCGTCCGCGCCACCTGCCGTTCCACCAACTCCACCAACGAGGCATCCGGCAGCGCCCGGCTGGTGTCGTTCCACGTGGCGACACGATGCCGCTCATCGGCGGTGAGAACGTCGAGGTCGGCGACGCGGAGGGACGGGTCCCCGGCGACCCGCGTCAGGATGCCCACCAGACGGTCGGCGAGGTCGCGGGCGGTGGCGGGGTCGAACAGGTCGGCCGCGTACTCGACGATCACTTCCATGCCGGCGGGTTCGCCGGCGTCGTCGCGACGTTCGGTGACGGTGAACGAGAGATCGAACTTCGACCCCTTGACGCCCTCCGGACGTAGCGGGTGGACCGTGAGACCCGAGAAGTCCCACTCGGCTCGCGCATTGTTCTGGAACGCGAGCATGACCTGGAACAGCGGGTGGCGGGCCAGCGAGCGCGCCGGGGCCAGGTCCTCCACCAGCCTCTCGAAGGGGAGGTCCTGGTGGGCGAAGGCGCCCAGGTCGGCCTCCCGGACCCGGCCGACCAGCTCCGCGAAGGTGGGGTTCCCACCGACGTCGGTCCGCAGCACCAGCGTGTTGACGAAGAAGCCCGCGATCCGGTCGAGCGCCTCCTCACCCCGGCCGGCCACGACGGTCCCAAGGGGAATGTCGGTTCCGGCACCCATGCGGTTGAGCAGGACGGCCAGCCCGGCCTGCACCATCATGAACTGCGTCGCCCGGTTACGGCGCGCGAGGTCGACGAGGCGGGCGTGGGCGGCGGCGTCGATCCTGGCGTGCACCCGGTCGCCCTGATAGGTGGCGACGGCGGGACGCGGACGGTCGGCGGGCAGTGCCAGCTCCTCTGGGGCTCCCTCCAGCGTCTGCCGCCAGTAGTCGAGCTGGGCGCTGATCACGCTGTCCGTGTCGTCCTCGTCGCCGAGGGTCTCCTGCTGCCACAGCGCGTAGTCGGCGTACTGCACCGGCAACGGCTCCCACCCCGGAGCCTCCCCCTGGCAACGTGCGGCATAGGCGGTCGACAGGTCCCGTGCCAGGACTCCCATCGACCAGCCGTCGCCCGCGATGTGGTGCACCACCACGACCAGGACGTGTTCGGCGTCGGCCACGCGCACGAGTGCCGCACGCCAGGGCGGCTCGGTGGACACGTCGAAGCGTCGGCTCGCGAACTCGGCGACCCGCGTGAGCACGTCCGACGCGGACGCCTGGTCGACCGACAGGGTGGGGCGGGCCTCGTCGAGGGTGAGGATCCGCTGGTAGGGCACTCCGCCCTCGTCGGGGAAGATCGTGCGGAGGCTCTCGTGCCGGTCGGCGACGTCACCGAGCGCCGCTTCGAGGGCCTCGGCGTCCAGGGCGCCGGTGAGTTTGAGCGCGAGCGGGATGTTGTACAGCGCGCCGGTGTCCTCGAAGCGGTTGAGGAACCACATGCGGCGCTGTGCGAACGACGGCGGGATGCGCTCAGGGCGCTCGACCGCCGTCAGCGGCGGTCGAGCCGAGCCGCCCGCGGCCAGGCGCGCGGCCACCCCGGCCGGAGTCGGCGTGCCGAACAGGGCGCGAACCGAGATCTCGGCGTCCAGGACGGCGCGGATCCGCGCGACCAGGCGCATCGCGAGCAGGGAGTCGCCGCCCAGGTCGAAGAAGCCGTCGTCCGCGCCGACACGCTCGACGCCCAGGACCTCGGCGAACAGTCCGCAGACGATCTCCTCGGCCGCCGTTCGGGGATCGCGTCCGGCCATCGACCCTGAGTAGTCGGGGGCGGGTAGCGCGGCGCGGTCGAGCTTTCCGTTGGCGTTCAAGGGCAGCTCGGGCAGCGGGACGACCGTCGCCGGGACCATGTAGTCCGGCAGTTGGGCGCGTACGAAGTCACGCAGTCCGCGCACGTCGATCGCGGTGTCCGGTTCGGTGGGGACGACGTAGGCGACCAACCGCCGGTCACCCGGACGGTCCTCACGCGGGACCACGACGACGCGAGCGATGGAAGGATGGTGCTCCAGGACCGAGGCGATCTCACCCGGCTCCACGCGGAAGCCGCGAATCTTCACCTGATCGTCCGCACGACCTGCGAACTCCAGGGCGCCGTCGTCGCTCCAGCGCACCAGGTCGCCCGTCCGGTACATCCGCTCACCGGGTGCGCCGAAGGGGCACGCCACGAAACGTTCACCGGTCAGGGACGGACGGCGAAGGTAGCCACGGGCGAGCTGGGCGCCGGCCAGGTACAGCTCGCCGGTCACCCCGGGGGCGACGGGGCGCAGGAAGTCGTCCAGGACGTAGGTGCGGACGTTCCATACGGGTCGTCCGATGGGAGGGTTCACAGGCCAGTCGGCGACGTCGTCCGGAAGGGTCGTCGCGGTCACGACGTGGGTCTCGGTCGGGCCGTAGTGATTGTGGAGCCGCGTCCCCGGACGGTCGGCGAAGAACGCCCGCACCGCGTCCCCGGGCCGAAGTGCCTCACCGGCCTGGGCGAAGTGCGCCAGACCGTCCAGCGGTACCAGGTGCTGCCGGGCGGCCTCTGCGAGGGTTTCGAGGACGAGGTTCGGTGCGTACAGCTCTGTCACGCCTTCGCGTTCCGCCCAGCGCGCCAGCTCCGCCCCGCCCATCCGGTCCTCATCACCGGGGACGACCAGGGTCTTGCCGGCCAGCAGCGCCGACAGGATCTCCTGCACCGACACATCGAAGCCAAGATTGGTGAACTGCGCCGTCCGCGCCCCAGTTTCGGGCAACAGCACCGACTCATGCCACGCCAACAGATTCACCATCGACCCACCAGGCATCACCACCCCCTTGGGCACACCCGTCGAACCCGACGTGTACAGCACATACAAAGGGTGATCAGGCCGCAGAGGGACGCCTCGGTCACCGTCGTCAGGGGCGCCGTCCGGACGGGCTCCGATCGCGGCGGCGACTGCGGGGTCGTCCAGATCCAGCCATCCGGTGGCGGGTGACCCGTCCGGTGCCGGGCCTGATCCGATCGCCACGGTCGGGTGGGCGTCGGCGAGCATGATGCGCACCCGCTCGACCGGGTAGTCGGGGTTGACCGGCATGACCGCCGCGCCCGCTTTGAGGGTGCCGAGCATCGCGGCGACGGCGCGCGCGGACCGTGGAAGCGCGACCGCGACGAGGTGTTCGGGCGCCGCGCCCTGAGCGATCAGTTCGTGCGCGATCCGGTTGGCCTCGGCGTCGAGTTCGGCATAGGACCACCGCGCGTCCTCAGCCAGGACGGCGGGAGCGTCCGGCGTCCGCGCCACCTGCCGCTCGAACAGCTCGGGAACCGTCGAGCCGGTGACATCGCGGGCGGTGTCGTTCCAGGACGTCAGGACGAGCTCGCGCTCATCCTCGGTCAGGATCTCCACGTCGCCGACGCGGGTCTTGGGGTCGGCGGCGAACTGGCGCAGAACGCGTTCCAGGCGGCCCAGCATCGCGCGGACCTCGGCCGCGCCGAACCGGTCGGGCCGGTAGTCGATGCGCAGGCCCAGCCGGTGGGCGGGGGCCACCGCGAGCATGAGCGGGTAGTGCGTGGCGTCGCGGCCGAGCGCTCCCATCGGGGCGATCTTCACTCCGCCCGCCTGCCCGCCGGGGCCGTTGCGGGGCGGCAGCCCGGCGGGCTCGCGCGGGTAGTTCTCGTAGACGAGCAGGGTGTCAAAGGACGCGGCGGGCCCGGCGGCGCGCTGGATGTCGGTGAGCCCGAGGTGCTGGTGCGGCAGCAGCGCGGTGCTCCGGTCCTGAAGGCCGGCCAGCATCGTCTCGAACGTCTCGGCGGGGTCGAGCCCGACCCGGACGGGCACGGTGTTGATGAACAGGCCGAGCATGGCCTCCACGCCGGGCAGCTCGGGCGGCCGGCCCGCCACGGTCGCGCCGAACACGACGTCGTCGCGGCCGGTCAGCGCGGCGAGGAGCATGCCCCACGCGCCCTGCAGGACGGTGTTGAGGGTCAGCCCGCGCGCCCGGCAGAGCGCCCGCAGGGAGGCGGTCAGGTCCTCGTCCAGGTGGATGGCGGCGCGTTCGGGGACGACCGGGGCCGCGTCGGGGTCGTCCCCGCCGACCAGGGTGGGCCGGTCGGCGCCCGCCAGTTCGGCGGTCCACGCCTCGCGGGCCGCGTCCCGGTCCTGGCGGGCCAGCCAGGCCAGGTAGTCGCGGTAGGGGGTGACCGGCGGCAGCCCGCTCCCGTCGCCGCCCGCCGCGTAGGCGGCCGACAGCTCACGGAGCATGACGGGCATGGACCAGCCGTCCATGAGGATGTGGTGGTGGGTGATCACCAGCTGGTGCCGGTCGGCGGCGAGCCGGACCAGCGCGAGCCTCAGCAGGGGTGGGCGGGCGATGTCGAAGCGGCGCTCGCGTTCCTCGGCGGCGACCGCGGCCGAGGCCGCGCGGGCCTCCTCGTCGGCCAGCCCGGTCAGATCGGCCTCGCGCCACGGCGGCTCGACCGAGGCGGCCACGACCTGGGCCAGCGTCCCGGAGGCGAGCTGGACGAACCCCGCCCGCAGTCCCGCGTGCCGGTCGAGCAGCGTCGCCCAGGACGCGCGCAGCGTCGCGGCGTCGAGCGGTCCGTTCAGGTTGAGCACGTGCTGGACGACGTAGACGTCCGGGGCGTCCTCGTCGAAGAGCGCGTGGAAGGCCATGCCCTGCTGCATCGGCGACAGCGGCCAGACGTCGGTGAATTCGGATCCGCTCATCGGTTCTCGCCCCACTTCGCTTCCAGCTCTCCGAGGTCCTCCTGGCTCATCCCGGCCAAGGGGAAGTCGGAGGGCGTGTGGCCGCCCGCGCCCGCCGCCGTGTGCGCGACGAGGCCGGCGAGCATGTCCAACCAGGCTGTTTTGAGTCCTTGGACGTCGGCGTCGGTGAGTGCTTCACCGGCCCACGACAGCGACAGGGTCAGCTCGGGCCCGCCGGGCGTGTCGCGGACGGCCGCGGTCGCCTCCAGCGGATGCGGCGCGCGCATCCCCGGGTCGGGGTCGCCGCCCATGGCGCCCTGCCGCCAGGCGCGCTCGCCCGGCGCCGGTCCCCCGGGCGGGGGCCCCGCGGACGGAGGTCCCCCGGACGGAGGTCCCCCGGACGGAGGTCCCCCGGACGGAGGTCCCCCGGACGGAGGTCCCCCGGACGGAGGTCCTCCGGCGAACCGGCCGAGGTAGTTGAATCCCAGGCGCGGGACGGGGAGGGCGGCGAGGGCCGGGCCGGTGTCGGGGTTGAGGTAGCGGAGCATCCCGAACCCCAGCCCGTCCTCGGGGACCGCTCTGAGCTGCTCCTTCACCCGCTTGACGACCTCGCCCGCGTCGTCGCCGCCGGCGCGCAGCCGGGCGAAGTCGGGCCGTCCGACGTCGAGCCGGACCGGGTGGACGACGGTGAACCAGCCGACCGTCCGGGACAGGTCGAGCCCGGCCGTGAACTCCTCGCGGCCGTGCCCCTCCAGGTCCACCAGCAGGCCGCCCGTGCCGCCGCGCCGGGTCCGCCACTCGGTGACCGCGGCCGCGAGCGCCGCGAGCAGCACGTCCTCCACTCCGGCGTGGAAGGCGGCGGTGACGTCGGTGACCAGCGGGCCGGTCAGGTCCGCCGCGACGGGGAAGGTCAGCCGCCGCTGGTCGGCGGCGGGACCGCTGTCGGCGGGGAGTCCGGCGAGCAGGTCGTCCCCGCCCAGCAGGCGCGTCCAGGCGTCCAGCTCGGCCACCCGGCCGGGGTCGGCGGCGCGGGCGGCGAGCAGTCGCGCCCATCCGCGGAACGAGGTGCCGGGCGGAGTGAGCTCGGCTCCCGCGTAGGCGGCGGCGATGTCGGGCACGAGGATCCGCCAGGACACCCCGTCCACGGCGAGGTGGTGCACGACCCAGAGCACCTGGCCCGGACGGTCCGGACCCGCGTCCAGCCAGACGACGCGCGCCAGGCGTCCGGCGCGCGGGTCCAGCCCGGCGGCGGCGCGGCGGGCGTGCCCGGTGATCGCCGACGGCTCGGCCTCGCCCTTGATCTCGACGCGTTCGACCAGGTCACGGGCCGAGACCGAGCCGGGGGCGGGGATGTCGAGGCGCAGGTCGTCGGGCTCTCCGACCAGCCGTGCGCGCAGGACCGCATGGTGGTCCAGGACGGCCTGGACGGTCGCGACGAGCTTCTCGGTGGTCAGGTCGTCCGGGGCGCTCAGCGCGGTCCACTGGGTCAGGCGTCCGGTGAGGGCGTCCGTTCCGGACCGCTCGGCGAGCCAGCGCATGACCGGGGTCAGCGGCGCCTCGCCGAGCGGCTCGTCATCGGCGGGGTCGAGGCCGTCCGCGGTCTCGGCCGCCGCCTCGGCGGCGCGGGCGAGCCCGGCGGGGGTCGGGTGCCGGAAGACGTCCTGCGCGCCGATCCGCAGCCCGGCCTTCCGCGCCCGGGAGACCAGCTGCATCGACATGATCGAGTCGCCGCCGAGGTCGAAGAAGCCGTCGTCCGGGCCGATCCGCTCCGCGTGGAGGACCTCGGCGAACAGGGCGCAGAGCAGTTCCTCGGCCGCCGTCTCGGGGGCGCGTCCGGCCGTCCCCTCGACGGCGGCGGGAGCGGGAAGCGCGGCCCGGTCCACCTTGCCGTTCACGGTGACCGGGATCTCCGGGACGGTGACCACCACCGCCGGGACCATGTGCTCGGGCAGCCGCTCCCCCGCGTAGGTCCGCAGGCCGGCGGCGTCGACGTCGGGGCCGTCCGAGGCCGGGACGGCGTAGGCGACCAGCCGGCGCTCGCCCGGACGGTCCTCCCGGACCAGGACGGCGACCTGCGCGACGCGGGGATGCGCGGCGAGCACGTTCTCGACCTCGCCCAGCTCGATCCGGAAGCCGCGGACCTTGACCTGGTCGTCGGCGCGTCCGGCGAACACCAGCTCGCCGTCCCGGGTCCGGCGCGCCAGGTCTCCGGTGCGGTACATGCGCTCGCCGGGCGGACCGTCCGGGCAGGCGACGAACCGGCCCGCCGTCAGGCCGGGCCTGCGCAGGTAGCCGCGGGCGAGCGGAAGGCCCGCCACATACAGCTCACCGGTCACTCCGGGCGGGACGGGCCGGAGCCGTTCGTCCAGCACGTGCAGGCGGGTGTTCGGCAGCGGCCGCCCGATGGTGACCGTTCCCGTTCCAGGACTCAGGGGCGCGGTCATGGACGCGCACACCGTGGTCTCGGTCGGGCCGTAGGCGTTCACCAGCCGCCGTCCCTCGGCCCAGCGCTCGACCAGACGCGGTGGGCACGCCTCGCCCGCGACGACGACCGTCCTGATCGGGCCGAGACCGTCGTCCGGCAGCGCCGACACCACGGTCGGCGGCAACGTCGCGTGCGTGATCCCGAACCGCCGCGCCAGATCGGCCAGTGAACCATGCGGCGGAAGCAGGTCAGAATCGGCCATGACCAGACACCCGCCGGCGAGCAGCGCCATGCACATCTCCCAGACCGCGGCGTCGAAGCTCAGGGAGGCGAACTGCAGGACGCGCGAGTCCGTGCCCGCGCCGAGGCGTGCCGCGTGCGCGGCGGCCAGGTTGCCGAGCCCGGCGTGCGTGACCACGACGCCCTTCGGCATGCCCGTGGACCCGGACGTGTAGATCACATACGCCGGGTGGACCGGGGTGAGCGGGGCAGTCCGGTCAGCGTCACTCGGCGCGGTGGACGGCAGGGCGGCGAGCTCTCCGCGAACATCCTCGGCGTCCAGCGCCAGCCGCACCGCCGCGCCGTCCGGGTCGGGCAGGCCGGCCAGCGTCCCGGTGACCCCCAGCACGGCCGCCGGGTCCGCATCGCGCAGCATGTGAGCGATCCGCTCGGCCGGATAGGCGACATCGACCGGCAGATAGGCGGCCCCGGCCTTGGCGATGCCGAGCACCGCCGCGACCATCAGCGGAGAACGCGGCACGGCCAGCGCCACCGTCTGCTCCGGACCGACACCACGCCTGATCAGCAGGCGCGCGATCCGGTTCGCCTCGCGATCCAACTCCGCATACGTCCACTCGCCACCCTCGGCCGCCACGGCCGGTGCGTCCGGAGCGGCGGCGACACGCGCCTCGAACAGCGCGGGCAGCGTCCCCACCGGCACGACCTCGACCGTGTCGTTCCACTCGGCGGTCAGGAGGCGGCGCTCGTCCGTGCCCAGCAGGTCCAGGTCACCGACGCGCAGGCCGGGGTCGGCGGCGAGACATTCCAGCACCTGGGCGAGGCGGACGCCCAGGGTCTCGGCGGTGGCCCGGTCGAAGAGGTCGACGGCGTAGTCGACCGTGCCGAGCATGCCCGCCGTTCCGCCGTCCTCGAGCCGCCGCTCGGCCAGCGTGAACGACAGGTCGACGCGCGCGGCCGGCTCCGCGCCGCCGGGACGGGCGGGACGGACGTCCAGGCCGGGCAGGCTCCAGGACCCGCGCGGCATGTCCTGGACGGCCAGCGAAACCTGGAACAGCGGGTGCCGGGCGAGCGAGCGGGCGGGGGCGAGGTCGTCGACCAGCCGCTCGAACGGGACGTCCTGGTGGGCGTAGGCGGCGAGGTCGGCCGAGCGGACCCGCTCCACGAGTTCGGTGAAGGTGGGGTCGCCGCTCACGTCGGTGCGCAGCACCAGCGTGTTGACGAAGAACCCGGCGAGCCGGTCGAGGGCCTCGTCGCCGCGGCCGGCGACCGCGGTCCCGAGCGGAATGTCGGTCCCGGCGCCCATCCGGCTCAGCAGCGCCGCCAGCCCGGCCTGCACGACCATGAACAGCGTCGCCCGGTTGCGCCGCGCGACCTCCACCAGCCGCGCGTGCGTCTCGGCGGGGACGTCGAAGCCGACACGTCCGCCCTTGTGGCTCGCCACGGGAGGCCGGGGCCGGTCGGCGGGCAGGGGCAGTTCCTCGGGCAGCCCGGTCAGCGTGCCCCGCCAGTGGTCGAGCCGGGCGCTGAGCAGGCTTCCGGGGTCGTTCTCGTCGCCGAGGACCTCGCGCTGCCACAGCGCGAAGTCGGCGTACTGCACCGGCAGCGGCTCCCACGCGGGGGCGTCGCCCCGGCGCCGCGCCGCGTACGCGTTGGACAGGTCGCGGGCCAGCGCGCCCATGGACCAGCCGTCGGCCGCGATGTGGTGCACCACCATGGCCAGGACGTGGGACGTCGGCGAGACCCGCAGCAGCAGGACGCGCCACGGGGTCTCCACCGCGACGTCGAATCCGCGCGAGAGGAACGCGCCGACACGGGCGCCGATCTCGTCCTCGGACGCCTCGCCGGTCTCGACCGCGGGCCGTCCGGCCGCGCCGTCGAGGATTCGCTGGTAGGGGACGCCGTCCACGTCCGGGTAGACGGTGCGCAGGACCTCGTGCCGGTCGGCGACGTCGGCGAGCGCCGCTTCCAGAGCGGTCACGTCGAGGTCCCCGTCGAGGCGCAGGGCGAGCGGCACGTTGTAGGCCGCCCCGGCGTCCTCGAGCCGGTTGAGGAACCACATGCGGGTCTGCGCGAACGACAGCGGCGTCCGCTCCGGCCGTTCCCTCGGGACGAGCGCCGGGCCGCCGGCCGCGCCTCCGGGACCGGCGCCGAGCAGCGTCGCCAGCCCGGCGGGCGTGGGCGCCTCGAACACCTCCGCGACGCCCAGTTCGACGTCCAGGACGGCCTGGATCCGGGCGACCAGGCGCATCGCCGTCAGGGAGTCGCCGCCCAGTTCGAAGAACGCGCCGTCGGCCCCGACCCGCTCCAGGCCGAGCACCTCGGCGAACAGCCCGCACAGGATCTCCTCCACCGCCGTCCGGGGCGCGCGCGACGCCTCGGCGTCGGTGTGCTCGGGGGCCGGCAGGGCCGCGCGGTCGAGCTTGCCGTTGACCGTCACCGGGATCGCGTCGAGCTCGACGACCGCCGTGGGGACCATGTGCTCGGGCAGGCGCCCGGCCACCAGGTCCCGCAGGACCCGTCCGTTCGTGCCGCCCTCCACGACGGGCACCACATAGGCGACGAGCCGCCGGTCTCCGGGACGGTCCTCGCGGGCGACGACCGCGACCTGCGCGACCGAACCGTGCCCGGCCAGCACCGCCTCGACCTCACCCGGCTCCACCCGGAAACCACGGATCTTCACCTGCTCGTCCGCACGCCCCGCGAACACCAGCGCACCCTCATCGGACCAACGCACCAGATCCCCGGTCCGATACATCCGACCACCACCGAACGGGCACGCCACGAACCGCTCCGCTGTGCGGGCCGGGGCGTCGAGGTAGCCGCGGGCAACACCGGTCCCGGCGATGTACAGCTCGCCTGTCACACCGGGCGGGACGGGACGGAGGAACTCGTCCAGCACGTACACCCGGGTGTTGGCGAGCGGTCGTCCGATGGGCAGGACGACGCCGTCCTCCGGCGTCGCCACGTGCCCGGTGGCACACAGGGTGATCTCGGTCGGGCCGTACAGATGCCGGACGGTCGCGTCCGGGCACGCCGCGTGGACCCGGGCCACGGCGCCGGGCGGGACCACGTCGCCGCCGGTCAGCACCTCACGCAACAAGGCGAAGCACTCCGGATCCTCGTCCGCCAGCACCCGGAACATCCCCGCCGTCACGTGCACGTGGGTGAGGTCGTGGCGCGCGATCAGCGCACGCAGCCCGGCGGCGTCGAGTTCGCCGGGCGGTGCGACCACGACCTGGCCGCCGCGCGCCAGCGGCACCCAGATCTCGAACACCGACGCGTCGAACGCGAACGGCGCGTGCGCCAGGACGCGCGCCGCGCCGTCCAGGTCCCACCACGGGTCGGACACCAGCGCGGCCACTCCGGCGTGCGTGACCGCGACGCCCTTCGGCTCGCCCGTCGAACCCGACGTGAACATCACGTACGCCAGATCCTCGCCGGACGGGTCGGCGTCCGGGACGGGCCCGGCCGGTGCGGACGCGATCCACGCGGTCGCCTCGTCCGCGGTGATCACGGTGCGGACGCCGGTCCGATCCAGCACGGCGGCGCGTCGTGCCTCCGGCCAGGCGGAGTCGACCGGCACGTAGGCGGCTCCCGATCTCCAGATCCCGAGCAGCGCCGCGACCAGCTCGGGCGAGCGGTCCAGCGCGACCCCGACCCGGTCGCCGCGCCGGACTCCCGCGGCGGCCAGGCGCGCGGCGATCCGGCTCGCGGCGGTGTCAAGGTCGGCGTGGCTCCAGGAGATGTCTCCGCCGGTCACGGCGGGGGCGTCCGGAGTGGTCCGCGCCCACTCGGCGACCAGGCGCGCCGGGGACGGGGCGGGCAGCGGGCGGTCGGTGTCGTTCCAGGCGCGCAGTACCCGGCGGCGCTCCCCGTCGCCCAGCACGTCCACGCCGCTCACCCGGACGGCCGGTTCGCCCGCGACCTGGCTCAGCACGCGGACGAGCCGCTCCACCATGCCGCGCGCGGTGGACTCGTCGAACAGGTCCCCCGCGTACACCAGCATGCCGTCGAGTCCGCCCGCGCCGTGGCGGGCGGACAGGCTGAACGACAGGTCGAACTTGACCGCTCCGGTCCCGCCGGGGAGGCGTTCGGTCCGGGCGCCGGCGAACTCCCAGGCGATCTCCGGCATGTCCTGGACGCCGAGCGAGACCTGGAACAGCGGGTGCCGGGAAAGGGACCGGGCCGGGGCCAGCTCCTCCACGAGCCGCTCGAACGGCAGGTCCTGGTGGGCGTAGGCGGTGAGGTCGGCGTCCCGGACCCGCTCCAGGAGGTCCAGGAACGCCGGGTCGCCGCTCACGTCGGCGCGCAGCACCAGCGTGTTGATGAAGAACCCGACGAGCGGGTCGAGGGCGGCGTCGCCGCGTCCGGCGACGGCGGTGCCCACGGGAATGTCGTCGCCCGCGCCGAGCCGCGACAGCAGCACGGCCAGCGCCGACTGGACGACCATGAACAGCGTCGCGCGGCCGCGCCGGGCCACGTCCAGCAGCCGGGCGTGGGTGGCCTCGTCGATCTCGAACGCCACCCGGCCGCCGCGGTGGCTGGCGGCGGCGGGACGGCGGCGGTCGTAGGGCAGCGCCAGCTCGGCCGGCAGGTCCGCCAGCGTGGTGCGCCAGTGGTCGAGCTGCTCGCGGATGAGGCTGTCCGGGTCGTCCTCCCCGCCGAACACCTCGCGCTGCCACAGGGCGTAGTCGGCGTACTGCACCGGCAGCGGCGCCCAGACCGGGGCCTCGCTCCGCGCACGGGCCGCGTAGGCCGTGGACAGGTCGCGGGCCAGCGCGCCCATGGACCAGCCGTCGGCCGCGATGTGGTGCACGACCAGGACCAGGACCCGGTCGTCCGGGGAGATCTCCAGCAGCCCGGCCCGCCAGGGCGGCTCGGCCGCGACCTCGAAGCCCCGGCCGGTGATCTCGGCGACGCGCCCGGCGACCTCGTCCTCGGCGGTGCGGAGCACGATGAGCTTGGGCCGCCCGGCGTCACCCGTCAGGATGCGCTGGTGGGGCACGCCGTCCATGTCGGGGAAGACCGTCCGCAGCGTCTCGTGCCGGTCGGCGACGTCGCCCAGCGCGGCCTCCAGCGCCGGGACGTCCAGTTCGCCGCGCAGCCGCAGCGCCAGCGGCACGTTGTAGAGCGGCCCGGCGCCCTCGAGACGGTTGAGGAACCACATCCGGGTCTGCGCGAACGACAGGGGCGTCCGCTCCGGCCGCTCCCTCGGGGTCAGCGCGGGACGGGACGCACCACTCTCCCGTGCCTGCTCCGCCACCTGGGCCGGGGTCGGCGCGGCGAACAGGCCGCGGATCGTGATCTCGGCGTCCAGGACGGCCCGGACCCGCGCGACCAGCCGCATCGCCAGCAGCGAGTCCCCGCCGAGGTCGAAGAACCCGTCGTCCGGACCGACCCGCTCCAACCCGAGCACCTCGGCGAACAGGCCGCACACGATCTCCTCGACCGCCGTGCGCGGGTCGCGTCCCGAGGCCGTCCCGGCCGTGTCGGGAGCGGGCAGCGCCGCCCGGTCGAGCTTGCCGTTCGCGGTGACCGGGAGCGCGTCGAGGACCAGGAACGCGGCGGGGACCATGTGGCCGGGCAGGCGTGCGGCGGCGAACCCACGCAGCCCCGCCACATCCGGATCGCCCTGGCCCGGGACGACGTAGGCCACGAGGCGCTTGTCTCCAGGGTGGTCCTCGCGGGCGACGACCGCGGCCTGCGCGACCGAGTCATGCCCGGCCAGCACCGCCTCGATCTCACCGGGCTCCACCCGGAAACCACGGATCTTCACCTGCTCGTCCGCACGACCCGCGAACACCAGCGCACCCTCATCGGACCAGCGCACCAGATCCCCGGTCCGATACATCCGACCACCACCGAACGGGCACGCCACGAACCGCTCGGCGGTCGGCCCGGGCTGGTCGAGGTAGCCGCGTGCCAGCCCCGCACCGGCGATGTACAGCTCGCCCGGCGTACCCGGAGGAACCGGGCGGAGCGCGCCGTCGAGCACGTACACCCGGGTGTCGGTCAGGGGCCGTCCGATGGGCAGGACGACGCCGTCCTCCGGCGTCGCCACGTGCCCGGTGGCACACAGGGTGATCTCGGTCGGCCCGTACAGATGCCGGACCGCCACGTCCGGACACGCCGCGCGCACCCGCGCCACCGCGGCCGGGGGAACCACGTCGCCGCCGGTCAGCACCTCGCGCAGGGAGACGAAGCACTCCGGATCCTCGTCCGCCAGCACCCGGAACATCCCCGCCGTCACGTGCACGTGCGTCAGCGCGTGACGCACGCTCAGCTCCCGGACGCCCTGCGCGTCCACCTCGGCGGGCGGCGCGACCACGACCTGCCCGCCGCGGGCCAGCGGCACCCACAGCTCGAACAGCGACGCGTCGAACGCGAAGGGCGCGTGCATCAGGACCCGCGACGACTCGTCCACACCCCACCACGCGTCGGCCACCAGCGCGGCGACACCGGCGTGCGTGACCGCGACGCCCTTCGGCTCACCCGTCGAACCCGACGTGAACATCACGTACGCCAGGTCGTCGGCCGAAACGGGAGTCCGAGGACGGTCGGGTTCGATGGGCCGGGCGAGGTCGTCCAGGTCGAGGCGCGGCACCTCCGAGAGCCCGGCCAAGGAGTGCGCAGCACCGACGATCAGCGCGGGGCGGGTTTCGGCGAGCATGTGGGCGATGCGCCGGGACGGATACTCCGGGTCGATCGGCACGTAGGCCGCGCCCGCCTTCCACACCCCGAGCAGGACGGCGACCAGCTCCGGCGAACGCTCCATCGCCACCGCGACCCGGTCGCCCCGGCGCACTCCTCGCGCTGCCAGGTGGGCGGCGATGCGCTCGGCCTGGGCGTCCAGTTCCCCCCGGGTCCAGGAACCGTCTTCGGCGGCGACGGCGGGAGCGTCCTTGGCACGGCGGGCGTGGCGCTCGATCTGCTCGACCGCGGTGGCCGGGGCCACGCCGTGCGGGCCGGTGCCCCACTCCTCGACGATCTGCCGCCGTTCCGGGGCGTCCAGCACGTCGAGCGACGCGAGTGATGCCGCCGGGTCAGCGGCGACCTGTTCCAGGACGCGGTGGAGCCGGTCGAGCATGGCCTGTGCGGTGAAGCGGTCGACGGTGTCGGGACGGTAGTCCAGCCGCAGCCCCATGCGCCGGCCGGGGCCGACCGCGAGGGTGAGCGGGTAGTGGGTGGCCTCCTTGCCGTGGTCGGCCAGCAGCGCGACGCGGATCCGGTCGGGGGCGGGGGTCGCGCCCTCCTCGGCGGTGTCCGGGCCGAGCGGGTAGTTCTCGTAGACGACGAGGGTGTCGAAGGCGGACCCGTTCCCGGCGGCGCGCTGGATGTCGGTGAGGCCGAGGTGCTGGTGGTCGAGGAGCCGCGACCGCCGGTCCTGGAGGCTGGCCAGCGCGGCCTCGACGCTGCCGGACGGGTCGAGGCGCACCCGGACGGGGACGGTGTTGAGGAACAGCCCGAGCATGTTCTCCATGCCGGGCAGGTCGGCCGGGCGGCCGGCGACGGTCACGCCGAACACGACGTCGTCGCGTCCGGTCACCGCGCCGAGCACGACCGCCCAGGCCCCCTGCACGAGGGTGTTGAGGGTGAGCCCGCGGCTCCGGGCGGACATGCGGAGGGCGTCGCTCAGCTCCTCGCTCGCCACGACGGCGACGCGCTCGGGGACGACGGGCGCCCGCCCGGGGACGGCGGGGGCGACGAGGGTGGGTTCGGCTCCGGCGAGTTCGGCGCTCCAGGCGTCACGCGCGGCGTCGTGATCCTGCCGGGCCAGCCAGGCCAGATAATCCCGATAGGGCGTGACCGGCGGCAGATGTGAGACGTCACTGCCCGCCTCGTACACCGAACGCATCTCACGCAACAACACCGGCAGCGACCACCCGTCCACCAGGATGTGGTGGTTGGTCAGGATCAGGCGGTGCCGGTCCTCGGCGAGCCGCGCCAGCGCCAGCCTCAGCAGCGGCGGGGCCGCGAGGTCGAACGGCCGCCCGCGCTCGTCCGCGGCGATCCGGTCGAGTTCGGCGAGGGCCGCCGGCTCGGTGAGGCCGGACAGGTCCACCGTCCGCCACGGCGGCCGGACGCTGCGGGCGATGAGCTGGACCGAAGCCCCGGAGGCCCGGCGCCGGAATCCCGCGCGCAGGCTCGCGTGCCGGTCGAGCAGCGCCGCCCAGGTTCGCCTCAGCACCTCCGCGTCCAGGCTCCCGCGCAGTTCCAGGACGTGCTGGCCGACATAGACGTCGGTGTCGCGGCCGGCGTACTGGGCGTGGAAGAGCAGGCCCTCCTGCAACGGCGACAGCGGCCAAATGTCGGCCAATGCGGATCTGTTCACGACCACGGCCCCCGCTCCATCTCGACTGCCATCTCCTCGAATTCCTCGATCTCGTCCTGGCGGATATCGGCCAGGGGGAAGTCGGAGGGGGTGTGGCCACCCGCTCCGGGACCTTCCGCGTGCGCGGATATCCCGGCGAGCATGTCCATCCACAACCGCCCGATCTCGTTGATCTCGGACTCACCAAGTATCTCCGGCAGCCACCCAAACGAAAGCGTCAAAACTGAACAGTCGGACAGGTCCCGCACCGCCGCCGTCACCTCCAGCGCGTGCAGGGCGGGCATCTCGGCGCCGCCCTGTCCCCCCATCGCCACGGGTTGCCAGAATCGGCCACTCTCGCGGTCGTCAGAGGAAACAGAGGCGAACCTCCCGAGATAATTGAAGGCGATCTGCGGCGCCGCGTATTCGGCCAGAAGGGAACGGGAATCGGGATCGCTATAACGCAGGAGTCCGTATCCCAGGCCGTCCCCGGGGATCGCCCGCATTTGTTCCTTGACGCGTTTGACCAGTGCCCCCGCCTCGGCGCCGCCGCGCCCGACGTCCGCGAGTGACAGGCCACCCGCGTCCAACCGCACGGGGTAGACGCACGTGAACCAGCCGACCGTCCGCGACAGGTCACCTCCGCCGCCGGAGCGACCGTGCCCCTCGACGTCCACCAGGAGGCCGCCGCGTCCCGGGTCGTCGTGGCGTGCGCGCCATGTTCCGAGCGCCGCGAGCAGCCCCGCCAGCAGGATCTCGTTGACGCCCGCGTTGAACAGACCCGGCACGGTGTCGAGCAGAGCCGCCGTCACGTCGTCCGGAACCGTGAGGGAGGTTCGGCGCAGCGCCGACTCCCGGTCCCGCCCCGGCTCCACGTCGCGGGTTCCCGGAAGGCCGTGGCCACCGGCCAGGATCGCCTTCCATTCCGCCAGCTCCCGCCGCCGGGCGACGGCCTGGGCGTCGAGTCGGCGCGCCCAGGCGCGGAAGGTCTGCCCGACCGGATCCACCTCGATCGTGCGGCCCTCCGCCGCCGCGGCGTAGGCGGCGGCCAGGTCGGGCAGCAGGATCCGCCACGACACGCCGTCGGCGACCAGGTGGTGCACCACGATCAGCAGGCGCCCCGCCGTCTCGGGCCCCCTGTCCAGCCAGACCATGCGCAGCACCCGGCCCTGGCGCGCGTCCAGATGCGCGGCGGCGGTCTCGTTCGTCGCCAGCTCGCGGAGCGTGCGCTCGTCCCTTCCGGACGCGTCCACCCGCGACACCAGATCCGCCACCGGAACCGAGCCCGCCGGGCCGACCTCGATCACGCCCTCGCCCAGCCGGGCGCGCAGCATGTCGTGACGGTCGACGACGGCCTGAAGGGCTTGGGTGAGGGCCGCCGGGTCCAGATCCGCCGGGACGGTCGTCAGGGTCCACTGGCACAGGCCGCCGGCAAGGGCCGACGGGCCGCCCGCCTCGTCCAGCCAGCGCATGACCGGCGTGAGCGGGACGCTCCCGGTTCCCTCGCCGTCCGGGTCGGGTTCTCCGGTGGTGACGGCCTGTGCGACGCGGGCCAGCTCCGCCGGGGTCGCGAACTCGAAGACGTCCTGCGCGCTGATCACCACGCCCGCGCGCCGGGCCCGGGCCACCAGCTGCATCGACATGATCGAATCGCCGCCGAGATCGAAGAACCCGTCCTCGACCCCGACCCGCTCCAGTCCCAGGACCTCCGCGAACAGCCCGCACAGTGCCTCTTCGACGGCCGTGCGAGGCTCGCGGGTGGAGGTCGGGGCGGCCGTCTCCGGGGCCGGGAGGGCGGCGCGGTCGAGCTTGCCGTTCACCGTGACGGGCAGCGCGTCGAGGGCGACCACCGCCGAGGGAACCATGTACTCGGGCAGCCGCTCGGCGACATGACGGCGCAGCTCGGCCGCGTCCGGTGCGGGGGTGCCCACGACGTAGGCGACCAGGCGTCTGTCGCCGGGACGGTCCTCCCGGGCGATGACCGCGACCTGGCCCACCGCATCATGACCGGCGAGAACGGCCTCGATCTCCCCCGGCTCCACCCGGAAACCACGGATCTTCACCTGCTCGTCCGCACGCCCCGCGAACAACAGCTCACCGTCGGGCGTCCAGCGCACCAGATCTCCGGTCCGGTACATCCGTCCCGGGGCATGGGGGCACGCGACGAAGCGCTCCGCCGTCGCGGCCGGCCGCTCCAGGTATCCGCGAGCCAGACCGGCGCCCGCCACGTACAACTCGCCCACCACCCCCGGCGGCACCGGACGCAGAAACCGGTCCAGCACGTACACCCGCGTGTTCGCCAACGGCCCGCCGATCGGCAGGACGGCTCGGGCCGGGTCCTCGGGCGCGAGGACGTGCCCGGTGGCGCACAACGTGATCTCGGTCGGCCCGTACAGATGCCGGACCGCCACGTCAGGGCCCGCCTCACGCACCCGCGCCACCGCGGCCGCGGGAACCACGTCGCCGCCGGTCAGCACCTCGCGCAGCGGGGCGAAGCACTCCGGGTCCTCGTCGGCGAGCACCCGGAACATCCCCGCCGTCACATGCAGATGCGTCAGCCCGTGCGCATCGATCAGTCCCCGGACGACCTGCGAGTCGAGTTCGCCGGACGGGGCGACCACGACCTCGCCGCCGTGCGCCAGCGGCACCCAGACATCGAACACCGAGGCGTCGAACGCGAACGGGGCGTGCATCAGGACCCGCGTCGTGTCGTCCGCGCCCCACCAGGGGTCCGAGACGAGCGCGGCGACTCCCTCGTGCGTGACCGCGACGCCCTTCGGCACGCCGGTCGAACCCGACGTGTACATCACGTACGCCAGGTCGTGCCGGCCGACCGGGGGGCGCACCGCGTCCGGCTCGTGCGCCGGCGCCCCGGCCAGGTCGCCCAGGACGAGGTGTGGGACGCTCCCCTCCGGCATCCCGGCCAGGGACTTCGCCGTGCCGACCAGCACGGTGGGCCGAGTTCCGCCGAGCACGTGGCCGATGCGCTCGGCGGGCTGGTCGGCGTCGATCGGAACGTAGGCCGCGCCCGCCTTCCACACTCCGAGGAGCACCGCGACCAGCTCGGCCGAGCGTTCCATGGCGACCGCCACGCGTGCGCCGCGCCGGACCCCGGCGGCGCGCAGGAGCGACGCCACCCGGTCGGCGGCGGCGTCGAGCCGCCGGTACGTCCACCGGATCTCGCCCGCCGTGATCGCCGGCGCCTCCGGCGTCCGCGCGACCTGCCGGTGGAACAGGTCCACGGGCGAGGGCGCGGGCAGCCGGCGGGCGGTCGCGTTCCAGCCGCGCAGCACCTGGTCCCGCTCGTCCCCGGTGAGGATCTCCGCAGTGGAGATCCGGGCCTCCGGGTCGGCGGCGAGACCGTCCAGGAGGGCGGTGAAGCGGTCGGCGAGCAGGCGGGCGGTGGCGGGGTCGAACAGCTCGGCGGCGAACAGCAGCACCCCTCGCAGCCCCGAAGGCGTCCGCTCCCCGGACCGGACGGCGGTGAGGCTGAACGACAGGTCGAACTTCACCGTGTCGTTCCCGACCCTGAGCCGTTCGACCTCCGTCCCGCTCAGCTCCCAGGCGGCGGGCGGCGCGTCCTGGACGCCCAGGGACACCTGGAAGAGCGGGTGCCGCGCCAGGGACCGGGCGGGGGCGAGCTCCTCCACCAGCCGCTCGAACGGGAGATCCTGGTGCGCGTACGCGGCGAGGTCCGCTTCGCGGACCCGCGCCAGCAGCTCGCCGAAGGTGGGGTCCCCGCTCAGGTCGGTGCGCAGCACGAGCGTGTTGACGAAGAACCCCGCGAGGCCGTCCAGGGCGGCGGAGCCACGGCCCGCGACCGCCGTGCCCACCGGGACGTCGTCGCCCGCGCCGAGCCCCGAGAGCAGGGTGGCCAGCGCGGCCTGGACGACCATGAACAGCGTCGCCCGGCCCTGCCTCGCCACCTCCATCAGGCGGGCGTGCGTCTCGGGCGCGACCTCGAAGACGACCCGGCCGCCCCGCCGGCCGGCGACGGCCGGGCGCGGGCGGTCGTACGGCAGGGCGAGTTCCTCCGGCGACCCGGCGAGTGCGGTCCGCCAGTGGTCGAGCTGGGCCCGGATCACGCTGTCCGGGTCGTCGTCCTCGCCGAGGACCTCGCGCTGCCAGAGGGCATAGTCGGCGTACTGCACCGGAAGCGGCGTCCACGCGGGGGCCTCGCCCCCACGGCGGGCGGCGTAGGCGGCCGACAGGTCCCGTGCGAGGACGCCCATCGACCAGCCGTCGGCGGCGATGTGGTGGACGACGACCACCAGCACGTGCTCCTGCGGGCCGAGCCGCAGCAGTTCCACGCGCCAGGGGGGTTCGGCCGCGACGTCGAAGCCCCGTCCCGACACCTCGGCGACGGCCTCCCGGAGGCGCTC
The DNA here is from genome assembly GCF_040679435.1 of Spirillospora sp. NPDC052269. Lineage (NCBI taxonomy): Bacteria > Bacillati > Actinomycetota > Actinomycetes > Streptosporangiales > Thermomonosporaceae > Spirillospora > Spirillospora sp. NPDC052269. The sequence continues at coordinate 43,179 of NZ_JBFAUU010000021.1, forward strand.
GGAGGTCGTGGGACGCACCCGGAAGGCGGGACGTCCCGCCGCGCCGGTCAGGACGCGCTGGTATGGGACGCCGTCCACGTCGGGGAAGACCGTCCGCAGCGTCTCGTGCCGTTCGGCGACGTCGTCCAGGGCCGCCCGCAACGCGGTGACGTCCAGGTCGCCCTGAACGCGCAGGGCCAGCGGGACGTTGTAGGTCGCGTCCGCGTCCTCCAGGCGGTTGAGGAACCACATCCGGAGCTGCGCGAACGACAGCGGCACCCGCTCCGGGCGGGGACGCGGCGTCAGGGCGGGGCCGGTCGCCGTGGCCGTCCGCGCGCGTTCGGCGACGGCGGCCGGGGTGGGATCGCCGAACAGGTCCCGGATGGTGATCTCCGCGTCCAGGACGGCGCGGACCCGGGCCACCAGCCGGAGCGCCAGCAGCGAGTCGCCGCCGAGGGCGAAGAAGTCGCCGTCCGTCCCGACGCGGTCGAGGCCGAGGATCTCGGCGAACAGCCCGCACACGATCTCCTCGACGGCCGTGCGGGGCGCGCGGCCCGACGCGCCGCCCGCCTGGTCCGGGGCGGGCAGGGCGGCGCGGTCGAGCTTGCCGTTCGCCGTGACCGGCAGTGTGTCGAGGGCGACCACCGCCGCCGGGACCATGTAGTCCGGCAGGCGCGCGGCGGCGAAGCTCCGCAACTCCTCCGGGGAGGCGCCGGTCACCGCGTAGGCGACCAGGCGTTTGTCACCGGGACGGTCCTCCCGGGCGATGACCGCGACCTGACCCACGGCGTCGTGTCCCGCGAGGACGGCCTCGACCTCGCCCGGCTCCACCCGGAACCCGCGGATCTTCAGCTGCTCGTCCGCACGCCCCGCGAACAAGAGCTCACCGTCAGGCGTCCAGCGCACCAGGTCCCCGGTCCGATACATGCGGCCGCCACCGAACGGGCACGCCACGAACCGCTCGGCCGTCATCCCCGGCCGACCCATATAGCCGCGGGCCACCCCGGCGCCCGCCACGTACAGCTCGCCCACCACACCCGGCGGCACCGGACGCAGGAACCGGTCCAGCACGTACACCCGCGTGTTCGCCAACGGCCCGCCGATCGGCAGCACCGCGCCGTCCTCGGAGCCCGCGGTGTGGCCGGTCGCGCACAACGTGATCTCGGTCGGCCCGTACAGGTGCCGGACGACGACGTCGGGGCAGGTCTCCCGCACGCGCGCCACGGCCGCCGGCGGCACGACGTCGCCTCCGGTGAGCACCTGCTTCAGAGGACGCAGGGCGTCCGCGGCCTCCTCCGCGAGGACGCGGAACATTCCCGCGGTCAGGTGCACGGCGGTCAGCCCGTGCCGGGTGACCAGGTCACGGAGCGCGGGCGCGTCCAGGTCGCCGGGCGGCGCGACCACGACCCGTCCGCCGTGCGCGAGCGGCACCCAAAGCTCGTACACCGAGGCGTCGAAGGCGTGGGGGGCGTGGAAGAGCACGCAGCGCGCCGCGTCCGGCCCCCACCAGGGGTCGGCGGCGAGGGAGGCGACTCCCTCGTGCGTGACCGCGACACCCTTCGGGACGCCGGTCGAACCCGAGGTGTACATGACATAGGCCAGGTCGTCCCCGGTCAGCGCGGGACGGGCGGCCGTCGTCGTCGCCGGACGATCCCGGTGGTCCACGCGTGGCGTCCCGTCGTCGCCTGGCAGGACGGTGGTGCCGACGATGACGGTCGTACGGGCGTCGGCGAGGACGCGCGCGACGCGCCCGGCCGGCTGCGCGGGGTCGATCGGGACGTACGCCGCGCCCGCCTTCCACACCCCGAGCAGCACCGCGACCAGGTCCGCCGACCGTTCGAGGACGACTCCCACCCGGTCGCCGCGCCGCACGCCGCGCTCGGCCAGGAGGTCGGCGATCCGGTCGGCCTCGGCGTGGAGTTCGGCGTGGGTCCAGCGGGTCGTCCCGGCGACCACGGCCGTCGTGTCCGGAGCGTCCCGCGCCCATCGTTCGAGCAGGTCCGGCATGGTGGCCGCGGGAAGGGGGCGGGCCGTGGCGTTCCAGTCCCCGACGACGCGGGCGCGCTCGGCCGCGTCCAGCACGTCCAGGTCGCTCAGGCGGACGCCGGGGTTCGCGGCGACCTGCTCCAGGACACGCGTCAGCCGTTCCGCCAGCCGCCGCGCCGTACCGTGGTCGAAGAGGTCGGCGGCGTATTCGACGACCGCGTCCAGGCCGTTCCCGGGGCCACGTTCGGCGAGCACGAACGCCAGGTCGAACTTCGCTCCCGCAATGCCGCCGGGCCGGACCGGGTCGGCGTCGAGTCCGGCGAACGCCCGGTCGGCTCGCGGGGCGTTCTGGAGCGTGAGCGACACCTGGAAGAGCGGGTGCCGGGCCAGCGACCGGGCGGGAGCGAGTTCCTCCACCAGCCGTTCGAACGGGACGTCCTGGTGGGCGTAGGCGGCCAGGTCGGTCTCGCGGACGCGATCCAGCAGCTCGCCGAAGGTCGGGTCGCCGCTCACGTCGGTGCGCAGGACCAGGGTGTTGACGAAGAACCCGGCGAGGTCGTCGAGCGCCGGGTCGGGGCGTCCGGCGACCGGCGTTCCGAGCGGGACGTCGTCGCCCGCGCCGAGCCTCGACAGCAACGCCGCCAAGGCGGCCTGCACGACCATGAACAGGGTCGCCCGGCCCCGCCTGGCCGCTTCCGCCAGCCCCGCGTGCGTCGCGGCGTCCACGGCGAACTCCACCTGCCCGCCGCGATGGGACGCGACGGCGGGCCGGGTGCGGTCGGCCGGCAGGATCAGCTCTTCCGGCAGGCCGGCCAGCGCCGTCCGCCAGTGGGCGAGCTGGGAGTTGAGGACGCTGCCGGGGTCGTCCTCGCCGCCGAGGAGCTCGCGCTGCCAGAGGGCGTAGTCGGCGTACTGCACCGGCAGCGCCGCCCACCGCGGCGCCTCACCCTGGAGGCGGGAGGCGTACGCGGCGGCGAGGTCGCGCATCAGGAGCCCGGCCGACCAGCCGTCGGCCGCGATGTGGTGAACCACGACGGCCAGGACGTGGTCGACCGAGGACAGCCGGACCAGTCCGGTCCGCCAGGGAAGGTCGGTCGTCACGTCGAAGACCTGCGCGGAGAGCCCGGTGAGCGCCTCGGCGAGTTCGGCTTCCCCGTTCACGGCCTGGACGGTCAGGACGGGCCGTCCGACCGGCCCGGTCAGGATCTGCTGGTGCGGCTCGCCGTCGATGTCGGGGAAGACGGTGCGGAGGGTCTCGTGCCTTTCGGCGACGTCGCCTATCGCGGCGTCCAGGGCCGCCAAGTCCAGATCGCCCCGCAGCCGAAGGACGAGCGGGATGTTGTAGACCGCGCCAGTGTCCTCGAGCCGGTTGAGGAACCACATGCGGCGCTGCGCGAAGGAGACCGGCACACCCTCGGGCCGTTCCCTGGCGACGAGCGCGGGCCGAACCGCCCCGCCGCTCGGCTTGAGGGCGTCCGCGACACCGGCCGGGGTCGGTTGCCCGAACAGGTCCCGGACGCTGATCTCCGCGTCGAGGACGGCTCGGATCCGCGCGATGAGCCGCATCGCGAGCAGCGAGTCACCGCCGAGGTCGAAGAACCCGTCGTCCGGGCCGACCCGTTCCAGGCCGAGCATCTCGGCGAAGAGCCCGCAGACGATCTCCTCGACCGCTGTGCGCGGCTCGCGGTCCGATGTCAGGGCCGCGAAGTCGGGGGCTGGAAGTGCGGCGCGGTCGAGCTTGCCGTTGGCGGTGACGGGCAGTTCGTCCAGCATGACCACCGCCGCCGGGACCATGTACTCCGGCAACCGCTCCGCCGCCGATCGCCGCAGGTCCCGCACGTCGAGCTCGCCGTCGGCCACGACGTAGGCCACCAGGCGTTCGTCCCTGACGAGCACGGCGACATCGCCGACTCCGGCCGTCCCGGTCAGGACGGCCTCGACCTCACCCGGTTCGATCCGGAAGCCACGGACCTTCACCTGATCATCGACCCGGCCACCGAACACGAGCTCGCCGTCGCGCATCCACCGCGCCAGATCGCCCGTCCGGTACATGCGCCCACGGCCGAACGGACACGCCACGAACCGTTCGGCCGTCAGACCGGGGCGGTTCAGATAACCGCGCGCGAGCTGGACTCCCGCGATGTAGAGCTCGCCGGGAACTCCCGGCGGAACGGGCCGGAGGAACTCGTCCAGCACGTACAACCGCGTGTTCCAGATCGGATGCCCGATCGGCACTCCACCGGCACTCAGGTCCTCCGGGCAGGGCCAATGCGTGACATCAACACTCGCCTCGGTCGGCCCGTACAGGTTGTGAAGTGGGGCCGAGAGCACCGAGTGGTAGCGCTCCACCACCTCAACGGGTAGCGCCTCCCCGCTGCACATCACGCGGCGGAGACTTCCGCACCTTCCCGTCTCCAGGTCCGCGAGGAAGGCCCGCAGCATCGACGGGACGAAGTGAACCGTCGTGACCCGCTCACGCTCGATGAGGTCGGCCAGGTAGCCCGGATCGCGATGACCGTCCGGCCGGGCCATCACCACGCCCGCGCCCGCCATCAACGGCCAGAAGAACTCCCAAACCGACACATCGAAACCGAACGGCGTCTTCTGCAACACCCGATCCCCGGCCGACAAACCGAACTCGCCCTGCATCCACACCAAACGGTTGACGATCCCCTCATGAGAGACCACCACCCCCTTCGGCACACCCGTCGAACCCGACGTATAGATCACATACGCCGCATCCCGCCCTGAGATCTGCACATCTGGTCGAGTGGTCGGGAAGCTCGCGAAGGTGTCGGAGCCGTCCAGGATCGCCACGGGATCGGCGTCCTCGAGCATCCGGGCGATGCGTTCCCGCGGCAGATCGGTGTCGATGGGCAGGTAGGCCGCGCCCGCCTTCACCACACCCAACAACACCGCCACCAAGCGGGCCGAACGCGGCACCGCCACCGCCACGACCCGCCCCGGACCAGCCCCAAGACCCCTCAGGTAATTGGCGACACGATTCGCCTCACACTCCAACTCGCCAAACGACCAACACGCATCCTCAGCCACCACCGCCACCGCATCCGGCGACGACCGCACCTGCCGCTCGAACAACTCCGGCAAGCTCGCCGGAGCCACAGGAACATCCGTGGCATTCCACTCGGACAACACCAGATGCCGTTCCTCGGCATCGAGCACCGTGACCTGGCTGAGCGGACGGTCCGGTTCGGCAGCAGCCTGAGCCAGGAACCGAACGAGACGATCGGCCAGCGACCGCGCCGTGACCTCGTCGAACAGGTCGGCCGAGTAGTCGAGCCCCGCCCAGAGCCCGGTGCCGCCGTCGCCGTGACGGTGACGCTCGGAGAAGGTGAAGTGGAGGTCGAACCGCGAGGGGTGCGCTCCCCTCAGCCCTTCAGGACGGATCTGGACGTCGGGCAGATTCCAGTTCGCGCGCGGGGCGTTCTGGAAGGTCAGCATCACCTGGAACAGCGGATGCCGCGCCAGGGACCGGGCCGGGGACAGTTCCTCCACCAGCCGCTCGAACGGGACGTCCTGATGGGCGTAGGCGGCCAGGTCGGTCTCGCGGACCCGCTCCAGCAGCTCGGCGAACGTCGGATCGCCGCTCGCATCGGTGCGCAGCACCAGAGTGTTGACGAAGGATCCGGCGAGATCGTCGAGCGCCGGGTCGGGGCGTCCGGCGACCGGCGTTCCGAGCGGGACGTCGTCGCCCGCGCCGACCCTCGACAGCAGCGCCGCCAGCCCGGCCTGGAGCACCATGAAGAGCGTCGCGCCGCCTCGCCGGGCGATCTCGAGCAGGCGATCATGGGTGGCCGCGTCCAGGCCGAACTCCACATGCCCGCCGCGATGGGAGGCCATGGCGGGACGGGTCCGGTCCGTGGGCAGAGACAACTCTTCCGGCGACCCGGCCAAGGCCGACCGCCAGTACTCGACCTGCCCCTCCGCGGTCTGCTCCTGCTGCCACAAGGCGAAATCCGCGTACTGCACCGGCAAGGGCGCCCACTCCGGGGCCTCACCGTGGCGGCGGGCGGTGTACGCCGAGGACAGATCGCGCGCCAGGACGCCCATCGACCAGCCGTCGCCCGCGATGTGGTGGACGACGATCACCAGGACGTGATCGTCCGGGGCCGCTCGCAGCAGTTCCATTCGCCACGGAATCTCGTGGGCGACGTCGAACCCGCGCGCGGCGGCGGCCTCGGCGAGGGAGCCGGCCTGGTCACCGGTCGTCGCGTCCTTGACGACCAGCTCGGGCCGGGCGTCCGCCAAGACGTGCTGAACCGGATCGCCGTCGATGTCGGGGAAGACGGTGCGGAGGGTCTCGTGCCGTTCGGCGACGTCGCCGATCGCGGCGTCCAGGGCCGCCACGTCCAGATCGCCCCGCAGCCGAAGGACGAGCGGGATGTTGTAGACCGCGCCGGTGTCCTCCATCTGGTTGAGGAACCACATGCGGCGCTGGGCAAAGGACAGTGGCAGCCGTTCCGGCCTCGGCCGTGGCGTCAGCGACGACCGTGCGGCGTCCGGTGTGGCGTCCGTGCTCTCGGCACGCACGGCCAGCGCGGCGGGTGTGGGGGTCGTGAACAGGTCCCGGACGCCGATCTCGGCCCCGAGGACGGCCCGGATCCGCGCGACCAGACGCATCCCGAGCAGCGAGTCGCCGCCCAGCTCGAAGAACCCGTCGTCCGGACCGACCCGCTCCAGCCCCAGCAGCTCGGCGAAGAGCCCGCAGACGATCTCCTCGACCGCTGTACGCGGCTCGCGGTCCGATGCCAGCGCCGCGAAGTCCGGGGCGGGAAGCGCGGCACGGTCGAGCTTGCCGTTCACCGTCACCGGGAGGTTCGGCACGGACACGATCGCCGCCGGGACCATGTACTCCGGCAGCCGCTCCGCCGCCGATCGCCGCAACTCCCGAACGTCCAGCTCGCCGTCGGCCACGACGTAGGCCACCAGGCGCTCGTCCTTGACGAGTACGGCGACATCGCCTACTCCGCCCGTCCCGGTCAGGACGGCCTCAACCTCACCCGGCTCGATCCGGAAGCCACGGATCTTCACCTGGTCATCGACCCGGCCACCGAACAGGAGCTCGCCGTCGCGAGTCCACCGCGCCAGATCACCCGTCCGATACATCCGCCCACCATCGAACGGGCACGCCACGAACCGCTCAGCGGTCAACCCCGGACGATGCAGATAGCCGCGCGCGAGTTGAACTCCCGCGATGTACAGCTCCCCCTGCACACCCGGCGGCACGGGCCGGAGGAACTCGTCCAGCACATACAACCGCGTGTTCCAGATCGGGTGCCCAATCGGAACCAGGACGGATTCCCGCTCTACGGGGCAGGGCCAGTGGGTGACGTCGACGCTCGCCTCCGTCGGCCCGTACAGGTTGTGCAACGGAGCCGACATCAGTTGGTGGTAGCGCTCCACCACCTCAGAAGGCAGCGCCTCCCCGCTGCACATCACCCGACGCAGCGAACCGCATCGTCCCTCGGTCACCTCGGAGAGAAACACACGAAGCATCGACGGGACGAAATGAGCCGTCGTGACCCGCTCACGCTCGATGAGGTCGGCCAGGTAGCCCGGATCGCGATGACCGTCCGGCCGGGCCATCACCACGCCCGCGCCCGCCATCAACGGCCAGAAGAACTCCCAAACCGACACATCGAAACCGAACGGCGTCTTCTGCAACACCCGATCCCCGGCCGACAAACCGAACTCGCCCTGCATCCACACCAAACGGTTGACGATCCCCTCATGAGAGACCACCACCCCCTTCGGCACACCCGTCGAACCCGACGTATAGATCACATACGCCGCATCCCGCCCCGAGATCCACACATCCGGCGGAGAAACAGGAAGACCGGCAAAAGCTTCGGAATCATCGACCCGCACCACCGGACGTGAACCGGGATCGACAGCCAAGTCTGCGGTCGTGAGCACCGCGACCGGATCGGCGTCGGCGATCATCCGGGCGATCCGTTCACCCGGCAGGTCGATGTCGATGGGCAGGTAGGCCGCGCCCGCCTTCACCACACCCAGCAACACCGCCACCAGACGAGCCGAACGCGGCACCGCCACCGCCACGACCCGCCCCGGACCAGCCCCAAGACCCCTCAGGTAATTGGCGACACGATTCGCCTCACACTCCAACTCGCCATACGACCAACACGCATCCTCAGCCACCACCGCCACCGCATCCGGCGACGACCGCACCTGCCGCTCGAACAACTCAGACAAGGTCGCCGGAGCCACAGGAACATCCGTGGCATTCCAGCCGGACAGCACTTGGGACCGTTCCTCTGTGGAGAGGACCGTGACGGCACCGGTCCGTACACGTGGATCAGCGGCGGCCTGTTCCAGGACGCGGACGAGGCGGTCGGCCAGCGAGCGCGCCGTGGCCTCGTCGAACAGGTCCGCGGCGTACACGAGGGATCCGTCGAGTCCGCCCGGCGCGCCGCCGGCGGCGTAGCGTTCCCCGACGCCGAAGGACAGGTCGAACCGCACCGCGCCGCTTCCTGGGGAGTAGCGCTCGGTGTCGAGGCCGGCGAGGTTCCAGGTCGCGTGCGGGGCGTTCTGGAAGGTCAGCATCACCTGGAACAGCGGATGCCGACCCAGAGACCGGGCCGGGGCCAGCTCCTCCACCAGCCGCTCGAACGGCACTCCCTGATGGGCGAACGCCGCCAGGTCCGCCTCGCGGACCCGTCCGAGGAGCTCTGCGAACGACGGGTCGCCCGTGAGGTCCGTCCGCAGCACGAGGGTGTTCACGAAGGAGCCGACGAGCCGGTCCAGCGCGGCGTCCTCCCGTCCGGCGACGGCGGTGCCGAGGGGGACGTCCGTGCCGCCGCCCATGCGGGACAGCAGCAGGGAGAGCCCGGCCTGGACGACCATGAAGAGTGTCGCGCGGCCCCGGCGGGCGATCCGGAGCAGCCGGGCGTGGGTCGCGGCGTCCACCGCGAAGGCGACGCGGCCGCTCCGGTGGCTCGGTACGGCGGGACGCGGCCGGTCGGCGGGCAGGGGGATCTCCTCGGGCAGCCCGGCCAGCGCCGAACGCCAGTGCTCGACCTGCCCTTCGGTGTCCCGCTCCCGCTCCCACAGTGCGAAGTCGGCGTACTGCACCGGCAGCGCGGCCCACCCGGGCCGCTCATCCCGGCGGCGCGCCGCGTACGCCGCGGAGAGGTCGGCCGCGAGGGTCCCCATCGACCAGCCGTCGGCGGCGATGTGATGGACGACGATCACCAGGATGTGATCGTCGGGGGACAGCCGCAGCAGGTCGGCGCGCCAGGGCGGGGCGGTCGCCAGGTCGAAGCGGCGCGAGGCGAGGTCGGCGACGAGCGCGGGAGCCTGTTCCTCGGTGACCTCAGCGCGGGTGAGTGCGGGCCGGAAGTCCGGCAGGACGTGCTGGCAAGGTTCGCCGTCCAGGTCGGGGAAGGTGGTGCGCAGGGTCTCGTGCCGCTCGGCGAGGTCGGCGAGCGCCGCCTCCAGCGCCTGCGCGTCGAGCTCGCCGCGCAGGCGGAGCGCGAGGGGGATGTTGTAGGCGGCGGTGGTGTCGTCGAGTTGCTCGAGGAACCACATGCGGCGCTGCGCGAACGACAGGGGCACGCGGTCGGGACGGTCCCGGGGTGTGAGCGGGGCGCGACGGCTTCCGGGACCACCGTCGTGGACGAGCGCGGCGACGGCCTCGGGCGTGGGCGTGGCGAACAGCGCACGGACGCTGACCTCGGCGTCCAGCACGGCCCGGAGCCGGGTGATCAGACGCATGGCGAGCAGGGAGTCGCCGCCGAGGTCGAAGAACCCGTCGTCGGCGCCGACCCGTTCGAGTCCGAGGACCTCGGCGAACAGCCCGCACACGATCTCCTCGACCGCCGTGCGCGGCGCCCTGCCGGTGGCCAGGGCCGCGTAGTCGGGGGCGGGGAGCGCGGCGCGGTCGAGCTTGCCGTTCACCGTCATGGGGATCCGGGGCACGGCCACCACCGCCGCCGGAACCATGTGGTCGGGCAGCCGCCCGGTGGCGAACCGCCGCAGTTCCCGCTCGTCCAGGCCGCCTTCGGGGACGATGTAGGCGACGAGCTGGCGGTCGCCGGCACGGTCCTCGCGCGCCACGACGGCGATCTGCCCCACCGAAGGGTGCCGGGCGAGGACGGCCTCGATCTCGCCGGGCTCGATCCGGAAGCCGCGGATCTTCACCTGGTCGTCGGCGCGGCCGTCGAACACCAGCCGTCCGTCGCGGGTCCAGTGCGCCAGGTCGCCGCTCCGGTACATCCGCTCGCCCGGCCCACCGAACAGGCACGCGACGAACCGCTCGGCGGTCAGCCCGGCCCTGTCCAGATAGCCCTGCGCCAGGCCGCGCCCGGCGACGTACATCTCCCCCGTGACGCCCGGCGGGACCGGCTGCAGCGATGAGTCCAGGACCAGCACGCGGGTGTTCGGCAGCGGGTGCCCGATCACGCTTCCCCCGCCCGCCGCGGCGGACTCCTCGTCGAGGTGGATCTCGGTGACATGGACCGTGGTCTCGGTGATGCCGTACAGGTTCATCAGCATCGGGGCGTCCTGCGGGAAGCGCGCGTACCAGGCCGCGAGCCGTCCCGGCTCCAGGGCCTCGCCGCCGAACTGCACGAACCGCAACGCCAGATCGGCCGGGGCCACCGGCATCAGCTGGTAGAACGCCGACGGCGTCTGGCTCAGCACCGTCACCCGCTCATCGACCAGCAACGACGCGAACCGTTCCGGCGACCGGCTCGTCTCGTGGTCGACCACCACCACGCGCCCACCCGACAGCAGCGGACCCCACAACTCCCACACCGAGAAGTCGAACGCGTAGGAGTGGAACAGCGTCCAGACGTCGTCCGGTCCGAACCCGAACTTCTCCGCCGCCGCCGAGATCAACGCGACCACGTTCGACCGCGGGACCACCACGCCCTTCGGACGGCCCGTCGAACCCGACGTGTAGATCACATAGGCCGGTAGGTCACGGGGGACGTCGCCTTCCCGGCCGGGCGCGGGAAGGTCGGCGGGACGCGCCGGAGTCGGAGCGTCCAGCGCGACGCGGGGCACGTTCACGTCCGCGGGCAGGGCGTTCAGCGCCGCCGGCATTCCGAGCACGGCGGCGGGACGGGCGTCGGCGAGGACATAGGCGATCCGCTCCGCCGGAGAGTCGACGTCCACCGGCACATACGCCGCGCCCGCCTTCACCACTCCGACGACCGACGCGACCGTCCACGCCGACCGCGGCAGAAGCAGCATGACCCGCGCGCCCGGCCCGACGCCGCACTCACGCAGGAGCCCGGCGACCCGATCGGCCTCGGCGTCCAGTTCCCCATACGTCCACCGCGTCTCACCCGCGACCACGGCGACGGCGTCCGGCGAATCGGCGACACGCGCCTCGAACAACTCCACCAGCGACGCGTCCGGCACCGGCACCGCCGTGTCGTTCCACTCCTCGACGACCTGGGCGCGTTCGCCGCCGACCAGGCTCTCGACCGCGCCGACGCGGACGCCGGGGTCGGTGGCGACCTGCTCCATGACGCGCATCAGCCGCGCCGCCAGGAGTTCCACGGTGTCGCGGTCGAGGCAGTCGGGGCGGTAGCCGAGCAGCAGTTCCAGGCGCCGCCGGGGAAGGACATTGACGGTCAGCGGGTAGTGGGTGGCGTCCCGTCCACCGACGGGCCGGATGGTCAGGCCCCCTTCGCGGCCCGCGGGAACCGCGCCCCCGGGGTCGCGCGGGTAGTTCTCGTAGGCGAAGAGGGTGTCGAAGGAGACGCCGTTCCCGGCGGCGCGCTGGATCTCGGTGAGGCCGAGGAACTGGTGCTCCATGAGCGCCGAGTGCCGCCGCTGCAGGTCGGTCAGCATCGTCTCGAACGCGTCGGACGGGTCGAGCCGGACCCGGACGGGGACGGCGTTGAGGAACAGCCCGAGCATGCTCTCCACGCCGGGCAGGTCGAGCGGACGGCTGGCGACGGTCGCGCCGAACACCACGTCGTCGCGTCCGGTGAGCTTGCCCAGCACCAGGCCCCACACGCCCTGGACGACGGTGTTGAGGGTGAGGTTGCGCCGCCGCGCCAGCTCGCGGAGGGCGTCGCTGACCTCCTCGGACGCGGTGACGGAGATCTGCTCGGGGACCGTGGCCGGACGGGCCGGATCGTCCTCCACGATGACGGTGGGTTCGGCTCCGGCGAGTTCGGCGCGCCAGGCGTCACGCGCGGCGTCGTGATCCTGCCGGGCCAGCCAGGCCAGATAATCCCGATAGGGCGTGACCGGCGGCAGATGCGAGGCATCACCACCCGCCTCGTACACCGAACGCAACTCACGCAACAACACCGGCAGCGACCACCCGTCCAACAGGATGTGGTGGTTGGTCAGGATCAGGCGGTGGACGCCGTCGCCCAGCCGGACGAGCAGGAGCCGCAGAAGGGGCGGCACGGCGAGGTCGAAGCGCCGGTCGCGCTCCTCGGCGGCGAGGCGTTCGACCTCGGCCGCCGCGTCCTCGGGCGGGAAGCCGGACAGGTCCGCGGTCCGCCACGGCAGGGTCACCGCGCGCGGGACCACCTGGACGGGCCGTCCGACCGAGGACGGCATGCGGAAGCAGGCCCGGAGGTTGGCGTGCCGCCGCAGCATCGCCTCCCAGGACTCCTTCAGCACCGCCGCGTCGACCTCGCCGCCCAACTCCAGGATGTGCTGGCCGACGTAGACGTCGGGCGCCCGCTCGTCCAGGGACGCGTGGAACAGCAGGCCCTCCTGCATCGGCGACAACGGCCAGACGTCCTCTACGCGCTGCGGGCTCATCGCGTTCACCAATCCCAGTCCGTGTCGCCGGCGAATTCGGATTCCAGCTCCTCGACCTGGTCCTGGTCCAGGGCGAGCAGGGGGAAGTCGGAGGGGGTGTGGCCACCCGCCGCGGGATCCTCCGCGTGCGCGGCGATTCCGGCGAGCATGTCCATCCACGACCGCCCGATCTCATCGATCTCGGACTCACCAAGTATCTCCGGCAGCCATCCGAAGGAAAGCGTCAGAATTGAACAGTCGGACAGGTCCCGCACCGCCGCCGTCACCTCCAACGCGTGGAGAGCCGGCATCTCGGAGCCGCCCTGTCCCCCCATGGACAGGGGTTGCCAGAAACGGCCGCTTCCGGTATCCGAATCGGCGGCGTAAGAGAATCTGCCGAGATAGTTGAAGGCGACCTGCGGTGCCGCATATTCAGAAAGGACGGGACGTGATTCGGGGTCGGAATAGCGCAACGCCCCATAGCCCAGGCCGTCCCCGGGAATCCCCCGCATCTGCTCCTTGACGCGCTTGACCAATGCGCCCGCCTCAGCGCCGCCACGCCCGACGTCCGCGAGCGACAGGCCACCCGCGTCCAACCGCACGGGGTAGACGCACGTGAACCAGCCGACCGTCCGCGACAGGTCGCCTCCGCCGCCGGAGCGACCGTGCCCCTCGACGTCCACGAGGAAGCCGCGGTCCGGTCTGCCCGGCACCTGCCCGCGCCAGGTGTGCAGGGCCGCCGTGAGCCCGGCGAGGAGCACTTCGTTCACGCCCGCGTGGAACCGGCCGGGAACCACGCCGAGGAGCGCGGCGGTGACGTCGGCGGGGACGGTGAGGGAGGTCCGGCGCATGGACGACTCCCGGTCCCGGCCCGGTTCCACCGCTCGCGTGCCGGGCAGGCCGTGCCCGCCGTCCAGGATCGCCCGCCACGCTTCCCGCTCGTCTCGTCGCGCGGCGGTCCGTCCGTCGAACCACCGCGCCCAGGCCCGGAAGCTCTGGGCCACCGGGTCCAGAGTGGGTGGACGTCCCTCGGCCAAGGCGGTGTCCGCGACCGCGAGGTCGGGCAGCAGGACCCGCCACGACACGCCGTCGGCGACCAGGTGATGCACCACGACCAGCAGGCGGCCCGCCGCGCCGGGACCGCGATCCAGCCAGACCAGCCGCAGCACCTGGCCCTTCCGCGCGTCCAGATCGGCGGCACCGGCCTGGGCGGCGATCGCCTCCCTCAGCCCGTCCTCGTCCATCGCGGACGCGTCCAGGCGCGACACCAGGTCCGACGCCGCGACCGAGCCCACCGGGCCGACCTCGATCACGCCCTCGCCCAGCCGGGCGCGCAGCATGTCGTGACGGTCGACGACGGCCTGGAGGGCGGCCTCGAGACGGTCCATGGTCAGGTCGGACGGCACGTCCGTGACCGTCCACTGGCTGAGGCCGCCGGACAGCGCGTCCGGCCCGCCCGCCTCGACGAGCCATCGCATCACGGGCGTCAGGGGAACGGTTCCGGTGCCGTCCTCGCCGGGACGGGCCTGCGGCGTCGCCGGTTCCGTCCGGGCCACCCGCGCGAGACCGGCCGGGGAGACGAACTCGAAGACGTCCTGCGCGCTGATCACCACGCCCGCGCGCCGGGCCCGGGCCACCAGCTGCATCGACATGATCGAATCGCCGCCGAGATCGAAGAACCCGTCCTCGGCCCCGACCCGCTCCAGTCCCAGGACCTCGGCGAACAGGGCGCACAGGGTCGCCTCCAGCGGCGTCCGCGGCTCGCGGGCGCCGACCGGGCCCGCGAGGTCGGGGGCCGGGAGGGCGGCGCGGTCGAGCTTGCCGTTCACCGTGACCGGCAGCGCGTCGAGCGCGACCACCGCCGACGGGACCATGTACTCGGGCAGCCGGTCCGCCGCGAAGCTCCGCAGTTCCTCGGGGTCCCCTTCCATCACCGCGTAGGCGACCAGGCGTTTGTCACCCGGACGGTCCTCCCGGGCGACCACCGCGACCTGCCCCACCGCGTCATGACCGGTGAGCACCGCCTCGATCTCCCCGGGCTCCACCCGGAACCCACGGATCTTCACCTGCTCGTCCGCGCGGCCCGCGAAGAGCAGGTGCCCGTCCGGGGACCAGCGCGCGAGGTCGCCCGTCCGGTACATCCGCCCGCCACCGAACGGGCACGCCACGAACCGCTCGGCGGTCATGCCGGGCCGGTTCAGGTAGCCGCGCGCCAGTCCCACTCCCGCCACGTACAGCTCGCCGACGGCGCCGGGCGGGACGGGCCGGAGGAACTCGTCCAGGACGAAGACACGGGTGTCCGCCAGGGGACGGCCGATGGGCAGGACCCCGCCGGGTTCGTCGCCCGGTGCGAGCAGGTGGCCGGTCGCGCACAACGTGATCTCGGTCGGCCCGTACAGGTGCTGGATCGTGGCGACCGGGTTCGCCTCACGCACCCGCGTCACCGCGGACGGCGGGACGACGTCGCCGCCGGTCAGCAGCCGCCGCACGCCTGTGAAGGAGCCGGGGTCCTCGTCGGCGAGCACCCGGAACGCGCCCGCCGTGATGTGCACGGCCGTCAGGTGATGCCCGGTGGCCAGGTCGCGCAGGACGGTCCCGTCCAGCTCGGTGCCCGGGGGCGCGATGACGACTCGTCCGCCGCAGGCCAGCGGCACCCACAACTCGAACACCGACGCGTCGAACGCGAACGGCGCATGCATCAGGACCCGCGACGACTCGTCCACACCCCACCACGGATCCGACACCAACGACCCCACACCCGCATGCGTGACCGCAACCCCCTTCGGGACACCGGTCGAACCCGACGTGAACATCACGTACGCCAGGTCGTCGCCCGTGACCGGAAGGCCGGGTGCGGCGGGCGCGGGCCCTTCGGACGCCGTCCAGTCGCGCGCGTCAGCCGAAGTGACGATGGCCGCGGCCCGGACCTGGTCGAGCACGGCCGCGCGCCGCGCGCCGGGCCACGACGGGTCCAGCGGGACATAGGCGGCACCGGCCCGCCAGACGCCGAGGAGAACCGCGACCAGTTCGGCCGACCGTTCCATCTCCACGGCCACGCGGTCGCCGCGCCGCACCCCGGACGCGATCAGCCGCGCGGCGATCCGGCGGGACGCCGCGTCCAGGTCGCCGCGGCTCCACCGGGACCGTCCGGCCACGACCGCCGTCGCCAGCGGGTTCCGGGCGGCCCAGCGGTCCACGAGCACGGGGACCGGGGGCGCCTCGCCGGGCCGGGCGGTGTCGTTCCACTCCTCGATGACCTGGTCGCGTTCCCGAGCGGTGAGCACCTCCACCCCGCTCGGCCGCAGTCCGGGGTCGGCGGCGAGCGCGTCCAGCACGCGGACGAACCGGTCGGCGAGAAGCCGGACGGTGCCGGGGTCGAACAGTTCGGCCGCATAGGCGACGTACCCGCGCATCCCCGCGGCGGCGCCCTCGTCGTCGCGTCCGGTGGTCAGGCTGAACGACAGGTCGAACTTCACCGCGTCCGTGCCGACCCGGAGCCGCTCGACCCGCGCGCCCGCCAGCGTCCACGCCTCGGGCGCCAGGTCCTGGACGCCGAGGGAGACCTGGAACAGCGGGTGCCGGGCCAGGGAGCGCTCGGGGGCCAGCTCGTCCACCAGGCGCTCGAACGGGACGTCCTGTCCGGTGTAGGCGGCGAGGTCGGTCTCCCGGACGCGCGCGACCAGGTCCGCGAAGGCCGGGTCGCCGCTCAGGTCCGCGCGCAGCACCAGGGTGTTGACGAAGAAGCCCGCGAGGCCGTCCAGGGCGGCGTCGCCACGTCCGGACACCGCCGTCCCGACCGGCACGTCGTCGCCCGCGCCGAGCCGCGACAGCAGCACCGCCAGCGCCGACTGGACCACCATGAACAGCGTCGCCCGGCCACGCCGCGCCACCTCCACCAGGCGCGCGTGCGTCTCGGGCCCGACCTCGAACGCGATCCGCCCGCCACGATGGCTCGCCACCGCCGGACGCGGACGGTCGTAGGGCAGCGCGAGTTCTGCCGGAAGGTCCGCCAGCGCCGTCCGCCACCGGCCGAGCTGGGCGCTGAGGACGCTGTCGGCATCGTCCTCGCTGCCGATCGTCTCGCGCTGCCAGAGGGCGTAGTCGGCGTACTGCACCGGCAGCGCCGGCCAGGCGGGGGCCCGGCCCTCGCGGCGGCACGCGTAGGCGGCCGACAGATCCCGCGCGAGCACGTCCATCGACCAGCCGTCGGCCGCGACGTGGTGCACGACGACCACCAGGACCTGGTCTCCCGGTGCGAGTCGCAGCAGTTCCGCGCGCCACGGTGTCTCGGCGGCGAGATCGAAGCCGCGCCCGGCCATCGCGGCCACGTGGGCTTCGACGCCGTCCTCGTCCAGGTCGCGGACGGCGAGGCGCGGGCGGGCCTCCGGTCCGTCCAGCACACGCTGGTGAGGGTCTCCCCCGATGTCGGGAAAGATCGTCCGCAGGGTCTCATGCCGGTCGGCGACGTCGCCCAGCGCCGCCTCCAGCGCGGTGACGTCCAGGTCGCCCCGGATGCGCAGGGCCAGCGGGACGTTGTAGGTGCCGCCCGCGTCCTCCAGCCGGTTGAGGAACCACATCCGCAGCTGGGCGAACGACAGCGGCACCTGTTCCGGACGTGGCCGGGGCGACAGGGCCGGACGCCGGGCCGCGCCCCGTCGCGCCAGCGCCGCCACGCCCGCCGGGGTCGGTTGCCCGAACAACTCGCGGATCGTGATCTCCGCGTCCAGGACGGCACGGACCCGCGCGACCAGCCGCATCGCGAGCAGTGAGTCGCCGCCCAGGTCGAAGAACCCGTCCTCGGGGCCGACCCGTTCCATCCCCAGGACCTCGGCGAACAGGCCGCACACGATCTCCTCGACCGCCGTGCGCGGCTCACGCGTGGACGCCGTCCCGGCGACGGCCGGAACCGGGAGGGCGGCCCGGTCGAGTTTGCCGTTGGCGGTGACCGGCAGGGCGTCGAGCGTGACGACCGCCGACGGGACCATGTACTCCGGCAGCCGCTCGGCGACATGGCGCCGCAGCGCCCCCTCCTCCAGCGGGGCGCCGGACACCACGAAGGCGACCAGGCGTTTGTCGCCCGGACGGTCCTCCCGGGCGATGACCGCGACCTGACCCACGGCGTCGTGTCCCGCGAGGACGGCCTCGACCTCGCCCGGCTCCACCCGGAACCCGCGGATCTTCAGCTGCTCGTCCGCTCGGCCCGCGAAGACCAGTTCGCCGTCCCTCGTCCAGCGCGCGAGGTCCCCGGTCCGGTACATCCGGCCGTCGCCGAACGGGCACGCGACGAAGCGTTCCGCCGTGAGGGCGGCCTGGCCGAGGTAGCCTCGCGCCAGCCCGGCACCGGCGACGAAGAGCTCGCCCACCACCCCCGGCGGCACCGGACGCAGGAACCGGTCCAACACGTACACCCGCGTGTCGGCCAGGGGGCCGCCGATCGGCAGGAGACCGTCGTCCCGCGGGACGGCCGTGTGGCCCGTCGCGCACAACGTGATCTCGGTCGGCCCGTACAAATGCCGGACGGCGACGTCGGGGCACGCCTTCCGCAACCCCGCCACCGCCGCCGGCGGCACGACGTCGCCGCCGGTCAACACCTCGCGCAGCGACGCGAAGGCCCGAGGATCCTCGTCCGCGAGCACCCGGAACATCCCGGCCGTCACATGCGCATGGGTCAGCCCGTGCCGCGCCGCCGCCTCACGCAGGACCGCGCCGTCCACCTCGCCGGGCGGCGCGATGACGACTCGTCCGCCGCAGGCCAGCGGCACCCACAACTCGAACACCGACGCGTCGAACGCGAACGGCGCATGCATCAGAACCCGCGACGACTCGTCCACACCCCACCACGGATCCGACACCAACGACCCCACACCCGCATGCGTGACCGCAACCCCCTTCGGGACACCGGTCGAACCCGACGTGAACATCACGTACGCCAGGTCGTCTCCGCCGACGGGCACCGGTGGACGGGGACACCCCGTGGGCGATGTGGTGATGTCGATCAGCCGGGCGGGAGCCGCGTCCGGCAGAGCCCTCAAGGTTCGTGCCGTGCCTAGCACCACGGACGGGGACGCGTCGGCGAGCAGCCGGGCGACGCGCTCGGCCGGATGGTCAGGGTCGATCGGCACGTAGGCCGCACCTGCCCGCCACACGCCCAGCAGCACCGCGACCAGCTCCGCCGAACGCCCGAGCGCCACTCCCACCCGGTCGCCACGCCGGACGCCGTGCTCGGCCAGCAGGGTCGCGATCCGCCCGGCCTCGGCCGCGAGGTCGGCGTAGGTCCAGCGGGCGGCGTCCGTCGTCACCGCCAAAGCGTCCGGGGTCCGGCCGGCCCACCGGTCGACGAGCTCGGGCACGGCGGGGGCGGGAGCGGGACGGTCGGTCGCGTTCCAGTCGCGGACGACACGCCGCCGCTCGTCGCCGATGAGCACGTCGAGCGCGCCGAGGCGGGTCGCCGGGGCGTCCGCGACCTGTTCCAGGACGTGCACCAGCCTGTCGGTCAGGAGCCGCGCGGTGGACGCGTCGAACAGGTCGGCCGCATAGGCGAGTGAGCCCCGTGTCCCGGACAGTGTGAAGGTCAGGTCGAACTTCACCGCGCCCGTCTCCACGGGGACCTCGACGGCGGTCGTCCCGGCGAGGTCCCAGTCGGCCTTCGGGAGGTCCTGGACTCCCAGCGACACCTGGAACAGCGGGTGATGCGCCAGGGAACGGGCCGGGGCGAGTTCCTCCACCAGCCGTTCGAACGGAACGTCCTGATGGGCGTAGGCGGCCAGATCGGTCTCGCGGACCCGTTCCAGCAGCTCGGCGAACGTCGGGTCGCCACTCACGTCGGTGCGCAGCACCAGGGTGTTCACGAAGAACCCGACGAGCCCGTCCAGCGCGGCCTCACCACGCCCGGCCACGGCCGTGCCCACCGGGATGTCGTCGCCCGCGCCCAGCCGCGACAGCAGCGCCGCCAGCCCGGCCTGGACGACCATGAACAGGGTGGTCCGGCTGCGTCGGGCCAGCCCGGTGAGCGCCGTGAGCGTCTCCGGAGCGAGGTCGAACCCGATCTGCCCGCCCCGGTGGGTGGCGACGGCCGGGCGGGGGCGGTCGGAGGGCAGCGCGAGCTGCTCGGGCGCTCCCGCGAGCGCGGTGCGCCAGTGGGCGAGCTGCGCGGCGACCAGGCTGCCCGGATCGTCCTCGTCGCCCACGACCTCGCGCTGCCAGAGCGCGTAGTCGGCGTACTGCACGGGCAGCGGTTCCCACTCCGGCGCCGCACCCCCGCGACGCGCCTCGTACGCCGTGGACAGGTCCCGGGCGAGGACGCCCATCGACCATCCGTCGGCCGCGATGTGGTGCACGACCGGCATCAGGACGTGCTCGGCCGGGCCGAGCCGCCACAGCTCCACCCGCCAGGGCGGCTCGGCGGCGAGGTCGAAGCCGCGCCCGGCCGCCGCCCGAAGCATCCCGGGCAGCTCCTGCTCGATGATCTCGCGCGGGACGAGGGCCGGGTACGCCTCGTCCCCGGTCAGGACCCGCTGAAAGGGCTCACCGTCGAGGTCGGGGAACACGGTGCGGAGCGCCTCGTGCCGGTCGGCCACGTCCCGGACCGCCGCCTCGAGCGCCGTGACGTCCAGCTCGCCCAGCAGCCGCAGGGCCAGGGGAACGTTGTAGAGGCCGCCCGCGTCCTCGAGCCGGTCCAGGAACCACATCCGGGCCTGGGCGAAGGACGGCGGCGTCGGCTCCGGTCGCGGGCGGGGTGCGAGGGCGGGGCCGGACGCGGCGCGCCCGCCGAGGCCCGCCAGGGCGACGAGCCCGGCGGGGGTCGGGGCCTCGAACACGTCCGTGACGCTCAGCTCGACGCCGAGGACCGCGCGGGCGCGCGCCACCAGCCGCATCGCCAGCAGGGAGTCGCCGCCGAGGTCGAAGAACCCGTCGTCCACGCCCACGCGGTCCAGCCCGAGGACCTCGGCGAGCAGCCCGCACGTGATCTCCTCCACGGCGGTGCGCGGCTCACGGCCCGCCGTCGCGGCGTGCTCGGGTGCGGGCAGTGCGGCCCGGTCGAGCTTGCCGTTCGCCGTCACGGGCAGCTCCGGCACGCCGACCACCGCCGACGGGACCATGTACTCCGGCAGCCGCCCGGCCACGAATCGGCGCAGCGCCGCCGCGTCCGCGGCTCCGGCGGCGGCCGGGACGACGTAGGCGACCAGCCTGCGGTCCCCGGGCCGGTCCTCGCGGGCGATCACGGCGACGTCGGCGACCGCCTCGTGCGCGGCGAGGACGGCCTCGACCTCGCCGGGCTCGATCCGGAACCCGCGGATCTTCACCTGGTCGTCGCCGCGCCCGGCGAACATCAGCGCGCCGTCCGCCGTCCAGCGGGCCAGGTCGCCGGTGCGGTACATGCGCCCGGCGGCGAACGGGCAGGCCACGAAGCGTTCGGCGGTCAGGGCGGCGCGGTCCAGGTAGCCGCGCGCCAGGCCGGCGCCGGCGACGTACAGCTCACCGACCACGCCGGGCGGCACCGGACGCAGCCGGGAATCGAGCACGAACACCCGCATGCCGTTCAGCGGCCGGCCGATCGGCAGCGACGCGGCGTCGGCCGACGTCACGACATGGCCGGTCGCGCACAGGGTGACCTCGGTCGGGCCGTACAGGTGCCGGACGACCGTGTCCGGGCAGGCCGCCCGGACGGCCGCGACCGAGGCCGCCGGGACGACGTCGCCGCCGGTCAGCACCTCGTCCAGCGCGGCGAAGCAGCCGGGCGCCTCGTCGGCGAGCACCCGGAACATCCCCGCCGTGACGTGCACGTGGGTGAGCCCGGCGCCGGTGACCAGGGCGCGCAGCGCGTGGGCGTCCAGGTCTCCCGGCGGCGCGAGCACGACCTGCCCGCCCGCCGCCAGCGGCACCCACAGCTCCAGCACGGACGCGTCGAACCCGTACGGCGCGTGGGCGAGGATCCGGGACGACTCGCCCAGGCCCCACCAGGGGTCCGCGACCAGCGCGGCGAGCCCCTCGTGGGTCACCGCGACGCCCTTGGGCTCGCCGGTGGAACCCGAGGTGTACATGACATAGGCCAGGTCGTCCGGTGCGAGCGGGACACGCCCGGGCCGGGCCTCCCCTGTCCAGACCCACTCCCCGAGGGCCAGGGCCCGCGGTCCCGCGGGGACGTGTTCCTCAAGGTCAGGGGCCACCAGGACGGCCGTGGCCCCGGTTCCCGCGAGCACGGTCGCCCGGCGCGGCGCGGGCCAGGCGGCGTCCACCGGGACGTAGGCGGCGCCCGCCTTCCACACGCCGAGCAGCGCCGCGACCAGCTCGGCCGAACGCTCCGCCATGACACCGACGCGGTCCCCGCGGCGGACACCGGCTTCGACGAGCCGGGCGGCGATCCGGGCGGCGGCGGCGTCCAGCTCACCGTGGCTCCAGCGGCGTTCCCCGGCCTTCAGTGCCGTCGCCGCGGGCGCGGCCGCCGCCCGCGCCTCGATCAGGTCGCGGACCGTCGCTCCCGCCGCGGGGGACGGCGGTTCCTCTCCCCCGGCGACGACGAGCCGCCGCTCGGCTGCGGTCAGCACGTCCACCTCGCCGACCGGACGCGCCGGATCGGCCGTCACCTGCCGCAGCGTCCTGACGAACCGGTCGGCGATCCGCCGCGCGGTGCCGCGGTCGAACAGGTCGGCGGCGAAGAGCAGCGTGCCGCGCAGCCCCGCCGCCGCGTCCCGGTCCACCGCCGCGAAGGCGAACGACAGGTCGAACTTGACGATCCCGGTCTCGACGGGAAGCCGCTCGACACCGAGCCCGGCCAGCTCCCAGTCCACCTCCCGGACGTCCCGCATGCCGAGCGACACCTGGAACAGCGGATGCCGGGCGAGCGAGCGGGCCGGGGCCAGCTCCTCCACCAGCCGCTCGAACGGCACGTCCTGGTGGGCGTAGGCGGCCAGGTCGCTCTCGCGGACCCGCTCCACCAGTTCGCCGAACGCCGGGTCGCCGCTCAGATCGGCCCGCAGCACGAGCGTGTTGCTGAAGAAGCCGACGAGGTCGTCCAGCCGGGCGTCGTCCCGGCCGGTGACGATGGTGCCGACGGGGATGTCCTCGCCCGCGCCGAGCCGTGACAGCAGCACCGCCAGCGCCGCCTGCACGACCATGAACGGCGTGGCGCGGTGCCGGCGCGCGACGTCCAGCAGCGCGGCGTGCGTGGCGGCGTCGATGTCGAAGGCGACCTGGCCGCCCCGCCGCCCGGGGGCGGCCGGGCGCGGCCGGTCATAGGGCAGCGCCAGCTCGTCGGGGAGTCCCGCGAGCGCCGTCCGCCAGTGCCCGATCCGGGTTCCGAGCACGCTGCCCGGATCGTTCTCGTCACCGAGGGCGGCGCGCTGCCAGAGCGCGTGGTCGGCGACCTGGACCGGCAGCTCGCCCCAGCCGGGTGCGCCGCCGCCGCGGCGCGCGGCGTAGGCGGCGGCCAGGTCGCGGGCCAGCACGCGCACCGACCATTCGTCCGCGGCGATGTGGTGGACGACGAGGACGAGCACGTGGTCGTCCGGGGCGACGCGCAGCAGGTCCGCCCTCCACGCCGGTGCGGCGGACACGTCGAACCCCCGGCCGGTCAGCTCCGCGACGTGCGCCTCGACCTGGTCGGCGGCCACCTCGCGCACCTGCAGGACGGGCCGTCCCCCGGCGGGCGGGAGAACCCTCTGCCGGGGGACGCCGTCCGACTCGGGGAAGACGGTGCGGAGCACCTCGTGGCGCTCGGCCACGTCGGCGAGTGCCGCTTCCAGCGCGGGCACGTCCAGCGCGCCCGTCAGGCGCAGCGGGAGCCGGACGTTGTAGGCCGCCTCCTGATCCGCGAGCCGGTTGAGGAACCACATGCGCCGTTGCGCGTGGGACAGCGGGACGGTCTCCGGCCGGGGCCCGGACGTGAGCGGCCGCGCGGGGCCGCCCGCGCTCCGTTCTCCCGCGAGCGCCGCGATGGCCGCCGCGGTCGGGTTCGCGAACAGCTCGCGGATCCCGATGCCCGGGCCCAGCACGTCCTTCAGGCGCGTGGTGAGGCGCATGGCCAGAAGGGAGTCGCCGCCCAGCTCGAAGAACCCGTCGTCCGGACCGACCCGGTCCAGGCCGAGGACCTCGGCGAACGCTCCGCACACGATCCCTTCCAGCGCCGTGCGCGGTGCGCGCTGCGTGGTCCGGCCGGCGAAGTCGGGGACGGGGAGCGCGGCCCGGTCGAGCTTGCCGTTCACCGTCATCGGGATTTGCGGCAGAGCCACGACCGCCGCCGGAACCATGTACGCGGGCAGGCGGTCGGCCGCGAGCCGGAGCAGTTCCCGCTCGTCCAGGCCGCCGTCCGGCACGACGTAGGCCACGAGCCGTCCGTCCTGGGCCGACACCGCGACCTGCCCGACGCCGCCGTGCTCGGCCAGCACCGCTTCGATCTCGCCGGGCTCGACGCGGAAGCCGCGGATCTTCACCTGGTCGTCGGCGCGGCCATCGAACACCAGCCGCCCGTCGCGGGTCCAGTGCGCCAGGTCGCCGCTCCGGTACATCCGCTGCCCCGGACTGCCGAAGGGGCACGCGACGAACCGCTCGGCGGTCAGGGCGACACGACCGAGATATCCCTGTGCCAGGCCGTGCCCGGCGACGTACATCTCCCCCGTGACGCCCGGCGCGACCGGCTGCAACGACTCGTCCAGGACCAGCACACGGGTGTTCGGCAGCGGCCCGCCGATCACGCTTCCCAGCCCTGAGGCCGCGGACTCCTCGTCCAGGCGGAGCTCGGTGACATGGACCGTGGTCTCGGTGATGCCGTACATGTTCACCAGCACCGGTGCGTCCTCGCCGAGGCGCGCGTACCAGGGCGCCAGGCGGCCCGGCTCCAGCGCTTCGCCGCCGAACACGACGTACCGCAGCATCGAGTCGGCCGCGGTGACCGGCATCAGTTGATAGAACGCCGACGGCGTCTGGCTCAGCACCGTCACGTGTTCGTCGACCAGCAGGGAAGCGAACCGCACCGGGGATCGGCTCGTCTCGTGGTCGACGACGATCAGGCGCCCGCCCGACAGCAGCGGTCCCCACAACTCCCACACCGAGAAGTCGAACGCGTAGGAGTGGAACAGCGTCCAGACGTCGTCCGGTCCGAACCCGAATTCTCCGGTCGCTGCGGAAATCAACGCCACGACGTTCGATTGCGGAACGACGACGCCCTTCGGGCGGCCCGTCGACCCCGACGTGTAGATCACATAGGCCGCTGCGCCGCCGGGCATGCGAACAGCGGGCGAGGTGTGGACGGCATCATCGCGCTCGTCGTCCAGGCAGACCTGGGCAACCGGAACATCCGCGGGGAGACCCGCGAGGGTCGCGCTCGTTCCGAGCACGGTGGCGGGACGGGCGTCGGCGAGCACAAAGGCGATCCGCTCCGCCGGAGAGTCGACGTCCACCGGCACATACGCCGCGCCCGCCTTCACCACCCCGACGACCGCCGCGACCGTCCACGCCGAACGCGGCAACAGCAGCGCCACCATGTCGCCCGGCCGGGTCCCGCTCTCGGCCAGCAGGTGCGCCACACGGTTGGCTTCGGCGTCCAGCTCCGCATATGTCCACCGCATCTCGCCGCTCACCACGGCGACGGCGTCCGGGGACCCGGCGACACGCGCCTCGAACAACTCCACCAGCGACACGTCCGGCACCGGCACCGCCGTGTCGTTCCACTCCTCGACGACCTGGGCGCGTTCGGCCCCGGTCAGGACGGCGAGGTCGGCGACACGAACGGAGGGATCGGCTGCCACCTGCTCCAGGACGCGCACCAGCCGCGCCACCAGGGCTTCGGCGGTGGACGGGTCGAAGCGGTCGGTGGCGTATTCGAGGAAGGCGTCGATGCCGTCCGGAGTGTCGGTGACGTTGAACAGCAGGTCGAACTTCGCCCCCTGGACCGCGCCCTGGGGGATCGGTTCCGCGCGCAGGCCGGGAAGGTTCCAGGTGCCTTCAGGGGTGTTCTGGTAGGCGAACATCACCTGGAACAAAGGGTGCCGGTCGAGGGAGCGGGCCGGGGCCAGCTCGTCCACGAGGCGTTCGAACGGCAGGTCCTGGTGGGCGTAGGCGGCGAGGTCGGTGTGCCGGACACGGCCGAGCAGGTCGAGGAAGGTCGGGTCGCCGGTCACGTCGGTGCGCAGCACGAGGGTGTTGACGAACGAGCCCGCCAGGTCGTCGAGTGCCGGGTCGTCCCGCCCGGCGACGACCGTTCCGAGCGGCACGTCGGTGCCCGCGCCCAGCCGCGACAGGAGTGCCGCCAGCCCTGCCTGCACCACCATGAAGAGCGTCGCCCGGCCTCGCCGCGCCACGTCGGTCAGGCGTGCGCGAGTCCCGGCGGGAAGGGCGAAGGCGACGCGCCCGGCCGGGGATCCGGCGCCGGACGGGCGGGGCCGGTCGGCGGGCAGCGCGATCTCCTCGGGCAGCCCGGCGAGCGCGGCCCGCCAATGGTCGAGACGGCCGCGCAGGACGCTGCCCGGATCGTCCTCGTCGCCCAGCAGGTCCCGCTGCCACAGCGTGTGGTCGGCGTACTGGACCGGCAGCGGCCTCCAGTCCGGTGCCATCCCGTCCAGGCGTGCGGTGTAGGCCGCCGACAGGTCGCGGACGAGCACGCCCGTCGACCAGGCGTCCGCGGCGATGTGGTGCACGACGATCACCAGGAGGTGCTCGTCCGGCCCGGTGCGCAGCAGTTCCGCGCGCCAGGGGGGACGGGTGGCGAGGTCGAATCCCCGGCCGCAGATCTCGGCGACCTTCCCGGCGGCGTCGTCGGCGTCCGTCTCGTGCCGGACGAGTTCCGGGTGCGCGTCGTCGAGCACGTGCTGCCAGGGAACGCCCTCTTCCTCGGGGAAGACGGTGCGGAGGCTCTCGTGCCGGTCCGCGACGTCCGCCAGGGCGGCCTGCAGCGCCGCCGCGTCCAGTCGGCCGGTCAGGCGCACCACCAGCGGCACGTTGTAGACGGCCCCCGTGTCCTCCAGCCGGTTGAGGAACCACATGCGTGCCTGCGCGAACGACAGTGGAACCCGTTCAGGACGGCCCGTGGCGCGCAGCGGTGCGCGGCGGCCGTCACCGTCACCGGCGGAGACGAGGGCCGCCAGGCCGGCGGGGGTGGGGGCGGCGAAGACGTCGGCGACCGTGAGGCCGGTCGACAGGGCGGCGGCGAGCCGGGCCGCCAGTCGCATCGCCGACAGCGAGTCGCCGCCGAGCTCGAAGAACGCGTCGTCCGGACCGACCCGGTCCAGGCCGAGGACCTCGGCGAACACCCCGCACACGATCTCCTCGGCCGCCGTGCGCGGCGCCCGCTCCGCGGCCCGCCTCGCGAGGCCGGGAGCGGGCAGCGCGGCAGTGTCGAGTTTGCCGTTGACGGTGCGCGGCAGGTCGCCTACGACGATCACGGCGGACGGGACCATGTGCTCCGGGAGCCGCTCGGCGGCGAACCCCCGCAGCTCGGCCTCCGTCGGCGCGGTCCCGGGCGCGTCGGCGGAGGGGACGACGTAGGCGACCAGCCTCCGGCCTCCGGAGTGGTCGTCGCGGACGGCGACGGCCGCGCGGCGGACACCGGGATGCGCGGTCAG
The DNA here is from genome assembly GCF_040679435.1 of Spirillospora sp. NPDC052269. Taxonomy (NCBI): domain Bacteria; kingdom Bacillati; phylum Actinomycetota; class Actinomycetes; order Streptosporangiales; family Thermomonosporaceae; genus Spirillospora; species Spirillospora sp. NPDC052269. The sequence goes on from NZ_JBFAUU010000021.1 coordinate 70,454, forward strand.
CGCCGTGGCGATCTCGCCCGGCTCGATCCGGAAGCCGCGGATCTTCACCTGGTCGTCCGCCCGGCCCGCGAACACCAGCTCGCCCTCGGCCGTCCACCTGGCCAGATCGCCCGTCCGGTACATGCGGCCCGCGCCGAACGGGCACGCGACGAACCGCTCGGCGGTCAGGCCGGGCCGGCGCAGGTAGCCACGGGCCAGCCCGGTGCCCGCGACGTACAGCTCACCGACCGCGCCGGGCGGCACGGGCCGCAGGTGGCGGTCCAGGACGTAGACCTGGGTGTCGTCCATCGGACGCCCGATCGGAACCGGTCCGGGAGCGACCTCGTCGCCGGGTTCGATGACGTGCTGGACGCAGTTGACGGTCAGCTCGGTCGGCCCGTACGCGTTGGTCAGGCGCGCCTCCGGGTGCCTCGCGCGCCATTCCCGGACGGCCTCGCCGAACAGCGCCTCGCCGCCGACCACCAGGTCGCGCGCCGGGGACAGCTCACCCGGCAGGTCGGTGAGCACCGACAGATGGCTCGGGGTGACCTTCATGAAGGTGGCCGGCTCGGCGCGCAGCCGCTGCAGGCTCGCCTCGGCGGGGGTGTCGAGGCCGGTCAGCTCGATCCGTCCGCCGGTCGTCAGCGGCGTGTAGAGGCCCGTCACGGTGAGGTCGAACACGAGCGGGCTCGGCACGATCGCGACGCCGCCCGCCCCCGGGTAGGCGCGGGCGCTGAACCGCAGGTAGTCCGCCACCGCGCGGTGGGAGACGACCACACCCTTGGGCGTCCCGGTCGAGCCGGACGTGTAGAGGACGTAGGCGGGGTGATCGGGCAGCAGCGGGACGGTCCGGTCGGCGTCCTCCGGCGACGTGCTCGGGAACGCCGCGAGTCCGGTCGCCGGGTCGTCCAGGGCGAGCCAGGGCAGGTCGCGGCCGGTGGGGGCGATGCCGGTGAGATCGATGCCGGTGAGATCAACGCCGGATCCCGTGACGCCGAGCACGAGGACGGGCGCGGCGTCCTCCAGGGTGCGGGCGATGCGCCGGGCGGGATGCGCCGGATCGACCGGCAGGTAGGCGGCCCCGGCCTTCAGCACACCGAGGGCGGCGGCGACCATCCATACCGACCGGGGCATGGCCAGCGCCACCAGGTCTTCGGGGCCCGCACCCCGGGCGATCAGCAGGCGGGCGACGCGGTTGGCGGCGACGTCCAGTTCCGCGTACGTCCACTCGCCGTCGGCCGCCGCGACCGCGATCGCTTCCGGGGTGTGGGCGGCCTGCCGTTCGAACAACTGCGGGAGGAGTTCGACCGGGGCCGTGTGGGGGCGCTCGGTGGCGTTCCAGTCGGTGACGACGCGCCGGTGCTCGGCATCGTCAAGCAGGTCAGGTCCGCCGAGCGGCAAGGAGGGATCGGTGGCGAAGCGTTCCAGCAGGCGGGCGAACCGGTGCGCGAGCGACCGGGCGGTGCCGGGGTCGAACAGGTCGGTGGCGTAGAGCAGTTCGCTGTCGTCGCCCGCGAGATGGAACCACAGGTCGAGGTCCGTCCAGTCGGGTCCGGCGGCGATCTCGGAGACCTCGAGCCCGGCGAGTTCCCACAGCGGCCGGCCGGACCGGCCGACGTCCAGACCGACCTGGAACAGCGGATGCCGGGCACGCGACCGGGTCGGGTCGAGCCCGTCGACCAACCGGGCGAACGGCAGATTCCGGTGCGGCCGGGCGGCCTCCTCGGCGGCGCAAACGTCTTCGACGAATTCCCCGAAGGTCCCGCCGCCGCCGGGGACTGCGACGCGGGTGAGCGTCCAGTCGGTGAACGGCCCGGCGAGTTCGGCGTCCCCTGCGGCGCGGCCGTCCGCCGTCATCCCGATGGGGATGTCGTCGCCCGCGCCGAGCCGCGACAGCAGGACGGCGAGCGCGGCCCGTGCCGTCGCCGCCGGGATTCCCGAGGGCGCCGTGAATCCGATCCGTCCGGCCGATCGGGTCGCGACCGCGGGACGCGACCGGTCGGTCGGAAGCGCGAGCACGTCGGGCAGCCCGGCGAGCGCCGACGTCCAGTAGGCGAGGTCGGCGTCCACCGTCGCGTCCAGCCCGGCCTGCCGGCGCGCCGCGCTCTCGGCGAACCGCAGCGGCGACCATCCGGGGTCGCGGCCCTCGAGCCGGGCGGCGTACGCCGTGGCCAGGTCGCGGGCCAGGACGGACGCGGAGGCGGCGTCGGCGGCGATCCGGTGGACGACCAGGACCAGCACGTGCTCCCGCGCGCCCGTCCGCAGCAGTTCGGCGCGCAGCGGCGGCTCGGCGGTCAGGTCGAACCCGCGTCCGGCCGCGTCGGCCCCCTGGCCGGCCGGGTCCTCCGGCACGACGTCACAGATGGCGAGCGGCTGCTCGAGCTCCGGCAGCACTCGCGCGCCCGGGACGCCGTCGTCCTCGGGGAACAGCGTTCGCAGGATCTCGTGGCGGCCGGCCAGGTCCCCGAGCGCCGCGGAGAGCGCCGCCGTGTCCAGGTCGCCGCGCAGCCGCAGCGCCACCCGGACGCCATGGTGCCCGCGCCCCGCGTCCAGCCGGTCGAGGAACCAGAACCGCGTCTGCGTGAACGACAACGGATCAGACATGTGTCACTCCTGTCCATGAACCGTCTTGGGGGGGCGGGTACGAGCGCAGGCGTGACCCGCGGCAGGGCCGACCGGCCACGGACCGGACCATGGAACGAGCCATGGATCGGGCCGGTCACGGATCGGACCTGCCGCGAGGCGGACCTGGCCTAAGTCAGACCTGGCGCCGGACGAAGAACTTCTCTCCCGGCGGGTCCGCGGGGCGCGGCTCGCGGTCCTCCGGCGTCATCCGCTGCTCGGGCGGCGCGGTGAACCTGCCGTTCTCCTGCCCCGCGTACTGCGTGCGGTACAGCTCGGAGTAGAGGCCGCCACGCGCGATCAGCTCCTCGTGCGTGCCGTGCTCGGCGATGCGCCCGCCGTCCACGACGAGGATCTGGTCGGCCTCCCGGATCGTCGACAGCCGGTGCGCGATGACCAGGGACGTGCGGCCCCGCAACGCGGCGGCCAGCGCCCGCTGCACGGCGGCCTCGGACTCGGAGTCCAGGTGCGCGGTGGCCTCGTCGAGGACGACGATCGGGGGCGCCTTCAGCAGCAGCCGGGCCAGCGACACCCGCTGCTTCTCCCCGCCCGACAGCCGGTAGCCGCGGTCGCCGACCACGGTGTCCAGCCCGTGCGGGAGGGACTCGATCAGGTCCCAGATCTGCGCGGCCCGGCACGCCTCGACGAGGTCGTCCTCGGACGCCTCGGGCCTGGCGTAGAGCAGGTTGGCGCGGATCGTGTCGTGGAACATGTGCGCGTCCTGCGTCACGACCCCGATGGACTCCCGCAGCGAGTCGAGGGTCGCCTCGCGGATGTCCCGGCCGCCGATCCGCACCGTTCCCGAGGTCGGGTCGTAGAGCCGGGACACCAGGTGGGTGATCGTCGTCTTGCCCGCGCCGGTGGGGCCGACCAGGGCGGTGAGCCGTCCGGCCGGGGCGCGGAACCCGACGCCGTCCAGCACCTGCGCGGACGGTCCGACGCGTTCGCCCGCGGGCAGCGCGATCGACTCCAGGGACGCCAGTGACACCTCGTTCGGCGCCGGGTAGCGGAACGACACCCCGGAGAACTCGATCTCCGGGGCCGGATCGCGGGACACCTCCAGCGCGACGGCGTCCGGACGCTCGGCCACCACCGGCTCGAGGTCGAGGACCTCGAAGACCCGGTCGAAGCTGACCAGCGCGGTCATCACACTGACCTGCACGTTCGCCAGGTTCGTGATCGGCCCGTAGAGCCGGGTCAGCAGGGTGGCGAGGGCGACCAGCGAGCCGATCTCGATCGTCCGGTGCACGGCCAGCATGCCGCCCACGCCGTAGGTCATCGCGGTGCCGAGCGCGGCGAGCAGGGTGAGCGCGACGAACAGCACCCGCCCGTAGACGGCGGCGACGACGTTGATGTCGCGGACCCGTCCCGAGCGCGAGGCGAACAGCCGCGACTCCTCCGCCGGGCGGCCGTACAGCTTGACCAGCATCGCGCCCGCCACGTTGAAGCGCTCGTTCATCATCGAGCCCATCTCGGCGTTCAGCTGCATCGACTCGCGGGTGAGGCGCTGCAGCCTTCGTCCCACCACCCGGGTGAGCACGACGAACAGCGGCAGCAGCACCAGCGAGACCAGGGTGACCTGCCAGGAGAGGTAGAACATCGCGCCCAGCACCAGCACCACCGACAGCACGCTCGACAGCACCTGCGACAGGATCGAGGTGACCGCCTGCTGGGCCTCGATGACGTCGCTGTTGAGGCGGCTGACCAGGGAGCCGGTCTGCGCCCGGGTGAAGAACGCCAGGGGCTGCCGCTGGACGTGCGCGAACACCTTCACCCGCAGGTCGTAGATCAGCCCCTCCCCGATCCGGGCCGAGTACCAGCGCTGGACGAGGATGAGCAGCGCCTCCAGCAGCGCCAGGCCCGCCACCCCGCACGCCACCCCGACGACGATCCCGGTGTCGCGGGGCAGCACGCCCCGATCGATGATCACCTTGAGCAGGAACGGGCTCGCCGCGGTCACGGCGGCGTCGAACACGGTCAGCACCAGCAGGGCGGCGATGCTCCAGCGGTAGGGGCGGGCGTAGGGCAGGATCCGGCGGACGGTCCCGGGCCGGACGGTCTCCCGGGTGAGCTCCTCGTCGCCGAATCCACGGAACATCACCGTGCCTGGGGGTCCGAGCTGGGCCACTGCGGCCTCCCGTTCGAGTTCGGTTGACTGGGCGGCAGCACGCCGGCGGAAATGCCTCCGCCAATGGTTTCCGCCGGTTGGAGAGTAGGTCGCGCCGCGGGCTGACCAACAGCGGCGGAATGGTCATCTCCGGACGGCGGACGGCCGTCCGGAAATGGCCAGCGGAAGGCTGCTCATGCCGGCGAGGAAGTTGGAATGGATGCACTGCTCCGGACCGGTCTGCTCCAAGGATCCGACGTGTTCCCGCAGTCCCTCCAGCATGGCGATGATCTCGACCCGGCCGAGGTACGCGCCGAGGCAGAAGTGCCGTCCGTAGCCGAGCGACAGGTGCCGGTTGGGGGTGCGTGCGAGGACGAACCGGTCCGGGTCGGGGAACACCGCCTCGTCCCGGTTCGCCGACGCCAGCCAGACGGTGACCAGGTCCCCGGCGGAGACCGTCCGGCCGCGCAGCGCCACGTCGGCCACCGCCACCCGGCCGAAGTGCATGGTCGGCGTCGTCCAGCGCAGCACCTCCTCGGCGGCCGTCTGCGCCGGCACCGCGCCGCCGCTGAGCGCCGCCCACTGGTCGGGACGGTGCGCCAGCTCCCTCGCCGCGCCGATCATCGCCAGCCGGCTGGTCTCGTCCCCGCCCATGATCAGGCTGTAGCAGTTGAGGACGATGTCGACGTCGTCCAACCGCCGGCCGTTCACCTCGCCGGCGGCCATCAGGCTGATCGGGTCGTCGCCGGGACGGCGGCGGCGCTCGTCCACCAGGTCGCTGAAATAGACCATGATCTCGTTGCGCGCGGCCCAGTCCTCGCCCTGCTCGGGCGCGGCGTAGTCCGAGGCCAGCGCCTTCTTGGTGAGCCGGAGCACCGCGGGACGGTCGGCGGGCGGCACGGCCAGCAGGTCGCAGATCGTCTCCAGCGGGATCACCGAGGCGACGTCCCGCGCGAAGTCGCACTCGCCGCGTTCCACCGCCGCCAGCAGCAGCCGCCGGGTGGTGGCGTGGACCCGGTCCGCGACCCCGGCCAGGGCGCGCGGCGAGAACGCCTGGAGCAGCAGCCTGCGCAGGGCGGTGTGGTGCGCGCCGTCGGTGACCGCCATCATCCGGCCCGCGCCGGTGTCGCCGCCCGCGAGCATGGTCGCGAGGACGTTGCCCTTCTCCGAGGTGAACCGTTCATCGTCCTTCAGCACCGCGGCGACGTCCTCGTACCGCGACAGCACCCAGAAGCCCGGCCCGGAGGCGGTCTCGGGGTGGCGGTGCACCGGGTCGTCGGCGCGGAGCCGGCGCCACAGCGCCGGCATGTCGTGGGCGGCGTAGGTCGCCGGGTCGGTCAGATTCGGAACCGCGATCCCGGTCGGCGGCATGGCCCTTCAACTCCTCGCGGTGGTCGTCCGCCCACGTTTCCGGGCGGCTTGCGGCGATGGTGCCGCCGTTCTCCGGACGAAGTCCATCCGCCGTCCTTGACGCCATTTCTCCCGTCCACGGGACGCCATTGATTTCCGCTCCGACGACGCTGGGACGGTCCAACCGCGGGAACTGAACATTTGGACGCGGGCACACTCACCGCCCGTGCCCCGGCGTCGGTGCGCCGGAGGACGGGCGGTGAGCGCCACGGGGTCCAGGTTTTTCGGGCTGAGGTCGGTGGCCTCCGGTGGGGTTCGGGCGGTGGTGTTGAGGCGGTGGGCTGTTGAGGCGGTGGGGTTCAGGCGGTGGTGAGGGCGACCGTGGGTGAGACGCGTGCCGCGCGGGCGGCCGGGTAGATGCCCGCGATCGTGCCGATGACCAGGGTCGCGCCGAGTCCGCCGAACAGGGCCCAGGACGGGACGACGGGCGGCCAGCCCCGGTAGGAGGCGAACGCGACGGTCGCCGCCGCGCCCAGCACCGCGCCCGCCGCGCCGCCGAGCGCCGACAGCAGCAGCGACTCGGCCAGGAACTGGGTGCGGACCTGGCCGCGGGTCGCGCCGAGCGAGCGGCGCAGGCCGATCTCGCGGCGGCGCTCCAGCACCGAGATCACCATCGTGTTGGCCACGCCGACACCGCCGACCAGCAGCGCGACCGCGCCGAGGCCGAGGAGCAGGTTGGTGAACGCCCCGGCCGCCGCGGCCTTGGCCGCCAGCGCGTCGGACGGACGGCTGACCTGCACCTGTTCGGGGTTGCGCGGGTTGATGGTGCGCGGCAGCACGGCCCGGACGTCCTGCACCGAGGTGTCGCTGGACCGCTCGTAGATCGTGGTCGGGTGACCGTCGAAGCCCAGGTAGCGAGCCGCGGCGTCCCAGCCGACCAGCGCCGAGCGGTCCACCTCGGGCGCAAGCGGGAGCGGGTTGAGCACGCCCACGACGGTGAACCAGCGGTCGCCGATCCACACCTGCCGCCCGACCTTCAGCACGCCCAGCCGCCGGGCGCTCTCCGCGCCCAGGACCACGGCCGGGTACCGCTGGGTGGCCGTGTCGAGCCACGCCCCGGTCCGCATCGTTCCGTCGAGGGTGTGGAGCAGCTCGGCGCCGGTGGCCTGCACGGCGATGCCGCTGGTGTTGGCCTTGTCGATGAAGTTGGTGCGCCGCACCGACGCGGAGGTGCGGCCGGTCGCGGACGCCTCGGTGACCGGCCCGATCCGCCGGACCATGTCGACCGAGCTCTGCGGGAGCTTGGCGTCCTGGCCGAACAGCGTCCGGCCGGGCTGCGCGGTCAGCATGTTGGTGCCGAGCGTGTCGAGCTGGCGCAGCAGCTGTTCCTTGCTGGACGCCGAGATCCCGATGACCGCGACCATCGTCGCGATGCCGATGGCGATGCCCAGCGCCGACAGGACGACCCTGGTCGGGCGGGCGCGCAGCCCCGCCATCCCGACCCGGACCACGTCCCCGCCGCCCATCCGCGCCGGGATCAGCCTCGGCCGCCCGCCGGCCCGGCCCGTCCGCCCGTTCACCGCGCGGCTCCGCGCAGTTCGGCGAGGGCCTGCCGGCCGGTGCCCGGCCCGTCGTCCGACACGATCAGGCCGTCCCGGACCCGCACCCGCCGCGCGGCCCACTCGGCGATCTCCATGTCGTGGGTGATCACCACGATCGTGGTGCCCGCCTGGTGCAGGTCGCGCAGCAGCTCCAGCACCTCGGTCCCGGAGCGGGTGTCGAGGTTTCCGGTGGGCTCGTCGGCGAGGAGCAGCTCCGGCTCGCCGACCACGGCCCGCGCGACCGCGACGCGCTGCTGCTCACCCCCCGACATCTGGTGCGGGCGGTGTCCGGCGCGGTGGCCGAGTCCGACCCGTTCCAGTGCCGCGCGCGCCAGCTCGCGCCGAGTGCGCAGCGGGACGCCCCGGTACAGCAGTCCGTCGGCGACGTTGTCCAGGGCGCTCACCCCGACCGCGAGGTGGAACCCCTGGAACACGAAGCCGATGTGGCGGGCCCGCAGCGCCGACAGCTCCCGGTCCGACAGTTCGGCGACGTCGTATCCGGCGATCCGGACCCGTCCGCCGGACGGCCGGTCCAGGGTGCCGACGACGTGCAGCATCGTGCTCTTGCCCGAGCCGGACGGCCCGACGATGGCGGCCAGCTCACCGCGCTCGACGAGCAGGTCCACGCCGCGCAGCGCTTGGACGCCGCCGGGGTAGTCCTTGGTGACGCCGCCGAGTTCGACGATCGCCGAGCCCGGCGCGTCCACCGCGTCCACCGCGTCCGGCGCGTCCGGCGCGTTCGCGCGCAGGCCGTTCTCCGGTGTCATGACGCGGGCACCCCGACCTTCATGCCCTCACGCAGCCCGGCGCCCGTGACCTGCACCCGGCCGGAACCGAACTGGCCGAGCTGCACCGGCACCACCCGGCTGGTGGCGCCCTCGACCACCTCGACGCCGAAGCCGCCCTCACGCAGGCCGAGCAGCGCCTCGACCGGCACCGACAGGGCGTTCTTCACGCGTGCCGACTCCATGTCGACGGTGACGGGCGCCTGGTCGAGGTTCCCGGTGCCGCCGCCGTTCAGGGTGATGTCGACATCGATGGTCGAGGTCTTGTCGTTGCTCTGGTCCTTGCTCGCCTTGGCCACCGTCCCGACTCGGCTGATGCGGCCCTTGACCGTCCGCTGGTTCGGCAGCTCCACGGTGACCGCGGCGCCCTTGCGGGCGAGGTTCTGCTTGGAGGCGTCCAGGTCCACGTGCACGATCGACCTGGTGTCGCTGACGGTGAGGACGGCTCCCCCCTTGCCGACGGGTTGCCCGACGGCGCTCTTGACCTCGGCGATCCGGACGGGCCCGGGCTCGAACACGACCTGGCCCGCGTCCACGCTGCCGGTCTCGGGCAGTCCCATGTCGTGCTGCCAGTCCTCCACCGCCGCGGCCGTCGCGGAGGTGAAGTCCTTGTCGACGGTCATGTCGTCGCCGTAGCCGAGATCCTTGAGGTTCTGCTCGAGCTCCCGGACGTCGGGACCGTTGTCCACGCCGACGCTGAGGGTCCGGTAGAGCGGCAGCGACCCGTACATGAGCACGACGGGGTCGTTGTCGACCTTGTACAGCGTCTTCCCCTGCGTGATCGTGGCGCCCGCGGAAGGCGTCTTGGTGACGGTTCCGGACCCGCCGGACACGATCGCGCGGCTGTCGGAGTAGGTGAGCTTGCCGTCCACCGACTCGCTGTCCACGACGTCGCCCCGCGTGATCGCCGCGGTCGCGGTCGGAAGCGCGGACTTCGGCGCGGGTGATCCGCCGTCGTCCCGGGTGAGGGCGTAGGCCGCCGACGCGCCCGCGACCGCGACGACCGCCAGGCCCGCCGCGACCACGTACCGGCGTCGCCGTCGGCGGGAGGCCGCGATGGCCCCCGATCCGGGCGGTGCGGGAGGCGGCGACGCCGAGAGCGAGGTGTCCCCCACCGCCCGGCCTTCCCCCACCGCCCGGCCTTCCTCCGCCGTCCGACCTTCCTCCGTCGGCTGACCGTTCGCCGTCGCTTGGCCGTCCGCCGCGCTCTGACCGTTCCCGTCCCCCTGGCCGTTCGGTGGGCTCTGGCCGTCCGCCGCGAACAGGCCGCCGCCGAGGACGGGCTGCCCGTCGGACGGCCCGGCCGGACCGCCGGGCGGCCCGGCGTGCCCTGGGGGTCCGGTCACCGGATTCACTGTCCGCCTCCGGGCAGGAAGTGGTTGCACTGCTGCTGCGCCGCCTGCAGTTTGTCCTGGGACGAGCCGGACGGGATCTGCATCTGGCCGTTCGCGCCCGGGTCGGGCATGTTCACGCCGTGCTCGCGCATGCACTTGGTGAACTTCAGCATCGCGTCCTGGAACTTCGGGTCGTTCGGATTGATCTGCCCACCGCCCTGCTGCATGAGCGGCTGGCACTTCTGCGTCGCCGCCTGGAGTTTGGTCTTGTCCACCCCGGTGTCGGTGATCCGGGCGGGTTGGCCGGGCTGCGGATCGGGCATGTTGACGCCGTTCTCCCGCATGCACTGCGCGAATTTCACCTGGGCGTCCTGCGGGTTCGCCGGTGCCGCCGACGAGGCCGTGCCCGCGCTGCTCGGCTGGCCACCGCCACTGGCCACACCGTCGTCCTTCTTCTTCGAGCCGCCGCACGCCGACATTCCCAGCACGAGCGGAATGAGAACGGACACGACCATCACACGGTTTCTCATCATCGCCTTCCCGCCGGGGCGCCCTGCCCGCGGCGTCCCCCATTAGAGCGACGACCTGTTTAAGCTGGGTTTAAGAAGCACTGACCTGCGATAATCCGCCGCAGTGCGCTTTATCCCCGGTTAACATTCCGCACGCGATCATGTCCTGGCGAACGACCAGCGGAAGGACGACATGCGCATACTGATCGTCGAGGACGAGGAGATGCTCGCCGACGCCACCGCCGAGGGGCTGCGTGACCAGGCCATCGCCGTGGACGTGGCCTACGACGGAGAGGACGCGCTGTACCGCACGAGCTACAACGACTACGACGTCATCGTCCTCGACCGGGACCTGCCCGGGGTGCACGGCGACGACGTGTGCCGCGAGCTGGTGCGGGGGCCGAGCCCCGCGCGCATCCTGATGCTCACCGCGGCCGACGAGGTCGGCGACGTGATCGACGGGTTGTCGCTGGGGGCCGACGACTACCTCACCAAGCCGTTCGTGTTCGGGGAGCTGGTGGCCCGGGTCCGCGCGCTCGGCCGCCGCTCCGCGCCGCCGCTGCCGCCGGTCCTGGAGCGCGGCGGCGTCCGGCTGGATCCCAAGGACCGGACCGTGACCCGCGACGGACGGCCCGTCGCGCTCACGAACAAGGAGTTCCTCGTGCTGGAGGAGCTGCTGCGCGCCGAGGGCGGGGTGGTCAGCGTGGAGGACCTGCTCGCCCGCGCCTGGGACGACCGGATCGACCCGTTCAGCAACGTCGTGCGGGTCATCGTCGCCACGCTGCGCAAGAAGCTGGGCGATCCGCCCGTCATCCACACCGTCACGGGCGCGGGTTACCGGCTGTGAAGCGGATGCGGCTCAGCCTGCGGACGCGGCTCAGTCTCGTCTACGGGTCGCTGTTCTTCGGCACCGCGTGCCTGCTGGTCGCGGTCACCTACCTGTTCACGGTGTGGGCCGTCAACGCCAAGTTCCACGCGACCCTGCCCGCGTCGCAGCGGTCCGGGAACCAGCCGCACTTCTACGGCGGTCCCGACATCGAGAACCAGCTGGCCGAGCGCCGCCACGAGATCCTGGACGGGCTGCTCCAGGTGTCGATCGTGGCCACCGTCCTGCTCGGCGCGCTGGCCTTCGTCCTGGGCTACTACCTGGCCGGACGGATGCTCCGCCCCCTGCACACCGTGACCACGACGGCCCGGCGGCTGTCGGAGACCACGCTGCACGAGCGGATCGGGCTGGACGGCCCGCACGACGAGATCAAGGAGCTCGCCGACACCTTCGACCAGATGCTGGACCGCCTGCACCGGGCCTTCGACTCGCAGCGCCGGTTCATCGCCAACGCCTCCCACGAGCTGCGCACCCCGCTCGCCCTCGGCCGCACCGCGATCGAGGTCGTGCTCGCGCGTCCGGGCACCACGTCCGAGACCCGCGTGCTGTGCGACCGGCTGCTGGCCGCCAACACCCGGCACGAACGGCTCATCGACGGCCTGCTCACCCTCGCGAGGTCCGAACGCGAACTGCGCAGCCCGGTCCCCCTGGACGTCCAGGACCTCGCGGCCGACGCGATCGGCCAGCTGCACCCGGTCGCCACGCGCGAGAACGTGACCCTGCACGCCGAGCTCGCGTCCGGCCCGGTCCTGGGCGATCCGGTGCTGCTGGAGCGATCGATCGTGAACCTCGTGGAGAACGCGATCCGCTACAACGTGCCGGACGGTCACGTCTGGATCCGCTGCGGCACCCACGACGAGCAGACGTACGTCGCGGTGGACAACACCGGCCCCGTGGTCTCGCCCGAGAACGCCGAGGCCATCTTCAAACCCTTCGAACGCCTCCGGGGGCCCCGGCGCGGCACCGACCGCGGCGCGGGGCTCGGCCTGTCCATCGTCCGCGCCGTCCTGGAGGCGCACGACGGAACGGCGCAGGCCCGACCCCGCGAACAGGGCGGCCTGACCCTCACCCTGAAGTTGCCGACGACCCCGCTCCCGACGTCACCGCGCCCCGTGCCCGAGCGGTCTCGGCCACGATGAAGGCCGCCAGGCGTCCGATCCCCTCCGCCACCCGCTCCGGCTCGAGGTAGCTGGACGAGACGCGCAACTGATGCCTGCCGTCCCCGCCCACGAAGAAGGCGTCCATGGGCGTCCACAGCACGCCGAACTCCCGCGCCGACCGTTCCAGCGCCGCCTCGTCCGCGACGAACGGGACGGTCAGCACGGTGAAGAAGCCGCCTTCGGGGCTGTTCCACGTCACGTCGCCACCGCCCGGGAAATGCCGCTCCAGCTCCTCCAGCACGGTGCGCAGGTTCCGCCGGTAGAACGCGATCGAGGCGTCGTTGGCGTCCCGGAGGCGGCAGCCGTGCCGGACGAGCATCCCCCCGATCACGGCCTGGCTCAGCGAGGGCGTGTTCACCGTGATCATGCTTTTGACCTTGGCGAGCTCGTCGGCGAGCAGCCCGCGCCGTCCGTCGCCCCGGAGCACCGTCTGGTCGGCCAGCACATAGCCGAGCCGCGCGCCCGGGAAGGCCGTCTTGGCGAAGGACCCCAGGTAGACGACCGTGCCGTCCCGGTCGAGGGACTTCAGCGTGGGACGCGGCGCGACGTCGCGGGTGAAGAACCCGTACGGGTTGTCCTCGATGACGAGCAGGTCCTCCTCCGCCGCGACCTCCAGCAGCCGCTCCCGCGCCGCCACCGGCATGCTCGCCCCGGACGGGTTGGCGAAGTCGGGCACCACGTAGAAGGCGCGCGGGCGCCGTCCGCGCGCGGCCTCCCGCCGCGCCACCGCGCGCAGCGTCTCCGGATCCACCCCGTCCCGCCCCTCCGGGACCGGCACGACCGGGACGTCCAGCAGGCGGGCGGCGCCGGTGATCCCGATGTAGCAGGGCGAGCTGACCAGCAGCACGTCGTCGGGGCCGGCGAACAGGGCGCGCAGCACCAGGACCATGGCCTCCTGCGCGCCGACCGTGACCACGACGCCCTCCGGGGCGACGTCGATCCCCTCGTCGTTGGCCAGGGTCTCGGCGAGCAGCCGGTGGATCTGCCCCTTGGTCCGCCCGTACTGGAACAGCGCGGTCCTGATCTCCCGATCGGCAAGGCCGCCGTCGCGCAGGTGTCCGGTGAAGGCGTCCAGGTACTCGTGGACGGCCTCGGTCTCGAACAGCCCCTCGTAGGGCCGTCCGGGCGCGAGCGAGATCGCGGCCGGATACCGGGACGTGATCTCGTTCAGGAAGTTCATCGTGTCCAGCAGTGGATCCGAGAGCGACCCGTGCAGGGTCTCCAGCGGCACCACCCGCCGCGTCCGGTCCCCGGCTCCCGCCGATGATCCGCCCATCATGCGACCTCCTCGTCCCAGCACCGACCGGACGACGCTAGGCGCGCCGCCCCGTCCAAGTCACTCCTCCACCAGAAGCCGCAAGCCACCCCGCTCCCTGATCGCCCTTCCCGTGGAACGAGCGGCCAGAGGAACAATCGGTCATCCATGAAGAAAGAACTTCACGATCGGCGCGAAGAGAATCGGGTCGTCGGCCAACAACTGGGTGACCGTGACCCGAAAGGAAGCCGATGACAGCTCCACCAGAGGTGGGCAGAGTGGGGGGCGACGCCGATCTCGTGGCGTCGTCCCTGACCGACCCCGAGACGTTCGCGCAGCTGTACGACCGGTACTTCGACGACATCCACCGCTACCTCGCGGCGAGACTGGGCCGGGAGACCGCCGACGACCTCGCCGCCGAGACGTTCCTCATCGCCTTCCGCCGCCGCGCCGACTTCGACCCGTCGCGCGGGACGGCCGTCCGGCCCTGGCTGTACGGGATCGCCACGAACCTGGCGTCCCAGCACCGGCGGACGGAGCAGCGCCGCCTGAAGGCGCTCAGCCGGATCGGCGCCGAGACCTCCGTGGACGGCCACGAGGAACGGGCGACCGCGCGGGTCGCCGCCGAGATGCTCCGTCCGGACCTGGTCCGGGCCATGCGCGCCCTGTCACCGGGCGAGCGGGACGTGGTGTTCCTCTCCGCGCTGGGCGGGCTCGGCTACGAGGACATCGCGCAGGCTCTGGGGATTCCCGCCGGAACCGTGGGGTCCCGTCTCAACCGCGCCAAGGCGCGACTTCGCCGCGCGCTCGGCGACCAGATCACGAAGGACGAGGAGGCTTGATGGACGAGATGAAGCTGGTCGAGCGGGTGTTCGCCGAGGCCAAGGCCGACCCGGGCGTCGCTGCCGCCGGACGCGCGCGACTACTGCAGATGGCCGGAGGCGAAGAGTCCGTCGCGGAGACGCGGCGGCCGGCGAGGACGCGGCTGCTGGCGAGCCCGCGTTCACGCTGGATGCTCGGGGCGGGACTGCTGCCCGTGGCCGCGGCGGGCGTGGCGGCGGTGACGCTGGCCGGTCACGGCTCGGCTCCCGTGTCGCCCTCGTCCGACGGGCAGGCACGGCGCGTCCTCCTCGTCGCCGCCACCCGGACCGAGTCCGCACCCGCCACGGGCCGTTACTTCCGCTTCAGGACCGAGCGGGGCGGGCTGAGCCTCGTCGGCTCGAAGGACCACCCGTACAAGGTCGTGGGCAAGACCGTCCAGGACGTGTGGTACCCGGTGGCGTCCGGCACCACCGGCCTGTTCTCCTTCCAGCAGCTGGGCGCCCGGCCCGCGACGCCCGCGGACGCCGCGGCGTGGCGCGCCGCGGGCAGCCCGGACCCGGTCCGGGTGCCTTGTGACGAGCATGTGGTGTACGGGGGGAACAAGGAGAGCCAGACCACGGATAGGTGCGCCCGGATCCCCATGCGTCCCCGGCCCGCGTCGAGCGCTCCCTTGGAGCCCGGCCCCGGAATGTTCGGACAGCCCCCTGTCGGACTGGACCTCGCAAAGTTGTCGGACAACCCCGCCACCCTGCGCCGGCAGCTGCTGGCCTGGACCCGTTCGGGCGGGCTCAACGGCCCGGTGGAGGGCGACTCCGCCCAGCTCTGGACGGCGGCGCTCTACATCATCGCCTCACCCATCGGACC
Organism: Spirillospora sp. NPDC052269; assembly: GCF_040679435.1. Lineage (NCBI taxonomy): Bacteria > Bacillati > Actinomycetota > Actinomycetes > Streptosporangiales > Thermomonosporaceae > Spirillospora > Spirillospora sp. NPDC052269. The sequence goes on from NZ_JBFAUU010000021.1 coordinate 85,728, forward strand.
GGTGCGGCCGACGCTCCGCGCGGCCACCTACCGCGTCCTCGCCGCCCTCCCCGACGTCCGCTCGCTCGGCGAGGTCACCGACCAGAAGGGACGCCGCGGCCAGGCCCTCGCCCGAACCGCCAAGAGCTCGGAGGGCGTCGCCCCGGGCACCGACCGGCTGGTGATCGACCCGCGGACCGGTGCCCCGCTGGAATCCAGCAACACCGGCAACGCGTCCCAGGGGTACATGTCAGTGCTCGACTTCGGTTACACCGACGCGACCCCGCCCACCGCCGGGAACTGAGAACGCGCCCCCCGGCCTCGACGTGACGAGGCCGGGGGGTTCACGCGCGTTCGGCCCGCCCCGGCCGACGCCGCCCGCGTTCCCCTCTCGCAGGTCAAAATGACGGTCCAGAGTGCGCTTTCGGCTGCGCGCGGAGTCGAGGACGCGCGTGATGGCCCTGGCAGGCTGGAGTCCGCACAGCTCAGGGGGCTTCGCTTGATCACTCGCAGTGACATCACCGGCGCGCTCGACGCGGCGGGGATCCCGTTCTCGCTCGTCGAACATCCGGAGGCGCGGACGACGGAGGAGGCCGACGCGTTCATCGAGGGGCTGGAGGGCGTCCGGACCAAGAGCCTGTTCCTGGTGAACCGCAGGCGCACCGCCGCCTACCTGCTGATCATGGACAACGAGAAGGAGCTCGATCTGGGCGCGCTGGCGGCGCTGCTCGAGGAGACCCGGCTGTCGTTCGGGTCCCCCGGCCAGCTGGCCGGCGCGCTCGGCCTGGAGCCGGGCGTCGTCTCCCCGTTCGGGCTCATCGACCCGGACCACCGCGCCGTCACCCTGCTGCTGGACGGCGAGATGCTCGCCGAGAAGACCCTCACCTTCCATCCCGGCGACAACAGGGCCACGCTCTTCATCGGCACCGAAGACCTGCTGGCCTTCCTCCGCGATCTCGGCATCCCCTATCGCACGATCGACCTCTGAGCAGGCCGGGCGGTGTTGCTGTCAGCCCTGGCTGACGCCGCCGCCGAGGTTCATGACGATCACGCCGAGGACGATGATGGCCGCGCCCGCGACGGTCAGCGGACGGATCGGCTCGTTGAAGAGCATCACCCCGCCCGCGAACGCTCCGATGGTGCCGAGCGCCGACCAGATCGCGTAGACCGGGCCGACGTTCAGCGAGGTCAGGGCCTTGGCCATGAGCGTGAACGACACGATGTACCCGACCACGACGATGGCGCCGGGGCCGAGTTTGGACATGCCCTCGGACGCGCGCAGCGACAGCGTCGCGATGACTTCCGACACGATGGCCAGGGCGAGGAGGACATAGGGCATTTCAGGCAACTTTCGGGGGGACGGAACAAGGGATCGGCCCGCACCGGAGGACGGGCCGGTCCGGTGCCGGTCAGGGGGTGTGGTCGGCGGCGACGGCCTCGAAGACCTTCATGTCGGCGGCCCAGTCCGAGTCGGGGCGGGGCCAGTGCAGGGCGATGTCGGTGATGCCCAGCTCCGCGTAGCGTCCGGCCAGGTCCGCGTAGGATCCGGCCGACTCCAGCCACGGCTCGTCGGTGAAGCCGGTGAGCAGGAGGCGGCGCTGGGTGGACGGGTCGCGTCCCTCAGCTTCGCAGGCTTCGGCGAGCATACCGAGGTGAATGCGCACCACTTCGTACGGGTCGTCCGATTGGGGGCCGTTCGCGGTGGTGATCCAGCCCTCGCCGAGGCGGGCGGCGAGGCGCATGCCGCGCGGGCCGCCGCCCGCGACGAAGAACGGGACGCGCGGGCGCTGGACGCAGCCGGGCCCGACGCGGAACTCCTGGGCGCTGTAGTACGTGCCCTCGTGGGTGGTCTCGGGGCCGCGGAGCGCCCGGTCGAGCAGGTCGACCCACTCGGCGAAGCGGTCGGCGCGTTCGCGGGGCGTCCAGTCCGGGCCCCCGAGCAGGCCGCCGTCGGACCTCCGGGACGAGCCGCCCGCGCCGATCCCGGCGGTGTACCGGCCGCCGCTGATGTCGTCGATGGTCTTGATCGCGTGCGCCGTCGGGACCGGGTGCCGGAAGTTCGGCGAGGTCACCAGCGTGCCGAGCCGGATCCGGGAGGTCACGGCCGCGGCGGCGGCGAGCGTGGTGTACCCGTCGTACCAGGGGGTGTGGCCGCGCCAGGCCGTGTGGTCGTAGGTCCAGGCGGTGTCGAAGCCGAGCTCCTCCGCGCGCCGGAACAGCTCGCCGGTCTCCTTCCAGGTCTGGATCGGCCACATCACCGTGCTGAGCCGCGGTGCGTTCACTCGTTGTCCCCCCTTGTCAACGTCGCGTCACCGTCCGCTGATCGGGACGCGCCGTCCCATCTCATCATCCGCGCCGAACGGATTCGTCGCCGCCGTCCCGCCAGCCAGGTGGCGTGCTGCCGGGATCCGTTCGTGGGGACGTCGCGGGCAGTTCCACGGTGACGCGGACCCCGCCGCCGGAGCGGGGGGTGAGGGTGAGCGTCCCGTCGTGCGCGCGGGTGATGGACTTGACGATCGCCAGGCCGAGGCCGACGCCCGCGTGGTCCCGGTGGACGCGTTCGGTGCCGCGCCGGAAGGGTTCGGTGAGCGTCGAGGCCAGCTGCGGGGAGATCGTCTCGCCGGTGTTCTCGACCGTGAGCACCACGCCGCCGGGGCGGACGCCGGTGGTCACTGACACGGCACCCCCCTCGAGCAGATTGTGAACGATCGCGTTCTGCACGAGGTTGGTGGTCAGCTGCAGGAGGAGCGCGCGCGATCCGCTCGCAAGGCAGGCGTCGCCGCGGGTCTCCAGGGTGACGCCGCGCCTTTCCGCGAGCGGCAGGAGTGTTTCGGTGACCTCTTCCGCCAGCAGGGACAGATCGACGTCCTCGGGGGTGAAGGATCGCTGCTCGGCGCGGCTGAGCAGGAGCAATGCCTCGGTGAGATCGATGGCTCGCGTGTTGACGGCCTGAAGGCGGTCGACGAGTTCACCGGAGTCGTGGTCCGGATCGGTGCGGGCCACGTCGAGCAGCGTCTTCGAGATCGCCAGCGGGGTGCGCAGCTCGTGCGAGGCGTTGGCCGCGAACCGCTGCTGTTCGCCGACGTGCGCTTCGAGCCGGGCGAGCATGGTGTCGAAGGCGTCGGCGAGCTCCCGGAACTCGTCCTTGCGGCCCGCGAGGCGGATGCGATGGGAGAGCGATCCGGTCGAGGCCAGGCGGGTCGCGCCGGTGATGCGGGTCAGGGGGGCGAGCATCCGGCCCGCCAGGATCCACCCTCCCCCGAGGCCGAACAGCAGCAGGAGCGCCATCATCGCGGCCGCCCTCGGAGCGAAGACGCGCAGGAGGTTGGCCCGGACGGGAAAGACACCGTGGGTGATGTCGCTCGAGCCGGGGATGATGAGCGCGCGGTTGGGCACGTACTTCAGCAGGAAGACCCATACCGCGACGAGCAGCAGGGCGCCCGCGAGCATGAGGAATCCGGCGTAGCTGAGGGTGAGCTTGAGGCGAACGCTCAGTCCAGGGGCTCGGTCCACGGTCTCCTCCCGCGAGTCCGGCCTCCGCCTGGCAGGAGCAGGCCGGCCTGGACGGCCTCTGCCGGAGAAGGTTCGGCCTCGGCGATCAACACACGCACCTGGCCAATCCTAAAAGCCGGGGCATATCGCCGGCATATTGAAAACCCCATACGCTCCCGCGACGCCGCGCGGTCTTAGCTGGCGGCAAGTCCGGAATCCCGTCGTCGGCGAGCAGCGCGCCCCGCCTTCGTTCCGGCCGTCCGCCCATGTTCGACGCCCCCAGGACCCGAGGCTGAAGTGACCGACAGTACGCGTGAACCATCGACGTCCGTGGTGGGCACGGCGGAGACCATGCAGGACGGCGCCGCCCCCCGGAACGACACCGCTTCCGACATCGGTTCCGGCACCCGGCTCGCGCGCCTCCGCCGGACGATCCGCATCGACTTCCGGGCGTGGTCCTGGAAGCGCGGCCCGGTGTTCGCGGCATCGGCGGTGCTGCTCGGCCTGATCATGCTGCTGCACGCTGAGATCCCGAACCAGATCTGGCACCTCGGCAGCCTGACGGAGACCTTCCTGCCATGGTTCGGCGTGTTCGTCCCGCTGCTGCTGGCCGGGGCGCTCTGGCGCCGCTCCTTCTCCGCACTGACCGCGCTGCTGGTGCCGGTCGTGGTGTGGCTGAGCCTCTTCGGCGGCACGCTCGGTGACAGATCCCATCCGGGCGGCGACCTCATGGTGGTCAGCCACAACGTCGACGCCGGAAACCATGATCCGGTCGGCACCGCCCGCGATCTGGCCGCCTCCGGCGCGGACGTGCTGGCGCTGGAGGAGCTGACCCCTCAGGTCACAGGTGCCTACGAGAACGAGCTGGCGAAAACCTACCCCCACCACACGGTGCTGGGCACGGTCGGGCTGTGGAGCAAACTCCCACTGTCGGACACTCACCCCGTCGACATCGCGTTGGACTTCGGACCGCTGGCGGCCGCCAAGCCGGCCGCACTCAAGTCGGCCTCCAACCGGGCGCTGCGCGCCACGGTCGCCACCGACCACGGACCGCTGGCGGTGTATGTGGCCCATCTGGGGTCCGCACGCGTGAACCCCAGAGGGGGCTTCTACACGACCACTCGAAACAGGAACGCCCAGGAGATGGGCAAGGCCATCGCCGCCGAGCGGAACACGCGAGTGGTGCTGCTCGGAGACCTGAACGGCACCACGGCCGACCGCGCGTTCGCAAGCCTCACCTCACGGCTGCGTTCCGTCCAGGACGCGGCCGGGGACGGCTTCGGCTTCACCTGGCCGGCGGCGTTCCCGATGGTGCGGATCGACCAGATCCTGGTCCGCGGCGTCAAGCCGATGAGCGCGCGGGTGCTGTCGGCGACCGGCAGCGACCACCTGCCGGTCGCCGCCCGACTCAGCTGGTGACGCCACCCGCAAGCCGGTCGACGCGCAAGCCGCGGGTGCCTCGGCACAGTTTTCCCTAGCGGGCCGGGCCTGCGGCGTCCAGCCAGGTGCGGAGGGCCCACCACCAGTGGGCGGTGTCGGCGACGGACGCGGCGGCCAGGGGCCGTCCGGTGAGGTCGCGCAGGCGGCGGAGGCGGTACTTGACCGTGTTGCCGTGGACGTGGAGGGCGGCGGCGGCCGGCTCGATGCGGGCGCCGTGGTCGAGGTAGGCGAGGGCGGTCTCGGCGAGTTCACGGTGGAAGGAGTCACCGGGGGCGAGCGCGCCGAGGAGGCTGTCGGCGAGGAGGCGGCCGAGGTCGGGTTCGCCGTCGGTGGCGGTCAGCAGGGCGAGGTCGCCGAGCCGCCACAAGCCGGTGAGCCCGGCATGCGTGCCGGCGGCGAGGGCCCGGCGGGCAAGCGCGTACAGGGGCGCGAGGTCGGCCGGACGGCGCGGCGGCGCTGCCACCATCAGCGGGACGTCCGCGGGCAGGTCGGGGAGGCGGGCGACGAGGGCGACCATCCGGCCGTCCACCAGCGCGGACAGGCCGGGCCCCGCCCCGGTGAGCGCGCCCTCCAGCCGGGACGCGACGGACGGGTCGCTCACGTCGGACACGACGCAGTGGTAGGCGGTCGCGGCGTCCAGGGGCGCCGGATGCGGGGTGGGCTCGCCGTGCAGCAGGCGCCGCAGCAGCTGGGCCTGGCCCTCGCGGGTGGTCTGCGCCATCTCCAGCTCGGCGGTGCGGTGCGCGTGCACCATCCGGTGGACGAGCGCGGTCGTCACGCCGTCGATCGCGGTCAGGCCGTCCAGCAGGACGCCGTCGGGGACGCCCTGGCGGCGTCCCTCCGTGGTGAGACGGCGGACGAGGTACTCACGTCCGGCCTGGAAGCCGTCCAGGAGGGCCGCGACCGGGACGCCCTGCCGGGCCCGGTCGGAGCCGAGCCGCCCGGCGGCCTCCAGCGCGGCCGGATCGGCCTCCCCTCCCCCGGCGAGGCTGGTCAGCACGCCCTCGATCAGCGCCCGGACGTGCCGCCGGACCTCCGCCTCGGGCAGCTCGCCGACCTGCGCGGAACGGGCCCGCGCGGCGAGCACCGTCGCGTCCAGCAGACCGGGGTCGGCCGTGCCGTCCAGCAGGAGCCGCAGGTAGCGGTCGGAGTCGTCCACGCTCCCATTGTCCGTGATGGACAACGTCCCCGGTCCGGATTGGGCCGTGCCGGGCTAGGCGAACCCCGTAAGGGTGCGCTTTCGTAGAGGTATTCCGACCCCGAGGAGACGCCGATGGCCGCCGACGAAGAGTTCCTGGAGAAGATGCTCCCGGCGAAGGACCTGATCTTCCGCCTGCCGGAGACCTTCGCGACCGTCGAGGAGGAGCGGCGGCACCGCAAGGAGCGGCTGACCGCGGCGCTGCGGATCTTCGGCAAGTTCGGCTTCGAGGAGGGCGTGGCCGGGCACATCACCGCCCGCGACCCCGAGCTGACCGACCACTTCTGGGTCAACCCGTTCGGGATGTCCTTCAAGCACATCAAGGTCAGCGACCTGATCCTGGTGAACCACCAGGGCCAGGTGGTGGAGGGCCGCTACCCGGTGAACGAGGCGGCGTTCGCGATCCACTCGCAGGTCCACCAGGCTCGTCCGGACGTGGTGGCCGCCGCGCACAGCCACTCCACGCACGGCCGCGCGGTCTCGGCGCTCGGCCAGAAACTCGAGCCGATCACGCAGGACGTCTGCGCGTTCTACGAGGACCACGGCCTGTTCGACGACTACACCGGCGTCGTCACCGACACCGAGGAGGGCAAGCGGATCGCCGCCGCCCTCGGCTCCCACAAGGCCGTCATCCTCCGCAACCACGGCCTGCTGACCGTCGGCGACTCGGTGGACGCCGCCGCCTGGTGGTTCATCACCATGGAGCGGTCGTGCCAGGTGCAGCTGCTCGCGAAGGCCGCCGGGCAGGTCGTCCACATCAGCGAGGAGAACGCGAGGCTGACCCACGACCAGATCGGTAACGACCTGGTCGCCTGGATCAACTACCAGCCGCTGCACGACCAGATCGTCCGCGAGCAGCCGGACCTGTTCGACTGACGGCTTCCCCGTGGGCCCGGTTCCGGTGGACGTCCGCCGAACCGGGCCCTTCCGCATGCCTCAGCCCTCTCCGCGCGCCGCGAGGTTCTCCTGGTGGTCGAGGACGCGGCGGAGCATGCCGGCGAACGCGGCTCGTTCGGACGGATCGAGCGGCGCGAGCAGTTCGGCGTCCAGTTCGACGGCGCGTTCGGCGACGGCGTCCAGTTCCGTCCGGCCCTCGGCGGTGAGGGCGACGACGTAGCGGCGGCGGTCGGACGGGTCGCGGTCGCGGCGCAGCAGGCCGCGCTCCTCCAGCGCGCCGACGACGTCCACCAGGTCGCTGGGATCGATGCCGAGGCGCGCGCCGAGGTCCCGCTGGGACGGCGGGTCGACGACGTCGTCCAATGCGGACAACACGGCGAAATGCCAGAGCCCGAGCGCGTGCTCGCCCATCATGCGGGCCATCCGCGCGCGCCCGAGGCGTCCGGCGCGGGCAAGGGCGTAGGTGGTGACGCCCAGCATCCGGGGCGGGGTGCGACGCGCGACTCGATCCATGTCCATATAGTAGGTGCCGTCCAATCATTGGTGACCACCAACGGATAGGAGACACCATGGACGCCCTCTACCCCCGACTCTTGGTGGACGACTTCGACGCATGCGCGCGCTTCTACACCGCCGCACTCCGCGAACTGCTCGGCATCGAGCCGGTGAAGATCCTGCCCGCGGCCTCGTACGCGAACTGGGACCTGAACGGCGAGGCCGTCCTGTCCCTCTTCGGACGCGCCGCCATCGCCGCCGTCACCGGAACGTCCGACCACCCCGCGACGTCCGGCCAGGACCACTCCATGCTGGTCTTCAAGGTGGACAACGTGGACGCCGCGACCAGAACCCTCGAAACCTTCGGCGCCACGATCGCCGCCGCCCCCGCCGACCGCCCCGAATGGGGCCCGAACCTGCGCTCAGCCCACCTCCGCGACCCCGACGGCAACCTCCTCGAACTCCAGAGCTACTGACCGGAAGTCCTCCCCCCATCCCGCACAGGTCGGGGCGAGGAGCCCGGACGGCCCAGCCTTGAGTTGGTCGCGTGCCGCTCGGTTCACCGTCATGCTGGTGGAGCAGGCCCACCACCGGCGGCCGTCGCGCCCTGCCTCGTTCCGATCGGGCGATTGCTACTGTCAAGGTCCATGGAGAAATGGGGTGCGACCCTGTACGGAGACCCCTGCCGTACTTGTGGTTTTGATTGGGGCTTGACGCCTGAACAGGCGGTAGCGCTGGTGCGGGACGTCCCAGCACAGTTCGCGGAACGGCTTCAGGATGCGACGGGCCGTGAACGGCATCCTCAGCTCGACTGGAGCTCCTCGGCCTACGTCAGTCACGTGGCCGACAACCTGCGGACCTGGGCGGAGCGCCTGAGAGGCGCCTCCGAGGGCGGCGCCACGGGGGTACCTGGTTACGATCCGGATCTACTGGCCGCGGCACGCGGTTACGACGACATCGCGCTGCCGGCTGCGCTCTGGTCTCTGACCTGGGCATCGCGGGCATGGACCGAAACCGTGGATGAAGCCTTGACGGTCAAGGTCGTGCTGCAGCACGCCACTCGCGGCCCGCAGCGAGCTGAGGACGTCGCGCGGAACAACGCTCACGACGCCCACCATCATCTCCACGACGTGGACCGCATCCTCGGCGCTCCAACGTCGAAACCGGGGTAGGAACACACGGCAGACCCCGCAATCGCCTGACCCGAGGAGCTCCGGTCACAGCGCACCGGACACAGCGCCTTCCGCCGGATCGTCCCGTCCGCCGCCGTCCCACGCGGCGAGGAGCAGGCCACGCCTCAAAAGACCTGGCCTGCTCCGTCTCGGCGGTCGCCTGGCTAGGGGACGTTGATATGGAAGACGAAGCGGTTGTCGCCTTCGTTCAGGCCCCACAGCGCAGGGGTGGAGCCGTTGTAGGAAGGCTGGTACGACAGGTTCTCCAGGCCGCCGGTCACCTGCGTCGACTGCTTGGGAGCCTGGTCTGGGACCGCCTTGTGGACGCAGGTTCCCGAGCCGGACGCGCACGTTCCTGACAGGTACCAGTCGGTGCCGTCGCTGGCCGCGCCCTGCATGTGCCAGATCGGGGAGGTGAACGCTTCGTCGGCGTGCACCTTGCTGTCCGCGCCGAGCAGAGGAAGGGCCGTGGTGTAGTCCATGGGCCAGCGGATGGCCCGCCCGCCGGCGGAGTCGTCGCTGACGTACTCGGCCGACACCATGGAGTCGCGGGCGGCGCCGCGACGGTCGAGGCTGAGGGAGTTCAGGCACGGACGAGCGCCGGTCTTGACGGTGCAGGCGATGTAGGCGCCGTCGGACGGCGCGTAGCCCGGGTAGTACTCGCCGACTTCGGGCAACGCGTACCGGTGCCACCTCGCGCTGGGCGCCTGGCTGCCGTCCGCGCCCAGGCCGATCTCCTCTTGCGAGCGGGTCATCGTCCACAGGTGGTTGAGGCTGAACGCATGCAGCCTGCCGCCGTTGGCGACCAGCAGTGTGTTGCCGTACCACACCACCCCGTCGGCGTGGTTCCAGTCGAAGGCGGTGAAGTCGTCCGTCCCGTTGACGGCCTTGGGGACGACCAGGAGCACGTCCCGGTACTTCAGATGGGTCGTGTCGGTGTAGTCGACGAAGGTCAGGCGGGCGAAGTCGTCGCGGCTCTGGATGCCGTGCCAGCTGACCACGGCGATTCTGCGACCGCTCCAGGTCAGGTTCGGCTGGGCGTCCCAGGAGCCGCTGATCCCTTGGGGACGCCAGTTGGCGGTGTCCCAGCCGTCGTCGGCGGGATCCCAGCAGAATCCCGATGGACTGAGCGTAGAAGTGATGCCGGTGGAGTGGCACAGCCCCCAGGTCGGATGGAAGTCCTGTGGTCCGTCAATCGCCGCTCCCAGTGACGATGCCTTGGAAACCTTCCCGGCGGACTCGATGCGGGACACGATCGCCCCGTACCGCTGGAAGCTGTCCGAGGGGTCCAGGACGAACGGTGACGCGTCGATATGCCCGAACGCCATGGCGGCGTCCGCGCGCGACATCACCGCACACAGACTCGCCGTGGTCAGCAGGAACGCGGTGAAGAACACCGTCATCGACCGGAGTTGGAGCATGGCAGGACTCCCCGCATCGCGTGGCCTCGCTCGCTGTGCCGTTGAGCAAGGCTCGCACGGCCTCGGCCGGACGGACCCACATTCCTACGGATCCCGGACGAGACCTATCAACGCAGGGCAAGTTTCCGTCCGAGGCGCAGTTGATGGAGGAGCTCGTTCAGTCGGCGGCGGGGCGGTCGACGTCGGCCCAGAGGCTGGGGAGGTTGACGACGATGCCCTCCTGGGTGCTGCGGGCGATCACCACTACGGCCTCTTCGTCGGTGGACGGGTTCTCCTCGCGGTGCGGGACGTACGGCGGGACGAACACGTAGTCGCCCGGCGCGGTCTCGACGCGCACCTCGTGGTCGCCCTCGGCGAAGACGAACACCGGATGTCCGGACACCACGTAGATGGCGGTCTCGGCCTCGCCGTGGTGATGGTCGCCGGAGTTCGTCGCCGGCCCGACGTGCGTGCGGCCCATCCACAGCCGCTCGGCGCCGACCGTCCGGCCGGAGATCGCCTCCAGCCGCCGCATGCCCGACGTCTGCCCGGTGTCGCCGGTCAGCGCGTCGCCGCGCACATGCTCGATCCGGGTGTGCCATGCCGCCGTGCCGGACGCCTCGCCTGTCTGCCTCGTGTCGCTCACGGCCCGATTGTGCCACCGGCCGTCCGGACGCCTTCGGGCCCGGGCGCGACAGCGTCCTGACCCCAGTGGTCACTCTCGTCACGCTTTGCCTCTGTCGGACCTTCCGTTGCCCGCACCGAGACCCTAAACTCCGCATTGTTGATGGCTGATTACTCTTAGTATCCGGATTGCGGGATTTCGGGGAGTGTGAGGACGCGTGGACGGACCGGCCCGGGAGGCGGCGGACCAGCTGGTGCGGCTCACCAGGCTCATCCTGCGGGCCGAGGAGCCGGACGTCCTCGAGCCGGACGACGACGCGGAGGGAGCGTCCCGCATCCTGCGGCACAACCAGGCCACGCTGACCGCGCGGGAGACGGAGGTCTTCGGGCTGATCGTGGCGGGCCACTGCAACGCCGTGCTCGCCGAACTGCTCGACATCTCCGAGCGCGCGATGGAGCAGCACCTCGCGACACTGCTGGCCGAGTTCGCCCTGCCCGAGCCACGCGGCGAGCGGGACGAGGCCCCGACCGGCAGGCGGCCCGTACGACACGGCCGGGTCGCGGCTCTGGTGATCGTCCCGATCACCGGGACGTTCCTGATCGGTGGGGCCGCCGCCGCGTTCGCCCTGCAATCACCCAAGTCGTCCGGCCCGCCGTCCGCCGAGAGAGTGCCGTCACGCACAAGGCATGCTCGGACCGCCGCGTTACCGGCCGCGTCGGCGGGCGCAACGCGAGCGCCGCGTCGGGCGCCGCGTCCGTCCCGGTCGGCACGCCCGCCCGCATCACCGTCGGCGTCGCCGTCTCGGCGGCGGCCGCGCTTACCGTCCGGGACTGCGACCGCCACGTCCTTCTGGGACCCGGCCACCGCAGGCGGCGCGCGCATGTCCTACCGGACGGTCGCCAGCCCCTACTGGCCGCTCGGCACCCGTGTCCGGATCGCCTATCGCGGGCACCGCGTCACCGGTGTCGTGGAGGACTTCGGCCCCGCCGACTGGGCGATCGAGCAGCACGACATCCCGGCCATCGTCGACCTGTCGGAGGAGATGATGGCCGAGCTCACCGGGGTGCGCGCGGAGTCCGTCCACGTCCGGTTCGAGGTGCTGAGCTGGGGACACGGCGACGTGTACCGCGACTCCGGCCCCGGCTACCGTCTCGCCTTCGGCCACGACGACTGACGGCGGCGTCCCGTTCGCCGGGACTCGCTTCTCACTCCTCCTCTTCGGAGTCGTCCACCGGGGCGGCCGACTTCAGGGGCAGGCGGACCTGGAAGCGGGTGTCGCCCGGGACCGAGGTGACCTGGATGTCGCCGCCGTGGCGGTCGACCACGATGCGCCAGGAGATGTCCAGGCCGAGGCCGGTGCCGCGGCCGACGGGCTTGGTCGTGAAGAACGGCGTGAAGATCCGGTCGATGTTCTCCTCGGAGATGCCGGCGCCGGTGTCGGCGAACTCGACCACGGCCTGGCAGTTCTCACGGAACGTCCGGATGGTGAGGGTGCCCGAGCCGCCCAAGGCGTCCAGCGCGTTGACGATCAGGTTCGTCCAGACCTGGTTCAGCTCGGCCGCGTGCACCGGGACGGGCGGCAGGTCGGACGCGTAGTCGGTGCTCACCCGCACGTCCGGCGCCACCTTGCGCTTCAGCATCGTCAGGGTGCTGTCGATCAGGGTGCGCAGGTCGACGCTCTGGTAGTCGGCCCGGTCGAGCTGGGAGTACTGGCGGGCCGAGTCGAGCAGGTCGGTGATCCGGGTGGTCGCCTCGGAGATCTCCGCCTGCAGCTGCGCGACCTCGAGCGTCTCGGTGAGCCAGGCCATCGCGACGCCCAGCCGGTCCCCCGCGATCTCGGCGACCCGCTCCGCGTCGTCCACACCGATCCCGGCGGCGACCAGGGCGGGCGCGAGGTCCCAGGCGTCGTCGACGCCGTGCTCGTCGAGCCAGTCGCCGAGCGCCTCCTCGGCGTCGCTGACCGCGATCGGATCACGGGGCGGCTGGGAGAGTCCGACGCCGATGAGCCGGTCGTGCAGCGCGACCAGCCGGGCGATGTGCTCGCAGTCGACGCCGCCCGCGGCCAGCTCGACGAGGCGCTTCTGCGCCCCGACGAGCCGGTCGCCCAGCTCGGCCGCGGCGCGCGCGGCGGCCGCGGCCGGGTTGTTCAGCTCGTGGGTGAGCCCGGCGGTGATGGTGCCGAGCGCGGTCAGCCGCTCCCGGTTGTCCACCAGGCGGCGGGCGCTGCTCATCCCGAAGAACAGGCCCTCCAGCAGGTGCATGGCCATCGGAAACCAGGAGCGGACGGCCTTGCTGAACTTGCGGGCGGGCAACTCGAAGACGCGCGTCGTGCGGAGCGCGCGGAACGTGTGCGCGTACCGCTGCTCGATCCGGTCGCCGATGTAGGCCTGCACCGCGCCGCCGTACACGCCGGGCTTCGCGGTGCGGCTGATCTCCACGATGTGGTCCTGGACCTGCTGCGTCATCACGATCTGCCCGTCCAGCAGGACGAACAGGAACTCGGCCGGCTCGCCCTGTGCGCAGATGGTCTCGCCCGCGGCGTACGTCCGTTCGTGGCCGGACCTCGCCAGCCACTCCACCTTCTCGTCGTCCAGGTCCTCGAACAGGAACAGGCGACGCAGCTCGGCGGGATCGACGGCCGTCATGGGTCCTCCTTGACCATCCAAATTTCACTACTCCTTGTATCGAAACCAGAGCAGCGTATTCGAAGATTCCCCAGGAAGGCCGCGGGAACCCCAGGAGCCGAGGAACGAGAGGAGAGCGGCGGTGAGTTCGGCGGGGCGTCCTCCTGGACGAGGCGACCCGCCCCTTCGACCAGGTGAAGCCATGCGCCGGGGATCAGGCCTGCCAGCTCGTGGGCCTTGGCGACCGGAATCCAGGCGTCGGCGGTGCCCCAGCACCAGCACCGGCAGGTCGAGCTCGGGGTAGCGGCCCTGGATCTCGTCGGTGTGCCGTGCAGCAGGACGACGGGATCCGCGTCCGCCGCGCCCAGAACGTTCGCAGCCACATCGCGTACTGGCGGGGGCTCGGCAGTTCTGTCAAAGGTGCGGCCGAGGGCACAGCGGATACGTTTGCGCTTTCGTGATCATTTCCGGGGCAACCCCGTCCCGACCGGCGGCGTCCTGTCATTGCGCGCCACGCACCTCATTCCCCCCGATGATCCCCGAGGAAAGCGAAGTCCATGCGCAAGTCCCTGCTCCTCGCGAGCACGGCCGCCGTCGCGGCCACCACCCTGGCGACCGCCGTCCCCGCGACCGCGAACGCCGCCGCCAAGACCACCACGAAGATCACGTTCAAGGCGTCCACCACCTCCTCGGCGGTGCTGACCGTCACGGGCAAGCTCACCGCCGCCGGGGCCACCGTGCCCGCCGGCCTGCCACTGGCCCTGCAGTGCCTGTCGACGGTCAAGGGCAAGCCCTGGTTCACGCTGGCCCCGCGCAAGGGCGTCAACGCCCCCGTCACCCGGGCGGGCGGCGCCTTCACCTTCAAGGGGAACACCGGCTGCGCCCACGGCATGTTCCGCGTCCGCTTCGCGGGCGACGCCAAGCTCGCGGGCGCGACCAGCGCGTCCGTCCGGGACACCCGGGTCAACGCGATGGTGGTCGGCTGGAAGGTCAGCCCGCTCAAGGTCCGCAAGGGCGGCTACGTCTCCTTCAGCGGCACGCTCAAGCACGACCCGAAGCCCGCCAAGTACGTGGCCTTCAAGGGCCAGCGCGTGTACCTGCTGATCAAGTTCAAGGGCGACCAGGACTGGAAGTGGTTCGCCCGTCCCAAGACCGACTCCAAGGGCCGTTTCAGCGGACGGTTGCGCCTCTACAAGAACGCATCTTTCGCCTATATCTACTACGGCGACAAGAACCACTACTACGACTCGCCGCAGAAGGCGACGAACGTCTCCGTCCGATAGGGCGCGAACAGTAGCGGTGCGGCGGCGGTCCGGAGTTTCCGGACCGCCCTTGTCTTCTCGTGACCCCAGTCCATGGAGTTGGGGCACTTCGGTCAGTCGTCCTCTTGGAGACGGAGACGTGTTTCGAGCAGGCGGGCCTCGTAGTCCGGCCCGAGGCAGCGTCCCACTTCTCCGCTCATCCACCAGCAGAGGTCACTTCCGGCGACTGCCACGAGCACACGGGCGGCGTCGAACGCCACCCGCTGCGGGTTCGCACTCGCCATGAACCGAGGCTATGTGCGGCGTTCGGCGCCGTCGACCGCCAGGCCCGATCTGGACAGCCGGCGACCGGCGCCAACGCTGCGCGCCCCCGGCGGTCAGGCGTGGGGGCAGCGCAGCAGCCTTCCGGCTCAGCGGACGGATCGTGGGGGCGGAAGGCGCTCGCCTACATCATCTCTGTCAGTCGTGGTTTCCGGCGCGGGCTGCGGCGACGACGTCCTTGTTGCCCTCGGCCCACGTGGGGGTCATCTCGACCTCGTCGATCTTCCACTCGCCGTCGATCCGGACCAGGCCGAACCGGTAGGTGCCGCCCAGGGTCCACAGCGGGCCGCCGAAGGGGTCCTCGCCGCGGTGCGTGGCCTGGAAGACGGCGGTGAGGACGGCCCGGTCGCCGTCGACCTCGACCAGGTGGTTGGCCAGCAGGTGCTGGGTGGCCGAGAAGCCACGGAACAGCGCCGACCAGGCAGCGGTGACGTCCTGCGGGGTGGCGCGGTCGGGCTCGCCGCCCCACAAGCGGGTGTAGTCCAGCGTCACCTCGGGCGCGAAGACGCTCGGGAAGGTCTCCCAGTCGTGGACGTCGATGCTCCACATCATCCGGGTGCAGGCGTCGATGACGTCGGCGCGGTCCTGTGCGGAAACAGTCATGTCATTCTCCTTGGTCGGTGTGGACGGAGGCGGGGCGGACCGGCAGGAGCCCTCGGGCCTCGAAGAGGCGACGGGCGACGAACATCGCGGCCAAGGTTCGGGGGAACCCGGCATAGGGCACGGTCTGGATGACGGCCTCGACCAGTTCCCCCGGCGTCAGGCCGGCGGCCAGGGCCGATCCGAGGTGGGCTTCGATCTGCGGTTCGGTCGCGCCGAGGGCGATCAGCACGCCGAGGATCACCAGTTCGCGGCGGGCGGCGTCGAGTCCCGGGCGGGAGTGGACGTCTCCGTAGGCGAACTCGACCGCCATCCGGGACAGGTCGGGGGCGATGTCGGCGAGCAGGTCGTACGCCCGCTCCCGGACACCGTCCTCGCCCAGCTCCGCCTGCCGGGCTCGTCCCTGTTCATAGCGTTCGCTCGGCTTTCGCACGGTCCGCTCCGTTCTAGGTGTTTCCTTCGAACAGAAGCCTGCCGGGCGGAAGCATGGCTACCCAGGTCCCCGGTGTTACGGGTACTGGCAGGGCCACCCTGCGACCTCGGGGAGAATGGCCGTCATGGGCGAGTTGGGGGATTTCCTACTGTCGCGGCGGGCCAAGGTCAGTCCGGAGCAGGTGGGGCTGCGAGCCGGTGGACGGCGTCGAGTACCCGGTCTGCGGCGGGAGGAACTGGCCCAGCTCGCCGGGATCAGCGTCGAGTACTACCAGCGCCTGGAACAGGGCAGGGCGAACCGGCCCTCCCAGGAGGTCCTCGACGCCATCGCGCGGGTCCTGTCGCTCGACGACGTGGAACGCGCCCACCTCGTCGCGCTCGTCGGCCCGCCACGGGACGACGCCCGTTCCGCGACGCCGGCGGTGCGTCCCGAGCTCCGGAGCATGCTCGACCTGATGGACCGGGTCGCCGCCCTGGTCATCACCGACGGCTTCGACGTCCTGGCCGCCAACCCGCCGGCCGTGCGGCTCCTCGGCGACGCGGTGTCCGGGCCCGCCGCGAACCTGGCCCGTCACCTCTTCCTCGTCCCGTCAGCGCGGGACCTCTACGTCGATTGGGCCGACGTGGCGGCCGCAACCGCCGCGCAGCTTCGGCTGGCCGTCGGCCGTCACCCCGCCGACGCGGGCCTCGCCGCGCTCATCGCCGATCTGACCCGTGACAGCGCCGACTTCCGCGTCCTGTGGGCCACTCAGGACGTCGAACTGCGCACCGCCGGGGCCAAGCGGCTGCGCCATCCCGAGCTGGGCGTCCTGGCCCTCAACTACGAGAACTTCGAAGCGCCCGGCAACCCCCGTCAGCGCCTTGTCACCCTCACCCCCGACACCAACGGCTCCTCCTCCGCCGCCGCCTTCCACCTCCTCGACTAATCCCGTAGGAGCTCCCAAGTGCCTCGGTCGCGGTCAGCCGGTGACCGGGACGATGGGCCGGCGAGGCTGGTGCGCGCGTTGGATGACGACGGTGGTGCTGCCGCTGGACGGCGGGCAGTCGGCGTTTCCGTTGTAGTGCGCGGTGATGGTGTGGCGGCCGACGGCCAGCGTCCGGACGGTGAGGGCCGCCACCCCGTCGCGGACGGTGGCGGTGCCGAGCCCCCGCCGTCCATCGGAGAAGGTGACGGCGCCGTTCGGAGTGCGGCCGGTGCAGGTCACGTGAGCGGTCAGGGTGACCGTCCGGCCTTCGGCGGCCTTGGCGGGTTCGGCCTTCAGCGTCGTGGCGCTTTCGCGGGTCTCGGCCACCACCAGGCTGTAGCTGACGCCCGTGCCGATCGCGGTCACCTTCACGACGTCGCCGGGGAGCGCGACCTCGGCCGGGGTGAGGCGGTTGGTCCTGGTGCCGTCCCCCAACTGGCCGCTGTGGTTGCCTCCCCAGGAATAGACGCGTCCGTCGGAGGCCAGTCCGAGGCCGTGGTCGGCGCCGGCGGCGACCCTGATGATGGTCACTCCGGCGGGGATATCCGTCTGAACCGGGGTGTAGCGGTCGGTGGTTCCGCCGTCACCCACCTGCCCGAAGACGTTGCTTCCCCAGCCGAAAACACGGCCGTCGGAAGCCACGCCGAGGCTGAAGCGCAGTCCGGCCGCGACGTTGGTGATGCTCACCCCCTGGGGCAGCGCGACCGTGACCGGGGTGAGGTGGAACTGGGTGGGGTCGCCGCCGTCCCCGATCTCCCCCTTGTAATTGGCCCCCCAGGCGTAGACGCGACCGTCGGAGGCCCGGCCGAGACCATGGCTCTCCCCGGCGGCGATCTGGGTGATGGTCACGCCCTCGGGAATCAGCGTCCGGACCGGAGTGTGGCGGTCGGTGGTCGTGCCGTCGCCCAGCATCCCGGCGGCGTTCCAGCCCCAGGCGTACACGTGGCCGTCCGTGCTCAGGGCAAAGCTGAAGTAGCTGTTGCAGGCGACCTGCTCGATGGTCACTCCCGCGGGCAGGTGGACCTCGACGGGGGTGTCCCGGTTGAAGGTGGTGCCGTCGCCCAACTGGCCGTAGAAGTTGTTCCCCCAGGCGAAGACCCGCCCGTCGGTGGCCACGGCGAGACTGTAGTAGTTGGCCGCGGCGACCTGCTTGATCGTCACTCCCGCGGGCAGGCGGGTCTCGACGGGGGTGGGCGAGGCGGTGGTGGTGCCGTCGCCCAGCTGACCGTAGGTGTTGTCGCCCCAGGCGAAGACCCGCCCGTCGGACGCCCGGCCGAGAGTGTGGAGCGCACCGCCGGCGACCTGGGTGAAGGTGACCCCTTCGGGAAGCGCCGTCCGGACGGGGGTGGTGCTGATGGTCCCGGTGGCACCGTCGCCCAGCTGCCCGAAGCCGTTGGCTCCCCAACCGAGGGTGACGCGCGGCGGTGACTGCCGGGCCGCGGCCCTGCTCGGGTGGCGATGCGGGTGCGGCCGGGCCGCGGCGCGACCCGCGGTGCTCGCGCTCGCCGGTGAGGCCATGACCGGCAGGCCCATCAGGCCGGCGAGCCCGGCGATCATCACGATCACGGCCAGCAGCCGTCCGCGCGGCCCCCGCCCCGGCATCGGCGTCAGACGCATCTTCGATTCCCCCGGCAGCATCCTTCTGGGGCCCGTGAGGCCGTGACCTGGAGTGGCGACACGAACAGTCAGGCGAGACGACCGTCCGTAAGCGACGATTTCCAGGCTGAAGGATCTTGAAACCGGAGCACGGGCAGGATGCCGTCCCCGATGCGCCACGGCCGCGCGACAGGATGCGTTCGAGTCGCGCGGCGCGTGGTCACACCGGGGCGGGAGTGACGGTCAGGCCTGCTCGAGGTAGCGGTGGACGAGCGCGACGGCCATCGCACCGTCGCCGACCGCCGAGGCGACGCGCTTGATCGAGCCGGAGCGGACGTCGCCGGCCGCGAACACGCCGGGCAGGCTGGTCTCCAGGTGGTACGGCTGCCGATTCGGTTCCCAGTCGGCCGGACGGCGGCCGTCGACGACCAGGTCAGGGCCGGTGAGGATGAAGCCGTCCTCGTCGCGTTCGACGACGCCGTTCAGCCACTCCGTCCCCGGTTCGGCGCCGATGAACACGAACAGCCAGTGGGTGTGGACGGTCCGCTCGCCGTCCGGGCCGGTCAGGACGAGCCGCTCGAGCCGGTCCACGCCGCGCCCCTCGGTGACGACCGTGTTCGGGTGGACGACGATGTTGTCGATCTCGGCGATCTGCTCGATGAGGTAGTGCGACATCGACTTCTCCAGGCTGTCGCCGCGGATCACGATGTGCACCTTCTTGGCGTCCTTGGCGAGGTTCACCGCCGACTGGCCGGCCGAGTTCGCGCCACCGACGACGTACACCTCCTCGCCCTTGCAGCTCGGCGTCTCGGCCATCGCCGCGCCGTAGTAGACGCCGCGTCCGACCAGGTCCTCCAGGCCCGGCGCGTCCAGGCGGCGGTAGGAGACGCCGGTCGCGAGGATGACCGCGTGCGCGGCGACCTTCGTGCCGTCCGCCTGCGTCACGACGCGGGCCCGGCCGTGCGCGGCGATCCCGGTGACCTCGCCGGTGGTGATCAGCTCGGCGCCGAACCGGACGGCCTGGCGGCGGGCCCGGTCGGCGAGCTGCGCCCCGGACACGCCGTCCGGGAAGCCGAGGTAGTTCTCGATCCTGGAGCTCTGCCCGGCCTGCCCCCCGGACGCGTGCCGCTCGATCAGGACGGTGTTCAGCCCCTCGGACGCCCCGTACACCGCGGCGCCGAGCCCGGCCGGGCCGCCCCCGACGACGACCAGGTCGTAGAAGTCCGCGCCGGGCGCGGTGGTCAGCCCGACCACGGCGGCCAGCTCGGTGTCGGTGGGCGCGCTGAGCTTGGTGCCGTCGGCGGTCACGACCAGCGGCAGTTCCGGGTCGCCCGCCGCCTTGAGCAGCTCGGCGGCCTCGGGCGAGGTGTCCAGCAGCCACGTGTAGGGCACCTGGTTGCGCGCGAGGAAGTCGCGCACCTCGTAGGACCGCGCCGACCAGCGGTGTCCCACGACCCGCAGCTCGCTCGGACGCCGCCGGTCGGTGCGCCGCCACGCCTCCAGCTGCGCGTCCATCACCGGGTAGAACTTCTCCTCCGGCGGGTCCCACGGCTTGAGCATGTAGTGGTCGAGGTCGACGACGTTGATCGCGCGGATCGCGGCGTCGGTGTCGGCGTACGCGGTCAGCAGGACACGGCGCGCGAACGGGTAGAGGTCCATCGCCTCCTCGAGGAACTCCACCCCCGTCATCTCCGGCATCCGATGGTCGGCGACGAGCACCGCCGTGTCGTCGCCGCGCAGCTTCAGCTCGCGCAGCGCGTCCAGCGCCTGCGGCCCCGACTCGGCCCGCAGCACCCGGTAGGACTCCGCGTACCGGCGGCGCAGGTCCCGGGCCACCGCCCGGGACACGCCCGGATCGTCGTCCACCGTCACGATCACTGGTTTGGCCACGCTTGAATTCCCCTTCGATCCACCCGTATCGCTCATAAGCGTACGGCGTCGCGTGATCTCCGTTTCGCCCAGCGTCCGCTTGCATGGGCGTTTCGGGGCGGATCGAGCCGCACAGGGCCGGACGCGGAGCGTCACCCCGGCTTTGACCTGCGAGAAGACATCCGGGATGATCGGAATATGTCCCTACGCGTGGCCCTGATCGGATACGGCACCGGCGGCGCGGTGTTCCACGCGCCGCTGATCTCCTCCGTGCCCGGCCTGGAGTTGTCGGCC
This sequence comes from Spirillospora sp. NPDC052269, assembly GCF_040679435.1. Lineage (NCBI taxonomy): Bacteria > Bacillati > Actinomycetota > Actinomycetes > Streptosporangiales > Thermomonosporaceae > Spirillospora > Spirillospora sp. NPDC052269. Next base: position 106,389 of record NZ_JBFAUU010000021.1, read on the forward strand.
GTCGTCACCGGCAACCCCGAGCGACAGGCCGCCGTCCGCGACCGCTACCCGGCCGCCCGTGTCCTGAACAGCCCGGACCGGGTGTGGGAGACCAACGGCGAGTTCGACCTGGTCGTGGTGACCGCCCCGAACCGGCAGCACGTCCCGCTCGCCCGGACGGCCCTCACCACCGGCCTGCCGGTGGTGCTGGACAAACCGGTCGCGGCGACCGCCGCCGACGCGCGCTCGCTGGCCGCCCTCGCCGCCGTCCGCGGACTTCCGGTGATCCCCTTCCACAACCGGCGCTGGGACGGCGACTTCCAGACCGTCCGGCGGCTGGTGGGCTCCGGCGCGCTCGGCGGCGTCCAGCGCTTCGAGTCGCGGTTCGAGCGGTGGCGTCCGGAGGTGAAGCCGGGCTGGAAGGAGACCTCGGACCCGCGGGACGCCGGCGGCATCCTGTACGACCTGGGCTCGCACCTGATCGACCAGGCCATCGCGCTGTTCGGACGTCCGGAGCGCGTGTACGCGGAGCTGGACGTCCGGCGTCCGGGCGCGGAGAGCGTCGACGACGCGTTCGTGTCGCTCGCGCACCCCGGCGGCGTCCGCTCCCACCTGTGGATGAGCGCGACCGCCGCCCAACTCGGCCCGCGGTTCCGCGTCCTCGGCGGCCGCGCCGCCTACACCGTCCACGGCATGGACGGCCAAGAGGACGCCCTGCGCGACGGCCACACCCCGCTGGAGGACGGCTGGGGCCAGGCCCCGCCGGAGTCGTACGGCCTGCTCGGCACCCCCGGCAACGCGCGCCGCGAGCCCACCGACCCGGGCGCCTACCAGGACTTCTATGCCGGCGTCGTCCGCACGCTGCGCGGCGAGACCCCGCCTCCGGTCGCCCTGAAGGACGCCATCGCGGGCCTGGAGGTCATCGAAGCCGCCCTCCGCTCCTCCGCCGACAACGAGATCGTCGAACCCCACGTCCCCGGCCGCTGAAGCCCGGCACCGCTTCATCCGCATATCTGGCTGTACGGTCATGATCATGAGCGGTGTTCACGTCAGTCGTGTCAAGCTCGGCCCCAATCCTGGACCGAGCAAGAACTATGCCTCCGGAATGGCCGGTGCGGCCATCAGCATGGTCCCTCTGATATTCGGCGTGATATCGCTGACTAAGGGATCATCCAAGGGGTTACTGCTTCTAGCCATCGGGGCGGCGGTGGGTGGTGTCAGCCTGGCGGTCGGCGTCCGGGGCTCGAAGAGCCGCGCAGCCGCCGCGTCCCCGGCGACTCTGGACGCTGAAGGATTCACCCTCCAGCTCGACGGCCAGAGCCTGCACGTCCCCTGGCAACAGGTGTACAAGGTCCTCATCATTCGCCACGAGGCCGGCCGCGCCAAAATTCAGACCACCGTCGTGGTCACGTCCCTGGTAGCGGTGCTCTACTCCGACGCGCCCGTCCGCTCCGAGCCGCTGATCGAACGCTACGCCCAGGTCTTCGAATCGAGCGACGCCATTGGGCTCGGCGACATCACCACAGCGACCCGCCCCATGGACGTGGTGCTCGCCGCCGTCCGCGAATGGATCGGAGAACGACTCGACGGCAACGTCCGAGACCACGGCATCTGGTGACCAAGTCCACCCGGCCCGCACCAGTCCGCGCCCATCGCCCTGGGACAGCGGCAGCCGAGCCGGTCGACACGGATGCTGCCCGAATACACGACACAGGATGTCGCGATTCGTTGGGAGGCTGATCAGCATGACAGACAAAAGAGTGGCCACTGAGCCGAACGACCTGGGCAAGTACTTCGTCGAGCGTGCCAATGCGGGCGACGTCGACGGGATGGTGGCGTTGTACGAGCCGAACGCCGTGCTGGCGTTTCCCCCGGGCAACCACGCGACCGGACACGCGGAGATCCGCAAGGTCTTCGAGCAGATGGTCGCGGCCGCGACGGTCATCTCGCCGGGCAGGCAGCAGCCGGCGCTGGTGAACGGCGACCTGGCACTGACGGCGACCACGCTGACCAACGGCCAGGTGACCTCCGAGATCGCCCGCCGTCAGCCGGACGGGTCGTGGCTGCGGGTCGCAGACCGGCCGCCACTCGTACTGCCGTAACAAGGCGGCGGTGGGCCCGACCTGGTCACGCCCACCGCCGCACAGCAGCGCGCACCGACCTCGCGGTCGGGCACACCCCGGCCATCACCTATCCGACGCGACCACACCGTCGCTGAACCTCGCCGACATCACCGTCCCCGCGACCGCAACCATCGCCAACTCCAGCAAGCTCGTGAGGCCCAGGGTGACCAGGCCGACGGCGCGAAAGCGGGCCATCAGATCGCTGTCGTGCCGAGCGACGACGCGCTGGAGCCCCCTGCTCGCGGTGAACGGGATCTCCCGCTCCACCGGCCCGTGGCCCCTGATGAGAGCGAAACCCCGGAGACGGGCCGCGCTCAGCGTGATCGAGCGCTGAAGTGAACAGAGGCAGCGCCAGGCCGTTCACCTCGGCGTTCGACGTGTCCAACGCCTCGCGCGCCACGGCCTCGACCTCGTCAGCGGTGCCCCCCCTCCGTCCGCGATCAGCGTCCGCAGCCCGACCCCGTCAAACCGCGCGTCCTCGCGAAGTTCCTTGCTTGGCCGCTCTCACGCCCTCGACGCCCACACCGATCACAGCGGAACCCGCAAACGCCGCCCCGATGTCCCGTGCTCAGACGTCGGCTTCGATGGCGAAGGTATTGCCGTCCGGGTCCTGGAACCACGCGATACGCCCACCGCCCGCCCGTGCCGTGATCCCCTTGCCGTCGTGTTCGAACTGGTCGTAGCGCACGATCTCGACGCCGGACGACACGAGCTCGTCCACGATCTGATCGATGTCGTCGACGTACCACGTCGCAAGCGTCGCCGAAGTCTTCCCGGCAGTGACCGACTGGTACACGTTCAGCGCCGGCCCGCCACCAGAACCGTAGACCCGGCTCCCGCCAGGGATGCGGGCGCTGGGCCCGGACTTCAGCGGCCGCAGGCCCAGTTTGCCTTCATAAAAAGCGACCGCCTCCTGAATGTCGGAAACAGCGATCGAAGTCCTGAGTTCATACGCGTCCAAGGGCATGATCCACTCTCTCACACACCCACCACGAGCCGATTCCGCCGCCAATAGGTCTCACCCGGCAGCAACACGCCTGCTGGATCACCCGACGGCCCCGGCGATGACACGTTTCCTCTGGACCGATGCCATCCACAGCATCGTTCGGCACCGCGGCCCCCTTCGAGCCTGCAGGAGTTCGCTCCTCACAAGACCTCGACGACGCCCACGACACCCGTCTAAGCCATCCTGAGTAGAGCCAGGCACCGCTCACCAGCCAACTGAGGGCAAGCCACGCAGGATAAGGACGGCCAGCTCAACATGGCCGACAACGCACACGACTACGGCATATTCGGGCGAACAGGCCAGATGGCATCCGGGCGAGGAAGATGAAGCGAGGAACAAAGATCAGTCTGGGCTGCGGGGGCACGCTCCTCCTTGTCGCATTGCTGATCGGCTTGTTCTATTGGCTCGCGACCTCACTGGACCTGGAACACCCAACACCCGGATGGCAGGACTGGCCCCCAATCTCCACGAACAGCCCATCCCCGTCTCCGACGCCGCCCCATCACTTTTCCGCACCACACGTTGGGCACCCTCACCACATAGCACCCCGGGTAGAGGCGATGAGGACCACCGCCGCGACGCTGCACGGGGTGGACAGAAGGTAGTTGCGAACCCTTGTAGGGGCAATGAGGACCCTCCAGGAGATGAGCGTCATGCGCCAGCACCTCAACAAGTTGCAAACCCTCGTAGGGGCGATGAGGTCGCCAGACGGCCGAACTCCTACCTCGGCGGCATCGCGTTGCGAACCCTCGTAGGGGCGATGAGGTCCCCTCGCTGGAGAAGATCGCGGGCGCGATCCCGCACGTGTTGCGAACCCTCGTAGGGGCGATGAGGACTAGCTGGCGATTCGCCCAGCGGCGGGCCGACACTCGTTGCGAACCCTCGTAGGGGCGATGAGGACGCGCGTGGTGCGCGATGCGGTGGCGGCGGGCCGCCTGTTGCGAACCCTCGTAGGGGCGATGAGGACCTGGCTGACCGGGACCGTCCCGCGCGCCGAGGCGATCCGTTGCGAACCCTCGTAGGGGCGATGAGGACCGGTTGGTGAGCTCAATACCGCTGTCCTCCAGTTGTTGCGAACCCTCGTAGGGGCGATGAGGACTCCCGCTCGGGGCCGTGCGAGCCGCTGGGGGCCGGGGCGTTGCGAACCCTCGTAGGGGCGATGAGGACCCCAGGGTAAAGCCGCAGGTGCCTGGGAGGTAAGAGGGGCCGCCGGAGGTGGGTTCTTCAGCGGACCGTCGGTTGTGTTGTTGGGCCCGGCGTGTCGCTGAAACTCGGCATGATCAACTTGGGGTTGATGTGGGGCCGGGGCTACAGGATGTCGGTGGGGGCTGGTTCGGCGGCGCCCCAGGTGAGGCGGGTCGGGGTTGTTCCGGGTGGATAGGTGTAGACGAGGACGTTGTCGTAGCTGAGGTCCAGGAGGTTCTCGACCTCGGATTGGAAGCGGCGGAGTTGGGCCTGGCTGAGCTGGCCCTGGAAGACGCTTCGCTGGACGTGGTGAAGGTACTTTCGGCATGTTCGCAGGATGCGGGGGTTTCGTTCGGCTGCGGTGTCGTAGACGACGATGACGTGCACGGAGCTTGTCTCACCACCAGATCCTGAAGGGCTTGTACGGGGTGCCTTCGAGGCATCGCCGGGTCAGTCCGAGTGCGTCGAGGTAGAGGAGCTCGTCGTAGGCGACGGGGCGGCCGAGGGAGCGATGGGCCACGGTGACGGCGAGTTCGTCGCGGACGGACTGGACGACCAGCTTTCGGCCGCTCTCGCTGAGCATGGCCTGGTTGGTTTGGCTGTCGAAGTGTTGCTCCTTGAGCTGGTTGCGGGCGGACATCCTGAGGAGCAGGCGTTCGGCGAACAGCGGTTTGAACATCTCCGAGACGTCGAGGACCAGGGAGTGGCGCTGGCGTTCCATGCTGCTGTGCAGGAAGGCGATGCCGGTGTGGAGGGGTGTCAGGCGCAGGGCCGTGAGTGTTCGGGCGTAGATGATGCCGTTCACATAGCTGATGAACGCGTTGCCGGCGTTCTTCGGGGGGCGACGGCTGCGACCTCCGAGTTGGAGCCATTCGGGGAGTTTGGTGTCCAGGACCTCCCATGCCGACCGGCGGAAGGTTCCTTCAACACCCATGAGGTGGGCGGGCGTTTCAGCGGCTTCGATGTTCTTCTGCAGGACGGTGTACGGGCGCGCGAGAAGCTTCCGGTCGATGACGCGGCGGACGTTGAACGCGGCGGAGTCGACGATGCTGCGGGCGACCGCGAGCGCGGTGTCGGGGTCTTCGGCGAGCCGGGCTTGCGCGAGGACGGTCTCACCGGACGTGCTGGTGTCGGAGGTGAGGAGCGATCCGGCGTAGTCACCGTAGTGGCTGAGGAAATGGACGTTGATCCGGTGCCGGTTGAGGAGTGCGACGACGGCGGTGTTGATGTCGGTTTCGGCGCAGGCGACGATGTCCCGGACGTCGGAGACCGGGATGTGGACCTTCCCGGCGGACTCGCGTTCGATGACGAGTGATTCGTCCTTGCGCCTGATCCGGCAGGGGCCGGTGAGCCAGTAGGTGCGTGCGGCGGCGGGCATGTCATTCCGTCCAGCAGTAGTCGGTGAAGCTGCATCCGCGGCAGGCAGAACGCGCCAGGCGGGCAGGCGAGGTGGGGGCGCCACCGACGTCGATGACTTCGGCGATGTCGGTTCGTGCCTGGTCCGCGGCCTCTGGCGTGTAGGGGTGGCGATGGGTGCGGCGAATCTTGGGGTAGTGCAGGATCGCGCCTTTGGCGTCGATGCCGACCTGTTCGAGCCGGTAGCAGTAGTGCCTGCCCTGAGCTTGGTCGGCGGGTGTGGGACGGCTGGACGATTTGACTTCGTGGACCCAGTGCCGACCGTCGATGAAGTCGAGTTTGGCGGCGCCGAGGTCCACCGGGCTGTTGCGGGCGTATGAGGTCTCGTGGACGGCCTCACCGAGTTGAACCGTCCCGCTCAGATGTTCGGGCCGGATTCCGCGCAGGTAGAGCCAGAGTTGGCGACGGCAGTGATACAGGTACTTGATGTGGACGCCGCCGACGTCGTCGGTATCGATCAAAGGATTTCACCGGGTTCGTATTTCTGCTGCACGTCGCGATGTACGGCGCGCAGGCCCAGGCGGGGGTCGTACTGGGCGTCGATGATGCAGATCTTGAGGCGCTTGTCGTAGGCGCCGAGGCCCCTGCACCAGGCGGGCAGCGGGATGAGGTACTGGTCGGCATGCAGGCGGCCGGCGCCATGGTCGGGCACCAGTTTCAGGGCGGATTTGTAGTTGTCGTAGTCCTCTTCGAGCACTGCCTCGATGCCGTCGAATTGCTCGTCGAACGCCTCGTTGAGCTGAGAGCGGTCATCGAAGGGTTGGGAGAATTCCAGGAAGGAGTCGGCGAAGTCGGACCGGTGCTCTTCGACTCTCTGGGACCACTTCCGCCCCCACGGGCTGGTGTAGATCTGGTCGAGCCACGTGGTGATGACCTGCTCGTCGATGGTCCGCCCGTCATGGCGGGTGAGGATGTCCCAGCCGAGCAGGGTGGGTTCGGCTTCGTAGACGCCGTCCGCCCAGAGGTCGTCTCCTCCGCCACGCCGGGTCCGATAGTCGGGTTGGTGGACGACCACAGGCGCCGGGGCGAGCGTTCCCAGCCGGTTGGCTCTGCCGAAGCGCTGGACGAGGGCTTCGAGGTCCGCGGCCGAGGTGTGGCAGGCGTCGAGGTCCAGGTCGAGGGACACCTCGAGGGCCTGGGTTCCGACCAGCAGGCCGGGTCGGCGGGGTTTCCCGCTCGCGAAGCGCTCCCGGATCGCCGTCTCGATGGCGGTCCGGTCCATCCGGCGGTACCGCGAGTGCAGCAGGTGGGCGGAGTCCTCGCCGTGGAGTTCGGTGCAGTAGGGCCCGAGGGTCTCGTAGAGGGTGATCGCGTCGCGGACGTTGTTGGCGACGACGAGGACGGACCCGCCGTCGGCGAGCCGTTCGCGTATCTCGTCAAGAGAAGGTTCGTCGGCGAGGTGGTCCTGGCGGACGCGGAGGCGATGGCGGATCGGCACGGGGCTCGCCGGCGAGGGCTCGACCAGGGTCGTCTGCCCGTCGAGGGCCTGGGTCACCAAGTCGGCGAGTGCCGTGGGCATGGTCGCGGAGAGCACGGCGACGCGTCCACCGAGTCGGTGCCAGAAGCCCATGATGGCGAGGATCATGCCGAGGCGGCGGGCGTCGTAGGCGTGCAACTCGTCCAGGATGAAGATCGAGTTCGCGCTGTCGACGAGGATGCCGGAGTGCGCGGGCCCCGCCAGCGCGCCCCGCAGAACCTGGTACGGGGTGCCGACGCGCAGGAGCTCCCGGAAGTTCTTCGTCGCCTCCGCGCGGGAATGGGCCTTGATCGCCGCATCGGCCGCATCGGCCGCATCGGCCGGGTCGGCCGGGTCAGTCGGGTCGGCATCGTCACCGGCACAGCCGTCGGCGAGGGACCGCGCGAGATGGTACGAGGCCGCTTTGGAGTGGGCGACGCCGATTCCGTCGGGTGCGTGCAGGTCGTCGCCGAGGCGTCGGGTCATGGCGTTGATGCTGGCCAGGTAGGGCAGCAGGTAGAAGACGCGAGGGTTGCCGTTCGTACGGGCAGCCAGGTCACCGATCTGGGTGCTCGCCCACAGAAGGACGGCCTCGGTCTTGCCGCTCCCGGTCCAGGAGCGCAGCAGCAGGTTGCCTATGGTCCTGGAGGCCTCCAACTGTTGCGGGCGCAGCGCGTGGCCTCGAGCGGAGAGCCGTTCTGCCAGCCGGGCCGAATAGGTCTCGTCCAGTGGATGCTCGGTGTCCAGAGGCGCGTGCGCTGAGGACAGGTGATCGGCCATGGTGACGGCGCCCAGCAACAGGACGGCGGTCGTGCCGCGGCCATCATGAGGTGAAAGCGCCCATTCCCATCGGTCCATGACGTCTTGGAAGAGGCGATGGGCAGCGTCTGTCAGTTGCCGGACGTCCGCCCGAGGTGCGATTTCGGGAAAGGGCAGCCCGTGCCGGTGGCCTGTGGCATGCAACCACTCCACAAGACCGGCAAGGCGGTCCGGGTCGGCGGGCATGAACTTGTCGGCGAAGTCCTGCGGCTGGTCGTCGCCGTACTGCGTGAGCAGCGGCAGCTTGGACGAGCCGTTGAGACCGGACGTGAACGGGCGGTGATGCCCCGCCACCACCGCCGCGACCCATTCGCGCTCTGTGGACGGCAGGTCGGCGAGCAGGAGGTCCACGAAGCCGAGAGACAGCACCTCGTGTCGTTCACCCCAGGGAGTCGGCGCCTGCCGGGAAACATTGCCGATCATCCGCTGGAATCCGTCCGGCAGCTTGCCGGTGTCGTGGAGCAGCGCGGCGACCGCCGCCCATGTCCAGAACTCGGCCGGCATCCCCGGAATGTCGCCGATCCGGGCTCGGACCGCCAGTACGGCTTTCAGGGTGTTGAGCGAGTGGTCGGTCAGCAGCTCACCAGGCACACCAGGTGTGCTGGAGCTCTTCGCACGCAGGTCCTTCACGACGATGACGCTCCGCGGGTTCAGGTGGCGAGGGCCAGTTGGTCCGGATGGACGGGCGGGAGCATCACGACGGCCTGCCCGTCCCGAGTGGCGAGCCCGGACTCGATTTCGGCCCGCGTCCCCGCCGCCGCGTGCCGGTAGGAATCCCAGGTGAAACGGGTGCGGTCGTCGGAGATGACGGTCGTCAGCCGCATCGCCGTACCGGCGGATCCCGGCAGATCGAGGGGGACGAGGGCGTGCCCCTGCCGTCCGCCGGACGTGGTCAGCTCGACGCGGCGGGTGGTGGTGGCCACCAGGTCCTGACTCCTGCCGAGTCGCAGTGGCCAGATCGGACGGCGAAGGGCACGCGCCCACAGGTCGATGTCTTCGGTGAGCCAGACCGTCAGCGTGACGTGGGCCAGGAAATCGCGGTCCTTGATGGTGGCGCTGGCAGGGGACCCGGGGATACCGAGCGGGTGATAGGTCTCCAGGTCAGTGCCCGTTCCGGCGGCGTGGAAGGTCATGCCGAAGCGGGTGCGGAGGGGGACGCGGTCCCATCCTCCGGCGGCAGCGGCGAGCAGTCCCCCGACGGTGGACGGCGGCGGGCAGGGCAACCCCACTTGCAGCCCGTCGTAGAGAGGGTTGCGGAAACTGACGACCCGCGCGGTGGCGGTCAGTTCCAAGGCCTCGGGCATGGCGATGCTCCTCGCGGACGACACGAACGCGCACGACACGGACGCGGAGGGCGTGGACGACGTTGGATGACGGGGACGACGCGGACGACGATTGGGGTTCGCTATCGCGGGTCATCGAACCAGGGGTCGTGGTCGCCGTGCTCGATCTCGCCGGCCAGGGTGTTCAGGACGGTCCGGGGATGGCCGAGGATCAGCCTCTCCTCCTTGACCAGGTCGGCGAGGTCCGCGGCGGCCCGCTCACGCTGGCTGCCGAGGAAACCTGGCGCCCAGCCGATCCGAACCGGCCCGTCCAACTCGTCCGCCCAGGCCCCGATCTCCTCGCGCAGGACGTCGACGTCGACGTACGTCGCCTTCTCACGCTCCCGGACGACCCTGGTGAACGGGTTCGTTCCGCCCTTGATCGGAGCGAGGATCACCAGGCCGGGCGTGCGGTCGCCGTAGTGGGACGCCTGCTTGGCACCGCCCTTGACCATCGCCATCGTCCTCAGCAGGACCCCGACCCGGCGGCGCCGCTCCTCGATCGGCAGGCGCACGCACCGCACGTCGCGCAGCACGACCTCGCTGCCGCCCTTCGCGACCACGTCGTCCGCCAGACCGCCGGGCAGCGCCGCCTTGGTGGTCCTGCCACCGGTCTCGAAGGTGCCGACACGCGGTAGGTCCAGCAGCAGGTCGCCGGCCAGGTCCGCGGTGTACATCTCGTGCTCGTGGATGACGGGGTGGGTCCCGGGCTCGAAGTCGCGGCTCATGGTCCCGAAGTCCATGACCGGCCTGCTCGGAACGACCGAGACGAGCGTGCCGGTCGCCAGGACCGTGTCGCGCATGAACGTCCTCGACTCGCCCTTCTTCGCGCCCGTCCCGTCCGCCTTGACCGCGATCATGTAGCCGAACAGGTCGTCGTCCAGGTACAGGTCGGGGCGGCCCTGAGTGTACGCCTGCTGTTTCTTGCCCTCCCCGCTGCGGATCACCGGTGAGGTCGACTCGCCGAGCGGAAGGCTGTCGCGCAGCCACCGGCGGCCCGCCTGCGCCGACACATAGGGGTACTTGTCCCCGCGACCGACCGTGAACTGCTTGACCATGCCGCGGTTGTCCTCGCCCCGCCCGTTGTTGGGCGCCCCGGCCTTGATCTGCAGGATCTGCTGTCCCACCAGGAACGTCACTGTTCCGTCCCTTCCTCCTGGTCGCCGCCGACGGCGTCCGCCAGGTCCTTGATCTCTTGGAGTTCCTCCTGCGAGCCCGTCGGCTCCCAACCCGCCTCGGCCAGCGCCTCCAGGACCGCGAAGACCAGCAACCGGCGCCAGGACCAGGACCGCTCGTCCTCGAACAGCAACCGGTACTCCTGCACCGGCAGCAGCACCGGCGAGGTGTCCTTGGGGCGGGGGAAGAGCAGCCAGTCCACGCCCTTGGAACGGAACCAGCCGTACAGGTTCCCGCCCTTGCCGTTGGCGCGGATGAAGTCGCGGAACGGGCCGGGACGGCCGTCCTGGGCCAGCAGCGCGGCCACCCGCCGCGCCAGTTCCCTGATCCGTTCGACGTCCTTGTCGTCCATGGTCAGCACCTCGCGGCAGTAGGAGTACAAGAGCGGGGCCAGCACCGCCGCCTCGGCAGGAACGAGCCCGGCCCCGGAGACCCGGCTCATGACGTTTCCGACCGCGACGCCCAGGACCTGCGCCGGCTGGGCGAACACCCGCTTGGCCAGGAGCGCCTCTCCCGGAACGTCCTTGGTCCCCTGGGTCGCGACCAACACCGGATATCCGGCGCGGCGCTTCGAGTCCCTGTTGGTGGACCGGAGCCATTCGGCGACGGGCCGGCTCAGTTCCTGGACGGCGAACAGCTGTTCCTTGTTGGCGTTGGACAACACGATCAGCTCCACGCCGGAGGTGATCCGCCTGCTGTAGGCGCGGACCGCGCGCAGCACCCACAACTCCCGCGCGTACCAGCCGGGCTTCGCTCCCTTGGACGCTCCGGCAGAAGCGTCCCGCAAGGTCTGCCCCACCGTCGCCGCGGTCATCTTCGCCAGGAACGCGTCGTCCCAGGAATGCATCAGCGCGGCCCTGCCACCCGACAGCGACGCCCCGTACGGAAACGCCCAGAGACTGGCGACGCAGGGGTAGCACAGCGGCGTCCCCTCATGGCCCGGCGCGGTGGTGTTGCGATGCGCGACGCTCGCTCCGAGCGGTATGTCGACCTTCCCGTACCAGTCACAGGCAGCCCGGCCGCAGTACGCGCACGGCTCTCCCGGCCACCCCGCCTGCTCCGGCCACGCACGCCATTCGCGGATCAGCCTCTCCCGTTCCGAAGGAGACTGCCTCCTGCGCGCGGTCGGATTCAGCTTCGAGTTCGGCCAGAGCAGGTAGCTGGCCCCAAGCCAGAACCCACCGAGATCAGCCGCCTTCGCCACCCTGACCGTTCCCACGAGATGGCTCGTCATCTTCTCGACGACCCTGCGCAGGACGTCACCCGACACCTCGTGGGGATGCTCCACCTCAGCCAGGACGGCCAACGCGAACGCCCCCACTCGCTGCAACGGGCTCGCGGTCAGCACCAAGGACCGCGGGTGGCCGCCTCCATCCCGATCCCCCGATCGCAGGACGCCCGATACGGCGTCAGGCACCGATCCAGCCCATCCCCGCGCTGTTGGCCTGCCCCAGCCCCCAGGAATGCAGCGCCGACAGCGTCTCCGGCGCACCGGACACCATGACCTCGACACACGCTCCGGGCTTCTTCCCGCCCCCGGCGCTCCCCACGGCGAACGAACGCTTCCGTCCGACCCACCCGACGTGCTCCAGGGTGACCTCCGGATCCAACCCCAGGGTCGCCGCCTTACGCCGCAGGTTGTTCTGCATGTACACGTCCCACTCGGGCTCCCCCGGAAGGCACCACGCGCTCCGACGCGCACGATCACCGGACGCGTCACGCCCCGAGCTCTTCATCACCACCGGCGTCACCGTCCGGAAGATGGCCTTCCCGGTCTCGAACCGCGGCGCCTCGACCGGCTCGACCTTGTCGACGATGAACGCGGTCGCCCCCCACGCCAGCACAGGCACCGACGCCAGCGCGGCCGCCCACCCCTCGACCATCGCGATCAGCGGACTCCCGAACTCCAGAACCCCAGGACCATCGGTGGCATAGACCCCCTTGCGCCGACGCGCAGCAGGAAAGACCGGAGCGCCATAGCCGAACGGAACCAGCCCATGCGGCCCCCAACCGTTCTCGTGAAGAGCATGGGCCAACTCAGGCGCCCCACGTTCCAGCAGCGCGTACAGCACGGCCCTCCCAGGAGCGACCACGTCGTCCCAGGGCAACTCCGGAGCCCCCGTGTGGAAGTCCAACCGCAAACGCATCCCACCCCGCCCTTCCTCGTCCACCACAACCGCCCGGCACCTTGACCCGGCGAAAAGTACAGATGGACGACTCCCGTCAGACCACGTGAGAAGCCACCCGACTCCTCTCCGCGTCCGGGACATTACGGTCCCCAAGCCCCACGAGGCGCCCCTTCACCAAACTCGATCAGGCCCCCACCTGTCCGCATCCGGCCTCCCGCGCAGCCACAGCCGCCCCGCCTCGAGACCACCCGCCCAGACAGAGCCCACCGGGACCACAAACCTGGCCGGATTTCCGGCGAGATCCGGCCTGGACTCGCCCTCATCGCCCCGCGAGGGTTCGCAACACCCTCCTAGGCAAGAGCATCATGTGGCGGGACGGTCCTCATCGCCCTGCGAGGGTTCACACGCGTGTTTCGGTCCAGGTGTCCGAGATCCTGGCCGCAGGCACTCACCGCCTCACGGGCCTTCGCAGCAAGTTCCGGCAATGCTCGTCCCGGCCTTAGGCCGTCCTCATCGTCTGTGCGAGGTTGGCAACTTGACCACTGCCGGCCCCCTTCCAGGCTCTAAATCCTCGCCGCCTCTGCGGCTCAGGTGGTGGCGCTGGGGAAGGACTCATAGGTGTTGGAGGTGTTGTGAAAGTGGAGGCCGTCCAGCGGTCGGCTGGACATGGGCCAGGCGGGCTCCGAGGGCTCTACCGGCATTTTGTGGTCTCAACCACCCGAACGGCCGACAGCGAGTTGATCAAGCAGTTTCAGCGACTCACCGGGCTCGACAGCACAACCGGCGGTTCGCTGAAGAATCCGGTTCCGACGGACTCCCCTTCCCACCACGCACCTGCAGCTTTACTCTGGGGTCCTCATCGCCCCTACGAGGGTTCGCAACGCGGGGTCGCCAACTGGCAGTCCGGCTTCGGGATCTTGGTCCTCATCGCCCCTACGAGGGTTCGCAACTGTGCGTCACCGCACCCGCCAGCCCGAACGAGACCCGTCCTCATCGCCCCTACGAGGGTTCGCAACTGTGCGTCACCGCACCCGCCAGCCCGAACGAGACCCGTCCTCATCGCCCCTGCGAGGGTCGCAACGTGAGGATGTTCGCCTGTCCCTGTCGCGCGACCCCAGCCACTCCCGGGCCTGGGTGGTGCTGGTGGACGGCGATCCGCACCAGATTCGTCTGCTCCAGGCCGAGGCGGCCCGCCGCAGCACCACGATCCACATCGTCTACGACCTGATCCATGTGTTGGAGTACTGCTGGCGCGCCGCCCGCTGCCTGCATCCTCCGACCCGGCCGCCGAACAACAAGTGGCGACCTGGGCGCTGGGCATGCTGGCCGGCAACACCGACCAGGTCATCATCGACATGCACTCCGCGCTGCCGCCCTTCCTCCTGACCGGCGGGACGGTTTGGAGACCGTTGTCGGCTACCTGGCCCGCCACCGCAAGTTCCTGCACCACAACCGAGCGTTGGAGGCCGGTTGGCCGATCGCCACCGGCGTGGTCGAAGGCACCGCACGTCATCTGATCGGTGACAGGTTGGAGATCACCGGCGCCCGCTGGGGGCTGGCCGGAGCCGAGGCCGTCCTCAGACTCCGCGCGGTCATCAGCAACGGCGACCTGGACGCCTACTGGACCTTCCACCTCGAATGCGAACCACGTCGCAGGCACCAGGCTCGCCACCAAGACAGCTACGCACTCACAATTTGATCAACACCATGCCCTTGCGAAGGGCGCATCTCGCGGGCTCGCGCATGGGCCATAGGGCCTGCCAAAGTTCGGGGATGAGCGTTTCTTCCTGGCCAGTGGAGCACGAAGATCATTGGGTTCTGGGCTACCGCGATCTTGTGGTGACACGGATCTGCGTCGATCACCGGTTGTCGCTCCTCCTTGAATCCGATGTCGAGGTCGTGCTCGAAGCACCGGCATGGCTATCGTCAGGGCCCAGGACGGCTCCAGGCATCGATGCCACCCCTCTCGATCCCGAGCAGCAAGCCGTTGCGGATGCCCTCCATCTGTTCGGCACCCGGATTCAGTCCGCCGTGGCCTTCAAGAGCGGCGCGCTGAGACTGGTCTTCGACAACGGGCTACATCTGAACTGCCCGGCCGATCCAGCCTTCGAAGCCTGGCAGGCCACGGGCCCAGGACCCTGGAAATTCGTCTCCTTGCCAGGCGGGAATCTTGCAGTGTGGTCCGGTACGACGCAGGGATCCAACTCCATCGCAATATCTGATCCATCCAGCTCACAAGCTCCTTGAGCTGAGTAAATGCGTCACTCAGGACGAGATGCACCCACCTGCGATCACGCAGGTTGCAGCCCACAGGACCTTCACGTCGTTCTCATCCAGCACCCGGGTCCTTATCCCCCCGCAGGGGGTTTCACCACGAAACGCTGGCGAGCCGCGCTGTGGCCTTCCCGAGTCCCGTGCATAGGAGGTTCAAAGGGGAAGGGCCCATAGGTGCTGGAGGCACTATCGAACGTGATGGCCCTCATGACCCGGTGAGGAGGCTCCACGTCGACCAAACCCTCCTCCATCGGCACCCTGTAGCCTCACAACCATCCGAACGGCCAACAGCAAGTTGATCAAGCAGTCTTCAGCGACACGCCGGGATCGACAGCACAACCGACGGATCGCTGAAGAATCCGTTTCCGGCAGCTCTCCCTTCCCTCGATGCACCTGCAGCTTTACTCTGGGGTCCTCATCGCCCCTGCGAGGGTTCGCAACCGCGGCACCCGTCGGCGCCAGCCGAGACATCGCGGACGGGTCCTCATCGCCCCTGCGAGGGTTCGCAACGCAGCCATCCGGCCACGCTGGATTCGCGAATAGCTCGTCCTCATCGCCCCTGCGAGGGTTCGCACCTCGGGCTCGGTGCCGCGTTCGTGGACGGCCCACATCTGGTCCTCATCGCCCCTGCGAGGGTTCAACACGCTGCTGCGGGCCGCCGATTTCTACCGGCCCGCGCATGTCCTCATCGCCCCTGCAAGGGATCGCGATGTTGTGTGGGTGGATCTGATCCCAGTGCGGCTCGGAGGGCCTGTGCGGGTTCGCGACCTGTGGGTGGGATCCGTCGCCTCGGCGCGCTCTGGACGTCCTCATGGCCCTGCCGTGACGTCGGAACTGGTTCCCGACAATGCTCGTCCAGGCCGTTTTCCTTGCCCGTGCAGGATTCACAACTTGACCAGCGCCCAACGGGGCTTCCCAGTCTGGGGTCAGTGCTGCCCCTGCGGCTCAGGCGGTGTCATCGGGGAAGGGCTCGTAGGTGTTGGAGGTGTTGTCATATGTGAAGGCCGTCCAGCGGTCGGGTTGGACGTGGGCCAGGCGGGCGCCGAGGGCTATGGAGATGGCGACCGGTCCGGTGAGGAAGGCGGCGTGGTGTCCGGTGCGGGCTGCGGCCGGTAGGGCGGCGTCGCTCCATGCTCGGCAGATTTGTTCCACGATCGCGGTGTAGGTCTCTTTGTTCTCGTCCAGAGGGCCGATGGTCTTTCGGCGCAGGAGCAGGAGGTTGCCGAATCCGTGGTCGCGGCAGGCGGCGTGGACGGGCTGGACGAAGTCGGCGCCAAGGTTCTGTAGATCGATGGCGAGCGCCGTGCGTGACGGGTCGCCGCTGGCGATGGGCTCCAGCGGCTCCACGATGAGGAGTTCTGCGGTGAGTGGGCTCTCCCGGAGGGTGGTGGCCGGGAAGTGGGACGGGCTGCCGTCGTGCTGGCGAATCGCGTGGATCGTGACCTCGCGGGAGTGGGTGTGCCCGAGCCGCGCGCCGAACCGGAAGCCGGCCGGCAGCGGCATGGTCGGGATCAGGTTGATGCTGGCAGCACCACTGACCAGCCGCTCTGCGATTCCGGCCGCCGCGATGGTCTCGTCTGCAAGGGCATCGATGCCCGCTTTTGGCCAGGGGCGGGTCTCGGGGAGCTTGAGGTGGGTTCGCACCGTGATCGAGAAGGCTATCTGGCTGTACTCGATGGCTTTGTTCTCGAGCGAGTCGGCTCGTGCGGCACCGCGTCCGGAGTCGGACGCGGTGACGACGAGTCCGATCCGGGTCTTGGCCGACGCGCGGACGCGCAGTCGGGCACCGACCAGCATGAAGACGAGTCCGGTGAGGAAGGCGAGAACGAACCCCCAGCGTCCGGCCGGAGCGTGCGTCATCACCGACTTCGCCGCCTCGATGGCGAATCCGCCTGCCATGACGCCGCCGATCCCGCTCCAGACCACACCCTCTGTGATCACGCGGCGAGCCGTCGACGGGGTCGTGGACGGGCCGCCGACGACCGTCATCGTCGGCATATGCATGATCTCGGTCATTCCCACCTCACTTCGTCAACTCAGACAAAAGGTACTGATGGACGATGCCCGCCGCCGGGCCGCTTCTGGTCGGGCGCCGCCCGACGGGCCGATTGGTTCGCATCGTTCGCTCCGGCCGGATTCCGATTGGCGGCCGAGGAGGAGGCAACGCCTTGACAAGGGCGTGACCAGTTGCGTTGAAGGCGTGGACGGTGGGGCGTCGGAGCCGGTCACGGGTCAATTGTGGCGTTTGGTCGGGTGGGGCCGGTCGGTGCGCCTAGCATGCCGCTCTGGACGACCGTGGGGGTTCGTCCATCAGTACCTGGCGGTGGTGCTGTGGGCGAGAAGGGGGCCGGGGTGAAGGTGCATGCGGTCGTGTTGAGCACGGCGGGCAACCAGAACTACATCTTCGGATCGAACAAGAGGCGCGAGAACGTCGGCGCCTCGCATCTGATCACCTGTGTTGAGGACGAGTGGCTCGACAGGGCTCTGGCGGAGGCCGGGGTGGCCGACGTGGACGGCCGCCAGCAGCGCGTCGAGGAGCACGGCATCGAGGTGGTGACCGCGAACGCGGGCGGTGTGACGATGCTGGTCAGAGACTCGGAGGTGGGCAAGCGGGTCGTGGGGACGATCACCGAGGCGGCCTTGCGCGAGGCGCCCGGGCTGGACGTCTGCGGAGCGGTCGGTGAAGCCTTCGAATGGGGAATCGCGCAGGAGCTCGCCCAGGGCATCGCCGATGCCCGGGAGCTTCTCGTGGTCGCGCGGGCCAGTAGGCGCGGGCCGAGGCTGCGGTTCCCAGGGGTGCCGATCGCGGCGCGGTGCGGTTCCAGCGGCCTGCCCGCTCAGCGCGTCGTGGCGTTCCATCAGGAGCGGCGTCCGCAGGCCGGTGGTTTCCGCAAGGACCGGCCGCCTGAGGCTCGCTCGGCGCCAAGCCTGGCGAAGTTGGACGCCTTTGATCCAGCATTGCGGCGGCTGGCCGTCAAGATGGGGCTCTGCGGCGAGAACGATGAGAGTCAGAAGGCGGCGGCCCTCCGCAAACTCTCCGCGATCGTGGACCACCTGAACGACAAGGCAGAATGGGTCGCTGTCGTCCACGCCGACGGCAATGGCATGGGACGGGTATTCCAGCGATTCGCGTCCATCCTGGATCCCGAAGGCAACAAGCCTGCGGGCGAGTACACCGAGGGGCTGCGCAACCTCTCCGAGGGCGTGGACGAGTGCGCCCGGGAAGCCTTCCGGTCGGCTTTCGCGAATCTGCGCCGCGACGGGCGGACGATGGACCTGGCGGAGCCGCCGGTTCTCCCGCTCATTCTCGGGGGCGACGACCTCACGGTGGTCTGCGACGGTGAGCTGGCTCTGCCGTTCGCCCGCGATTACCTGGAGGAGTTCACCCGGCTGGCCAACGAGCACGCCGCGGTCGGTGGTGTGCTGAGGCAGGTGGAGGACCTGCGCGGGCTGGGTGCTTGTGCGGGTGTCGCCATCGTCAAGCGCCCCTATCCGTTCCACAGCGCCGTCCACTTGGCCGAACAGCTGGCCAGTGAGGCGAAGGTGGTGAAGAAGGAACTGGGGCAGGACAAGAGCGCTCTGTCGTTCCATGTTCTCTACGAGAGCGCGTTCGCCGACCTGCACCGTCTTCGCGCCCAGCAGACCCTCGCCGATGAGGGCACCTGTTTGACGGGTCAACCCTACGTCGTCGGCGAGGCGGGCGACGCGGAGTGGGCGCTCCACCGGCGCTGGGCCGACCTGGAAAGGCGTGTCGCCGCCCTGACCGAAAAGAACGACGAAACCCTCGTCATCTCGGCCAGCCAGACGAACGAACTGCGGTCCGCGCTGTTCCGTGGGCGCAAGGCCGCGGAATCCCGGCTCAACGTGGTCTCCACCTGGCTGGGCAAGGACGCGGTTCAGGGGCTCGCTGACGACGGTTCGCTGTTCTGGCCGGACGGAAGCGTCCACCGCACAGGTCTTCTGGACGCACTGAACGCCGCTCCCTTCCTCGGCTCGAAGGGCAGGACATGACCTCCATCTCACTGACTCTGCGCTTGCTGAGCGATTGGCACATCGGCGCGGGCACCGGAAAGCACGGCCTTCTCAGCCGGCAGGTGCTGCGCGATGAGGAACACGGGCTTCCGTTCGTGCCGGCGAAGTCGCTCAACGGCGCGTGGCGGGACGGCTGCGAGATCGCCGCACACGCGCTCGACGCCGACGCGCCCACCGGGGACGCTCGGATCTGGCAGTCCTGGGTGGAGTACCTGTTCGGCTATCAGCGGGCTCACCCGAGTGCCGAGGCGGACGAGACGCCGACGGCCACGGCGGCGCATCCGCGGCCGGCCGCGTTGAGCTACCTCGGTCCGCTTCGTCTCCCGGGTGATCTCGGCGAGGCCATCGCGGGGACGCGGCGGCTCCGCGACGCGGTGACGTTCGTGAAGCCGGGTGTCGCACACGACCCGGTGACCGGCGCGGCCAGGGAGGACATGCTGCGCTTCGACGAGATGGCGCGCGGCGGCATGGTCCTGGAAGGCACCGCGGAGTTGCCCGACGGGTTGTCGGAGGAGCAGCTCGGTTGTGCTCGTGCCCTGTTGTGGGCGGGTGCGCGGCTGGTCGAGGGCATCGGCGCGAAGCGGCGCAGGGGGTCGGGCCGGTGTCGGCTCGATCTCGGCGGTGTGGGGCTGCCTCCGAGCGGTGACGACTTGGCGCACTGGACCGAGACCCCTGTGCCACCACCGGCCCCCGAGTCACCTCCGGAACCCGATTCCGCCGGAAGACGCGCGGTGAGCGACGGCTGGGAGCGTGCCGTCCTGCGTATGACGCTCGAAGCGCCGTTGCTCGCCCACGAACGCACCGTCGGGAATCTCGTCCAGGGCCGTGACCACGCGCCGGGCTGGATGCTGCTGGGCCCGGTACTGCAGCGCTTGGGCTCGCCGGCCGCGGCCGCGGCGGCCCGATGCGGTGATCTGGTCGTGACGCCTGCGACCCCGCAGGTGGACGGGGAGCGAGGGCGTCCGGTCCCGCGTGTCTTCGAGCGGAGCAAGGAGGACAAGAACGTCCTGCTCAACCACATGGCGGAGGAGCCCCCGAAGGACACGGCGTTCAAGCGGATCCGGGAGGGATATGTCGCCGGTGCGACGAGTGTGGCGGTCGAAACGCCCGGCTTCGTGCTGAGAATGCACAACTCCGTAGAGGATGAG
Source organism: Spirillospora sp. NPDC052269 (assembly GCF_040679435.1). Lineage (NCBI taxonomy): Bacteria > Bacillati > Actinomycetota > Actinomycetes > Streptosporangiales > Thermomonosporaceae > Spirillospora > Spirillospora sp. NPDC052269. The sequence goes on from NZ_JBFAUU010000021.1 coordinate 126,454, forward strand.
TCGCAGCGTCCGACGCAGGCGCTCGGTGGCGTCTACGTGTACCAGGCTCTCGCGCCCGGGACGGTCCTGGTAGCCGAGGTCAGGGTCCGGCGCGGCATCCTCGACACCGGCTGGTGGAAGGACCTGAACGGCCGATGGCGCCTGGGGCGGTCCCGCAAGGACGACTACGGCCTGGTGTCCGTCACCGCCGAGCCCGTCGATCCCGCCCACGACGCAGCGCCCGAAGCGGCGCCGGTCGCGAGCGGTGATCGGCTGCGCGTCTGGCTGCTGACGGACGTGCTCGTCCGCGATGAACGGCTCGCGCCGAGCGACGACCCCGCCGACTTCGCCCGGCTCCTGGAGAAGGCGCTCGCCGCCTCCGGAGCGGACGGGGTGAAGCTCGACCCCGTCCTGATGGAGCCCGGCCTGGTGCCGACCAGCTACGAGACCGCCCGGACCGACTCCTGGCACCGGGGATGGCGGCTGCCGCGGCCCGTCCTGCTCGGGTTCGCGGCCGGCGGCTGCCTGACCTTCGAGGTGACGGCGGGGCGCATCGGCGCGGATGTCCTGGCGGAGATCGAGCGGTCGGGCATCGGCGAGCGGCGCGGTGAGGGGTTCGGCCAGATCCGCGTCAACGACCCGATCCTCATGAACGGGGTGTCCCCCGCCGCCGGCGAGGTCAAGGACGGGCAGCCGCACCGGACCGTGCGTCCGCTGTCCACGGCCGATCCCGGCTTCGCGGGTGCGCGGCTCATCGAGACGGCCGCGTGGCGGGCGGAGATCTGGCGGCTCGCCGAGGAGCGGGCCGCCCGGCCGGACGAGGTGCTCGGCTCGCTCATCGAACTCTCGGCGACCCGGCTGAACGCCCTCCGCCGCCTGTTCGACCACCTCGACGAGGAGCCCGACCAGCTCAGGTCCCGCATCACCCGCCTGACGAAGAGCTGGAAGGCGCAGACGACCACGGACGCGATCTGCGCCCTGCTGACCAGCGAGGACGTCTGGAAGACGCTCGGGTTCAACGATCGGGACCGGCTGCGCCTGACCGTCGACGGCCCGGACGACCTGGACGACGAGCTGCGGGCCGAGGCGCTGCGGTCGCTGCTCACGGCCTGCCTGGCCGCCCACACCCGCAGGAAAGCCCACCCCGAGAAGGAAACCCACCCGGAGGAGGCGCGCGCATGACGCAGAGGAGGGGACGTCCGATGGACCGGCGGCTCCGGGTGCGCGGCTGGCTGCGCACCCAGACGCCGCTGCACGTGGGCGGTGTCTCGCTCGACCCCGCCGAGGCGCTGCCGGTCGCCGTGGACGGCCAGGATCGCGTCTACGTGCCGGGGACGAGTCTGGCCGGGGTGCTGCGCGCCTGGATGCGCGGCAGTGACCCCGGCACCGACCGGCTGGACGATCTGTGGGGTGTGGAGGACGCGAAGACGGGCTCCGGTCAGGCCAGCCGGGTCGTGGTGCGCGACGCGGTCATCGCCACCACGACCGGAACCGACGGCGACGGGATCCCGAACGAGCCGCTCAGGTCGCGGGCCCTGCCGGTCGTCCACGGCGTCGGCATCGACCGTGTCACCGGCGCCGCCGCGTCCGCCTTCCTGTACGCCCGTACCGTCGTCCCGCCCGGCCACTACCTGTCGTTCGAGGTCGACATCGAGACGACCGAAGCCCACCTCGCCCGTGACCGCGCCCGCCTGCACGCGATGCTGACGGCCTTGAGGTCCGAGGAGATCGGGGTCGGCGCCGCCAACGGCAAGGGGTTCGGCGTCGTGACACTGATGCCGTCGCCGCTCGACGTCCACGAGCACGACTTCACGGGCCGCGCTGGGCTGCTCGCCTTCCTCGGCGGTGAGCCGGAGAGGTTCGACGAGACCCGGGTGGACGAGCGGGCGGCCGACCTGCCCGCCCGCCGGGACCTGCTCGCCGTGCGCCTGCGGTGGAAGCCCGAAGCGCCCGTGATGGTCCGTGCCGCCGGCGAAGGCGCGGTGGTCAAGACGCTTCCGCTGACCACGGAGATCGGGCCGGACACGCTGAAGTTGACGTTGAGTGGCAGCTCCATCAAGGGCGCCCTGCGCAGCCACGCAGAGCTCATCGAACGCACCGCCCGCGGCCTGGACGCCCCGTCGCCGCCGATCCAGGACGAGGCCGACGGCACCGATGATCACGCAGCAGCGCGCCGTCACGCCGAAGCGTTCCTCAAGCAGCTCGACGCGCTGGACGCCGTCCGGTTCCTGTTCGGCGCGGCCCGCCGCGAGCCCGAAGGGGGCCACCACGATCCCGAGGCAGCCCGCCGCGAACCAGAAGCGACCCACCACGAACCCAAGGCGGCCCGCGACGAATCCGAGGTCGCTCGCCTCGAAGCCGAGGTCGCTCGCCGTGAACCCGAGGTCGCCCCGTCCTCCTACCCGTGGGGCGCGGGGGCGATGACCGTCCACGAGTGTGTGAGCGAGACGGCCATCCCGTCGGATGTGTGGGACATCGTGGTGAACGGAGCGCCGAGCGACGGCGACGACACGAAACGTCCGGCGCTGCCGCCGTCGGTCCGCGACGCGCTCGCCGCCCGCGGACTCGACCAGGCCGACCACGTCGCGATCGACCGCTGGACCGGAGGCGCCGCCGACCAGCTGCTGTTCAGCGTCCTCGAGCCGCACGGCGTGGACTGGGAGCCGATCCGGCTGACCGTCGACCTCACCAGGCTCGGCGACCATCGGGACGTGGCGCTCGCGCTGCTCCTGCTCCTCCTGCGCGACCTGGAGCAACGCCGCGTCCCGCTCGGCGGCATGGTCAACCGGGGGTTCGGCGACGTCACGATCGAGGGCATCGAGTTCTCCGGCAACGGCTGGACGGCGGAGACGACGCTCGCCGACGCCCTCCGCCACGGGGACCTCGCGTCCGCATGGCGCGAATACGCAGGGGGAACACGATGACCGAGACGACCTTGCACGTCGCGACCCGCGACGGACTCTCCTTCGCCGAGGCCATGGACGCCGCGCCGGACGGGTTCGCGCTGCTCACCACACCGTGGCGCTACGAGATCATGTCCACCGCCGAAGCGCGTCGTTCCACACCCGAAGGCGTCTTCGAGGCCCGCGTGTTCGACGAGCACACCGAGTTGCGATGGCTCGACAACGCCGACGACATCGGACGCACCGTCATGCTCTCCGAGGATGCAGCGGCCCTACCAGCGGCCTTCGCGACGCTCGACCCAGTGAAGGCCACGGGCACGGTGACGGGCGGCTACCTGCTGTGGGGAAAGGCCGTCCAGGCGTCGGACGGCTGGACGACCCTCACCACGGAACGCATCGGCAGCCTGCGCGTTCCGGGTGAATTCAGCCGAGGTGGTCACGTGGCGTTGGTGACTCGCGAATACATCGCGCGCGATCCCAACCACGGCAACGCCTATGTCGCCGAAGAGCGCCTGCTGGGCTTCGAACCCTCCGAACCGCTGCGCAGGGAGAAGGCATGACCGAGAACAAGCGGCCGAATCCGGGCTCGATCAAAGTCCGCAACCGCCTTGAACCCACCAAGGCGCCGCAGCAGGAGGCGAGAAAGCCGCCCGCGTCGGCAGGCGGGAGGGCCAAGCAGAACAAGCCGCGCCAGGGGAACGGCGGGAAGACCGAGAACGAGCGTAAGGAGCCGTTTCTCAACCCGTACACCTTCGTTCCCGCCTTCTCGCGCGAATCGCTGACGGGCGCGTTCGCCGACGCCGTCCCGCAGGGCCACGACCGGCTGCACGAGGAGAACTGGACGGGCACGATCGCCGTCCGGCTCACTGTCCGGACGCCTCTGCTGCTGCTCGACACCGCCCGCGCCTACAACGCGCCGGATGCCGAAGAAGGGCACCTCACCTACCCGGTACTGCTGCGCGACGGCCGTCCCCATCTGCCGGCCACCGCGCTCAAGGGAATGCTGCGCGCCTCCTACGAGGCGATCACCAACAGCCGCTTCGGCGTGTTCAACGGCCACGATGACCTGCCCGGATGGCGGCGCGTCGCCGACGACGCCCGCGACATGAAGCCCGTCCGCATCGGCAAGGACGGCAAGACGCTGGAGCTCTGGGACGCCGTCAAGCTCCCCGCCTACCGGGACGAACCCGTGCGGTACGCGGGGAACCAGCCGCCCCGGCACGGTGACCATGTCTGGGTCAAAATCGAGCGCGGCAAGAACACCGATGCGGTCAGCGACATCAAGCGGTATCAGGAGGACCGCCGCCCTTCCGGCTGGACCGAGGGATATGTCTTCCTCACCGGCCGGAACGTGGAGACGAAACGCGACGAGCGTGTCTTCGTCAAGGTGAACAAGCCCATGACGCACAAGCTGACCGAGGAACTCCGCGAACGCTGGGACGCGCTCATGGAGCACCATCGCAAGCACCAGTCCGACATCGACTACGACGGCGAATTCGCCATCAGCCCTCACCGGGACGACGACGAGCGTCAGACACTGACGCCGGACACGTTCTGCTGGGCGTACATGCCGAACGGGCCCGTCGAGGCGCTGTATCCGGTCATGATTCCGCGCGAACTCGGCATTGCAAGCGCAGCCGAGATGGTGCCTCCGCAGATGGAACCGGCCACCCGGTACGGCGACCTGTCCCCCGCGGACCGCGTGTTCGGCTGGGTCGCCCAACAGGGATCCGGCACCCGTCCGGCCGCATATCGGGGTCGGCTGCGCATCAGCGATGTCACGTGCATGACCGCACCCGAAAAGGCCGTCCAGCGGTTCCCTGCGGGCGGGCTGCCGCTGTCGATCCTCGCCCAGCCGAAACCGTCCCAGGCTCGGTTCTACCTTTCCGAGAATGCCGCCGAGCCGCACCGTCCGATACAGAACGGCGCGCCCAAGAACGACGTGCACCGCGATCCTGACCGAGCCCTCCGGGGGCGCAAGTTCTACTGGCATCACCGGCAGGCGGCGGAGAACGCCCTCTACTGGACGCAGCCGCCCTCCTCGATGGGTGACCCCACGCAGCAGCTCATCGACGGCAAGCTCTACCGCGAGTACCGGCGGCCGAACGCGCCCGCCGAGGAACGCCTCGCCCGCGACAAGACGGCGTTCCGGACGACCGGAGACGCGCAGCGCGACAAGCAGAACCGCTCCGTCCTCGGCTGGATCGCCCAGGGGACCGAGTTCACTTTCAGCATCGGCGTCCGCGACATCCCCGACGTCGAACTCGGCGCCCTGCTCCTTCTGCTGACACTCGACGAGGAACATCACCTCCGCCTCGGCCTGGGCAAGCCACTCGGGTTCGGCAGTATCCACGTCTCCCTGGACCCGGAGCGCACGAAGCTCAACACCGGCGCGCAGTGGTCGGAGTACTACCGAGACCTGACCGGTGAACTCCCCGACTCGTCCGCCGAAACCGTCGTGGGCAAATGCCTCCGGGCTTTCAACGAGGCGGTGCGGCAGCAGCCGGGATTCGCCGAGATCGAGGCCGCGTTCCGCGCCACGGCCCGAGGCAGCGACGACCTCCCCGTCCACTACCCCCGGGCACGCCCCGAGGACATGCGCGCACAACGAACCCCACCGAACCCGGCCGGCGAGTCGTTCGCCTGGTTCACCGCCAACGAGAAGATCCAGGAAAGGCGCGTCGCACCGGGCCGGGGCCGCTCCCTCCCGTCCGCCAGCGCCCCCCGAGGAAGCGAACTTGACGTCTACAACGAAGAGAAGTCCTGAGCGGAACGCGGCGCCGCTGCTGATCCACCCGATCGGCGGCGGCGACCTCGGCTGGCCCCCGCTCGCGACGTCCCCGGCGCCGATCGATTTCCACGGCGGCCCCGACGACCGCAGACCCCTGCACAAGGTCTTCAGCGGCCTCACCGAGGCGGGCATCGACATCAGCGGCCTGCTGATCATCGCGACGACGAACATCCACGGCCCCTCCCCGCGACCGTTCGTGGAGCACGCGCAGAGGATGAAGGAACTGCTGTGCTCCGCCGCCGGCCTCTGCGGCCGGACGTTCACGGAGGGCAGCCTCCACATCGTCCCGATCGCCGAACCCACCGTCCGCGACAGCGTCGAACCCCTCAAAGCCATGCTCGCCGCGATCACGCCTGGCGAATGCCTGCTGACCTCCGGGGCCGGCTCCTACGCGCTCGGCGCCGGAGTCCTCCTCGCTGGCATCGAGACCGGCGTGCCGATGACGCTGCTGCCGGTCGACGAACCGTCCGCCGCCTACCGCCTGAGCGACCTGATCGACCCGCACGACACCCTCCGCAACTGGCTGCTGCGGCACCGCTTCTGGGACGAGCTCGCCTCCGTCGACCCACCGAACGCCCGCCTCTGGCGACTCTTGGCCGCCCGTCAGCGCGCCGATATCAGCCTCGCCGAGAACACCGCCGCCTTCCCCGGTCTCAACCAGGGAAGACTCACCAAGCTCACCGAACTCTGGCCGACCGTCCAGGCCGCCTTCTACGAGCGCCTCGCGCGCGGCGAGGCCATGGACCACTCGCTGCTGCGCACCTGGTTCACGCAGCGGATCAGCAAGCCGTCCGGCAAAGAGGCCGCCACAGTCCCCGAATCGGCGCGACACGTGCTGGAAGACCTCGCCCGAAACCTCAGCGCCCCCGAGCAGCGTGGCGGCGCCAGCCTGATCACGGAAGCGCGCCACCGTCTCGGCCACGTCCCCCAAGCCCGCCACGCGGCGCTGGTGGGAGACGCGGAGTTCGTCGACTTCTTCGAGAAGAGCGCTTCCCACCGGGCACACCTCACTCCGCCTGGAGCCCGGCAGCTGCCCGGGTCACTGCTCGCGAACGCGGACCAGTGGGAGAAGGGCGACCTGGTCCCCAAGGTGGTGGAACAGTGCGGCATGACGGCGTGGCCGGTCCTTGGGACCGGCGACGTCCTCGTCCTGATGTGCGTCGGAAAGACCCCCAAGGACGATCCGAACGACAAGGGAGGCCACGCGGCCGTCCGCCAGGTGATCGACTGGGCATCCCAGCGCCGCAGCGAGCTCGCCCGTCCCGGCAGGATCAGACTGCGCCTGCTGGCCAGCGAAGAGACCCTGGAGCGAGCCCGATCCTGGGTCACCCTCGCCCGGTCGACCGCCCCCGCCGGCAGCCTCGACGCCGACGCCCTCGGCCCCTTCTCCACCGAACCGGGAGACGCCGCCGACATCAACGCCGCCCTCCTCGCCGAACTCGGCAAGGCCGAACCGAGCGGCTTCTACGGCTCGACCAGCCTCCGCGACGTCGACGAGGTCCTCCTTGTCATCAACTCGGGCAAGCCCGTCACGGTGAACGGGATGGTCGCCGCGGGCGTCCAATGGTCCCTGAACGCCGCCTGCCCCCTGCGCGTCGCAGAACTCGGCCGCGACCGCGCTCTGCGCACCGTCATCAACGAAGCCGGTCTCACGCTGTGCCGCCTCGGCATGGACGCCCGCCTCGCGCGGCTCGCATCGTCGGCCCTCCGGCGCCTCGACACCCGCACCGCCTGGCAGCTGCTCGCCAACGGCTCGCCGGCCCTCTCCCGCGCCCGCGACGGCGCCGAGCAACTTCATGGCGACCTGTACGACCACGCACAACCGACCACCAGCGACGACACCCGGCATGAACTGGCTTGCAGTCGCCTCGAACTGATCGCACATGCCCTGGCGGACGAACCGTGGCCAGCTTGCTACACGGCCGTTGAAGTGCTCCGACCCGGTCTTTTCAACTGGGACGCATGGAACGAGCTGCGGCAACGATCCACCTCCCTAAGGAAACTGAACGCCTACCGCAACGAGACCCCCTACGCCCACCTGCTCGACAGGCTCCGCGAAGAGCAATCCGAGCAAGCGAGCAGAACGGGCAGGCGCAGGCCCTCGAAGAGACCGCCCGCTCCGGAAGCGGTCCTCCGGGAGCTGCGCGGATCCATCGAGGCCCTCCAGCAGCTCCGTCCGCCCCACAACCGCCGTCGCGAACCGGACCTCACTCTCGTCACGAGCTACAAGCGCCTCTGCGACCAGCTCGAGCAGCTGGGGAAAGACGCCCGATGATCACCGGTTCACCGGCAGCCATCGCCGAACAAAGCCCGACGCGCACCCGCCTTGAAGGCCGTCCGACAGGGCGCTCGGCGCATGTTCGCGCAGGCCCGCAGCTCGGAGGGCCACAATCGGAAGCACCGTCACATCTCACCCCAACCCACATCTAACGGGCCGCAAGACCTTGTCGAACGACAGATCCGCAGCGGTGCTGCCAGCCGCCGAATGCACGCCCGAGCCTTGACGTGAATGGACGGCTCCCCGAAACTTGTAGGCGTTCGACGGCCATCGCCGAAGAGCATTTCGAGGCTTCTGCCTCCTGAGGAAGACCGAGTCTCCAGGCCAACGCCTGTGAGACCTCCGGTCTGTTCGGACTCCCTCAGGAGGCTTCGTGCAGCCCCTCTCTCATCTGGCCGATCGTGACGATGCGGTCGCGTTCTCGGCGTTCCACACCTTCGCTTCTCCAGCTCTTCGCGTAGCTGCGCGCTGGCCGCTGCAGCGAGCGAGGCACACCAGCCGTCCGTGCGCTTCGCCGACCGGCCAGGGATGGTGCGCCGAGTGCGAGGCGACGGTCGACGATCTCCTCCTTGAGAGCTTCACCCGCCTGCGATCCGCGCTGGATGGGGAGATGCCGACGACCCGCTCGGGACAGCCGGTCCGCGAAATGGTCCTGGCCTGCGATCATCTGGCCTCGTCCGAAGCGCAGAGCGAGGACACCGCTGCCTGGGCACTGGAGCTGCGCCGGGAAGGCCGCAGCGAGCCCGCATGGCTGCGGGCTACCCGGGCCCAGCTCGTCCACTACCCGCTGCGGCACCTGGAGGAGCGGACGAGGCGCGCCGACGCCGTTCGTCGTGGGGCGTCGGCCCGTCCGGACCGTGACCTCCGGCAGGCCGCCTGGGCAGCTCCCCTCAGGGACGATCCGGCGAGCCTGGACATGCTCATCCTGGCCGTGTTCCGCACGCGACGCAGAGTCCCCGACCTCCTTCAGGTGCCGGACGACCTGCAGAAGCGCTACAAGCTGACCCCAGTGGAAGCCTCCCGGCGAATGTCGACGGCCTTGACGGCACTACACAAGGTCAACCCGGGCTTCTTCGCCGCCAACATCGATGACGCGATCCCTTCTCGCGACATCAAACCGCCAATCGACCCACAGGAGCGCCACACGACAGCCGTGGGACAGATCCATGCCCGAAGGAGCCTGGCCCGCCTCCTCACATCTCCCGCCAACGAACCCGCCCCATGCGCGGCACGCCGAAGGGCATACCAGCACATCGTCGCCGCCATCTGCGCGATCGCCACCGGACAGAGCGTCGCCCCAGCCACCGTGGCCGCCCGGGAACTCGACATCACTCCGAAAAAGGCCGAACGCTTGGTACGTCGTCTCGCCGTCCTGGTGTCCAAGGCAGGCGTGGACTGGACAGACCACCTGACGGAGGCCGCACCCGCCGCTGCAGTCGCCCAGTAACCCGCCCCACGCAGCACATCACGGCGCCGCCATCCTCCGGCAAGCCGACCGGCCTGCAAGGCGCAGCCCTCAACGAGGGGGCGGTGCAGTCAGACAGGCAGGGGGCGTTGCCTTGGCCAGTTACCCCCAGGCGGCGCGCCACCGCATGTCCTCAATGGCCCCCGTCAGTGCCCGCTGCCCCGCTCCGGCATCTTGTAACCTCTTCAATCATCCGAACCATTGCCACCAAGTTGATCAAGCGAATTTCAGCGACACGCCGGGCTGGACAACACAACCGACGGTTCGCTGAAGAATCCACTTCCGGCCGGTCCTCCTTCCACCTACGCACCTGCGGCTTTACCATGGGGTCCTCATCGCCCCTACGAGGGTTCACAACGGACGGGTCCATCGATCGCGGGCTGTGGCAGATCAAGTCCTCATCGCCCCTACGAGGGTTCACAACGCGATCACAGTTGCGGCGCCGCCGGTCGCCATTCCGAGCGTCCTCATCGCCCCTACGAGGGTTCACAACTCGAAGTCGTGGGCGAACTCCTTGACGTAGACGCCGGGTCCTCATCGCCCCTACGAGGGTTCGCAACTGTACTTGGCCAGGTACCCCGCCACCCGCGCCGGGTCCTCATCGCCCTTTCGAGGGTTCGCAACGCGGCCCAGATGATCGGGTAGAGGCTCATCGCGCCGTCCTCATCGCCCCTACGAGGGTTCGCAACAACGTCTCGCGGGTCCGCCAGTACTCCGAGAGCGCTCGCCGGTCCTCATCGCCCCTACGAGGGTTCGCAACGGCTTGTGCTGGATCCGGGTCAGGCGCCACCACCTGGGGTCCTCATCGCCCCTACGAGGGTTCGCAACCGGACCTGCTGCGCGAGGATCTCCCGGTCACGCTCGGCGGTCCTCATCGCCCCTACGAGGGTTCGCAACTGGGGATCTGGGTGTAGTCGGCGCGCTGGAGGCTGATGTCCTCATCGCCCCAACGAGAGTTCGCAACGAGGTGTAGAAACGCACCTCCCATCCGCTGCTGGTGGTCCTCATCGCCCCTAACGGGGAATTCACAATCAGACGAGTGCTTCGCGATCAGCGAGAAGGTTGAGGACCTCTGCGACACCTCGCGCCAGTTGCCGACTGATGCGGAGAGCTCGGAGAAGGCGAGGATCTGGCGTGAGGTGCACCGGAGGGTGCTCAGCCACGGCTACTGGGCGCGGCCCGTCGAGGTGGACTGTCACTTCGAGTCGATCTGCGAGTTCGGCGCCTTCTTCGTCAGGACCATCAAGTTCCGCCCCACCCTCGAAAGCGGCGCGATGGCGCGGCTGGCAAGGTCCTGGTCCCCACGGAACGGATTCTTGGTGGCCTGTTCACGTACCTGGATGGGCAGCCGGACTGATTCGAACTCTGCCAGCTGGCCCGATCAACGGGACGGGCTTCCGTTCCGGTACTGCTCCGGATCGGCCGTGACGATCCTCGCGGCCGCTTCTACCTCGGCATGCAATTCAGGCGGGTAGTCGGAGAGGTTGAGCGAGAACTGATACGAGAGATACCGACTTTCCTCTGGGCTGTTAGAGGCGACGAACGCTCGTAGGCAACCGATCCGGAAACGAGGCTGCAGGTGACGGTAGAGGGCCCGGACTTCCGCGTTGTTATCCGCTGGAGTCGGTGTCCGTGGGCTGAGGGAGACCCGGATCGCGCCCTCATCGGAGCTCTGGCCATCCAGGTCAGCACGGAGCTCTTCCATCGTCGCGTACCGCAGGGACGGCACCGCCCAGTACCAAGCCATCGCCGCGCCAAGCTTCTCAGCAGCCAAGCCGGTTTCGAGATAGCCAAGGACGCGCTCCATGACCTGCCGCGCGCCGATGCTCCTCACAAGCGGCTCAATCAACTGGCGGTTGCCGCTGGGATTGTGGTCATGGGCAATGGCACGCATGATCTGATCCGCATGCTCTCGCACAGCCCCTCGGTCGGCCGCGCATGCCTCGCCGATCTTGAGTCGCTTGATCTCGCAGCGTTCGTAGGCATCCAAGCCGGGATCATCGGGAGTCTCGGCCGACCAGCTCTCGCTGGGGCAGAACATGGTCGCCAGTTCGTCGAGCAGCGGTTCGAACAGACTCAGACGCTCATCGAGTTCCGTCGCCAACACCGACTCCCATCTCGAGCCCGCGGCCAGCCTGATCCCCAGTATCGCACGTTCGCGAGCGTGGAACCGCCGAGATAGGTGGCCAGCAGCTTCTTCAGATGGGTGTCCAGTTCCGCGCCAGGTGTCATGGCGTCCCCATCGACGCTGGCGTGGACGTCAGGCCCAGGGGCACGTCGGGCAGATCGATCGAGGCATCTGCCTCGTTCCCGCGGGTCAGGCCTTGGCCGCCTTGGCGCGCTGCTCCTTGAGGCGGAGTTCCTCTTTGCGGACCTCAGCCTGGGTGGTCTGCTCACGCTCGAGCCACTCGGGCTTTTCGCCCTTCAACGCCTCGATCTCGGCGGTGGTGAGGGGGCCGGTGATCCCGCCGCGGACGAGGCCGGAGGCGGAGACGCGGAGCTTGGCGGCGATGACCTGGCGGGGGTGGGGGCCTTCGCGGCGCAGGTCTGCGAGCCACGCGGGCGGGTTGGCCTGAAGTGCGTTCAGCTCGTCCCGGGAGACGACGCCCTCCTGGAATTCGGCGGGCGCTGCCGACAGCAGGATCCCCAGCTTCTTGGCTGCGGTCGCCGGCTTCATGGTCTGCGGGGTCTTCCCCTTGGACGTGCTCATGGCGTCAAGGGTAGCCAGCGGTAGAGAGCCGTCTGGACACGGCTAGGCTGAGAAGATGACCAAGGGTGAGTTCCGGCTGGCCTACGCGCCGGGGGTGACGCCCGGGAAATGGGCCAAGGTGTGGGCCGAGCGGGTGCAAGATGTGCCGCTCCAGCTGATCCAGGTGCCGGCCGCTGAGGCCGTCCCCCTGCTGCGGGACGGCGGCGCGGACGCGGCGTTCGTGCGCCTGCCCGTCGACCGCGAGGGCCTCCACGTGATCCCGCTGTACCTGGAAACGACCGTGGTGGTCGTGCCGAAGGATCATGCGGTGGCCGCGGTCGAGGAGGTGGAGCTCGCCGATCTCGCCGACGAGGACGTGTTCGAGCCGCTCGACGAGGTCTTGACATGGGACGACCGCCCCGGGCAGCCCGCCTTCACCCGTCCTGAGGACACCGCGAACGCGATCGAGCTGGTGGCCTCGGGGGCCGGCATCCTCCCGCTCCCCCAGTCTCTGGCCCGCCTCCACCACCGCAAAGACCTCACCTACCGCACCGTGACCGACGCCCCCCAGTCCCAAATCGGCCTGGCCTGGCTCGACGCCGACACCAGCGACCTCATGGAGGAACTGATCGGCATCGTCCGCGGCCGCACCCCCAACAGCTCTCGCGGCCGCGCCCCCCAACAACAGCAACCCACTCGCAAGAAGCCCTCGCAAAAGCACTCCCCTCCCAAGCAACACCGCCGAACGCGCCGCCGGTAGCCAGAAGGGTGATGCCCACCGGCGTCACCAAATGAAGCTTTGGGACTCTTTAGGCGATCAGCCAGCTTTTCGTTAAGTTTGGTGAACCTGACCCTTCACAATGCCCCTTGATACCGTCGAAGGCCCTACGGCGCTCCGACAGTGGCGCGATGGTCAACGAGTGAGGGGCGCCCATGTAGCCACTGACACTAAGTTGATCAGGCAGTTTTCAGCGACACGCCGGGCTCGACAGCGCAACCGACGGTTCGCCGAAGAACCCACCTCCGGCGGGCCCTCTCACCTCCCAGGCAACTGCGGCTTTACCCTGGGGTCCTCATCGCCCCTGTGAGGGTTCGCAACAACATGGCGCGGGAGCTGTTCGGGGAGGCCGGGTTGTCCTCATCGCCCCTGTGAGGGTTCGCAACAGGAAAACCACACCGCCTTGATCAACACCCCGAGGCGTCCTCATCGCCCCTGTGAGGGTTCGCAACGATGAGACGACCCGCGCGAACCGTGCGAACGGCGACATGTCCTCATCGCCCCTGTGAGGGTTCGCAACTCGTGTGGACCGGACGGTACGCGCTCGGCTCCGGGACGTCCTCATCGCCCCTGTGAGGGTTCGCAACGATGAGACGACCCGCGCGAACCGTGCGAACGGCGACATGTCCTCATCGCCCCTGTGAGGGTTCGCA
>NZ_JBFAUU010000021.1:140082-193754 GCF_040679435.1 Spirillospora sp. NPDC052269
GTTCGCAACTCCCCGGCGCTGTCGTCCTCGACGGGCAGGTCTTTGAGGTCCTCATCGCCCCTGTGATGGTTCGCAACTGGCCGGCGTCGTCCTGGCGGACCGCGTCCGGACGGTCCCCATCGCCCCTGTGAGGGCTCGCAGCGCGCGGGGCACGACCGTGGGATGTGGGTCGGATTGACGATCATCCCAAACTGGAACTAGCGTGGTTGCAGTTCTTGAACGGGTGACGGATGGGGGCGCGGTGAGTCTCAGCAGCAAGAGCGCGGTCGCGATCCACGCGCTCACGATGCTGGCGCGCTGGGGTGACCACTCGCTGACCTCCGGGGAAATCGCCGACAGTCTGGCCGGCAACCCGGTGCTCGTGCGGCGCATCCTCGGCGGCCTGCGGGACGCGGGGCTTGTGACGTCCACCGAAGGACGGGGCGGCGGCTGGTCCCTCGCCCGCGCCCCGCGCGACATCACGCTCCGCGACGCTTACGCCGCCGTCGAACCGGGGCCCGTCCTGTCGCGGCACGCCCATCCGCCCAGCGAGGCGTGCGACGTCGGACGGCACATGGTCGCCCTGGTCGACGCGGAGTTCCGGGACGCCGAGGACGCCATGGGGGAACGGCTCGGCCGGACCACCATCGCCCACCTGCTCGACGAGGTGCTGACCAAGGAGCGCGAGGCCGCACTCCCGCGCCAGTAGCCGTCACCTGTCGACCGAAAGGCGGAGGCACGCCCTCCGCCTTTTCTTTCACCCTAACTGCAACCGAATTAGTATCAGTTTCTTTTCCCTTGGAGGATGAGCGCCTTGTCCCTTGCGTCGACGACACCGGTCACGGCCGGACGAACCGGTTCGGGAGCGGTCCTGCTGGCCGTCCTCATGCCCGCGATGCTCGCCACGGTCGTCGCGAGCGACATGGTCAACCTGGTGCTCCCGGCGATCGGAGCGGAGTTCGGGGCCTCCGAGGCTCAGCTCGCGTGGGTCGTCACCGGCTTTCTGCTGGCGTTCTCGGTCGGCATCCCGCTCTACGGACGGATCTCCGACCGGACGAGCCTGCGCCGCCTCTTCGGCATCGCGCTGCTCGTCTACGCCGCCGGAAGCCTGATCTGCGCGCTCGCCCCGGATCTCCTCGTGCTCGTCCTCGGGCGGATCGTCATGGGGGCCGGAGCGGCCGGGATCCCGGTGCTGTCGATCACCGCCGTCACCCGGCTGCTGCCGGTGGACCGGCGCGGCATGGGGATCGGTGTCGTCTCCTCGGCCGCGGGCATCGGCACCGCCGCCGGGCCGGCCATCGGCGGAGGGATCGGCCAGTTCCTCGGATGGCGGCCGCTGTTCTGGCTCATGCTCGCCGTCGCGGTGCTCCTCCTTCCCGTCGTGCTGCGTGTGCTGCCCGACGAGGCCCCGGCGGGCGCGGGCCGTTTCGACCTTCTCGGCGGCGTCCTCCTCGGCCTCGGCGCGGGGCTGCTCCTGTTCGGCATCACCCAGGCGCAGGCCGCCGGGCCGGGCGCGCCCACGACCTGGGGCAGCCTCACCGCGGCGGCCGCGACGATCGGACTGTTCGGACGGCGCACCGTCCGCGTCGCCCAGCCGTTCGTCCCACCCTCGCTGTTCAGCAACCGGGTCTACCGGGCGGCGGTCGTCATCGCTTTCCTCGCCATGGTCGTCAACCTCGGCGGCCTGGTGTTCGTCCCGTTGCTGGTGGTCGACGTCCACGGTCTGACTTCCGGAGAGGGCGCGCTCGTCATGATCCCGGCCGGCGTCGCCGCCGCCGTCGTCTCACCGCTGATCGGACGCCTCACCGACCGCGTCGGCACCCGCACGCTGGTGCTGGCGGGGCTGGCGGCCATGGGACTGTTCGCCCTGGTCCTGTCGACCTTCGCGGGTGGCGGTTCGGTGATCCCGGCAGGGGTCGGCGTCCTCGGGCTCAGCGTCGGTTTCATCTGCGTCCTGACCCCGCTCATCAGCGCGGCGGCGGGCGCACTGCCGCCCGGCCTGGTCGGTGTCGGCGTCGGGATCCTCCAGGGCGCGCAGTTCCTCGGCGCCGGCGCGGGCCCCGCGCTGCTCGGCGTGCTGGTGACCGCACGCCAGCGGAACGGCGGCGGTGCCGTCAACCCGCTGTATCCGGGGCACGAGGGCGCCGCCTACTCCGACGCCTTCCTGGCCATCGCCGTGGTCGCCGTCCTCACCTTGGTCGGCGCGTTCCGGATGTATCCCAAGGCTGCGGCCCCCGCCACGCCGGACAAGGCCGGCTGACACGCGAGTGGCGGTCGCGGGGCGTTCATGCCCCGCCGCCGCCGGGTGTGTTCAATTGCTGGTGGTGGCGAGGCGCGCCCCGGAGGCGATCGGCACGATTCCGCTGGTCGCGTCGAGGGGCGGGTCCTCATCGCCCCTTTGGGGGTTCGCAACACCCACGCCCGTACCCGTCCACGTCTCGTAGTCGAGTCCTCATCGTCCCTGCGAGGGGGCGCAACACGACGAAGTCATTGAAGGTCTCGTGCGTCTTGCGGGTACTCATCCCCACGGTGGGGGCGCCGTACTCTGCCCGGCGAATCGCCTACATCAGACGTGGAAATCCGATGGTCATGCGGCATGGTGTGGACGGGATGTTCGCGGGCGGCCGGGATATTGGGTTGGTGGTTGCCAGCGGGTTTCGAGGTTGGCGTGGCGGAGTCGGCCCGCTAGGTGGACGTGCAGGGTCTGCGGGGTGGTGTCGTTCGCGTCCTTGGTGATCGCCAGTGTGCTGTGGCGTGCCGAGAGTCCGTTGGCGTCCACGATCATGCCTGGCGCGAGGACCAGGTTCACGGTGCCGCCCTGGACGCGCAGGTCGATGAGTAGTTCGGGTGCGCTGTGCACAGCGTTGGACAGGTCGAGTAGGACGTCGCTCCACTTGGTGCGCACCGCGAGTCGGTGTGGGAGCGTCCACCTGCCGTCGCGGCGGACTGAGCCGTGTTTCTCTTTGATGGTGAGCAGGTCGGCGGGTGGCTCGGTGGACGGTGGTGTGAGTGTGTTGGTGCCGCCTGACGTCGCGGTCAGATCGGTGACGAGTGGGGTCAGCTCGTTGAGGGTGCGGGCGGCGAGTGCTGCGTCCACGCGCTCGTTGAACTCGAGTGGGTCGAGTCGGCCGTCGGCGATGGCGGCGTGAAGTTGTTCGATGGCCTGGTCGCGGTCTGCGTCGGACGCGCGCAGCGCGGGTGGGCTGGGCTGGCCTGTTGGCATCCGGGTTCCTCAGTGGCTTGGAGGGTGGCAGCGCGCCGCCGGAGTTGCAGATCGGTGCCAGGCGACGGGCGCCTGGGCGAGCAGGTCACGGACTGTGCGGAGGATGGACGGCACGGGTTGGCCGTCCCGGCACAGGGGGCGCGCTGGGGCGGCGGGGTGGGCCGCGCGGAAGCCGATCTGACCAGCAGGTCGTCCGCGATACGGCTCATCTCCTTCACGTCGCAGAGGCTGTTCACTGGCACCGGGTTCTCCCAGCCTGTGAGGGGTGGCCGGGATGCGAAACCGTCAATGGGGCAGGTGAACCTCCGTGCGTCTGTTGGTGGCGCGGTGACGTTGATGCCGATGGCGCGAAGCAGGTGGAGGTGAGGCCCTGAGCTGTTGGGGTCAGGGTTCGCGGGGTGGGGTCATTCGCAGAAGACTTGGACCTTGCTGCCGGGGTCGTTGATGTCGACGGTGACGTCGTCGAGGTGCTCGATGAGTTCTTCGAGGTCCTGCGGCTTGAGTTGGGTGAGGTCGATCGGCACGCCCGACTGCTCCAGGCTCTCGTTGACCTTGGTGAGCGCCTGCGGGGGGATGAGGGTCGCGAGTCGGACGCCGGCGCGCAGGAGTTGCAACGGGACGCGGATGTTTACGGAGGTCGGCCCGCTGGGGTCTTCGGTGGAGTGGACCACCACGCGCAGGTATTTGAGGCGGGTCTTCGGGCGGGGATTGGCGCCCGGTGCGGGCTCTGGTTGCTGGCGGCCGAGGGCGTCGAGCAGGCGTTCGGCCTCGTCGGCGGTGATCTTGCCTTCGGACAGCATCTGCAGGATCTGGCGGCCCTGGTCGTTCATCGTCGTGCTTCTCCTCTGCTCATCTGATGCTGACCTGGAAGGCGGTCGTGCTCTCCTCGAGCTCGAAGCGGGTGCCGGGCAGAGCCAGCAGCACTCGCCCGATGCCGAGCAGCGCGGCGATCGGCCTCACCTTGAAGATGAGGCAGGCGACCAGTCCGGCCAGGACGGCGAGCACGAGGAGTGGTGACAGCACCAGCGCTGCCGGCAGGACGGGGACGAAGAGCCGCCGTCGGTGGCCGTTGGGGCGGCGGTAGCCCACCGTCACCAGTTGAGGGATCATCGGGACTTCTCCAGTTCGGCCAGCGCCTCCTCGGCGCTGATCTCGCCGCGGCGCAGGCGGTCGATGACGTCGGCGCCGGTGGGTTCCGGGGCGGTGTCGACGAAGTCGAGTTGGTCGGAGATCCGGTTCAGTCGGGACTTGACCGTCGGGTAGCTCACCCCGAAGACGCGTTCCATCTCCTTGATGGACCCGTGGGAGCGGACGAACGCGGCGACGAAGACCTGGTCGTCGGCGCTGAGCCGGGCCAGCTGCGGCGGCTCGAACCGTCCTTCGATCACGACGTCGCTGTCGGCCAGGCGGACCCGCTCGACCGTGAACGGCCGCCCCTGCGTCAGGTCCGTCAGTTCCTGCCAGTCCACCCGTGGCCCCCTTGTCGTCACCTGGCTCGTCATTCAGTCACCACTTGATTTTCTTAATATATCAGCGAAGCGATGTTGATTTTACTCACCCGGCGGGGTGGGTTTGAGGAAATCAGGTGATGGGTCGCCGCCTGGCGCCCGAGAACACGCCGGTCGCCGACAGAGCCGGCGGTCGGCGGCGTGTTCAGGAGGGAGGGCGCGCGACGTGGGCGTTCGCGTGTGGACGGCGGTGGTCAGTAGCGGAGGTCGGCGACGACGCCGTAGTGGTCGGACGCCATGACGCCCTCCACCGGCGAGGTGCCAAGCAGGTCGCAGCGGACGGGGTGGCCCGCTCCCCCGCCGCGCGGCCATGCGGACAGGACGTAGTCGATCCTGCGGTCCGGCCACAGCACCGGACGGGCCCAGGGGTTGGCGTTGCACCAGGTGTGACCGGCCGTTCCGTCCCCGGCCATCTCCCAGGCGTCGTAGAACACCAGGCCGGGCGCGGCCACGGCGGTGCGGCCGGTCAGCATTCTGAGCTCGTCGCTGTCCGGGACGGCGTTCAGGTCTCCGGCGACCACCACGGGGGCCTGCGTGTCGGCTTCCTTGCGGACGAACGCGCCGAGGTCTCGGACCTGCTGCTGGCGCTGCGTGCTGTGCCCCGGCTTCCAGCCGAGCGTCACGCCGAAGACCTGGAGCGGGCCGCGCGGGCCGTCCGCGCGGGCGAACACGGCGAAGCCGCCGTCCCAGCCGTCCTGGTCGCCGAGGCGCTGCTGCCCGAGCTGCGTGAGGGGCCACCTCGACAGGACGGCGACGCCGGAGAGCCCGTCGTCCGCGGCCATCTCGTCCGGGACGCCTCGGAACACCCGATGCGGCAGGCCGAGCCGTCTGCCCAGCCGGTCGGCCTGGCCCTCCTCGGCGTTCTCCCATGCCTCGATGAGCACGACGACGTCGGCGTCCGCTCCGGCCAGCACCGCGAGGATCGCCTGCTCACGCTCGTGCCAGGGGCCGAATCGGGCCCACACGTTCCAGACCGCGACCCGCGCCGTGGTCTCGATCAGCGGTCCGTAGGGTTCGGAGATGTCGTAGCCCATGGCCTGAGAATCGCATCCGGGCCGTCCGCCGCCCAGCGTCCGTCATTCGAAATGGACGGGAATTAGGCACCTCTTGACAGTCTGTGCAGGTCATCGGCCTTCCGGCGGGCGGGTCGGGAGCTGCTCGGCTTGGAGGCCGAAGGAGGCTCGCCGTAGTTCGCAAGCGCCGGTGATCGTTTCACCGTCGCCCTCCCCCAGGCAGCCCCCAAGTCGGTGCCGCGCTGTTGGAACTCCTTGGCCAGCGCCAGATCTCCCTGGTCGTGGTGGAGGCAGCCGAGTTCGTGCCAGGCCATGCCTCGGATGAAGGAGTCCCTATGTGCTCGGTGCTGATCGGTGCGGTCTGACTTCCCAAGCAGGCCGCTGGAGCTCGTTGTTGTTCACGATGATGTCGGCGTGGTCGGTCGGGCGGGCTTGGGCGGAGTAGAGCTGTTGGGAGGGTAGGTAGCGTTCGTTCCAGGACCGTTCGATCTCGGTCGTGTCGGCGGCGAGTCCGGCCTGTGCGGTGCCTCGGGCCTGAGCGCGCTCCAGCGTCCGGTCGAAGGTGACCGAGACGAAGATGCTCAGGTCCCAGCGGTCGATCAGCTCTGGACGCAGGAGGAAGACGCCGTCGAAGAGCAGCACGGCGTCTGCGGGGGCGGTGGCGGCTGGGAGGGACGCCGTGGTGTCGGTTTCCCGGTGGTAGACCGCTGTCCGGAACCTTCGGTCTCCTCCGGGGCCGAGCGGGTCGAGCAGCACGCGGCGTATCGCATCTCGGTCGTGGGCATCGAAGTAGCAGCTTTCGGCCGAGTACTGGCCTCGTCGGTAACGCTGTGCCCGGGGGAAGAGGAAGTCGTCGATCGACGCGCGGATGACTTCGCGGCCCCGTGTGCGGAGGACGGCGGCGAGTTCGTCGGCCAGCGTGGTCTTGCCCGAGGCGGGCGGCCCGTCGATGGCGACCCTGAGCGGGTGCCTGGTGCCGGCGGACGTGATCGCCTCAGCCAGCTGCTCGAGGAGATCGCTGCGAGTGCCTTCGTGCTTGGTCGCCTGTCTCATGTTTCTCCTCTGGGTCAGATACCCGGCGCGGGAGGCGTCGGTGCTGGGTGCCCCGGCGCTGGTCCGAGGGCATCGAGAAGCCGCCCTGTGGCCGACGTGGACCGAGAACGTCACCAGCTTGACCTGCTCACCGGCCGACCAGGGCGTCACTTCGCCACAGCACCTCCCCGCCCACCACCATCAGCTTCCCACCATGGCCCGTCGGTCCGGCCTGCCCTGACGGCGGCGTCCCGATCGATACTCCGTGGACGTTTCGGATACAACGGCGTCTGTGGGATTTATGGGACGGCTGTTCCGGCGGCGGCGCGCCGACGAACTCGCCGAGATCGACGCCGAGATCACCGCGTTCGGCGAGGCACTGATGCGGCATTCGCTCGTCCCGTCCGCCCATGCCGGAGACCCGACGCTGCTGGCCGACTACGAACGCGCCCTGCACTCCTACGAACAGGCCAAGCGCGACCTCGTCGGCGACCGTGACCGACGCGACGCCGCCGACGTTCTGCGCGCGTTGGACGAGGGCAGGCACGCCCTCGCCTCCGTGGATGCCCGCCTGGCGGGTGAACCCGCACCGCCGCGCACCGCTCGCCTCGTCACCGCGCCGAAGCCCACCGGAGATCCGCCGAAGCCCACCGGGCAGCCCAAACCGCCGCCCCCGTTCAAGATGTGGCCGCAGAACACCGGCAAGGCGCGACGGGCACAGGGGCAATACAACGGGGAAGTGACTCTCCAGCGTCCCTCTATCGACCGTCCGGTCCTCCTGGTGGTCCGCATCCGGTATGAGGACCGCCACAACCTTGTCGAGATGGGCCCGCCGGACCGGCGCACGACGCTGTTGCGTTCCAAGAGGCAGCGGCGGGTCGTGGTCCCGCTGCCCGCGAGCGAGGAACGCGAGGTCCACCTCGCCATCAAGGCGGGATTCGGCAACAGCTGGTGGGCCTGGCTCCAGCCCGTCGACACCGCCCCCGTCCTCCGCGACCAGCTCGGTGGGGAAGGCGGCTACGTGTTCCGCTACGACGGCGGCCCGACGCAGATCAGGATGCGTCACAGCACACCCGGAACGTTCTCCCTGACCGTCCTCACACCCGCCTTCGAAAAGGGCGAGCCGCTGCTGTCGGGCAGGGGCGACACCACCATCGAAGCCGTCCTCGAGGGCCCGGCCTACGTTCATGTTCACGCGGAGGGCGCCTGGACGATCCAGGTCCTCTGACCGGCGGCAGCCGTCCGAGACCGCTTCGCCCAGCATGGCTCGGACTGCCGATCGACGGGACGATCACCCGACCCGGGCCGGGGAGCACATCCCCGGCCTCCGCTCCAGCAAGGTCGCCGCCGCGCTGGCATGAACGTCCTTCAAAACCCGACTGCGCAAGCTCCTTGCGCTCGCCGAACAGGCCGTCGCCCCTCGAGGACTGGCGCAGCCAAGAAATCAACCTGATGCTAATCTGGCACGCTCCAACGTCCGGTAGTTCATGAAATGAGGCGAACGGACCGGCAGGCATCTGGTCGGCTCTGCGGGTTCGCGTCGCAGGGTGCGATGGCAGGTACGGGTTGATGTACACAACGGAGCCGGCAGAAGCCCGCATCGATGACGCGCGCAATATTTTGGTCGCGCCTTCGACGGCGCGGGACTGTGGCTTGATCGGGGATTTTTTCGGGTTCACGATCACGCCGGAGGAACTGGCTTCCGGTTCGTGCGACCTCACACAGAAGACCGTCTACCTGTGTGGCGATGTATCCGGGATCGACGGCCGCCAACTACGTGCGGCGGACCGGGTTTTCGTTATCCGGGAGCTGTCACACGGTTACCGCGAGGACGTGGACGAACCCTGGACCTTCGTCGACCTCGGCCAGGTTCCCATCCGCGTACACGGTGCCGGCGTGTACTACCGCCGATTTTTCGACCTCGACGCCGATCACTTCGGACGGATCAGTGCGGAACATGCGTTCCAGTCCCTGACGGAGTCCACCAAGCCTGGATCGGCCCATCGCAGCGGAATCTATCTGACGCCCGTCACACAAGACGGTGACGAACTACATTTCCGCCTGCTTCGCTGCTCCACGAACCTCTCAGGGCCGACCGAAGGCTTCCGTCCGACCGACACGCACATCGTCGAGGCTCTGAACCGCGAGGCCGACGCCGTCTTCCGGGACCAGGCGCCGCTGAATCACGTCCTCGCTCAGATCTACCACAACACCCTTGCCACGGCCGAGCGCAAGCAGTCCAAGGCCAAGATCTCATCCCACGCCGACAAGACCAAGGACATGCCCGCCAACGGAATCATGGCCTTCTGCACCTTCTATGACCGGCTTGACAAGCTACAACCCATGGCCGATGACGCTTTCGACTACGGGGTGAAGGGCGTCAGTGGGCTGACCACGCTCCGCTTTCGCCTCAAGAAGTCGGCCGAAGGACACGGCGGGGGTGCGCTCCCCCAGCAGTTCGCCCTGACCCTCTATCCCGGCTCCGTGTTCTTCATGCCGCTGTCCACCAATCGCCTGTACACGCACGAGATCCGGCCCTCAGTGTTGGACGCCGAGTTGCTCCCGACTCGCCTGGGATACGTGGTGCGCTGCTCGAGCACCGAAGCCGTCCACAAGAACAGCCAGACATTCCTCAAGGCGGGCGATGGCTTGGTGGAGTTGGAGCCCCCCACACCGGCGGGCATGGACGAGCTTCGCAGACTGTACGCCGAGGAGAACAAGACCTCGTCCTTCATCGACTACGGCGACGACTTTCTCTTCAGCATGAACACGGGAGATTACCTTGCCCCCCGAGTCTAGGATCTCGGATGAGATCCTCTCTTACGCTCTGACGACCGAGGAGAATCTCTTCGCGGAGCTGTCCGCGTCGACTCGCTGGGAAGATGTGGGAAAAGGCCGGCGCGGTGCCGTGCTCACCAGGACCGACGAGGCGGATGGCGTGCCCCTCGTACGCACCACCACTCGATACGGCAGCCCGGCGCAGCGCTTCCGGGCGGTGCACGAACGGCTGGCGCAGCAGATTCAAGAACGTGCGGGTCTTTCGGTCGGCTTCAACAACGCTCTCATCGAGACCTACACGAACGCCTACAGGACCATGGGCGGTCATTCCGACCAAGCCCTCGATCTGGCCGACGGGTCGTTCATCGCCGTTTTCTCCTGCTACCAGGATCCCGACGCGAGCCCGCCGAGGAAGCTGATCTTCGAAGCGAAGGAGTCCGATGGGGAGAAGTTCGAGATTCCCCTCGCCCACAACAGCGTGGTCGCGTTCTCCGTCGACTCGAATCGGCGACTCAGGCACAAGATCGTGCTGGACGCGCCCGTCCAGTCAACGGACAACCCATGGCTGGGCGTGACGTTCCGAACGTCAAAGACCTTCATCCGGTTTCGCGACGGACATGCATACCTCCCGCAGGCTGCGCGCCTCATGCCGGCCGACGAGGAGCAGAGTCGCGAGTTCTACCAACTACGCCGCCGTGAGAACAAGGAAACGGATTTCCTCTACCCTCGGCTGACGTACACCATCAGCGAGAGCGATCTGATGCCGCCCGTCTGACGGGGAGCTGTGCCGGATCGCGGCGGCAAGGCACGGGCTGCGGACGCTTCGGGCGGCCACCTCCCACGACAACATCGCGTCCCAGAGGGTGCTGACCAAGACCGGGTTCGTCCCGGTCGGCCCGGCCGCCCCTGCCGATCTCGGTGGCAAGTCAGGCACCTGGTACCAGCGCGACATCCAGCCCTAGACCTGGGGCCTGCTGTTCGGGCCGCGGATCAGGCACGGCTTCGCTCGGTGTTCGTCTCCTGCCAGCGGCGGCCGATGGCGCGCATCAGCGCGGGGTACACGCCGACGTAGCGGAAGGGCTTGATGGCGGCCATGTACAGGGCGCCGAGCGGTCCGTTGGGCTTCACCAGGACGGCCATCTGACCGCGATAGCCGCCGGCTCCGTCCGGGACCCAGCCGATGTGCATCACCCCGTGGACGGTCTTGTTGCCCATCTCCGCCGCCCACTCGTCCCCTATCTGGTAGATGGAGCGGAACGGGGACGTGCCGAGGTCGGGGCCCGAAGGGCCATCGCGGAGGTCCGCCGGCAACCGGTCACGCAGGGAGACGATGCGGCCGCCGATGCCGGTCTCCGACCGGTCCCAGCCGAGAAGGGCGCCGAGCTTCCAGCGGACGGCGAACAGCGCCCGGGACCAGACGCCCTCACCGGAGACACCGCCGCGCACGCCCTCGGCGACTTGTCGGACCAGCCTGTCGAGGTCGTCCGGGCCACCTGGGGTGGGCAGCGCCCACACGTCCTCCACCGTGAAGTCGGCGGCGATCTGGTGGATCCGCCAGGGGCGTTCGGTGTGGGCGCTTCGGGGAAGTCTCATGGGTCGACTCCGATCTATACGGTGACGTATACCTCGACCATAGCGCCCTCTATACGGAGCCGTATACCTGGGGTCGGCGTGAGGAGGCACACCAACGACGTGACCCGCGCGGCCGCGCGGATCACGTCAGGGAGGGGCGGGTGGCAGGGCCGTTCCGAAGACGAGCGAGGAGCTCCACAGGACGGTCGCCTGGGTCAGGCCACGGGTGGAGGCCAGCCCGCGGCGGTGCGCGGACGGGTGGACGACCAGCCTGCAGATCTGGACCGTCCCGTCCTCGAGGACGGTCCAGGAGATCGCCGCCACCAGGTCGTCCCCGTCCTCGGCCCCGAGGAACTCCTCGCCGCAGCGCCGCAGGTCATCGAGGGATTCGTGGAGGGCCGGGATGCCGTCGAACCCGATCACGTCGGCCTCCACGGCGTAGGCGGCCCGCCGGATCTCCCACACCCTCCGCAGCACCGCCGGATCACCGAGATCAAGCCGCCGCGCACCGGACGACGCCACGCCCCCTCCAACAAGATCAAGATCCTGCCTGGACCCTATCGGGCTTGAGTTCGGCCGCGCCGGCCTGGAAATCGACCGACGCGACGGAACAAGGTGACCCCAAGGGGCCGCCCCGGCCCCCTAGAGAACCGAGACGTGGACGTGGTCGAAGTGGTTCGCGGTGATGCCGCCGCGGTCCTCCATCTGCTTCCAGCCGCTGCCGCCGCGCATGTCGTAGATGCGCTGCTTCCAGATGACGTACTTGATGCCGAGGCGCGAGGCGTTGCTGATGACGTACTGGGCGACCTGGTCGCCGTGCGCCTGCGCGGAGGCGCTGGGCATCTGCCCGGCGGCGTTCTCCATGAAGTCACAGGCGGTGCCGGAGCCGTGGTCCTGGGGGTCGCCGGGCCGGGCGCAGCCGATCGCGGGGAACGGCCCGAACTTCGAGTCGATCTCCGTCATGACCGTCCGCATCCGGGGCGTCATGGTGTTGCCCATGATGGGCGACTTGGTGCCGCCGCCCGTGCCGTCCGGCTTCCCGGACTGGACGGGCTTCTCAGGCTTGTATTTCGCGAGCAGCTTGCGGACCCGGTCGCGCTGCCCCTCCAGGTCGTCGATCTCCTTGCGCACCTCGGCGAGCTTGGCCTTGGCGTCCTCGCGGGCCCGGTCGGCCTGGTCGGTGAGCGTCCGCAGGTTCTCGATCTTCCGGCCGTTGTTGCGGGCCAGGTGCTCGACGACCGCCGCGTCGTGGACGGCCCGGTCGGTGTCGGCTGCCGTCACCATCGGCACGGTGTCGAGCTGCCCGGACATGTAGGACGAGGCGGCGAGCCGTCCCACCGCGCCCCGGGCGACCTCGAAGTCGCGCGAGAGCCGGTCGGCGTCCTTCCCGGCCTTCTGCGCCGCCTTCTTCGCCGCGTCCAGGGAGACCAGCTCACCCCGGTACTCCTTGGCGAGCGAGTCGGCGCGCTTCTTCAGCTTCGCGAACTCGGCCTTGTCGTCCTTCGGGGATTCGGGCGCGGCCGAGGCCCCCGAGGTCGGCATCGCGAGCGCGGCCAGTGCCAGCGCCACCCCGACCCCGAGAATCCGTCCACGCCGAGAGACGGCCTCACGTCCCATCACGCCGTCCTCCCGCCCTGGCCGAGAATTGGCGGCACGCTACCACAACACCCCATGAGACCCCGCAAACCCGCAACATCACGACTCGATCACCGCACGCTACCCAACTCCCCCGACACCCCCAAACCGACCACCCCCGGCCCCCACCTGCCCGAACGCCACCCTCCACCCACCTGAGCAGGCAAGGGACACGGCCCTCAGCCGACCGAAAACGCGGCGACCGGGTAGAGGAATGGTCACACAGAGCAACCGTCCGCGCCCGCATCCTGGCCCTACTTCCGCACGCGCCGTCACACGATCACCACCGCGCCGCTGCGCAGCGCATGTCCTCGGCATCGAGCAACACCGTGATCACGACCGCCCGCTCCGACTCCCCCACGAACCGAGATCCGCCTCGTCCGGACGGCTCAGCATTGTGCCGCGCACGACACCTCTTGCCGGCCGACGGATCGGGCGGCAGTCGAACAAAGGGTGAGAACCTGGCCGCGCTGCGCCGTGAGCTGCACGGCCTGTGTCGCCGTGCTCCCATTGCGGCCGGATCAATCGTGATCTTGGCAGGTCACGGGTCACGCTAGGGTGACCTCGTGGGCGTCGTCATGATCGTTGTTTTTGGCGTTATTGCGCTCGTGACCGGCGCTCTTGGCCTGATCGGCCTTGTCGCGGGAGTGCGCGCCCGCGACCCCAGGCTGGCCTTCAGCTGTGTGCCCTTTCTGGTCGCCGCCGCGGGTTTCGGCTGGGGGATCTCCGTGGTCGCTTCGGTGAGCGATGAGATCACCACCAGCCGGGTCGACCGCGCCCGTGCGGTCAACTGCGCCGCCGAGATCCTGAGCGCGGGGGACGAGCGCGCCCGGATCAACGACGCCCACGTCTACCGGTTCCGTGTGCGGGTGCGGATACCCGGCAAGGTCCCCTACGAGACCGACAGCACCGCCGCGGTGTCGCCGCTGCTCGCCGGACGCATCGGCGTGGACCGGACCGGTTACGCCTGTCTGGCTGATCGCACCCACTTCGACCAGGTCGAGATCCTGTGGGACCAGCCGATCCACTGACCGTCAGAGGCACCGTGCGATCCCAGCGCGCACGCCGACCATGGGTGGTTCCCGTTCGCTGCTTCCGGGTGGTAGCCGGGCTTCGGTGGCCCGGCTACCAGTCCTGGCCGACGGACGCAGACGTAGCGGGTGCTGCGCCTGCTACTTGCCGGGTGTCTCCGGGAAGGGTGTGGCGTCCTGCTTGCAGACGGTTCCGGGGGGTGGCAGGGCTCCGGTGAGCAGGTATTGGGTCTCGTATCCCGTGGCGCATGTGCTGGGGTTGGAGAACACGGTGTGGCCGTACCCGTCGACGGTCAGGAGACGCGCCCGGGCCAGGGTTCGGGACAGCGTGACCGCTTGCCCGTAGGAGGTGGCCGGATCCTTGGTGTTGTTGAGAAGGAGGATGGGGTTGGCCGTGCGGCGATTCCAAGGTCCTGAGTAACGGTCCTTGCCCTGCGGCCATCCCGCGCATGGCTCGGTGCTCCAGGCCGGCTCCAACCCCTGGGGTCCGGACCTGGCGTAGGCCAGTCGTGCGGCGGCCGTGTAGGCGCGTGGGTCGCGCGGGTTCGGGCTGTCGGAGCACATCGTGGCCAGGAACTGCTCGTGACCGGTGTAGGGGATCGGGGATTGGGCGGATCTCGTCGGCGAGGTCTTCGGTTTCCGCGCAGCCGAGGGGGAAGCGCCGCCGTGGGACTGCACCCACATCTGCTGCAGAAAGTCGGCTCCTTCCTGCCATGCGGAAAGGCTGCCGAGGGGAATGCTGACGACTCCGCAGACGTAACCGCAGTTTTGCGTGTCCGGCGGGGTGCCCATGGTCACCGGGTGTCGGCGCAGCCGCTGCAGCAGGGTGTCGTACTTGGCCCGTGTCGCGGATGGCGTGCCTGCCGAGAACGCGCAGGCGGCCGTGGACGCTTTGCCGCACAGGTCGAGGAAGTCCTTCAGGACTTCGGCGGACGCCTGGTCCCTGCCCAAGCGCAGGAAGCTCGGCAGGACGCCGTCCCCGTTGGTCCAGGCGACTGGGTCCAGATTGCCGTCCAGGGCCATGCGTCCGACGGTGGTGGGGAACAGGTTGGCGTAGGTGGCGCCGAGCAGCGTGCCGTACGAGAGGCCCATGTAGTTCAGGGTGCGGTCGCCGACCGCCCGGCGCAGCAGGTCCATGTCCCGGGCCACGTCGGCCGTGCTGAGGTGTTTGAGCAGGCTGCCGTTGAGCGTGGCGCATCGCGCGTCGAAGGCGGCCCACGTGCGCGTCCAGGCCGATGTCTCCTTCGCTCCGTCGGGGAATCCGATCGGCGCGCCGGACACGAACTCGTCCTCCGCTTCGGTGGTCGGGAAGCACCGGACGGCGGTGCTCGAGCCGAACCCTCGCGGGTCGAACCCGATGATGTCGTACCGGGCTCGCCAGGCTGAGGGGAGGTGTTTGTAGCTGGCGGCGAATTTCGCGAGCTGCACGCTGGGGCCACCGCCGTTGGCGAAC
Organism: Spirillospora sp. NPDC052269; assembly: GCF_040679435.1. Lineage (NCBI taxonomy): Bacteria > Bacillati > Actinomycetota > Actinomycetes > Streptosporangiales > Thermomonosporaceae > Spirillospora > Spirillospora sp. NPDC052269. Next base: position 155,307 of record NZ_JBFAUU010000021.1, read on the forward strand.
AGTGAGCCGATGCGGTGCGCGGTGTCGGTCGCCTGGTGCCGCTCGACGGCGATGTTGATGGTCTTGCCGTGCGGGTCACGGTAGTCCAGGGGTACCTGAACCGTCGCGCACTGGAATTCCTCGTCGCAGGTCTTCCAGTCCAGTTTGGGAACCGATGGTGCGGTCGCGGCCGGAGTCGCCGCGTCGCTTGCCGGGGATGTCGCGACGGACAGGGATGCGGCGGCGATCAGTGCGGCCGTCCCCATCGCGGCGGACGGCCGCGGAAATCGGCGGAAGGCCGCGCGGGGCGGGGCGGAGCTGCGTGGATGGTCGGAAGGGGCGTCGGACAATGCGCGGTTGCGCCGCATTTCGTGTCGTCCTCTCTTCACCGCGTTGGGGGGCGCGAGCTCGGCGCAGTGCACGGTGGGCATGCGTCACTCGCGGCCGTGGAAGATCGTAATCGAACGCAGAAAGGGTCAGCGGGACAGGCGGCGGACCCACCAGGTGCACAGCCCGGCCAGCATTAGGGCGAGGCCGAGGTAGATGACCGTTTCGTAGATTTGGATGGTCCAGAAGCTGTCGGCGGGGTGGTAGGTCACCCGTTGGCGGAATCCCTGGTCGGCGAACTTGGTGAAGCACGCCTCACGTTGCTGCGTCGAGCGGGCCATGCAGTCCACGAACCAGGAGGGCACGGCGGCCTGGTGACCGGAAGCGTCGACGGTCTGCTGCGAGGCGAGCCAGGCGCCGGGCTCGTCGAGGGTCACCGTCGCGTGGTTGAACATGTTGATGTTCAGCATGTTGTGGTTCGAGATCGTCGTGGTGACGCGTTCAGGGGCGGCGAGGTGCGGCCGGACCGCCATGGACATGGTGATCTGGACGACGATGAACAGGGCGCCGAGGATCGCCATCGCGGGCAGGGTGCGGCGTACGGCGATCCCGATCGTGACGCCGAGGACGAAGAAGAGCGCGGCGTAGCCGATGGGGACGATGCCGCGGGAGTCGAAGACCTCGGGGGCCAACCTCGGGAAGAGGAGGAATCCCGGTCCGGGGGCGCCGTTCCTGGCGGCGATGGCCTTGTCGATCGGGGCGGCCCACCAGGTGACCGCGAGGCCTAGCAGCCCGGCGGCGGCCATGGCGGCCAGGCCGATGAGGGCGAGCTTGGCGATGAGCCAGCGGGTGCGGGTGGTCAGGGTCCAGGCCAGCCGGTGCGTTCCGGCGTCCAGCTCCCGGGTGACCAGCGGGGCGCCCCAGAACATGCCGATGAGGGCGGGCAGGACCAGCAGCGCCAGGACGGTGACGAGGTAGAGGTTCGTCTCGAGGCCGCCGAGGCCGTCGAGGAACCGGCTGCCGCGTGCCTGGTACATGTGGGCCAGGCGCGGGCCGGTGGCCGCGAGGGCGGCGAGGACGACGGCGACGGCTCCGAAGACCACCGCGGCCTGTGTGCGGAACTGGCGCCAGGTCAGCCAGATCATCGGTGCGCCTCCGGTACGGGAACGGACTGGCTCATATAGGCCAGGACGAGGTCTTCCAGGCCGACGGGGCTCGTCCTCCAGGCGGGGTCGTACGTCCCTGCGTGGCTCGTCCAGGTGGGGGTCCCGGAGTCGGAGCGGACGAGCATGGTGGTCTCCCGGTCGGTGTGCTGGGCCGAGACGACGTGCAGCCCGTCCGGGACGGTGGCCGTGCGCGGCGCGGTCACCAGGCGGTGGCGGTCCAGCAAGGCGCGGACGTCACCGGCGAGCCGGACGCGGGAGGCGACGAGGACGATGACGTAGTCGCAGACCCGCTCCACGTCGGAGACCAGGTGGGAGGAGTGGACGACGCTGAGCTCCTGGTCGGCGGTGGCGTCGTGCAGGTCCTGCATGAAGTCGCGGCGGGCGAGCGGGTCGAGCGCGGCGACCGGCTCGTCGAGGATGAGCAGTTCTGGGCGCTTGGCGACGGCGAGGGTCAGGGCGAGCTGGGCGCACTGGCCGCCGGACAGGTTCCCGGCCCGCTGGTCGGGGCTGAGGCCGAGGCGCCGGATCCGCTCCTGGGCCGTCCGCTCGTCCCATCGTGGGCTGAGCTTGGCGCCGAGTCGAAGGTGGTCGGCGACGGTCAGCCTGGCGTAGGTCGGGGTGTTCTGGGCGACGAAGCCGACCTTCGCCTGTTGCGCCCGGCCGGCGCCGGGCCGCCCGCCGCACACCTCGATCGTGCCGTCCGTCGGCGTCAGAAGGCCACCGGCGAGGCTCAGCAGGGTGGTCTTCCCAGCGCCGTTGGGGCCGACCAGGCCGACGACCCGCCCGGCCGGGATGTCGAGGGTGCATTCCGACAGCGCCCAGCGCCGCCGGTATCTCTTGCCCAGTTCGCGGGCCTGCAGGACTGCGGTCATGCCGGCTCCTCCTGGGTCGTCGATCGCAATGGCATGCGGTCAACTGTTCTGGTGGCGGCCGAGCGTGTGCACCGGCCGGAAGTACGGTTCGCGCCGGACGGACGGTACTTCCGGCCGGTATCCCGGACCCCCGGGGGCTGCGTAGCCTGAGCAGCGTGAACGTGCTGGATCGCCTCGCCGGGTGGCGCGGGGCCGCGGTCAACGCGGTGCTCGCCGTCGTGTTCGCCATGCTGCTCGCCGTGGAGGACCACGCCATCGCGGCCTTCCATCAGAACTGGCTGGTCGACTTCGTCGTCGGAGTGGTGGTGTGCGCGGCCGCCGTCCTGCGTGCGCGCAGCCGCGCGTGGGCCGCGGCGGTGGGTCTCGTCGTCTCCGGTGTCGCCGAGGTGGTCGCCTGGCGGTGGGATCTGCGCGGCCAGCCGGGCATCGCGGCCAGCCTCGGCCTGTTCGTGCTCGTCGGTTCCGCGGTCCGGGCGCTGCCCGTCCGGCGGGCGGCGGTCGTCGCGGCCGGCGGGCTGGCGGTGGCCGCCGGGGCGATGAGCAGCCATCCCGCCGTCTCCAACGCCCTCGGAACGGGATGGGGCGCCGCCATCGGGATCGGGCTGTCGCTTCGCATCATGGACGCCCGGCGCCTGGCCGTCATCGAGGCGGTGCGACGCGGCGAGCGCCTGGAGCTGGCCAAGGAACTCCACGATTCGGCCGCCCACCACATCACCGGTGTCGTCCTCCAGGCGCAGGGCGCCCGCATAGCCGCACGCAGGAACACCGGTGCTCTCGACGCCACCTTGGAGGGCATCGAGACCGCCGGAACCGACGCGCTCACCGCCATGCGCCAGGTCATCGGCCTGCTCCGGAACGGCGAGGACGCCAGCGGACTCGCCCCTGCGCCGGAACGACTCACCGACCTCGTGGACCGGTTCGCCGCGCACGTCCCCGCCGCGCGGCTCGTCCTGCCCGACGGCCCGCCCGATCCGACCTGGCCGCCCGAGGTGACCACCACCATCCACCGGGTCGCCGCCGAGGCCCTGACCAACATCAAGCGCCACGCGGCCGACGCCCGCCAGGTCACCGTGACCCTCGCCCACGGCCGGCGGGCCATCACCGTCGAGATCACCGACGACGCGTCCCCGGCCGGCTCGCCCTGGTTCCCCCACGGCGGCGGGTACGGGCTCCTCGGGATGCGCGAACGTGTCGAGGCCCTCGGCGGCACCCTCGTCGCCGGCCCGCGTCCCGGCGCCGGCTGGTCGGTGCTCGCCACACTGCCCGCCCCGGGCACGCCATGACCATCCGGGTTCTCATCGCCGACGACCAGGCGATGGTCCGCAACGGACTGCGCCTCATCCTGGAAGACCAGCCCGACATCACCGTGGTCGGCGAGGCCTCGGACGGCGCCGAGGCCATCGCCCTGGCCCGGCGCCTGCGCCCGGACGTGTGCCTCGTCGACATCCGGATGCCCCGCCTCGACGGCATCGAGGTCACCCGGGCCCTCGCCGGCCCCGACGTCGCCGACCCGCTCCGGGTGGTCATCGTCACCACCTTCGACCTCGACGAGTACGTCTACGGGGCGCTGCGGGACGGGGCCATCGGCTTCGTCCTCAAGGACGCGGGCCCCGCCCTGCTCGTCGAAGCCGTCCGGGCCGCCAGCACGGGAGACGCGCTGATCTCCCCGTCGATCACCGTCCGGCTCATCAAGCACCTCGCCTCCCCCAGGACGCGGGGCATCGACGACGCCGCGGCGCGGCTCTCCGGGAGGGAGACCGAGGTCGTCCGGGCCATCGCCAGGGGTCGTACGAACCAGGAGATCGCCACCGAGCTGTTCATCTCCATGAGCACCGTCAAGGGCCACGTGGCCGGCGTCCAGGCGAAGCTGGGACTTCGGAACCGCGTGGAGATCGCCGCCTGGGCCTGGGAGAACCGGCTCGCCGAACGGAGCGGCGACCAGCGCCCCCGCTGACCGGAAACCTCCTTCACCGCCCCGAAGACCGGACACGGTGACGTACTCTCCGATCACGGGCTGGGGCGCCTGCGGGGCGGGTTGCGGTGGGCTGACCTCGTTGCGTCATGTGCCCTGGCGCTTCGTGAGAGAGTCGTGGGGATCATGATGCGCGCGAAACGTCGGCGGTCCGGCGGACGGTTGATCGTCACGGTGGTCGCGGCGCAGTTCGCCGTCTGCTTGGGCGCGTTCGCCGTGGTGGCGCATTTCGTCGCGCACATGCGGAACGATCTGGGGCTTTCGGCGAGCACGGTCGGTCTGGTCCTGGGCGTGCAGGTCGGTCTGCAGTACACGCTGCTGCTTCCGGTCGGGGCGGTCACCGACCTGATCGGTGCGCGCCGCACCGGGGTGATCGCCTGTGTGGTGCGCGCTCTGGGCCTGGCGCTGCTCGTCGTCGCCGACGATGTCGGCATGCTCGTGCTCGCAGCCGCTGTCCAGGCGGTGGGTGGCGCGCTCTACAACCCGGCGGCCCAGTGCCTGCTGGCCGGGGTCGACTCCGCTCGGCGTTCCCGTGGCTTCGCCGCCTATGTCGCCGCGCAGCACATCGCCACGATCGTCGGTCCGCCGGCGGGGCTCGCGCTCCTGATGCTGGGACGGTTCTCGCTTCTGGCGGGGACGGCCGCCGTCCTCTGGGCGGTCGCCGGTGTCCTGTTCCTGCTGTTGCCCGAGGGCGCCACCGCATCCGCGACCAGGGGCTTTCGCGACATCGTGGCCAACGTGCGGACGGTCGTGGGGAATCGCGCCTTCGTGTACTTCGCGTTGACGGCCGTCCCGACGACCCTGCTCGCGAATCACATCATGACCGCGGTCCCGCTTCTCGGCTTCGCCTCTGGCGCGGCGACCGTGGGTTTCTGCGTCCTCGCCGCCGTCGCCGCGGCCGTCCAGCCGTTCGTCGCCGCCGGCCGTCGCGGCGAGCGTCCGTGGGTGCTCCGCGTGGGCCTGTTGTGCTCGGCGGCGGCGTTCTTCGTGCTGGCCCCGCTGGACGGGACGCAGACGGGTGCGTTGATGCTCGCGGCCGTTCTGAACGGCGTCGCCAACGGACTGATCCAGCCAACGGTGTTCCAGCGGACCGCCCTCTACGCGGGGCCCGGCCGCTTCGGCTCCTACTACGGCGTCCTGCAGTCCGCCGCCGGCATCTTCGCCTTCGCGGCCGACCTGGTGATCGGCCGGCTCTTCGACCTCGGCCCGACCGGCGCGACGGCGGCCCTCATGGCCGTCGGCGCCTCCGCTCTCGTCGCCGCCATCGGCACTGGAGCGGTCAAGGGGGGCCGCGGGCAGGGCTCGGGTGCGCTCAGGTCGAGCACTGCCCGCGGCGTGCTGGTGGAGGAGGTCAGCAGGCGCCCTTGATCGCGCCGTTGACGCCGGTGTAGAGGAAGGCGTCGGGGATCCAGGTTCCGTCGGAGAGGCGGTCCCACAGGGTGGTGGTGCCCCAGCGGCCGGTGTGCGAGGTGCCGGTTCCGGTGCAACTCACGGTGACCGTGGCGCCGTCGGCGACGGTTCCCGCGGACGCGTTACCGTCACCAGGGCCGCTGCGCCTGGTCACCGAGGCGCTGCCGTTCGCGTCGACGATGCCCTGGTTGAGGGCGAGCTTGCCGTAGTTGTGCATGCAGGTCGCGCCGCCGTCGCCGTTCGCCGTGCACTTGGCCGAGCCGTGCAGCGCGTAGCCCTCGTACGCCGCGGAGCCGCTCCTGATCACCCAGCCGCCGAAGGCGTGCCCGGCGATCGCGATCTTGGTGCGGTCGCTGGGCGGGTTCGGGCTGGTGCCGTAGGTGCCGAGGGAGAAGTGGACGTGGCGGCTGCTGGCCTCGCCGCCGCAGCTGACGTCGGTGCCGGTGTTGCCGAGGAACGCGCCCTCGTCGACGTGCTGGCCGCTGAAGGCGGGGTTGCCGACCAGGTGGTAGTAGTCGGTCGCGAGGCGGGGGCCGCCGCTGTACAGCGGCGGGTGGTACACCCGGATCCAGCCCTTTCCGCTGGAGCAGATGGTGTACGCGGTGCCGCCCGCGGCGGCGAGCACGCGCTGGTCGCCGCCCTTGAGGTCGATCGCCGTCCACGGCGTGTCCGTGCCCGCGAACCCGTGCGGACCGCCGCGCAGGATCCAGTCCTGGCCGAGCGCGAACGGCAGGCGCATCCCGGTGCGGTAGTCCGCCGCGGCCGTGAGCTTCGACGTGATCGAGGAGGACGAGGAGGACGGGGCGGTCGACGAGGTCCCGAACGTGTGCCGTTCGGCCGCCGACATCATCGGCGCGGTGTCGGCGAGCGTGGCGAACCCGGTGTCGCTGTCGAACGCGATGCGCCACGTGTTCCCGGTGCGGCGGGCCAGGAACAGGTGCCCCTCGGGGTAGGCGCCGTCGACGTGCGGTGCGCGCACGACCGCCGTCCCGAAAGCCCAAGCGCCCTGCTTCCGCCTGACGTCGACGGTCGTGTCGGCGCGGTCGGCGGTGGCGGCCAGGTCGGGTCTGAGCTGTCGCGTGGTTCCCAGCAGCCGGGCGGTCACCGCGTCCGACAGCGACTCCCCCGCCGGTGCGGCCGTGTTCCTGGGACCTGCCATGGCGTCCGGGGACGCGAGTGACACCGCGAGCGTGACGATCCCGCACAGGATGGTCGCGTGGCGACGCCAATGGGGGTTCCGGCTCATCGAGCCTCTCCTTCTGTAGGGCCAGGGCGCTTGCGAGAACGCCTGGACTCCCTGCACTGGACCCCCGAGAACACCGGCCTGTCGTCGCCGAACGGCGCGAAACCGGTCTTCACCGCGTTCAACTCCACCCCGATCTCACCGGACAATTCGTCATCGCCATCGCTGGGACGCCTCCGGGGAGCTGTGGATCAGCGGCGGACTCAGCATGCGACCAATACTCAACCCGGTCAAGCTTTCTGGGACTCGACTTATCGCCACTGCGCGTGAAGAGATGTCACTACTTCCGTGACGGGCGTCGGCGGCGAGTCATTGAACGGAATCTGACAGAAGAGTGACCGCAAATGATGCGGGGGTCCGGCGACCTCCATCGACCAAGCCCGGCCGTGCACGTGAAGCACATGGAGCCCGAATTGGCCTTTTCGAATGGAGCTTTCCTGACCCGTGGAATTTCAAAAGGGTCGGGCCCGGGCAGGTGCACCTGCCCGGGCCCGACCTGACGCTCCGGTCAGCTGGCGATGGCCTCGCGGTGGACGGCGTCCGCGGTGAGGTCGTCGAGGGCCGCCTCAGCCTTCAGCTCGGCCTCCACCCGAGCGTGGTACTGAGCGACCTCCCGGTCGACGTCGGCCTCGTCCCAGCCGAGCAGCGGGGCCACGATCTCCGCGGCCGGACGGGCCGCCGCGCGCCCCCGGTCGGGCGTCTCGATCGAGACGTGGGTGCGCCGGGTCAGCAGGTCGTCGAGGTGGAGGGCCCCCTCGGCGAGGGCCGCGTAGTAGATCTCGGCGTTGAGGTACGACTCCGCTCCCGCCAGCGGTTCGCCCAGCTCCGGCCGTTCGTCGATCAGGTCGAGCAGGTCGGTCGTGAGCGTCCCGTAGCGCCGGAGCATGTGCTCCACCCGGCGGACGGGAAGGCCGCTCATGCGCGCGTGGAGAGTGCGCTGGTTCCAGGCCGCGGCGAAGCCGTTCGCTCCGAGGAGGGGAAGGCGGTGGGTGCAGGAGGCGGGCACCTTCTCCGGCAGGCCGCTGACGGCGGCGTCCACCGCGTCCTTGGCCATCACCCGGTAGGTCGTGTACTTCCCGCCCGCCACCACCGTGAGTCCCTCGACCGGGTTCGCGACGGCGTGCTCGCGCGAGAGCGCGGCGGTCTCGTCGCTGTTCCCGGCGAGCAGCGGCCTGAGCCCGGCGTACACGCCGACGATGTCGTCCCTGCTCAGGGGGTTCTTCAGGAGCTGGTTGGTGTGGTCGAGGATGTAGTCGACGTCGCGCCGGCTCGCCGCCGGGTTCCGCAAGTCCAGGTCCCAGGGGGTGTCGGTGGTGCCGATGATCCAGTGCTTGGCCCACGGGATGATGAACAGGACGCTCTTCTCGGTCCGGCTGATGATCCCGGACGAGAGCTCGATCCTGTCCTTCGGGACGAGGATGTGGACGCCCTTGGACGCCCGCACGTCGAACGGCGCCCTGGCGCCGCCCATCTTCTCGATCTCGTCCGTCCACACGCCCGCGGCGTTGATGGTGTGCCGGGCGCGCACCTCGTGCTCCTCGCCCGTCTCCTCGTCGCGGATCACCGCGCCCGCGACGCTCGAGCCGTCGTAGAGGAACCGCACCGCCTGCGCGCGGTTGACGCAGATCGCCCCGTAGTGCGCCGCCGTCCGGGCGAGAAGCATGGTGTAGCGGGCGTCGTCGGTCTGGCCGTCGTAGTACTTCACCGCCCCGACGAGGACGTCGTCGCGCAGCCCCGGGGATTCCCGGAGGACCCGCCGCTTGCTCATGTGGCGGTGGCCCGGAACGCCGCGCCGTCCGCCCATGGTGTCGTAGAGGAAGACGCCGCTGCCCACGTAGGGGCGCTCCCAGACCCTGTGCCGCAGCGGGTAGAGGAACGGCACCGGCCGCGCGAGGTGCGGGGCGAGGGTGCTGAGGATGAGGGACCGTTCCTGGAGCGCCTCCCGGACGAGCCCGAGGTTGAGCTGCTCGAGGTAGCGCAGTCCGCCGTGGATGAGCTTGCTGGACCGGCTGGACGTCCCCGAGCCGAAGTCCTGCGCCTCCACCAGGCCGACGCGCAGGCCGCGGGTGACCGCGTCCAGCGCCGCGCCGCAGCCCACCACGCCGCCGCCCACGATCAGGACGTCGAGGTCCGCCGCGGCCAGGTCGGCCGCCGCCCGCCGGCGCGGTTCCGGTCCGAGGGTCCGAGCTCGGGTCGTCATCACATCTCCACCCAGTCCAGCGACCGGGCGACCGCCCGGTGCCATTCGTCACGGGCCGCGGCGCGGTGCTCCTCGGAGCGTTCGGGGAGCCAGCGCCGGTCCTCGTGCCAGTTGTCTTGAAGTTCGGCGGTGGACGCCCAGTGCCCGACGGCGAGGCCGGCCGCGTAGGCGGCGCCGAGCGCCGTCGTCTCCGCGACGACGGGACGGCTCACCGGGACGCCGAGCAGGTCCGCCTGGATCTGCATGCACAGGTCGTTCGCGGTGACGCCGCCGTCCACCTTGAGGATGTTCAGTTTCACGCCGGAGTCCTTCTCCATGGCCTCGGCGACGTCCCGGCTCTGGTGGCAGATGGCCTCGAGCGTCGCCCGGGCCAGGTGCCCCCTGTGGCTGAACCGGGTCAGCCCGACCACGGCGCCGCGCGCGTCCGGCCGCCAGTGCGGCGCGAACAGGCCGGAGAACGCCGGGACGAAGCAGACCCCGCCGGTGTCGGGGACCTCGCGGGCCAGGGACTCGATCTCCGAGGCGTCGCGGATGATCCCCATCTGGTCGCGCAGCCACTGCACCACCGAGCCGGTGGCCGCGATCGATCCCTCCAGCGCGTACACGGGCGGCTCGTCCCCGAACTGGTAGCAGACCGTGGACAGCAGCCCGTTGCCGGACCGGACCAGGGTGGTGCCGGTGTTCATCAGGAGGAAGTTGCCGGTGCCGTAGGTGTTCTTGGCCTCCCCCGGCGCGAGGCACAGCTGGCCGACCATGGCGGCCTGCTGGTCGCCGAGGACGGCGGGCAGCGGCACCGGGCCCCTCAGCGGCCCGGTGCCGGTCGTCCGGCCGTGGCCGTCCGGGACGGACGAGGGCCGGATCTTAGGAAGCATCGACCGCGGAACGTCGAAGACGGCGAGCAGCTCGTCGTCCCAGTCGAGGGTCTCCAGGTCCATGAGCATGGTGCGGCTGGCGTTGGTCACGTCCGTGACGTGCACGCCGCCGTCCACGCCTCCGGTGAGGTTCCACAGCAGCCAGGTGTCGACGGTGCCGAAGACCGCCTCACCCGCCTCGGCGTCACGGCGGACGCCGGGGACGTTGTCGAGGATCCACTGGAGCTTGGCCGCCGAGAAGTACGTGGCCGGGGGAAGGCCCGTCCGGTGCCGGACGAGCCGTCCGCGGTCGTCGTCCGCGATGGCGCTGACCAGCGCGTCGGTCCGGGTGTCCTGCCAGACGACGGCGTTGGCGTAGGGACGTCCGGTGCGGCGGTTCCACACGACGGTCGTCTCACGCTGGTTGGTCACCCCGAGCGCGGCCAGGTCCCGCCAGCCGAGCCCGGTGTCGGCCATCACCTTCTCGATGACCAGGGCGGTGTTGTGCCAGATCTCGATCGGGTCGTGCTCGACCCATCCGGGCCTCGGCAGGATCTGCCGGTGCTCGACCTGCGCACTGGCGAGGACGTGCCCGCCGTGGTCGAAGACCATGAAACGGGTGCTGGTCGTCCCGTGGTCCACCGCCCCGACGAAGTCAGCCAAGACCGTCCACCCGCGGGGCGGCGGCGACGCCGGTCTTCGCCGACTCCTGGGCGGCCAGCGCGAAGGCGAGGACCTCCGATCCCTCCTCGCCGGTCAGGGACGGCGACGTGCCGTTGAGGAGCGCGTCGACGAAGTGCTTCCCGGAGTTGAGGAAGCTGCTGTCCCAGCCGGTCGCCATGTCGGAGAAGCCGCGCGTCTCGCCGTCGCGGTAGAGGATGACCGGCGGGACGTCCAGCATGCGCCCGTGGCCGCGGGTGATCCAGATGACGCCGCGCGTCCCGGTGATCTCGACCCGGTCGTCCTGCGCGTACTGGGCGGTGTGCAGTTGGAGGTCCGGGGAGTAGGCGACCTCGAGCGAGCCGACCTGACCGCCGGTGTGGTGCCAGCTGACGATGGACGGCGCGTCCAGGCCGTGCGACGAGCCGATGAACGCGTGGACGCGGTCGGCGAGGCCGAGGAAGTACCAGGCGATCGCGAACTTGTGGTGCCCGTCGTCGAAGACCAGCGGCCCGCCGCCGCACTTGGACTCGTCGACCCGCCAGGCGGCCGCCGCGGCGGGGACGTCCCACGCGGTCGGGCTCCAGCCCGGGTTCGACTTGATGCGGATGCTCACCAGGTCGCCGATCTCGCCGTTCTCGACGAGCTCCTTCGCGCGCATCACCGGCGGGTAGAACACGAAGTTCTCGAACACCTTGAACGTGACGCCGCGCTCGTGCCCGGCCCGGACCATCATCGTCGCGTCGTCCATCGACAGGGCCATCGGCTTCTGCAGCGAGACGTGCTTGCCGGCGTTCATCGCGTCGAGCGTGATGGGGGCGTGGAGGTGGTGCGGCACCAGGATCTCGACGGCGTCCACGTCCGGGCGCGCCAGCAGGTCGCGGTAGTCCTGGTAGCGGCCGCTGTCAGGGACGCCCCAGGCCGCTCCCCGGGTGGCGAGGTTGCCCGCGTCGGGGTCGGCGACGGCGACGATCGTCGACTCGGGGTGGTCGAGGTAGGCCTGGGCGTGCAGGTCCGAGATGCGGCCGCAGCCGATGATCCCCAGACGGATCACAGTGGGTCTCCTAGGTTGTGCGGGCGGCCCCGGACGGGTGGACGCCCTGGAGGGGTGGTGCCCTGGACGGATGGGCCCTGGACGGGCGGGCCTGGACGGGGGTGGGTCAGCCCTTGACCGCGCCGGCGGTGATGCCGGCGATGAAGTGCTTCTGGAAGGCGATGAAGACGGCCATCGTGGGCAGGCTCGCGAGCACCGCCATCGCCGCCTGGGTTCCGTAGGCGACGGAGAACTGGCCCTGCAGGGACAGGATGCCGACCATCACGGTCCGCATCTCGTCCGAGCGGGTGAACACCAGCGGGTACAGGAAGTCGTTCCAGATGAAGGTGAACTGCAGCGTGGCCAGCGCCGCGAGCGCGGGACGCGCCACCGGCAGGATCACCGAGGCCAGGATGCGCGGCTCACTGGCGCCGTCGATCAGCCCGGCCTCGCGCAGCTCGTCGGGGACAGAGCGGAAGAAGTTGCGCATGACCAGCGTGCACAGCGAGATGCCGTAGCCGCCGTGGACGATGATCATCGGCCACAGGGTGTCGTAGAGGCCGTTGACGTTGAACAGCTTGAACAGCGGGATCAGCAGGACCTGCGGCGGGACGAACAGGCCCGCGACGAAGAACAGCGTGATCAGGCCGGAGCCGCGCGGCCGGAGCTTGGCGACCACGTAGCCGACCAGGGTGCCGAGGACGACCGAGATGGCCGTGGCCGGGATCGTGACGAGGAAGGAGTTGAGCAGGTAGGTGCCGGCGTTCCCGTCCGACCACGCCTTCATGTAGTTGTCGGTGGTGAGGTCGCCGCTCGGCGTCCACAGCCCGTGCTGGGCGATCTCGGGATTGGACTTGAAGGAGGTGAGGACGACACCGATCACCGGCGTCAGGAACGCGATGCCGAAGACCAGCAGCAGGGACAGCGCCAGGGCGCGCCCGCCGCGTTCGCGGTTCCGCCGAGGGGCCGGGGCCTGGGGCGCGGTCGTCTTCTCGTCGGCCCGGGTGCGGGTGAGGACGGCTGTTTCAGACATTCTGGTAGTCCTCTCGGTTGGTCCAGGCGAAGAAGAGGCCGATGGTGATCAGCGTGATCACGAACAGCACCACCGACACCGCGCTCGCGTAGCCGAAGTCGTAGGTCTTGAAGGCGCTGCGGTAGACCAGGAGCGCCAGCGTCTCGGTCTTGCGGAACGGGCCGCCCTCGGTCATCACGTAGACGATGTCGAAGCTCTTCAGGGCGTTGATCATCGACAGTGAGACCACGACCGCGAACGAGGGCCGCAGCGAGGGCAGGACGACGTGCCACAGCCGCTGCAGGCTGCTGGCGCCGTCCACCTTGGACGCCTCGACCAGCTCGGCCTGCACGCTGGTCAGTCCGGCGAGGAACACCACCATGGCGAGGGAGACCTGCTGCCAGCACCAGGCCACCAGCACCGACCAGAACGCCACGTCGGGGTCGGAGAGCCAGGAGTGCTGCCACGACTCCAGTCCCACGCGGCCGAGGATCAGGTTCAGCAGTCCGTCCTCGGGGCGGAAGATCCAGAACCACACCTGCCCGACCACGACGAGGGAGAGCGCCAGCGGCAGGAAGAACAGGGACTTGATGAGCCTCTGCATCCGCTTGACCTGGGCGAGCCCGAGGGCCAGGCCGAGTCCGGCCAGCGTGGGGACGACCACCGCGACGCCCGTCCAGATGGCCGTGTTCTTCAGCGCATGCCAGAAGTGCTCGTCCTTCGCCATCTCGGTGTAGTGCCGGAGCCCGATGAAGTTGGCGGTGCCGCCGACGGCGTTCCAGTCGGTGAGGCTGTAGTAGAACGAGTACAGCCCCGGACCGACCACGGCGGCCACATAGGCGATCAGAGGCACGGCCAAGAAGACGGAGGCCCAGCCGATGCGTCGCGTCGACACTCCTTGTTCCTTCCTTTCGAGCCCATCGGGCCGTCTCACGGCCATCGAGGGCAGGGCGGGTGGCGGTGACGGCGGTTCTCCCGCCGTCACCGCCACCGCGCGGGCTTGCTAGTTCTTCTTGAAGGCGCCGTCCGCCGCCGACTGGGCCTCCTGGAGGTCACCGTCGAGCTTGGCGGGATCGTCCACGAACTTCTGGATCGTGTTCAGGCCGGGCTCCGACATCTCCGGCGGAGTCGCGAGGTCGTAGTTGAAGACGAAGGTGCTGGCCGCCTTCACTTCCTTGGCGGCCTTGTGCATGACCTCGTTCTGCGACTTCAGGTCGGCGTTCTGGTTCGGGGCGAGCGCGCCCTGGGCGAGCGCCATGTCCCGCTGCGCCTCGGGGCTGGACAGGCACTTCAGGAGGTCCTCGGCGGCGGCCTTGTTCGGGGCGGCCGTGGACAGGGCCCACCCGTCCACCGGTCCGAGCGCCGCCTGCGGGACGCCCGGCGTGACCTGCGGGAACGGGAACATGTCGTAGCCCTTCCCGGGCGTCACCTTGTTCTCGTCCCAGTACCCGGTGATCCAGGTGCCGTTCAGCGTCATGGCGGCCTGGCCCTTGGAGACCATGTCGGCGGCGTCCGGCCAGTCGATGCCGTTCGGGCTCTTGTTGAAGTAGCCCTTGTCGAAGAGGTCCTTCCACATCGAGAAGGCGGTCTTGACCTGCGGGTCGGTGTACTTGGCCTCGCCCGCCATGAGCTTCTGGCGGTAGTCGGGGCCGGCGGTGCGCAGCAGCAGGTAGTCGAACCAGAACTGCGCGGGCCACTGGTTCTTGGAGCCCAGGGCGAACGGGGTGATCCCGGCGGCCTTGAGCTTGGCGGCCGCGGCCATCAGCTCGTCCCAGGTCTTGGGCATGGTGGTGATGCCCGCCTTGGCCATGACCTTCGGGTTGTAGAACATGCCGACGTAGTGGTAGTCGAACGGCAGCAGGAACTTGTGGCCGTTGTAGTCGGCGGACGCCTTGGAGAGGGACTCGGGGATGGCCTTGTCGAGGCCGTTCTTCGCCCACACGTCGTCGAGGGAGGCCATGCGCTTCTGGTCGACGAGGTACTGCGTCTTGGCGCCGGCCCAGTAGGAGAACACGTCGGGCGGGTTGCCGCCGGCGAGCTGGACGAGGATGGAGTCCTTGAACGCCTCGTGCTGGATCGGGTTGTTCTTGACGTCGCGGCCGGTCTGCTGGGTGCACAGCGGCGCGATCGTCTTGAACGCCTTGGCGCCGAGGGCGTCGCTGAAGTAGTGCGCCATGCTGACCGACTTGCCGTCCGAGCCGCTGCTCGAACCACCGCAGCCCGCGAGGGCGAGCGGGGCGAGGACGGCCAGTGCCGTCAGGCCCGCCACCCGCGAACGGCGTCGGGTACGCTGAAGAATCACTCGTGAACCTCCATGGGTGGTGTCGGGCGGACGCCGAACGTGACGGGGACGTGTCCGCCCATTTCCTCTGTGATCCGCACCGCCGCGGCGCGGACCTGCCTACCGAGTTCGTCGACCTGCGAAAGGCCGACTCGGGCCGCCGGGCCCGACACTCCGATGCTCGCCACCGGCGTGCCGTACAGGTCGAAGATCGGGGCGGCGACGCAGCGGACGTCGAGGTTCAGCTCCTCGTCGTCGACGGCGTAGCCGCGCTCGCGGACCTTCTCCAGGTCGGCCGTCAGCGCCGGGACGGACGTGATCGTCCGGATCGTGAAGCTCCGCAGCGGCGGCGGCGCCACCCGCTCCAGCTCCTCGTCGGTCGCCATGCAGTACAGCGCCTTGCCGGTGGCGGTCGCGTGGATCATCGGCTGCGCGCCGATCTCGGTCTCGACGGTGACCCGGCCGCCGCCCTGACGCTCCTGGGCGACGTAGACGCCGCCGAACCTGGTGCGCCGCGCCAGGTGCACCGCCTCGCCCGTCCGGCCCGACAGCTCACGCATCGTCGGCTGGGCGATGAGGGCGACGTCGAGGTCGCGCAGCAGCTGCCCGGCCAGCGACACCAGCTGCACCGAGGCGCGGTAGGCCTTGGTGTTGGGGTCCTGCTCGACGTAGCCGCGCTCTTCGAGCATCCGCAGCAGGCGGTGGGCGTTGCCCTTGTCCTGCCCGACGGCGCGGGCGAGCGCGGTCACGCCCATGCCCGCGGTGCTGCCGGCGAGGGTCTCGAGGATGTCCAGTCCCGACGCGAGCGCTCCGGCGGCACGCGACCTCGTCCCCTCGCCCGTGGCGCCGCCGCCCGCCGCGCTGCCGCTCGTCGCGCCGCGGCCCGTCGCCCGGGTGCGGGTCGGCGTCCGGCCGTCGGTCGTCGCGCGCTCGCCGGTCGTCGCTCGCTCATCGCTCACGGTGCTCACTCCTCGTCTCCGCCTTCGGTGTGCACTCCGCAGGAGCCCTGCGTGGCGGGCCTGAGTGTGTCAAAGTCGGCGCCCTGGGGGGCCTGGAGCACGTGTTCGGCGTTCAGCCGGCGCCATCCGCGCGCGGGCGCGGGCGGAGGCGTCCACTTCGCCCGGCGTCGCTGGAGTTCGTCGTCGGGGACAAGAAGGGTGAGTTCCCCCGCGGGGGCGTTGAGCCGGATGACGTCGCCGTCCTCCACGAGCGCGAGCGGTCCGCCGATGGCGGCCTCGGGCGCGACGTGGAGCACGACGGTGCCGTAGGACGTCCCGCTCATCCGCGCGTCCGAGACGCGCACCATGTCGCGCACGCCCTGCTGCGCGAGCCGCCTCGGCACCGGGAACGATCCGGCCTCGGGCATGCCGGAGGCGACCGGCCCGGCATTGCGCAGGACGAGCACCGAGTCCGGAGTGATCTCCAGCGCCGGGTCGTCGATGCGCAGCGCCACGTCCTCGGGCGACTCGAACACCACCGCGGGCCCCTCGTGGACGGTCAGCTCGGGCGTCGCGGCGGACAGCTTGATGACCGCGCCGTCCGGGGCGAGGTTGCCGCGCAGCACCGCGAGGGCGCGCGGCGGTCCGAGCGGCTCGTCAAGCGGCCGGATCGTGGTCTGCCAGGACGGCGCCGGTTCGACACCCGCGAGGCGGTCGCCCAGCGTGCCGCCCTCGATGGTCCGCGCGGACAGGTCCAGCAGCGGTTCCAGCGTCTTCATCAGGACGGGCACGCCGCCCGCGCGGTGCATGTCCTCCAGGTAGCCGACGCCCGAGGGCTTGCAGTCCACCAGCAGCGGGACGCGCCGGGCGATCGCGTCGAAGTCGTCCAGGGTCAGGTCCAGGCCGGTGCGTCCGGCGATGGCGAGCAGGTGGATGATCGCGTTCGTCGACCCTCCGATCGCCATCAGCACGGTGACCGCGTTCGTGAGGCTGGCCTTGCTCAGCAGGTTCGAGGGGCGCAGGCCGTCCCGCGCCGCCGCGACCGCCAGGCGGCCCGCGGTCGTGCCCGCGCGGAGCCGGTCCCCGCTGGCGGCCGGCGCCGTGGCGGTGCCCGCCGGGCTGAGCCCGAGCGCCTCGGTGACGCAGGCCATGGTGGAGGCGGTGCCCATCACCATGCACGTCCCGCCGGTGGTGGCGAGCGCCGACCGGACGTCCGCGATCTGGGCCTCGTCCAGGTCACCGGCCCGGTGCCGGGCCCACATGCCGCGGCAGTCGGTGCACGCGCCGAGCCGCTGCCCCTGCCAGGAGCTGGTGAGCATCGGACCGGCGACCACCTCGACCGCCGGGACGTCCGCGGACACCGCCGCCATCAGCTGCGCCGGGACGGTCTTGTCGCAGCCGCCGAGCAGGACCACGGCGTCCATGGGCTGGGCCTTGATCAGTTCCTCGGTCTCCATGGCGAGGAGGTTGCGGAACATCATCGAGGTCGGCGACAGCAGGATCTCCGGCAGCGACATCGTCGGGAAGACCAGCGGCAGGCCGCCCGCCTCCAGGACGCCGCGCTTGACGGACTCGACCAGCTGCGGCATCTCGCGGTGGCAGGTGGTGTAGTCGCTGCTGGTGTCGGCGATGCCGACCACAGGACGGTCCAGGTCGTCGGCGTCGTACCCGGCCGAGGCGAGGAACGCGCGGCGCAGGAACCGGCTGAACCCCGGGTCGCCGTAGGAGGTGAGGCCGCGGTCGACGCCCTGCACGCGCGGGTCGTCCGCGCGGTTCACGTCGTTCGCGCCGGCCGGGCCGGTCGCGTCGTTCGGGCCGGTCACGCGAGGTCCCCGAGGCGCATGCTGACGTACTTGGTCACGGTGTAGTCGTCGATCCCCTCGGTGCCGCCCTCGCGGCCGTGGCCGGACTGCTTGACTCCGCCGAACGGCGCCTCGGCGGTGGCGATGGTCAGGTGGTTCACGCCGACCATCCCGACCTCGAGCTCCTCCGACGCGCGGAAGGCGGTGGTGAGGTCGCCGGTGAAGACGAAGCCGCCGAGGCCGTACGGGGTCGAGTTGGCGATGGCGATGGCCTCGTCGAAGGTGGAGAAGGTGACGATGGGCGCGATCGGGCCGAAGGGCTCCTCCCGCATCACCCGCATGTCCGCGCTGACGCCGGTGAGGACGGTCGGGGTGAAGTAGTACCCGACCTGGAACTCCTCCGGCGCGCCGCCGCCGTGCTCGAGCCGGGCTCCCCCGGCGAGCGCGTCCTCGACGAGGTCGGCGATCGCGGCCCGGCGGGCGGCGGTGGTCAGCGGGCCGACGTCGGTGTCCGGGTCCCGCCCGTCGCCGAGGCGGAGCTTGCGGGTCTCCTCGACGAACGCCTCGGTGAACTCGTCCGCGACCGACTCGTGGACCAGGAAGCGGCTGGCGGCGATGCACACCTGGCCGCCGTTGCGGAACTTGCCGCGCGCGCAGATCTCGGCCGCGCGCCGGACGTCGGTGTCGGGGAACACCAGGACGGGCGCGTGCCCGCCCAGTTCCATGGACGTCGCCTTCATCCCCTGCGCGGCCAGCGTGACGAGCTGGACGCCCACCGGGACCGATCCGGTGAGGCTGACCTTGCGGATCACGTCGGAGGAGATGAGGTGCTGGGACACCTGCGCCGGTTCACCGGTGACGACGTTCAGCACGCCCGCCGGAAGCCCGGCCTTCTCCGCGACCTCGGCGAACAGCAGGGTGCTCAGGGGCGCCTCGATCGGCGCCATCACGATGATGGAGCAGCCCGAGGCCAGCGCCGGGGCGATCTTGCGGGCGGTCAGCAGCGACGGGAAGTTCCACGCCGCGAACGCCGCCACGGGCCCGATCGGCTCGCGCCGGACCAGGATCCTGGTGGACGTGTCGTGCCCGTCGACGCTGCGGCCGTAGACGCGGCGGGCCTCGTCGGCGTACCAGTCGAACTGGTCGGCCGAGGCGAGGACCTCGCCGCGCGCCTGCGCCAGGGGCTTGCCCTGTTCGAGGGTCATGACCAGCGCGAAGCGGTCGGCGTCCTCGCGGATCACCTGCGCGAAACGGCGCAGCACGTCCGAGCGGTCCCAGGCGGACGTCGTCCGCCACCGCTGGAAACCGGCCGCCGCCGCGGCGAGGGCGTCGTCGAGGTCCGCGCCGGTGGCGAGCGGTACCGCGGTGAGCTCGGTCTCGGTCGCGGGGTTCTCCACGGCGCGGGTCCGGCCGTCTCCGGCGTCCCTCCAGACACCGTCGATGAAGAGGCGCGACGGGGGCAGGACGTCCTGGAGGTTCGCGTCGTCGAGGGGGGTGCGGTCCTTGGTGCCGGTCAACTCAGAGTCCAATCTCGTGTCGAAGCCGCTGGGTGTCCTCCACCGAGTTGCCGACGTTCCAGCGGCCGTACGAGGGGAGTCCTCCGGCCGGGTCGTCCCCGAAGTAGACGGGGACGTGAATCAGCGACAGCCCGTCCTGCGCCCGCGCCTTCTCCAGCGCCTCGCGCAGGGACTCGCGGCTGTGGCCGCCGTGGAGCGCGGTGACGCCCTCCACCGATCCGGCCCAGGCGACGTAGTCGACCGCGACCCCGTCGGACGTGGCGTGGTCGACGCCGTACTGGTCGATCTGCAGGCTCGAGATGGCCGCCATCCGGCGGTTGTCGAGGACCACGACGCAGCCCTTGGCGCCGTGCGCCACCCCGTCGATCAGCACCTGCGGGTTCATGGTGAAGGAGCCGTCACCGGTCACCGCGACGCCGTACCAGTCCTCGTCGCCGATCGCGGTCGCGAGGACGGCGCTGGTCGCGAAGCCCATGTAGCTGGCGCCCGCCTCGGTGAAGGACTGGCCCGGCTCCTCCTCGGCCGACATCTGGAAGCCGACGGCCTGGACGTCCCCGGCGTCGAAGAAGGTCACCGCGTCGGCGCTCTCCGCCCATTCGGTGATGGTCTGGATCGCGGCCGGCTGCGTCAGCACCTCGCGCTCCCACACCGGGTCGTGGAGCGTCGGCCGGTCGAGCCTGTCCTGCTTGATCCGCTCCCACGCGCGCCGGGCGTCCTGGCACTCGGAGAGCCAGGTGGACGCCTCGACTCCCCCACCGGACTCGGCCAGCTCGGCCCGGACGGCCTCGACGAGCGCGCCCAGCGTCTCCTGGGCGTCCCCGACCAGCGCCGTCGTCTCGTTGTAGTGCGTCGCGGCGTCGAGGTCGGCGTTGATGTTCACCACGTGCCGGACGCGCGGGTACCCGGTGCGGGACGAGTCGGCCTGGCAGACCGAGCGGGTCCCGACGGCGAGCAGCAGGTCGCCGTTCTCCATGGCGAAGTTGCCGCTGAGCGAGCCCTTGGAGCCGCCCACCATCATCTGGCGCGGATGGCTCGCGGGTACGACGCCGAGGCTGACGGGCGACATGACGAAGACGGCGTCGACCAGGTCGGCGAGCTCCTCCAGCTCACGGCGGGAGCCTCGGGCGCCGCCGCCGACCTTCACCACGACCCGCTCGGCGTCCAGCAGCCTGCGCGCGGTCGCCCGGTAGTCGGCCGCGGCGGCGCCCAGCCGCGGCGGGACTCCGGTCGGCAGCTCGCGGAGGTTGAAGTCGTCGATGACCTGCGGCTGGGTGTTCAGCGGAAGCAGCAGGTAGAACGGGCCCGGCCGGTAGGGGTGGTCGACGGTGTTCAGGCCGCGGCGCAGCGCGGTGGGCAGGGCGCGCGGGGTGTGCAGCGAGTACGCCGGGCCCATGGCGGAGGTGAGACGCAGGAACAGTCCCTGTTCCGGCCTCGGGATCTGCTGCATGTTGGGGCCCTCGTCCTCGGTGGTCTCGTCCCCGTAGAGATGCCAGACCCCCAGGCCGTCACTGCTGGCGACCAGCGACCCGGCCATCGCCTGCAGCGCGCCGGGCCCGATCGAGGTGACCACCGCCGCCTTCTCGCCCGTGACCCACCGCAGCGCCGCGGCGGCGTGCGAGGCCTCGGTCTCGTGCCGCACCGCGTAGGTCCTGACCAACCCGGCGTCCTCGTAGACGCGCAGCACCTCGGCCAGCTCGGTGGACCCGTGACCGAACACGACCACGAACTTGCGGACGTGCTGCCGGAGCAGTCCGAGGACCAGCGCCTCGGACAGTGTGAGGCTCACCCGCGCCGGGATCGCCCCGCTGTCGAGGGCCTGCTCCACGCCGCCGGCTTCGGCGATGCTGCGGGCACGTTCGGTCCGTTCTTCGGTGAGGTCAAGTTCCATCGATAGGTCCCCGTGGGTCGTTGAGCTGCGGTGATGGGTGAAGCTACAACAGCGATGTCATATGCACAACACCTCGCCACGGATTTCCCCGCACTTCCTCAGCCATCCGGCCGACCCGTTGTCTATATGGCAACAAAGCGCTTACTGTCCCCTCTCCCGAGGACGTTGCCCCAGTACCCGGCACTCCGCCGAAGACAACAAGATCACCTTCTGGGACAACGCCACAGGCAGCCCCGCCGCGCGGACGCGGGCCCCCAACCCGCAGGCCAGGGCCCACCGACACCCCAGGGCCCGACAGTCGCAAACCCGAAGAGCGCAGATCCGCGAACTCAGCACCGCGTGCACGAGCGCTCATCAAGAGCCTCGATGGGGAAACTCAGGCTCGCCGAGACCTCATCGATCGACCCGCCCGAAGAAGGGAAGAGAATGGTCCGGCACCGGCCGAGGCGCCTTCCGCACACACACAAGTTCGCCCGCATCGGGGCGTCATTCAGAAAGAAACAGGCGCGGCTACGCCATCACCCGTTCTCGCGTTCTCCAGCGAACCCCGGGATCACCGGTCACGCGAAAGGAGCCCCCGCACACCGCCTGGGGCGACGGACTCGCGGCGAACACACACCGACCGCAAGCGGCCCGCATGCGGCGGGTGCGCTCCTCGGCCGTTCCGGGCAGGTCGGAGAGCCATTCGAAGCGGAGGGAGCCGAGGCGCTCATGGTGCTTGCGGATTTACCCGTCGAACAACGTGGAGGATGCGACGCTCACCGCTGCCGGTCGATGAATTCCACCGTGGCCGGATCCATCCTCATCCGCCGCACAAGACGCCCCTCCACCTCGAACGGGAACCTGAAGAACCCATGCCTGGCACAGGGCGGCGCGTCACGAGGCAGCTGCCGGTGGCCCAGGTGAACGTCGACCGACGTGTCTTCGATCCGACGACGGCCGGGCCACCAGAACTTGAAGACGATGTCGCCGCACACATAGGCGCCGCAACGGCAGTCCGGATAGGAAGCCATCAAGTCGCGGAGGGCCACCTCGGCCTGGCTCGGCCCGGCGCGCTCCTCCGGGTACGGGTTATAGGTGTGTACGGATCCGACGGGGGGTCCGACGCGCAGCCGCCCCCCGTCGTCGATGGAAACCCAGCTGCTCCTCACCCCCGGCGACCCGATGATCCGGCCCTCGTAGTAGCGGTGGACAGCGCGAAGAGTCCGAAGATAGTCGTCGAGGACCTCGGGCGGCAGTCTCCGGAAGATGTCCTCCCACCACTCCGAATGGCCCATGGTTCAAAACCATGACGGACGCTCCGTACCGAGTCAACTACAAATCCAGCGCCCAGTGTCTGCTCGATGGGATCGCCCACGAAGCCGTGGTCATCGCCATGAGCCGCCGCCGAGCCCGCGGACCACATCAGCCCCGAACATCCTGATCGCTTTGTTCACGCGTCCCGGCAAACGCGTGGACGGGCCGGAATCCTCCACGGGAGCCGCCGCAGCGGTGTTGGAGATATGCCCCACCTGCAACTGCAGCAACTCGTGCAGGATGCGGAAGTCGTAGAATTGAAGATCCAGCCGTCCACTACGGTCGGCCGGCGTCACACGGGGCGTTATCCGGCCCCGGTGCGCCAAGAACTCCCAGCCCAAGCAATGAACGGCGCAACACGAACCACCCGACACATCCCGTGCGACGCCCGCCGTGCACCCGAACTGCCGGTGACGTCACGCCGGCGCCGCCCCGACCATTAATCGGCGGTGGATGGCGCATCGTGGCGACCTGGACGACCGAGCCTGAGTGCAGCGGACTCTGGACCGACGCGCTGTGCGCGCTCTATACGCGATAGGCGAATCATCTGCGCACGCCTTGCGGGCTCTGACCTGCCTTTATGCCCTACTCCACTGCGATCGCGAGACCTCGGGCGCCGGTCCGCCGCAGCTTGGCGGGGCTGGCAGCAAGGTGCCAGGGCGGTTGGTGCCAGCGGTTACCCCTTCCGGGCGACGCGGGTGGCGGCAAGACTCTGAACCAGCGGGCAAACACCGGGCCTTAGGGCCGCTGACCAGCCCGAACACGAACAGGAAGGTGTGATCATGATGTACCGAATCCGCACCCTCGGCCGTCACGTCATGCCGACCGTTCCCGCCGAGACGCTCGCGATGACCACGCGCGGCGGATTCGGCTGGGGCAAGTAGGTGGAGATGGCCCAGGCGCGCTTGGGGCACGCGTTCGCTGAGGCGATGTCGCTCAAGCCGCTCGACATCCCCACGCTCGTCCCAGCCCTCGTCGACGGGCTCTGGAGCGTCGCCGCTCCGGCCGACCGGCTCGAACACATCCACTGCCGCTCCGGGCCGACCGGCGTCGACCTGACCTTCTTCTTCCTCCCCGCCCCCGAGCCCTGTCAGCACCGAGCGACCCGCATCTGCCGCGCCGTGATCGCCACCCTGGCCCCGTTCCACACCTGGTGCATCAACCCGCCGCCAGACGGAGTCCCCGGCCATCCCAGCCTCAACTGACCCGACCTCCAGGAGAACCTCATGCTCAAGTTCCGCCTGTACGGCGCTCTGCTCACCGTCGCCACGCTGGCCACCGTCATCTACACCATCGGCGCTCCGGACTGGTCCGGCGGCTGAGCCACGCCTCCCTTTCCCAAGCCAAGCCCCAAAATCTCGACTCGAAAGGTTCTCGCCATGCCCAAGTTCCGCCTGTACAGCGCTCTGCTCACCGTCGCAACGCTGGCCACCGTTCTCTACACCATCGGCGCTCCGGACTGGTTCGGCTACTGACCCAGCCAGCCCCAACCAAAAGACTCACATCTCGCTTCGAGGGAGTTCTCCATGCTCAAGCACCGCGTCCTGCCCGCACTGTTCACCGCCGCGACCCTGGTGACCGTCCTCTACACCTTCGGCGCCCCAGAAGTCACCGGCGGCTGAACACGCCTCCCCTCCCCGAACCAAGTACCCAGGTCTCGACTCGAAAGGGTTCTCGCCATTCTGAAGTTCCGCCTCTACGGCGCACTGCTCACCGTCGCGACGCTGGTCACCATCTTCTACACCGTCGGCGCTCCTGATTTCGGGGGCGGCTGAGCGGAGGTCCGACGCGGCAAGCCAGAGGCTGGCCGGGTTCAGCCGAGCGGACGAGGAGGAGTGCTGATGTTTCTGTTTGTTGTCGCTCTGCCGGTGCTGGTCGGGCTGGCGGCCGGGTATCTGACCGGCGGTGCGGTCACGCGCCTTGCCGGGTTGCGGTTGAGGGCGCTGTGGCTGCCCTGGGTCGCGGCGCTGGTGCAGCTCGCGCAGTACCGGGCGGTGACGCTGCGGCATCTGCTGCAGGACCGCCTGCACGTGCCGATGCTGGCGCTGGTGTTCGCGCTGATGTGCCTGTGGGTGGCGGTCAACCTGCCCCGCCGGACCCGCGCGATCAAGACAGCCGGCGTCCTGCTGCTGGGAGGGGCCGCCCTCAACGGAGTCGCCATCGCCCTCAACGGGCGCATGCCCTACTCCCGCACGGCCGCCGTCGCCGCCGGACAACACCCCGGGCACCTGCTCAGCGGCCCCAAGAACATGCCCGCCGGTACCTCCACTCACCTGGCCTGGCTCGGCGACATCATCCCTCTTCCGCCGCTGCACGCCGTCGCCAGCATCGGCGATGTGCTCCTACTCGCCGGGGTCGCCACAGTTCTGGTCGCCGGTATGCACCTGCGGCCCACGCCGCACCGCGCTCAGCACGCCGGCCCCGAGCCCACCCCTGCCTGACCCGACTCCTCCCCAAGGAATCCCCCCAAACCATATGTTAATGGACCAAAGCCGGACACGCGGTTCGTCTGGACCAGGTGCATGACCTACCGCATGATCTGCCTAGGCCGCACGGTCCAGGCAGTCTCGGACCAGGCCACGGGGACAAGGGGGCGGGGCCGTTGCTGGAAGCACTCGGGTTGGACTCTGCGGCCGAATCGGTCTACCGGGCGATGCTGACCCACCCCGACCTCGGGGTCACCGCACTGGCCGGACAACTGGACCTGTCCGAGGGACAGGTGCGCGCCGGTCTGGACCGACTGGCCGAACTGGCGCTGCTGCGCCCCTCCCGCGAGCAGCACGGCCAAGTGCAGGCGGTCCATCCCGAACTCGGGCTGGCCGCCCTGGTCCGCCGGCAACAGTCCGACCTACTGCGTCGCCAGCAGGAGGTCCTGGCCAGCCAGGACGCGTTGACCGAGCTCATCGCGGCCCACCGCGCCACCTCCCGCACCGCCTCGGACGCGGCGATGCGGCAGCTGATCGGCCTGGACGCCGTCCAGTCCCGTCTGGAGGCCCTTGCGCAGCAGGCCACCACCGAATGCCTGTCGATCATGCCCGGCGGCGCGCAGTCCGCCGACACCCTGGACGGCAGCCGCGAGCTGGACCGCCACGCCCTCCAGCGCGGCGTGGCGATCAGGACCCTCTACCAGGACAGCGTCCGCAACGACACCGCCACCCGCTCCTACGCCCGCTGGCTCACCGACCTCGGCGGCCAGGTCCGCACCCATCCGCTGCTGCCGGTGCGGATGGTGCTGGTCGACCGGCAGACCGCGCTGATCCCGCTGCGTCCCGACGACTCCAGCCAGGGCGCCCTGAACGTCACCGCGCCCAGCATCGTCGCCGCGCTCGTCGCCCTGTTCCACCACATCTGGGACACCGCCACCCCCCTCAACGACCCCCGGCCGGCCGACACTCCTCTCACCGGCCAGGAACACCAGCTCCTGCGTCTTCTCGCCCGTGGCCTCACCGACGAGGCAGCCGCCAACCGCCTGGCCGTGTCACTGCGCACCGTCCGCCGCATGACCGCCCACCTCATGGCCATCATGGACGCGCAAAGCCGCTTCGAGGCAGGCGTGAAGGCCACCAAACTCGGCTGGCTCTGACAACACCCGTCGCCGTCAGCCGGCGGCCGTGGCGCGCCCGACCAGCGTTGCGAGAGTCCTCATGCAGTCGGTGGGCACCGCGGCCACGACTCGGGTCGCGGCGAGTCTTCCCCGCCACGAGCGGTGGAGGACGGGGCTGGATCAGGGCCTTAGTGGGGGCCGCCTCGGTGGTGGCGGCGGACCAGGATGATCCGCAGGGCGATGAGTATCGCCACCACCACGATCAGGCCGATCACGATCACGCCCCAGTGGCCGGCGCCAAGGTAGTACGGCCGGCTGCTCATCATGGCATCCAGAACGAATGGCATCATTCCCCCTGGACCTGGCCTACCCCGCGGCGTCCGCGCCCATTCCGGCCCGGAGTTCATGCGGATTTGGGGCATACTTTTCGCGGCGGAGGGAGTAGGGCCATCGGCTTCCGGCGGGCCGGCGGACGCGGCTCGCGGGACGTCTCAGCAGCGGCCGAAGAAGGCGGGGCGCAGCGAGCTGACCTGGTAGCCGAACCGGCCGGTTTCGCCCTTCGCGCCGGCCAAGGGCTCGTGGGGGTACTTGTGCTGCTCACCCCCGAAGCGGGCCTCGGAGTACATGCACCAGGTCTTGCCGGTGCGGTTCCAGAAGGACATGGCGTGGTCGTTGAGTCCGCCGCCGAGTTCGCCGAGGTCGCGCGCGACCTTGGCGAACGAGCCGCGTGAACCGTGACCGTTGGGGAGACGCCAGACGCACATCCGCCCCTGCGGGCACTCGTCCCAGGAGCGGACGACCGTCGGCGCGGACGCCCCCTCCAGGCCGGACGGCGTGCTCGCCGAGGCCGTGGAGGTGGCGTGCACGAGCACCGTCCCGGCGGTCAGGGTCAGGGCTGCCGTGGTCAGTCGGATCGACCGCATCGGAATCGCCTTTCGCAGCGTTGCGCGTCAACGTGACCACTCATCGTAGTCACAGCAGGCAGGCCGGCCACGTCCGCCGCTCGTGGCGGTTGACCTGGAGCGCACTCCAGGCATCAGACTTCTGCCCGTCTCGATCAAGGAGGGGCCATGACAGACCTGAACCTCGCTCTCGGCGCGATGAAGTTCGGCAGTGAGACGGACGAGCGGACCTCGCTTGAGATCCTGGACCGCTTCGTCGACGCGGGCGGCACGCTCATCGACACCGCGAACTGCTACTCGTTCTGGTCGAATCCGGAGGCCGAGGGCGGGCACAGCGAGCGGGTGATCGGGGCGTGGCTGGCCAAGCGCCCGGGGGTGCGCGACCGGGTCCGGATCTCCACCAAGCTGGGCGCCCAGCCGGTCGGGGGCGGCGAGTGGCCCGGCAATCGCGAGGGCCTGTCGGCTCCGGCGATCGAGTCGGCGGTGGAAGGCAGCCTGAAGCGCCTGGGGACCGACCACATCGACCTGCTGTGGACGCACATGGAGGACCGGTCGGTGCCGGTGGAGGAGACCGCCGGGGCGCTGGCGAAGCTCGTCGACTCCTCGACCGTCGGACGCCTCGGAGCGTCCAACCACGCCCTGTGGCGTGTGGAACGCGCCCGCCGCATCGCCGAGGCCAACGGCTGGACGGGCTACACCGCCCTGCAGCTGCGGCACTCGTATCTCAAGCCGCGTCCCGGTGCGCCGGTCCCCGACCACAACCACCGTTTCGGCTGGGTGACCGACGAGACCCTGGACTACGTGGAGTCCGAGGGTGACCTGACCGTGTGGGTCTACACGTCGCTGCTGAGCGGCGCCTACGCCCGGGACGACCGTCCGCTGTTCGAGGCGTACGACCACCCGGGCACCACCCGTCGGCTGGCGGCGCTGGCGAAGGCCGCCAACGAGCTGGGCGTCACCCGCAACCAGGTCGTCCTCGCCTGGCTGACGGGCGGCACCCCGCCCATCACGCCGATCGTCGGCGTCAGCAGTCTCGCCCAGTTGGACGAGGCCGTCGCCGGCGCAGCCCTCGTCCTCCCCGCGGAGCTGCGCGCCGAGCTCGACGCCGCCGTCTGAATCCGGCGGCCCCATGCCTTGGCCGGTGGCTCGTGATCCTCAGCGCCCACCGGTCAGATAGTCGGCGCGTCCCTCGTCGTCGACCTCGAACGAACCCTTGGGGATGACGCAGAACTCGTTCCCCTCGGGGTCGGCCATGACGAGGAACCCTCCAGGGCCGTATTCGGTCAGGCGCCGTCCGCCCAACGCCTCGACCCTGGCCTGTTCGGCGGCCGGGTCCGCCGACTCCAGGTCCAGGTGCAGCCGGTTCTTGCCGGTCTTCGCGTGTTCGGTGCGCTGGATTCCCACGCCCAGCCCGTTCCTGCGTTCGAGCCACACGTAGGGACCGACGCGTCCGACCACCGGACGGCCGAGAAGCTCGCTCCAGAAGGCCGCCAGCCGCTCCGGGTCCACGGCGTCCACGATCACGCACTTGATGTCCATGCCCACTGATCTGCCCGCGACCGCCCGCCCCAGACGGCGACCCGATCAACGGCCGGATCCGGACCACCACCCCGCCACTGGACGCGGCCCAGCGCCCGAGGTGCCCGTTGTGGGGCGATCTAGCGCCACCTGCTGTCGCAGGTGCGGTGGCCGCTGCCCAGCTTGCAGACCTGCATCGTGAAGTCCTTCACCTTGCGCCCTTGCCCGTACGACCAGTTGTGCTTGGGGGACGTCCAAACGGCCGTGTGGCCCTTGGACGTGAGGATGTACCCGGTGACCGTCTGCCACCTGTATCCGTAGTAGTAGCGGAACTGGATCCGGAACGCCGCGTAGCGGCCATCACTCGCACTGTCCCTCACCTGGATGCTGCGGGCGCTGAGCGTTTTGCCGGTCCAGCACAGCGTTCCCCAGGCGCTTGCCCCCGAGATGGAACTGGACGCCCAGCGGCAACCGGAGGCCGCCTTGGCCACTCCCCGGGCGTCCGCCCGGACGGTCGGCGCATGGCCCGGCGCCGCGCCGGCGGCCGGGGCACCGGCGATCATCGTCCCCAACGACACCCCGGCCAGGATGGCGGCCGCCCCTGTGACTCGCTTGCCTCGTGAGTGCATCATGCTCCCCGTTCACTCGGTTCGGGTCGGTCGACCCGGCAGGTGAAGGGAGCATGGACGACCACCGGCACAAGCAGAAGCCCTTTTCGGCACAATGAAAACACTTGCGACAGAGGCGAACGCCGGGGCACCGCCAGTACACCTCGCCGGACTCACGGATCCAGGCCCCGCACAAGGCTGCTCCTTGTCGCCACTGGCCGGTCCCGTCCTCTTCGACTTCCGGGGCGGCGGCCTTGGACATGGCCGCTCGCCGACCGCTCTTCGGCGGCCGCGTGGCCGGTCTCGGCCGTGAGGCGATGCTTCGTCGGCGAGACCCTTGCGCCACTGTGGACGACCCGTTTCCCGCACGGCTCATCCGGGACGTCTCCGAGAGCACGCTGCGCAGCAGGGGCCGTGTTTTCGGGTGGACCGACCTCGGCCTGGGCCGAGGCGGACGGGCCCCGTGCTGCAGAAGTCCATCGGTGCCGTGACGCGAGGAAATGGTTAGCGGCGGGTCAGCGGGTCAGCCGGAATCGTCGGCGTGAGGCGCCCGTTGGCCGTTCCCGCTCCGGAGCGTAGGGGCATTGGGGGCTTCTGTTACCGATTCGCCTGTGTAGCGGGAACGGGCGAGCGTTGAACGGCTCGATTCGGCGGGAGGAGAGTGCGTTCACATCCGGCCCGCAGGGGGCCGGGACGCCCGGGAGGGGCTGGTCGGCGTGGGGTTCATGCGGATCAAGAACACGGGTTTCAGCACGGCCATGGCCTACCCGTCGGACATACCCACCTGGTGGGGAGCGATGTTCATGCGCGGCGACCAGTTCGTGCTGGCCGACTCGGCCGGGATCGCGAACGGGGGCCAGCTGCGCTACAGCGGGTCGATCGACGGGAACACCTGGGTGGGCTTCGGCCGGAATCCGCTGCCCGAGCCGTACCGCAGCGCCTGTGAGGGAGGACTGATACTGCCGAACATGCCGGGGAACGGCTGGACGCAGATGCTGCTGTTCAAGGGGGACCGCGCGTACTGGTACCAGCAGGGGGCCGGGAAGTTCAGCGAGGGACCGGTGACGGATCTGTCCCGAGGCGGTCCCACCTGGGGCGCGATGCTGCCGCAGTACTACCTCGACCAGGTCGACGCGCTGCTCATGGACTCCTGCCGGGAGGGCTCGGACTGGCTGACCTACGTGTTCAAGGGCGACCGCGTCGCCACCCTCGACTGGGTGAACGGGTGCACCCGCGACTGCACGATCCTCGAGGGCGCGCAGCCGACGCCGGGCTGGGGGATGCTGGCTCCGGAGTGGAGCTCGGACTTCGACCACGTGCTGATGCTGCCGACCGCCAAGGGGGGCGCGAAGCGGAGCCTGCTGGTCAAGGGGGCGAACGGCTGCGTGTTCAACTGGAACACCGGGCCGGAGACGACCGGACCGCTGGCCACGCTCATGCCTCAGCTGGCTCCGCTGCCCGCCCCGTTCACCACGCAGTACCGGCCGGTCAGCGGCCGCTGGACGGTCGACACCCCCACGTACTCGTTCGTCGTGCGGGTCGACCTGGACGGCGCCTCCCCCACCTGCACCCTGAGCGGTGACATCTTCTCGATCAACGGCGGGACGCAGAGCTACTTCTCGTCCTTCAAGGGCAAGGCGTCCGTCGCCGCCTCGGCCGCCGAACTGGTGGCCGCCTGCACGCCCACCTGGACCAACACGTCCACGGCCACCGGTGTCAAGGTCGTCGTCCCGCGCACGGCGGCGGGCGGGAGCGCACCCACCGCGCGGGTGGAGATGCCCCTCAGCACGGGTGGCGCCTACTCCAGCGACCTCGCGTTCCAGTCGCCTTATTTCCGGACGATCGAGCTGGAGACCGACGCCGTGGTCGGCAAGCCGGTCTTCTCGTCCTACGACACCTCGACCGCCCCGGTCCCGCCCGGGTACCGCAACCGGATCATGACGGTCGCCTCGGCCTACGCCGACGCCGGAATCGAGATGTCCGCCGCCGCGGCCGCGCCCGTCCAGGTGGACGCCAGTGAGGCGGGCAGCGACCTGCTGTGGTCGTCATCGGAGCTGCACGCCGCGATGGTGGCGCACTTCGCCGGCTACGCCGACACACCGCAGTGGAAGCTCTGGGCGTTCGTGGCCGGCACCTACTTCGACACGTCGACGCAGGGGCCCGGCACCGCCGTGGGCATCATGTTCGACTCGACCGGCCGCAACCGCCAGGGGATGGCCGTCTTCTACGACAGGCAGATCGCCGGTGGCGAGCCCGGCACCCGCGAGGAGCCGCACACCTGGGTCCACGAACTCGGCCACGCGCTCAACCTCGCCCACTCCTGGGACAAGGCCAGGGTCGGCGACCCGCTCGGCCCCCGCAACGGGTACGGCGACCTGTCCTGGATGAACTACTCCCACCTGTACCAGTTCAGCGACACCGTCCAGGGATCGGCCGCCTACTGGGCACGGTTCCGGTTCGGCTTCACCGCCAACGAGCTGGTCCACCTGCGCCACGGCTTCTACAACGACGTCGTCCCCGGCGGCGCCGACTTCTTCTCCGGCTCCACGGCCAAGGACTACGGCGACACCGCTCTGGCCTCGATGAGCGAACCCGTCGTCGACCATTCCGGGCTCTCCCTCACCCTGTCGGCGCGCCCGTTCCTGTACGGGGAACCCGTGGCCGTCGAGGTCAGGCTCGCCCGTACCGAACGCGACGTCCAGGTCCATTCCGACCTGTCGCCGGCGAACGCGAACCTGAGGGTCGCCATCGTCGGGCCGTCCGGGAACACCCGCGTGTTCCGTCCGCTGGCCGGCGTCTGCGGCGGACACGACCAGACGGCGCTGACCACGCTGACCGCCGACCGCCCCGCCCTGTACGGCTCGGCCTACCTTGGCTCCGGCGCGGACGGCCAGTACTTCACCGACCCCGGCCTCTACCGGGTCCGGGCCCTCTACACCGCCCCGGACGGATCGCAGGTGGCCTCCAACACCCTGGAGGTCCGCGTTCGCCTGCCGCTGACCTCCGCCGACCAGGACGCCGGTGAACTGCTCATGGGCGGGCAGGCCGGTGTCCTGATGTCGCTGCTCGGTTCCGACTCCCCCGCCCTGCGCTCGGGCAACGACGCCCTGACCGAACTGTCCAGCCGGTTCCCCGACCACCCCCTGGCCGTCTACTCCCACCTCGCCCAGGGCGCCAACGCCGGACGCCACTACCAGAGCATCGCCGAGGGCCGCATCCGCGTCCGCCGGCCCGACACCAAGAGCGCCATCAACCAGCTGTCCTCCGCGATCGAGGCGTCCACCGGCCCGTCGGGCCTGAACAACCTCGCCCTCAACTCCACCATGCGGCGCCTGGCCCGCATCCAGGCCAAGGCCGGCGACCTGGACCTGGCCGACCGGACACTGACCCGCATGGTCGACTACTTCCGCGCCCAACACGTCCCGCCGCACGTCCTGGACGACGTCCAGTCCCAGGCCGACAGCGCCCGCCGGCGCATCATCCCCGGCCAGGCCGGCCGTCCCCGCAAGTCCAAGAACACCGGCAGCGCCTGACCGACCGCGGGCCGCCCGTTGCACCACACGGGAGGGCGGACCACCGCCTCACACGAATCCGACCGGACGCGGCCGCTGAGGCCCATGAACCTCAGCGGCCGCCGGTCAGGCAGCCGGCGCGTCCGGCCTGGACTGCGGCTTGGTCTGCCCGTTTGAAGCGGGCGACCCGACCGCCTCGGCGGCGTCGGCGAACCCGAAAGGTCCGGCCGTCGGATCAGTTCACGGTGAAGTAGATGTGGTCGGCGTGCACCTTGTTCATGGCGCGGGCCTTGGGCGTCGCGATGTAGTCACCCCACGAGACGGTGCATTTCCCTGACGCCGCCCACCCGCAGCCGTACCAGGTGGACCGGCCCTTGCCGTCGAAGCCGCGCACCTGGACGGCGTTGTACCCGTCGCCCTTGAGGCTGTGCCACGAATAGGTCACCACGGCGCCCGGGCGACCCCAGTGGCTGCAGTTCGCCTGCCCTGTGCTCCACCAGGCCTGCGCGGGCATGTTGCCGCCACATCCGGAAAGCGCGGCGTGCGCCTCGGCGTTCGAGTCAGCCGAAGCGGCCGAGGCGGACGGATCGGCGACGAATACCGTTGCGGCCCCGAAGACGATGGCCGTCGCGCTCAGACGACGTGCCATCCGAATCACCCGTGGACCAGAATTCACCGTCATCTCTCCCTCGCTCCCCCGGTTCGACGTTCGGTCATGAGGCGCTGAGTGCACGGTCACCATCGACCGGCCTCAGGGCACCACAGAGGAAGCCTTCCCATCGGCGAACCCGCGAGTCAATTACCCAAGGTAAGCAATGTGGTGCGCTTGGTGGCCAGAACGTCCTGTTGCCGTGCTATCGAAGATGGCCCCTGACCGCATCGCGGGCGGTGGGTGGACGTCGCGTCCAGGTGTCAGCCGACGCGCTTGACGGGGAAGCCGTACAACCCTCCGTCGACCAGCACCGCCGCCATGCCGCCCGCGAAGGCGGCCCTGTAGATGGGCAGGCCATCGGCCTGCACCTTGCCCGTGCGGTCGTCAAGGGCAACCATCTTCTTCGTGGACTCCTGACGTTCCAGGACCTCCAGGAACGCCATGCCTCCCCCGGCCGCCCGGGGTTGCAGGGAACGGGGCTGCTCGCGGGACTGGAACCAGCGGACCCGTCCTGTCGTGCCGTCCCAGATCATCAGGCGTTCACCGACGAGGGCGAGATGGGAGCCGGTGTCGGCGTCGGTCTGCAGGGATCCGTCCTTGAAGCCCTCCATCGAGGACGGCGGCCCTGGAATCGTCACGCGGGTCCGCACCGCGCCGGTGGCCGCGTCGAGGGCGCGAAGCTGCCCCGGCCTACCGTCCGGGAACATCTGCACGTACACCGTGGTGCCGACCGTGCCGAAATAGGAGGCCCTCGCGACCTCCCAGGACCGCGCGCCCGCCCGGTTCAGGTCGACCGCCCTGAGCCCGTGCTCCAGCGGCTGCGGCTCGGTGGTCAGCACGGCGCGGTCGCCGACGATGTCGGCGAGGCTCTCTGGCGAGACGCCGGGGATCTTCGTCTCCGCGCCGGCGGCACCGCGCCGGACCCGCATCCATGTCTTGGAAATGCTGCCGACGGGCCCCTGGTCGAGTTGGAAGGCGTGCACGTACCCGCCGCGCCATGTGGCGGACGCGCCGAACGGATCGGCGCCCGACGACGCCCACACCTGACGGCCCGTGGCGTCCCACACCAGGGTCGTCTTCTCCACGTGCTCGGCCGTCGTCCCGGACGCGGGAACCGGCCGGGGGTAACGCAGCACCGCGACCGGCGTCCCGTGGTCGTGGCCGACGGACAGGTTCAGATCGCCCTGCGAGAACTGCTCGGCCACCTGGATCGTCCGTGTCATGCGCCGTTTGCCGGTCGCCGCCTCCAAGAGCGACACCTGGAAGCCGCCCGGCTCACCGCTCAACGTGGCGAAGGCATCGCCGACCGGCACCACGGTCTCGTGGTCATCGAAAGGCGACATGTCGCTGTGCCATGCCGGCGTGGCGGCCAGTCCGGGGATCGCCGGCCCGGAGTAGGAGACGGCCGGGGCCTTCGAAGCGCTCACGCCCTTGCTCCGGTGCTCGTCAGCCCCGCCACCGCAAGCGGCAACCGGGCCGAGCGTGGCGATGAGGAGGATCGACAGCGACACGCGTCTGGTCATGCTGCCCTTCCGGGGTGAGGGTGGGCGGCAGGGCGTCCCACGTGATCACGGTTCCCCGATCACCTCGCCCCCGCACGGGTCGGGCGGACCTGGATCCTCTCTTGCATCCCCACGTGCGCGGACGCTCTGGCCGGTTCCGGCCCCACGGTCGGCGAACGTCCCCGAACCGTGGGCTCCGGGGTGGGCGCGGCGGCTACGAAGGGTCCGGGGTCGGGATGGAGCGGCTGAAGTCGCCGGCCCGCAGGGCTTCGCTGGGGATCGTCCAGTGCATGCCGCCGCCGTCGGCCCCAAGGCCCCACTCGTACGGTCCGTCCAATTGGAGCAGGTGGTGGAACTCGTGGAGTTCCTTGCCGTCCGGCAGGGGTGGCGAGTTCGACAGGACGGGCCATCCGAAGGCGATGTCGTCGGCGGTGAGCGCGCCCGGCCTCTGGTCCCAGTCGGGGAAGTCGTGTTCGAGGTACAGCCCGCACGTGATCATTTGCCTCTTCTCCTCGGCTTCGGGGCCGAGGTCGTACGGCAGGTCCAGGTCGGGGCTCTGATTGGGGAACGCGAAGCCCGGAGACACCGCCCAGGGCACCGGCTTGAAGACGCTCGCTCTCGCCGGCGGCTCCACCGGGCGGGCATGCGAGGAACGCGCCGCGATCACTCGTCCCAACTCCGGATCGGTGCCGAAGACGTCACGCTTTCCGGCCACCTGAAAGGCTTCGTCCTGGCACTGCGCGGAGCCGGTGTCCAGGTAGAAGAAGTTGAGCAGACCGGTACCGGCCGGGAACAGACCGCCGACCCATTCCTTCGGAAGGGCGTCGGTGTCGAGCACCGCCAGGAGACTGAGCGGAAAGTCGTCGCAAGTCGGCCAGGGCGTACCCGGCTCGAGCATCGGCCGGCCGCCGAACCGGCTCTCCCCGGCCGCCTCACCCGGTGCGGCGACGGTGAGGTCGAACCCGGGCCGGGCCATCTTCATGAAGTGGTGGGCGAGCTCCGCACCCAGCCGTTCGGTGCAGAACTCGTGCAGGGCGGCGAGCGTGGTCGACGGATCCATGCGAGGCATCCAAGCATCCACTGCTGACACCGAGCCGACCCGGGTGTCGTCCCTATCGTCGCCGTCCTCGGCGAATCGCCCCCGGCTTTGGCGGCGTCCGGCTCAGAGCAGTTGTGCCCGCACGAAGCCGATGAGCAGGACGGCGAAGCCTCCGATCTCGGCGACGATCAGTGCGTTCATGAATGCGGTGGTGCCACGGACCGGGTCACGAAACTGATTGTCGGTTTCGCGGCGCCGGCCATGGTAGACGTATGCGCCGATCGCACCCACGAAGAACAGCACGACCGCCCCGGCGGACAGCAGGTTCACGACGGTGTTCCAGCCGCTGAACTGGACGAACGTGGCGACCAGCAGGGTGGCGAACGAGTAGAGCAGAGCGGCACGATGCGCCATGTCCACGTATGGGTGGGCCAGGTGGTCCTCGGACCCGGCCATCTGCCTGTACTTCCACACACCCAGCGCCAGCGCCCACAGGAAGATCAGCCCAGCCGCCAGCAGGACGACTTTGGTGTCGGTACCCAGTTCCATCTTCGTTTGTCCCATGCTTCGTGTCGGAACCAGCGCTGTGTCTGGCGATGTCAGTGGGAGCGGGCCAAGAAAGTACAACAAGATCAGGAGGCCGAGCCGACCAGCAGCGGGAGCGCGCCCGCAGCCACGGGACGGGCCGGCATGCCCACGTGCGTCAGCGGGCGACGCACCGTCCGCTCAAGGTCCGCGAGCACCTCGTACAGCAGGGCACTGGCCGGCAATACCAGGGTTGCGGCGGCGTCCCGGTCGTCGTCCGCATGATGACCGGCCCGTAGACGAGCGAGCCGGTGGCGGCGATAACGGTCAGCGCTCCGAGGATTTCGATACGCCGCTGGTCGCGGTGCGGTCGGAGGGCGGCGGAGCCGGTCGCCGGGACGATGGCACCGACCGGCACGTTAATGGAGAACGCCCGTCGCAGCCGGGACCCGCAGTCAGCACCCCACCG
This sequence comes from Spirillospora sp. NPDC052269, assembly GCF_040679435.1. NCBI lineage: Bacteria > Bacillati > Actinomycetota > Actinomycetes > Streptosporangiales > Thermomonosporaceae > Spirillospora > Spirillospora sp. NPDC052269. The sequence continues at coordinate 192,025 of NZ_JBFAUU010000021.1, forward strand.
AGCGACGCCCAGCGGCGCGGATGGGCCGAGGCCTCGGGCTTCGGCCGGCGGTGTAGGACATGCGAGGGATGAGGCATCGGACAATCTGTTTCGGCGATTGCGGGGAGGGCGATGACGTCGACACCCCGACCAGCGAAGTCATACAGGCGTGTACGCCTTTGAACCTACCGCGAGGACGCTAAGTCAAACAAGGCTGTTCGACTACCTTCTCTGCTTTGCCTATGGCGCCCCTCACCGGCCTCGGGCGGGGCCGACAAGCCGGACGCGCAGGAGGGCCAAGACGATCGCCGGCCGCGCCGGTGTCATCGAGCGCGTTTCACCGGCTGGCGGGCCGTCCGGCCAGGCTGCACACGGCCGGCGAACAGTGTCGCGTGCGGTGTCCGCCCTGTATGGGCGAGCCCGGAGATGCGACAGGCGTCGTTGGTCTGCCGGGTGCCTGTCAAGGGATTAGGGGCTGGGGCTAAACAGGCGACAGAAGATCACCCACGCCGCAGACTTCCCCTACTGCCGGTCGCTCCCCCGGCAGGTGAGAGGACGAGGCCATGCTGATCGCCGCACCTGCCCGGGCGGTCGCGGCGACACTCCGGGCACACGACTCGACCGGCTTCCGGGCCGTCGGCGCGTCCGCGCCGAGGACCACGGCCGGTCTCCGGACGACCCCCTTGCCGGCGGCAGCCGACGTGGGCCTCCATCACCTCGGCGGACGGCGTGGCGGACCGTCGACCATCACGTGTTCATCAGCGGCGACTCCGTGGGGACCAAGGTCCGACGCGATCTTGACCGGGCATGTCGGCGGCGCGACCTCGACGGTGCGGAGGCGGCGCGCCATGGACGGGAGCGGGCGGAATGAGCGACGGAAGCCAGATGCGGATTCTCCTTCTCGGGCCGATCGAGGCGTGGCGCGGCGGGGACCGGCTGCAGCTCGGCGGGGTCAAGCAGCGGACACTTCTGGCCGGACTGGCCTTACGTGCGGGCAGACCGGTCTCGTCCGACCGGATCATCACCTGGCTCTGGGGTGAGGAGCCTCCGACGACCGCCGTCCAGCAACTCCACAAGCAGATCTCGCATCTGCGCGCGCTGCTGAGGCCGGGGTCGATCGAGCGGCACGCCCAGGGCTACACCTTGCACGTCGAATCGGACGAGCTGGATCTGGCCATGATGGAGACCGCCGCGAAGGCTGGCCGTGCGCTTCTGGCCGAAGGGCGGTTCCAGGAGGCGGCCGAACGGTTCCGTGCGGCGTTGTTGACCTGGCGAGGGAGGTCGATCTCGGACGCCGCTCCGGGGCTGAGTAGCGACGGGCACTTCCTGGAGGAGCGGAGGCTGGCCGCCGCACTCGAGTGGGCCGACGCCGAGCTGATACTCGGTGGAAGCGCCGAACTGGTGGCCAGACTGCGGCTGCTGGTGGCCGAACACCCGTACCAGGAGCGGCTGTGGGCTCAGCTCATCCTCGCGTTCTACCGTGCGGGACGGGTCGCGGACGCCTTGGGTTCCTATGAGGAGTGCCGTGCCGTCCTCGCGGACGGCCTGGGCCTGGATCCGGGGGTTGAGCTGCGCAGACTCCAGCAGGCCATTCTGGAGGGCGACCCGGGTCTCGACGTGGCGACCCCCGAGCCGGAACCACCCCGGGCGCCGGCGGTGCCGCGGCCGGTGAATCTTCCGGCGGCGATCGGTGATTTCGGCGGTCGGGAGGCGCAGGTGGAGTGGGTTCGGGTGCGGTTGGCTCGCGGCGC
>NZ_JBFAUU010000022.1:0-169482 GCF_040679435.1 Spirillospora sp. NPDC052269
AGCCGTCCGCACTGGTCCCTGGCCCGCCTGGTGGACCGCCTCGCCGACCAGCGGCGCCGCCTGGACGAGCTGGCGTTCGGTGACCTGGAGGTCCGGGCCAGCGTCGCGCTCGGCTACCACGGACTGAACCCACCACAACAGCAAGCGTTCCGCGTGCTGGGCCTGGTCCAGGTCCCCGACTTCGCCGCCTGGGTCCTGGGCCCGCTGCTGGGAATCCCGGTCGGCGAGGCCGAAGACCTCATCGAAGCACTCATCGACGCCCAACTCCTCGAAGTCGCCCGCAGCGACCAAGGCGGCCGACTCCGACTCCGCTTCCACGACCTGGTCCTCCTGTACGCCAGAGAATGCCTGGCCGAGGAAACCCCCCGATACAGACACGACGCACTCGCCCGCGTCAGCGACGCCTGGCTACAACTCGCGGGCAAGGCCGAAGCCCGCACCTATGCGGGAGAGCACCGCGGCTGGGGTCCTGTCTCGGTTCCCGTTCCGGGCATGTTCTCGGGTCCTGTTCCGGGCATGGCCTCGGGTTCGGGGCTGGGGTCGTCCGCGCCGTCGGTCTACGCCGGTCTGTCGGGGTTCGAGATGGACGAGATCGTTTCGGATCCGCTGCGCTGGTTCGACGAGGAACGCCAGGGGCTGAATTCGGCGGTTGCGCAGGCGTGTGAGGCGGGGCTGTCGGTGGCGGCCTGGGGCATCTGCCACCACCTGGTGGAGTTCTTCGAGACCAGGGGCCAGTACGGCGACTGGGAACGGACCCACGGCAAAGCGTTGCGGCTCTGCCTGGAGACCGGCGACGCGATGGGCGAGGCCACCACACGCCTCGGCCTGGCCCGATGCCTCCTGCACCGCGACCTCGACAACGCACTACACGAGGCCGGACTCGCCCTGCGCGCCTTCCAGGAACTCGGCTGCCACGCCGCCGAAGCAGAAGCACTCGCCGCACAAGCCTCCGCACTCCGCGCCACCGGACGACACCACGACGCCACCACCACCCTCAACCACGCACGCGACCTCGCCCGCCGCACCGGAAACAACCTCGCAGCCGTCCGAGCCGAACGAGAATCCGCCCTCAACGACTACGAACAAGGACGAAACACCGAAGCCATCGCCGCAATGGGACGAAGCCTCGACCGCGCCACACGAAACGGCATGCCCCACGAGCAGGCCGTGGTCATGCGCTATCTGGCCATCATCAAACGGGAGCAGGGCGACCACCACGAGGCGTTCGAGCCGGCCGGGACGGAGTCGGCGTTCTCCCAGGAGCCTGGGGAGTCCAAGTCCGAGGCGTTGAGGCTCCTCACGCTCGGCCTGTCGGCGCTGTCGCTGGGAAGACCCGGGGCCGCCCCGCTCATCCGTTCCGGCCTGGGCCTGCTGACCCAGCTCACCATGGACGTCGGGGAAGCCCGGACGCACTCGCCGAACTCCCCGATCCTCCTCGCGCGGGTGCACTCGTGGCTCGCGGAGGCGTTCCGGATGTCGGGGCGGGACCGGGAGGCCCACGCGTCCTACCTCACGGCCCGCGCCATCTACCGCGAGATCGGGAACCGGCCGGCCGCCGACGACCTCGACCGGCTGATGGCCGCCCTGGAGCCGGCGGCCGAACGGCCGGTCGTCGAACGGCCGGTCGTCGAACGGCCGGTAGCCGAACGGTAGGAAGGCGGAAGCACCCCTCACTAGTCTCCGGGCACCTCCGGCGCGAGAGTGGGGAAGGGTGCGGCGATGAAGCAGACCGTGATCTTCGATGACGTCCGGTCCACCGGGCGCGGAACGCACGACCCGGTGGCCGGGGCGATGGCCCGCTGAGGCCCGCGCGCGATGCGAATCGTGCTGGCGGACCTGCCCTGGGCCCCGGTGGACGTCCCCTCCCTGGCCCTCGGCATCCTCACGTCGGCGACCGAGAGCCGGTTCCCCGCGGACGAGGTGGAGGTGCTCCACGCCAACGTCGACTTCTGCGAGTGGGTCTCCGAGCAGCGGTCCTTCACCTTCGACGACTACGGCTACCACTCGGTCGGCTCGTCCTTCGACGGCTGCGGCGACTGGGTCTTCTCCAGCGCGCTGCACGGCGTGCCGAGCTGGCGGGCCGACGAGTTCGACGCGTCCATGGAAGGGAGGTGGACCCAGCACCAGCGCGACCTCAGCCACGCCCTGCACGCGCTGGCACCCCGGTTCGTCGACCGGCTCGCCCACCGCATCGTGGCCACCGCCCCCGACCTGGTCGGATTCGCCTCGACCTTCCGGCAGTACACCGCGTCGCTGGCCGCCGCGCGGCGGGTGAAGGAGCTGAATCCGGCGATCCGGACGGTCCTCGGCGGGGCCGACATCGGCGGTGTCCAGGGGGCCGCGATGCACCGCAACTTCCCGGCCGTCGACTTCGTCGTCCGCGGTTCGGGCGAGGTGGCCTTCGCCGACCTGCTGACGGCGCTCGCCGACGGCGGCGACCTCGCCCCGATCCCCGGCCTGTGCTGGCGCGACCGGTCTGGGACCGCCCACGCCAACCCGACATCCCAGGCGACCGTCTCGTCCTCGGCCATCGTCCGCCCCGCGTTCCGCGACCACGGCCTTCGGTTCCACTACGAGACCAGGCCCAACGTGCGGCGCCACCGGCTCGCGGAGCTCGCACGGGCCGGAATCGTCCAGGTGCGGCCTGGAATCGAGAGTCTCAACAAACGCGTGCTGAGCCTCATGGACAACGGGGTCAGTGGATGCACGAACGTCCGTTTACTTCGGGACGCCCGGTCGGAGAGAATCCGGCCCATCTGGAGCTACTGCTACGGGTTTCCCGGGGAACACGACACCGACTACCTACCGGTCCTCGAACAATTCCCGGCGTTACATCACCTGGCCCCACCGACGTCCGCCTGTCGCATCATGTTCGAGCGGTCCAGCCCCTTCTTAGACCACCGTGAACCGGGCTTCGCCGAGCTGCGTCCCGCCGGGCATTATCGGATCGTCCACGACCTGCCCGAACGTGAACTCTTCGACCTGGCCCACCTCTTCTCCGCCCCGGAACAGGGAATCGGTGAGGAAACCATCGCCCGACTCGAATCGGCCGTCGACGTCTGGCGTTCGGCGCACCGGGACTGCCGGCTCGTCCACTGGAACATGGACGACGTGGTGCGTTTCTTCAACAGCAGGCCGCACTTCGCATGGAGGGAGTTCACCATCGCCGATCCCCTCGGCCGGGCGCTCCTCCGCCTGCTCGACGACCCGAGAGGCCTGTCGTCGCTGGTGAAACGCCTCACGGCCGAGCTCGGAGCCAACGTGACGCACGACGAGGTCAGGCGGATCCTCGACCGCTGGACGTCACTGGGACTGGTCTTCCACGACGGCGGCCAGTACATCCACGTCGCCACCGCGGCGAGTACCGGAAACCGGTCCCTCCATTGAACGTGTGATGAACCCCCGACGAGAAGTGCCCGGTGGCCGCCACCGGGCACTTCCGCTTTTCACGCCCCGCGGTAGCCGATGGGAAGCGCGATGGAAGGTTTTCGGAACCCCGCTGCAGGACTCTTCAGGGGCCCGCCCCAGAAAGGAAGAGTGCCCGCGCCGTTCGATTCCCTGAACCGAACCGCGGCGTGCAACTGCCCCTCACCCCGAAAGGACCCCCTGTCATGAGAAACCTCACCCGCGCGCTGATCGGCGCCACGTTGGCCGCCCCGGTGACACTCGGTTTCTTCAGCCCGGCCGCGCACGCCGAGCAGGCGCCCAATTGCTCGAGCACCGTCCAGATCGGCCAGACCGCCTACGTGACCGTGGACGGCCAGACCTTCGCGTCGGTCAAGCAGTTCAAGGGCTGCGGAAAGAACTACGCCTACATGTACGTGTGGGCGGGCTTCCGCGCCTCGCACAGCAACTGGGACACCTGCGTCTCCATCGCGACGGTCGACTCGGCGGGCCGCCACCTGGTGGACCTCAACTGCCCCGGCAAGGTCGTCGAAGCGTGGTCGTTCGGCGCGGCGACGCTCAGCCAGTGCACCGTCGCCGTCGGCGCGTACCCCGACAAGGCCACGGCCGCCACCGACGTGCGTTGCTGACGCACGCCGCCCAGCTAGCGCCTTCACCCGGCCGTCCGCCGAGGCGCCGTCGTCCGGTCCCGTGCGGGGCCGACAACGCGAGGACCTCGCGCCGGCCCCACTCCAACGGGCCACGGCAGGCACGCAATCGAACGGAAGGAATCACCCCGCAATGAAGACGAAGAGGACCCGGGGCGCCCTCACGGCGATGCTCGCGACCGTCGCGGTCACAGGAGGGCTGGCGCTGAGCGCGGTGCACGCGTCGGCCGCCCCGACACCGACGGCTCCCAAGCCCGCCGTGCTGCCGGTCGTCAACATGGAGGCCACCGTCCTGGCCGCCCAGATCGACCCCCGGCGCGCCAACAACACCCTCACGCCGGGCGCCAAGGACTCCGTCCTCGCCGTCGAGCGGGTGCTCCAGGCCAAGGGCCTCCTGGCCGCGCAATGGGTCGACGGCTACTTCGGGACGACGACCATCGCGGCGTACGCGGCCTACCAGCGCTCGCTCGGCTACACCGGCCTGGACGCCAACGGGCTGCCCGGCAAGACCTCGCTGACCACGCTCGGGCAGGGCCAGTTCACCGTCACCAACACGATCACCGCGGGCGCCAAGGTCCAGCGCGACGGATACACCGTCGACTCCCGCACCCAGGCGATGCTCACCAAGGCCGAAGGCCTCCTCGGATTCACCCTCAAGCTCGACCAGGGCTCTTACAACCCCGGCGGCGACCCGACGTCCGCGGGCACCCACGACGGCGGCGGCGTCGTCGACATCAACGTCGACGGCATGTCCGCCACCACCCGCACCGACGTCGCCCTTGCCCTGCGCCAGGTCGGTTTCGCCGCCTGGGTCCGCAACCCCACCCAGGGCGACTGGCCGTGGCACATCCACGCCGCGGCGATCAGCGACACGGACCTGTCGAGCGAGGCCCAGCACCAGATCGGCGACTACTACCTCGGCATGAACGGCCTGGCGAACCGCGGCCCGGACGACGGGCCCCGGATCTCCCCGATCCAGACCTGGGAGGACTACCAGCGCACGCACTGACCGGGCGCGCCCGAAGCGCCACCGCCCTCCGATCACCCCCGTTTCCCCCCCTTCCCCCCCCGGTCACCGACCACTCCGCGAAAGAGGAAGAACATGTCGTACGCACGCAGGACGCTCGCCATCGCCGGCGCCGCGCTTTCCTTCGCCGTCCCCTTTGTGGCCACCACCTCGCACGCTTCCGCGGCGGGCCGGGACGGCGTCTGCGACAGCGGCGAATTCTGCTACTACTACAACAGCAATCTGGCCGGTTCGGTCTCCGACTTCACCGGATCGCTCGGCGACTACGGGACGACCCAGCCGTCCTGCTACGACTTCAAGGGCCCCGGCAACGGCCAAGGCGTCTGCGTGAAGAACAACGCCGCGTCGGTGTGGAACCGCTCCGGATCCACCGTCCGCGTCTACTACAACAGCAATTACGGCGGCTCGTACCAGGATTTCGGGCCCGGCGCCAGCGGCAACCTCAACACCACCCTGAAGAACAACAACGCCTCGCACCAGTTCCTCGGTTCCGGTGGTGGCGCGCAGACGCCGCGCAACGACTATGACGGCAACGCCCGGGGCTTCGCGCAGAACAACTGCACGGCCTTCGCCGCCTACCGGATCGCGAGCCGTCTCGGCGTCCCGAACTTCAGCAACTCGTGGGGCGGGACGACCTGGGGCAACGCCGGCACCTGGGACGACGCGGCCCGACGGGTCGGCGTGACGGTCAACACGACGCCCTCGGTCGGCGCGATCGCCGTCAACGACGTCCACAAGGTCGGCCACGTCGCCTACGTGAACGCCGTTTACTCCGACGGTTCGTTCGACGTCGAAGAGTACAACTGGAACAACGTGCTGGCGTACGGCACGCGTTCGCACGTGCACATCAGCAGCGCCCAGGCCGACTTCCAGTACATGCTCCACTTCTAAGGGCCTGCGATGACACTCATGAGAAAAGCGCTCGCCATTCTCGCCGTCATCGGCTCGGTGTTCGCGGGAGCCGCGGCGGTGGCCGCCCCGGCGTCCGCAGCCGCCCGGGACGGGGTCTGCGACAGCGGAGAATTCTGCTACTACTACAACAGCGACGAGGCCGGATCGGTTTCCGACTTCACCGGATCGCTCGGCGACTACGGAACGACCCAGCCGTCCTGCTATGACTTCAAGGGACCGGGCAACGGTCAGGGCGTTTGCGTGAAGAACAACGCCGCATCGGTGTGGAACCGCACCGGATCCACCGTCCGGGTCTACTACAACAGCAATTACGGCGGCTCGTCCCAGGACTTCGCATCCGGCGCGAAGGGCAACCTCAACGCCACGCTGAAGAACAACGACGCCTCGCACCAGTTGCTGTCGGGAGGGTCGACGGGCTGCCAGACGGACGGCAGCAACACCGCACTGCCCAGCTCGATCCTGGTGTACCGCGTCGGCCTGGGACGGGTCGACAGGGTCGACTTCCAGAACTACGTCGAGAACGTCCTCCCGAACGAGTGGATCTCGAGCTGGCCGAGCGCCTCGCTGGACGCCGGGGCGATGGCCGTCAAGACCTACGCCTGGTACTGGGCGCTGCACTCGACCCGGAAGACCTCGGGCGGGGCGTGCTACGACGTCCGGGACGACACCGGCGACCAGGTCTACAAGCCGGGCTCGGCCCTGTCCTCGACGACCGCCGCCGTCCAGCGGACCTGGTCGACGCGGATGAGCCGCAGCGGCAGCATCTTCGCGGCCCACTACTGCTCGACGAACACCGCCTGCGGTGGCTGGGTCGACGGAGACTGGATGTCGCAGTACGGCTCGCGTGACCTCGCGAACGCCGGCCAGAGCTTCCGGACCATCCTGACCCACTACTACAGCAACATCGCCATCTCCTGACGATCCCCGCTCCAGGCGGCCGCGCCGGGATCCGGTCATCCACACCGGCACCCGGCGCGGTCGCACGCGTCCCCGGTGCCCCACGGAACCGCCGCACCGATAGGCGACATGCCTGCCCATAATGGTCGCGGCGGCGGCGGGGAAGGGCGTGGCGTGATGTCAGAGGACGAGGACTTCGACCGGCGGATCGAGCCGTTCCGGACGGAACTGCTCGCGTACTGCTACCGGATGCTCGGGTCGGTTCACGACGCGGAGGACCTCGTCCAGGAGACGTGCCTGCGGGCGTGGAGGGCCCGGGAGCAGTACGACGAGACCCGCGCTTCGATGCGGACCTGGCTGTACCGGATCGCGACGAACGCCTGCCTGACCGCGCTGAAGTCCCGCGGCGCCAGGCCGCTGCCGTCGGGGCTGGTGGACGCGTCGGATCCGCTCGCGCCGCTCGTCCCGGGAGAACACGCCTGGCTCCAGCCTCTCCCGGACTCGCTGCTGGAAGCAGGCGATCCGGCCGCGACCGTGATCGACCGCAGCAGCGTGCGGCTGGCGTTCGCGTCCGCCCTGCAGCACCTGTCGGCGCGGCAGCGCGGCACGTTGATCCTGCGTGACGTGCTCGCCTTCTCGGCGGCCGAGACGGCGGGGATCCTCGACACCACCGTCGTGTCGGTGAACAGTTCCCTGCAGCGGGCACGTGCCCGTCTGAAGGAGACCGGGGTCCGGCAGGAACTGGTCGGCGAGCCGTCCGCGGCCGAGCAGCGCGCCTGGGTCGAGCGCTACATGAAGGCGTTCGAGCTCGCCGACGTCGAGGCCCTCAAACGGCTGATCACCGAGGACGTCCTCATGGAGATGCCGCCGATGCTCAACTGGTTCACCGGACGCGGGAACTACGGCCTGTTCATGGACCGGGTGTTCGACGCCGCCGGGAGGGACTGGCGCCTCAAGGAGGTCACCGCCAACGGCTGCCAGCCCGGATTCGCCGCCTACCGGCGCGTCGGCGACGGGTACCGGCTGCACACGCTCCAGATCTTCACCGTCACGACCGGGGGCATCAGCCGGACCTCGGTGTTCCAGGACCCCGAGGTCTTCGCGGCCTTCGGACTGCCCGCCGAAATCTCCTGACGACGGTGCGATGAGTTCGGCCCGCCCGGTCGGTATGTACCGGCGAGCTCACCGGAACACCCCGGGCGAGCCGTTCACAAGGGAGAACCCGATGTCGAAGCCCCGTGTCGAGGACGAGGCCGCGATCCAGGCCGTGCTGGCCGACTCCTACAAGGCGTGGGAGGCCGGCGACGCCGACGGGATGGTCGCCGACTACACCGAGGACGCGACCGCCGTCATGCCCGGCTCGCTCCGCGACGGCCGCGAGATGATCCGCCAGAGCATGGCCCAGGGCTTCGCGGGCCCCCTCAGGGGCAGCTCCACCCAGAACAGGCAGCTCAGCATCCGCTTCCTCGGCCAGGACGCCGCGATCGTGATCAGCGAGTCCGCCGTCCTCTTCCCCGGCGAGACCGAGATCACCGACGACCACCGCAAGGTGAACGCCACCTGGGTCTTCGAGAAGCGCGACGCCCAATGGCTGATCGCCGCCTACCACAACAGCCCGCTCCTGACCCCCGAGCAGTAGCCCCCGCCCCAGCAGCCGCCAAACACCAACCGCCCGCCCCGGTAGTACCCGGGCGGGCGGTTCGCCTGTGCGTGGTGCCCCCTGGTACGGCCTGCACACACAGGGCCGCCGAACGGCGACCTAGCCCGTCGGCCGGGTGGGCCGGCCGGGCGCTGTGCGGTCTGTCAGCCCATGTCCGTCAAGAGGGCGTTCAGTTCCTTCTCCTGCTGCGCAGGCGACATCGGCGGGTTCGAGTGATCGATGCCGAACGTCTTGAGCACCTTGTCCATCTGGGCGTCGATGGAGGTCCAGCCGGTCTTGTCCAGCGGCTGCAGCGAGTCCTGGTCGGCGTCCCACAGGTCACGCAGCGACTGGGCGGCCGCGTGCGCGCCGGTCGCGTTCCCCGAGCGTGCGTCCTTGAGCGAGGTGGAGGCGAGGGTCCGCAGCGCGCGGACCTTGGCGGGCGGGAACTTCTTCGCCGCCTGGCCGGGAGCCATCTGGACGGCGGAGGTGTTGTCGGTCTCCGGCGCCGGGCCGACGTGCGGCTGACCGTGGGCCCAGACCAGCAGGCCCGCGGTGGCGACGGCCAGCAGTCCGAAGCCGGTGAGCGCGGCGCGCTCCTTGCGCGGGTCGCCGATGGCCGGTGCGGCGTGGGTCGCCTCGTGGGTCTCGGTCACGTCCGAGCGCGTCACCGTCAGGTAGATCACCGTCGCCAGGATCAGGCCGAGGAAGATCAGGCTGGTGGTGAACGTGCCCAGCGCGAGACCGGTCGGGTCGCCCGGGTTCTCGGCGACCTTGGGGGAGGCGAGCCAGTCGCCGATGTTCGCGCCCAGCGGGCGGGTCAGGATATAGGCGAGCCAGAAGGACAGCACCGGGTTCGCGCCGAACCTCCACAGCGCCGTGATCGCCGCGATGAGGCCGAGCGGCAGCAGCACCGAGCCGCCCGGGCTCCAGCCGGTCAGCTCCAGGGTCCAGTCGCCGGTCGCGGTGCCGAGCGCGAAGGTGACCAGGACGGTCAGCCAGTAGAACGACTCCCGCGAGAGTGTGGTGACCGAGTGGATCGACAGCGTGCGCTCACGCGCCCACCACACGCCGAAGACCACCGCGAGCAGCACCGAGAAGCCCACGGAACTGATCCACAGCGGCACGTTCATCTGGTCGGTCAGGATGTCGGTGTACAAGGTGCCCGTGACGCTGACAACGACCACGGTCAGCCAGTAGGGGAACGGGACGTACCGCTTCAGCCGCAGCTGGACGGCCAGGACCGCCACGAACACCCCGGTGAAGATCCAGGCCGTGTTCACCAGGCCGACGCCCAGCTTCGTGTTGATCCAGTCGGCGAAGCTCTCACCGACCGTCGTGCACAGGACCTTGATCACCCAGAACCAGATGGTGACCTCGGGGACCTTGTTGAGCATGAGCCGCCCGCCGCGCGTGCGTGCCTCCGTTGTCGTTGTCATGCAGGGAGGTTCGCGCGGGGAACCTGCAACCAACCTGACTACGTGGCCGCACGCGCGGCCGGGAGTGTCACCTCGACGTGACCGCGGCCGTCCGCGATCGCGCGGACCTCCACACCGGCCGAGGCGGCGATGCGCCGGACCACCGGCAGCCCCAGCCCGTACCCGCCGCCCCCGGTCACACCCGCTTCGAAGACCCGGTCGACCTCCGCGGGATCGAATCCGGGGCCGTCGTCCAGGACGTCGACCACGATCGCCTCACCCTGGACGCGCGCGGTGATCCACACACGTGACCGCGCATGCCGCAGGCCGTTCTCCAGCAGGGGCGACAGCAGCGACACGGCGACGTCGGCCGCCACGGTGACCTCGACCTTCGCGGGAAAGGCGACCTCGACCGCGCGGCCGGCGATCGCCTGCCGTGCGGCGGAGCGCAGATCGCACCGGGTCCCCTCGCCCGTCCGTGCGCGCGCGGCGCGCAGAATCGTCGTGATCGCCGCATCCAGGCGGTCGACCTCGCTCAGCATCGCCTCCGGCGGCACCGGCTCGCCGGACATCTGCGCCAGCTGCGCCTCGGCCCGCAGGACCGTGAGCGGTGTCCGCAACTCGTGGGCGATCTCATCGGTGAGCCGGCGCTCGTCCGCCAGCGCGTTGTCGACGCGCTCCAGGAGGTGGTCCAGGGTCCGCCCCAGTTCCCCGAACTCGTCGCGGGGGACTCCGAGGTTGAAGCGGCGCCCGGGTTCGTGGTGGCCCCAGTCGTCGGCGAGGGCGGCCATCTCGTGCACGACCCGCAGCGCGCGGCGCACCACGAGGTGTGCGACACCGCCGGCGAGGAGGATCGTGAGGCCGCCCAGTATCAGCGACAAGGCCAGGCTGCGCTGCTCGGATGTCTCGTAGGGCGTGAGGTCCACCCGGACGATCACCATGACGTGGTGACCGTCGATCGGGACCTCCCGCGCGTACAGGAGGTAGTCGCCGACCGACGCGGTCTGCGATCGCCCCGAGTCCGCCAGCTTCTCGACGCGATCGACCATGCTCGGCGGCACGTTCCCGTCGATCAGGCGGCCGTCGGCATACACCCAGGCGACCTCGTCGAACGCCTCGCTGCTGTTCTCCGTGAGCACGACACGGCCGCCTTTGGCGGTGACGTTCGCCGCGACCGCCTCGGCGCGAGTACGCGCCAGATCGCGCGCGTCGGCGTCCGTCACCCCGCTCAGCAGCACGTGCGAGACCACGACCAGTATCGCCACCACGGCGGTGGAGATCAGCACAGTGAGCGCGACGACGCTTCTGCGGAATCCCGTCACTGCCATCGGTAGCCCACGCCGCGGACGGTCGCCAGACGCTCCGCCACACCCAGCGGACCGAGCTTGGCCCGCAGCCGGCGCACATAGGAGTCGAGGGTGTTGTCGCTGACCTGCGCCCCGTGCGGCCAGCCGGCGGCGATGAGGGCGCGGCGGCGTACCGCGTCACCCGGCGAGGCGATCAGGCGGCCCAGCAGCCGGAACTCGGTCGGGGTCAGGCCCATGCTCACCGAATCGTAGGTCACGACGTGCTTCGCCGGATCGAGGACGACCTCACGCGGTTCGGGCGCCGCGGTGGCCCGGCGCAGCAGCGCCCGGACGCGGACCAGCAGTTCCGGGATGTCGAAGGGTTTGGTCATGTAGTCGTCGGCGCCGGCCTCGAAGCCGCCCACCTTGTGATGCAGGCCGTCCAAGGCGGTGAGCATCAACACCGGCGCGTCAACGCCGCGAGCCCGCAGAGCCAGGCAGACGTCGCGGCCGTCGGCGTCCGGGAGCCCGAGATCCAGGACGACCAGATGGGGCGCCGGTGCGAGCCGACGCAGCAGGCTGTCGGCCGTGGCGGCGACGGAGACGGTGTGGCCGTCATGCTCCAGGGCGCGCTTGAGGACGTCGCGGACCGCCGCGTCGTCTTCGCACACCATGATGAAAGCCACGTGCTGACCCTAGATACTCCCGTCCCAGTTCTCCATCTGCCCTGGCCAGCCGCCTGACGATCAGGAGCGATCCGCTGGCGCCGCGCGCCCCTGCCCGGCGCGATCATGCGGAAGCCGTTCGACTCGCCTGGAGATCAGCTTCGGCGCACGCCGTCGCTCGCCGCCAGGTGATCTTGGGCTGAGCGGCCGTCGGAGATGGGGCCCGCGTCGCCGGAAAGGTGATCTCGGCGGCCGCCGGAACGCGGACCGCCCGCGCCGGTCGTGGCCGGGCGGGCGGTTCGCGGTGTGGTGCCCCCGGCAGGATTCGAACCTGCGGCACCCGCTTTAGGAGAGCGGTGCTCTATCCCCTGAGCTACGGAGGCTGGTCGGCGTTCGCGGTAGAGCGTAGCGGACGCCCGGTACCAGGGTAGGGGACGGGAGGGGTGGGGGTGGAACCGAATTTGGGGACTAGGCCCTGTGGTGCGGAACTGAGTACAGTTCGGTGCCGTGGTGGGTCGGCATCGTGGGTCGACGCGGCCTCGGGGTGGCGGCGTCGGACGGACGCCTCGGCGGGTCTGGTGGATCGCCGGGGGGACCGTTGTCCTCGTGGTGCTGGCCGGGGCGGTTCTTGTCGGGACGTCGTCGGGGGGACGGCCTGACGCCGTGAGTGTGCGGCCCACGGTGGCGGCGACTCCGGAGAGTAATCCCACAGTGGGGGGTTATGTGCCGGCCCGGCCGAAGCCCGCGTCGCAACCTCCCGTGGTGGAGCGGAAGACCGTCCGGCCGAAGGCGCCCTCGCCCTCGGCGACGGCCACGCACCGGCAGGGGAGGCCTCCCGGCCATCGCCGGGGGTGCCCGCCGGGGTGGGAGAACGTCCCGTTCCTGCGGCACCTGTGTCAGCGGCGTGGTCACACCGTTGCCCCCTGATCACACTGGGACGTGTAGTAGCGTTCCTGCGGCTCTTCGGCTTCGGGCATCAGGAGGAAACCAGACGTGCCGATTCCCCGGTCGGCGGTGCTGATCGCGGTCGTCCTCATGGTGGTCACGTTGGTGTCCCCCGGCGGGTCCGCGGCGGGCGCCCCTCTGGACCGCAACGGCGACGCTGCCGAGCAGCTGCGCACGGCGGCGAACAAGGCCCGGAAGGATCTGCTGGCGGCGACCAGGCGGATGGAGGACAGCCGGCGGACGCTGGCGGGGTCCCAGGACAAGCTGCGGTCGACGCTGAAGGACCTCGCCAAGGCGGACGCCCGGTTCGACCGGATCCGGCTGCCGCTGTCGCGGCTGGCCAACGCGTCCTACCAGCAGCCCGGAGTGGTCGGCTCGATGGCCGTCTTCGGGGCCGGGGGCGATGTCTCGGCGCTGCGCTCGACGGCCGACGTGGACCATCTGGCGGACGCGCAGAAGTCGCTCATCGCGCAGGCCACGCAGCTCCAGAAGCAGAGGCAGTCGCTGGCCTCGGCGGCGCAGGGGCTCCAGTCGGACAACGCGGTGGCGCAGACGAAACTGAAGCAGCAGATCGACGGGCTGAAGCAGAAGTCGGCGCAGCTCACCACCCAGCTCGAGGGCATGCTCAAGAAGCTCGACCCGGACAAGCGGCTGGAGCTGACCTGTGACAAGAGCCTGGCCTCGGAGTCCACGAAGTTCCCGAACGGGCTGATCCCGGACAAGTACCTGTGCCCGCTGCCGAAGAGGGGCATGATGCTGCGCGCGGACGCGGCGCTGGCCTTCTACAAGCTGAACGCGGCCTACAAGCGCCGGTTCGGCCACCAGATGTGCGTGACGTCGTCCTACCGGAGCCTGGCCGACCAGCATCGCGTGTACGCGGAGCGGCCCGGGTTCGCGGCGGTCCCCGGCACCAGCAACCACGGCAAGGGGCAGGCCGTCGACCTCTGCGACGGCGTCCAGAACCAGGGCTCGACCCAGTTCAACTGGATGCGGGCCAACGCCGGGACGTACGGGTGGTTCCACCCGTCCTGGGCGTACAGCAGCCCGTTCGAGCCCTGGCACTGGGAGTACGGGACCGACAGCGAGCACTGACGGCCCGGATCCAGATCCGAGCCGGGGCCCGGGTCCAGGTCCCAGCCGGGCCCGGGCCTAGGTTCGGGCCGGGAGCGGCTCCTCGGTGACGACGCCGTCGGTGATCGCCAGGACGCGGTCGGCGTGCTCCAGGACGATCGGGTCGTGCGTGGCGACCAGGACGGTGACGCCCTCGGCGGCGATCACGGCGCGCAGCAGCGGCATGATCGCCCGGGAGGTCTCCGAGTCGAGCTGGCCGGTCGGCTCGTCCGCCAGGAGGAGCCGTGGCCGGGACGCCAGGGCGCGGGCGATGGCGACGCGCTGGCGCTGGCCTCCGGAGAGCTCGTAGGGGCGCTGGCGGGCGTGGTCGGCGAGCCCGACGAGGGCGAGCAGCGTCTCGACGCGTTTGTCGCGCTCGGCGGGGGCCGTCCGGGCCAGCCGGAGCGGGACCTCGACGTTCTCGGCCGCCGACAGCACCGGGATCAGGCCGTGCGACTGGAACACGAAGCTGATCGTCTCGCGGCGCAGCCGGATCAGGTCGTCCTCGCCGAGGGAGGTGACCTGCTTGCCGTCCAGCAGGACGGTCCCGGAGGTCGGCGCGTCCAGGCCGCCGATCACGTTGAGCAGGGTGGTCTTGCCCGAGCCGGACCGGCCCTTCAGGACGACCAGCTCGCCGCGGCCCACGGTGAACGAGACGCCGCGCAGGGCGTGCACCTCGACCTTGCCCGTCCGGTACGTCCGCATGACGTCCGTGACCGTGAGGATGGGGTCGTTCTGGGCTTCACTCACTGTCCGGTTCCTCCCCCGCCCGGTGGACGGCCACGTGGTCGGATTCCAGGTCCAGCCGGACCCGGTCCTTCATCTCCAGCGCGTCGATGAAGTGGCGCGGGAGCTGGACGCGGCCGACCCGGTCCAGGACGGCGTACTCCTCGGCGATCCGCACGGCGCGGCCGTCGGCGTCCACCGCGGAGCGGCGCCGGACCTCGCTGCTGGTCCGGCCGTCGCGGATCCCGACGGTCCGGTCGACCTCCTCGGCCACGTGCGGGTCGTGCGTGACGATCACCGTGGTGGTGCCGAGTTCGGTGTTGACGCGGCGGAGCGCGTCGAAGACCTGCTCGGCGGTGGCGGAGTCGAGCTCGCCGGTCGGCTCGTCGGCGAGCAGGACGTTCGGCTCGTTGGCGACGGCGACCGCGATGGCGACGCGCTGCTGCTGGCCGCCGGACAGCTCGGCCGGACGGCGTCCCGCCAGCTCGCCGATGCCGAGGACGCCGAGCAGCTCGGCGGCGCGGGTGCGGCGCAGGCTGCGGGACCGCCCGGAGAACCGCATCGGCAGCTGGACGTTCTGCTCGGCGGTCAGGTACGGCAGCAGGTTGCGGGCGGTCTGCTGCCAGACGAACCCGACCTTCTCCCGCCGGAACGTCAGGCGCTGCGCGGCCTTCATGGTCAGCAGGTCGACGCCCGCGACGCGCCCGACCCCGGCGGTCGGGACGTCCAGCCCGGACAGGATGTTCAGCAGCGTCGACTTGCCGGAGCCGGACGCGCCGACGATCGCGATCAGCTCCCCGGGGTCGACCAGCAGGTCGAGCCCCTGGAGCGCGACGACCTCGATGCCGTCCGCCTTGTAGATGCGGACGAGGTTGTCGCACACGATGTGCGCGCCCTCTCCATAGACGGGCCCGCGATCGGTGGCGCGGCGTTCCAGTTCCGCCAGGCTCGGGGTCTCGGTCATATCTCCTCCCCCGTTCGAAGCACTTCGCCCAGCCGGTGGCGGGCGTCGAAGATCCGGTCCACGAGGACCATGGCGAGCGCGGCGGCCGCCAGGGCCCCCGCGAACGCGGCCAGATGCAGCGGGTCCACGGCATGGTCGGTCACCGCGAAACCCGAGGTGTAGGGACGGAGGTCCAGCATGGGGCCGGTCACGCGCGGCAGCAGGAACCCGAGCAGCCATCCGGCCAGGACGGCGCCCAGGATTCCGGGCCCGGCCTCGGTGATCGCCAGGAGCCGCCGCTGCCGGCGGCCGAGCCCGAGGACCTCCAGGTGCGCGATGGCCCTGCCACGTTCCCGCGCGCCGACGAGCAGGGTGAACAGCACCGTCAGCAGGCCGTAGCCGGAGACGATGAGGGCGCCCTCCGCGAACGCCCGGTGCACGACCCGGGCCATCGGTCCCTGCGTCATGTCGCGCTCGATGCTGTCGCGGTACCGGATGAAGCCGCCGCCGACGGGCATCGATTCCGGGGTGGGGACGCTCGCCCTCGCGGCCTTGTCCAGGGCGGCGCGGTCGATGTCGCGGCCCTGGACGTACACCTGGGTCGCGAACGCCTCGAAGCCCCGGAGCAGCCGGTACGGGATGATCACGTAGCGGTCCGCGGAGTCCATGCCGGGGAGGTCCGGCGCGATCCCGCTCGGCCGGACGGTCACACGCGCGTCTCCGGTCCCGACCCAGGCGAGCGTGGTCGGCCGCGTCCCGAGGGACGCGACGGCGGACCGCGAGGCCAGCGCGCCGTCCGGGGCGGCGGGAGCGTTCGGGACGAACCGGGAGGCCTTGCCCGCGATCCGCTTGTACGCGGCGAGGTCGACGGCGATCACGATGACGCGGGGGCCGCGTTCCCCGGCCGGGGCGCCGACCACGGCCTCCGGGATCAGGCGCAGCGGGACGGCCCCGGTCACCCCGCGCACCGACGCCAGCCGGCCCGGAAGGCCGTCGAGCCGCCCGGCGGTGACCCGCGCGTCGGAGCCGACGAGGTGCCACGCCGCGGTCCGCTGGCCGCGGACGAGCGCGGCGTCCACGGACGAGCCGAACCCGGCGACGGCCACCGCGAGCAGCAGCACGATCATCGGGACCAGGGTCAGCACCGGCCGGCGCGACGCCCGCGCGAGCCCGATGAACCCGACCGCGGACCGGCCGCGTCCGAGCAGCCGTCCGGTGAGCCGGAGCGGCCAGGGGAGGACGCGCAGCACCAGCAGGCCCACGCCGACGCCCAGCAGGGCCGGGACGACGGAGACCAGCGGGTCGGCGCCCAGCTCGGACTGGACGGCCAGGCCCCGGCGGCGCATCACCAGCGTGGCGAGCACCGCGAGGACGACGACCAGGCCCTCCAGCACGAGCCTCCGCCGGGACGGCCTGACCGCGGCGCTCTCCGGGCGCGGTGAGGCCCCGGCCGCGCCCCGCCGCCAACCGAGGGCGGACGCCCAGGGGACGACGACGACCGCGATCGCGACCACGATCGCGAGGTAGACGGAGACGAACTGGAGCGGCCCGGCGTGGACGAGCCAGCCGAGGCCGAGCCCCAAGGCGACCGGAGGCACGAGCACCGGGACGGTCAGCCACGACACCGTGCCGAACAACTGCGCGCGTGAGGCTCCTCGCGCGCGCATGGTGGCGAGCGTCCCGCGCAGCCGTCCGGCGAACAGCACCAAGCCCGTGAGCACCGCCCCGGCCAGGACGGCCGCCAGGCCGCCGAACGCCAGGCCGGTGATCACCTGGGCGGTGGCGTACTGCCCCGCGAACTCCCTGATCCGGCCGTCCATCGGGGTCTGGACGGCGCTCTGGACGGAGTCGTTCCGTCCAGAGACCCTCGACCGGAAGCGGTCGAGCTCCGGGATCATGTCGCGCAGGCCCCGCGCCGTGACGCGGTCCGGCCGCACCGGGAAGCGCCATGTGTAGTTGACCTCCGCGCCGAGCGCCCGCAGGGCGGAGTAGCCCTTCGGGCCCATCAGGGCCCCGCCGTACTGGCGCTCCAGCCCCGACGACGGCTCGACGCGGATCCAGGGTTTGGTGACCGCCTGCCGGGCCGCCCAGTAGGGGTTGTCCGGGTCGGTCGCCTCGATGATCCCGGCGACCCGGAGAGTGAGCTCGCCGGTCGAGGTGTCCACGCGGACGGGCGAGCCGACCTTCAGCTCGAACAGATCGGCGTTCGCCTTGGTGACGAAGATGCCCGGGACACCCGGCATGCCGTCGTCCTCCATGTCCGGGTCTCCGGAGAGGAACCGGACATGCGACGACCTCAGCGAGGAGTTGACGAACAGGCGGAGGAATCCGGGCCTCTTGTCCTTCGGTCGTTGGACCGGGTCAGGTCCAACGTAGGCGTAGGGGTCGGCGGCGTCCGTGGCCCGCGAGAGCCCCGGCGGCAGGAGGGCGCGCCAGCCGACACCCTGCCCTTCGAGCACGTCGGGCGCGGGGACCTTTCTGAAGGCGTCGCCCCCCCTCGCGGTGCCGACGACGTTCACCGCGCCGTCCGTGCCCGCCGCCGCCACCGCGGAACGGTCGAAGCCGTGGACGACCCGGGCGGGGACGACCACGCCGAGCCCGGTCGTGAGCGTGATGAGGACGGCCAGCGCGAGGAGCGCGGGCAAACGCGTCCGGATCGACCGGAGCGCCGGCGCGCTCACCCCTCCTCTCCCATCCGGAGCACTTCGCCCAGCCGGTTCCGGGCGTCGAAGGCCCGGTCCACGAGGACCGTCGCGAGGCCCGTGACCAGCAGGGCGACGGCGAGCGCGACCAGGTGCAGGGGTTCGACGGCATGGTTGGCCGCCGCGAACCCGAGGGTGTACGGACGCAGGTTCACCATCGGCCCGGTCAGCCTCGGCAGCGCCATGCCGACGAGCCAGCCGACCAGGACGGCGCACAGGACGACCGGCCCGATCTCGATGAGCGCGAGCGTCCGGCGCTGCCTGCGGCTCAGTCCGAGGACCTCCAGGTGCGCGATGGCCCTGCCGCGTTCACTCGCGCCCACGAGGAGGACCAGGAGCACCGACAGGAGGCCGTAGGCGACGACGACGAGCGCGCTATCCGCGAACGCCTGGTGGACGACCTGGACCATCGGGCTCTCGCGCAGGGTGTGCTCGACGTCCGGCTGGTAGCGGATGAAGTCGGCGCCGACCGAGTTGGCCGCGTAGGACAGGACGGCCTTCCGCGCGACGCTGTCCAGGGCCTTCCGGTCGATGTCGTGGCCCTGGACGAACACGCGCGTGGGGAACGAGTCGATGTCCTTGAGCATCTTGTACGGGACGATCACGTACGGGGTGGTGGCGTCCTGGCCGGGGAACCGGTTCACGATCCCGGCGGGCCGGACGCTCAGCGACTTGTTGAACCAGTTCAGCGTGGTCGGCTTCGTCCCGATGTACTGGACGGCGGCCGGGGACACCAGCATGCCGTCCGGGGCGGCGGGCGCCCGTGGGACGAACCGGGCGGCGCCGCCGGCGATGGCGTGCATCGCGTCCAGGTCCACGGCCAGGACGGTGATCGAGACCCGCCCCTTCTCACCGGCCGCGCCGCCGATGCCCGCGTCCGGGATCACCCGGAGCGGGACGACGCCGGTGACACCGCGCACCGACCTCAGCTGCTGCGGCAGCCTGTAGTCGAACGCGGTGGCGGTGATCCGCGCGTCGGAGCCGACCGAGTACCAGGAGGCGGTCTGCTGGCCGCGTCCGAGGGCGGCGTCGACGGTCGCGCCGAACCCGGCGACGGCCGCCGCGAGCAGCAGCACGAGCAGCGGAAGGGCGGTCACGACCTGCTGCCGCGAGGCACGCGCGAACCCGACGAACCCGACCATGGACCGGCCGCGTCCGAAGAGCCGTCCGGCGGCGCGCAGGGGCCAGGGGTAGCCGCGCATCACGATCAGCCCGGCCGCGACTCCGAGCAGCACCGGGACGGCCCAGGTCAGCGGGTCCGCGCCGAGTTCGGCCTGAGCGGCGAGGCCGCGGCGGCGCAGGACGACCGTGCCGACCACGGCGATCCCGATCACCAGCAGCTCCAGCACGAGCCGCCGCCGGGACGCCTTGGGCGTGCTCGCCTCCGGACGGGTCCGCTCCATGGTCCCGCCCCGGTTCCAGCGCACGGCGAGCACGCACGGGAAGACGACCACGAGCACCGCGATCACGGCGGCGACGTAGATCGAGACCATCTGCATGGGTCCGGCGTGGACGAGCAGGCCGACCCCGTATCCGGCGGCCACCGAGGGCGGGAACACGGGCACGGTGAGCCAGCCGACCGTCCGGACCAATTGGAACAGGGACGCGCCTCGTGTGCGCATGGTGGCGAGCGTCCCGCGCAGGCGTTCGGTGAACAGCGCCAGGCTGAGCAGCAGCGCGCCGACGAGCACGGCCGCCAGGCCGCTGAAGGCCAGCCCGGTGATGACCTGGGCGGTGTGGTACTGGCCGACGAAGTCGGCGATCCGGGGTTCCAGCGGGGTCGACATCTGGTACTCGAAGACGCCCGGCCGCTCCTTGACGGCGACCCGGTACCGGTTAAGGTCCTCCCCGAGGGCGCGGATGCCCGAGGCGTCGACCCCGGACGGGTCGAGCGCGAAGCGCCAGGTGTAGGTGAACTTTCCGCCGGGCGTCGACAGGTACTCCGAGTAGCCCTTGAAGTTCGTCAGCGCGGCGCCGACCGAGAAGTCCCCGGAGTTGGGATCGGACTCGACGTGCGGGTTGACGATCGAGCCGCGGGCCGCCCAGTAGCCGTTGGCCGGGTCGGTCGGCTCGATGATCTGGGCGACCGTGAACGAGACCGTGGTCGTGCCGTTCGGGATCTGAACGACGGAGCCGAGCTTGAACCCGAACAGGTCCGCCGTCGGCTTGGTGAGCGCGAGTTCCGGCCGTCCCGCGCTCAGGAAGCCGGAGCCCTGGACGACCCGGTACGGCCCGTTGATCGCGGCGTTCGCGACGAGGTCGAGTTTCGCGGGCAGGTGCTTCCCGGGGTAGGTGACATACAGCTTTTGAAACGTGATGGCGAACGGATCGGCCGCCAAGGTGGCGCGCCGAAGCCGGTCGGGCATCATCGTGTGCCAGATTTCGCTCTC
The DNA here is from genome assembly GCF_040679435.1 of Spirillospora sp. NPDC052269. Taxonomy (NCBI): domain Bacteria; kingdom Bacillati; phylum Actinomycetota; class Actinomycetes; order Streptosporangiales; family Thermomonosporaceae; genus Spirillospora; species Spirillospora sp. NPDC052269. Next base: position 20,713 of record NZ_JBFAUU010000022.1, read on the forward strand.
GGGCATCATGCTCAACGGCGCGACGTACATGGTGCGCGCGGCCTGCCCGCCCTCGGTGCCGACGACGTTCACCGTGCCGTCGGCGCCGAGGACGCCCACCGCCGCCTTGTCGTAGCCGGACACGGAGCGGGCCGGGTAGACGACGGCGAGCACGGTCGTGACGGCGGTCAGCACGGCCACCGCCAGCAGCGCCGCCCAGTGCATCCGGACGAGCCGGAACCGGGGCCCCCTCATCGGTCCTCCCCCGCCCTCAGGTCACCGCCGAGGCCGCGCCTTCGGAGCGCCCGGATCACCGCCAGCAGGACGAGGCCGAGCATCGCCGCCACTCCGGCGACCAGCCCGAGCACCGCGAGCCACGGGACCTCGAGCACGGCAGGCGGGTACGGCGGCGCGGCCTGGACGGTCAGCACGATGTGCGGCACCACGAGATTCGCCACGACCAGGCCGAGGACGAGCCCGCCGACCAGGCCGAGGCCGACCAGGATCGCCTGTTCGACCGCGAGCATCCCGGAGACCTGACGCTGGTGCAGGCCGAGCGCGCGCAGGACGGTGAACTCCCGGGACCGCTCCCGGACGGCCACCGCCGCGTTCACGGTGAACGCGATCAGCGTGAACGCGAGGGCGGCGGCGAATCCGAGGAGCAGGGCGCCCTGGAGGGACGCGGCGAGCGGTGCGTTCTTCAGGCTCTTGCGCAGCTGGATCCGGTCGGCGACGACGTCGCCAAGGCCCTCGTTGGTCTTCATCGCCCCGACGGTCGGGGCGGTCTTGGCGTTCGCGACCGACAGCCACCACTCGTCCGGGTTGGCCGCGGCGTCGCCGGCGGCGGCCGCCGCCTGCCACCGGTCGGCGAGGGTCTGCATGTCCACCAGGACGCCGTCCATGCCGGAGTCCAGGCCGGGCAGCGCCTGGGCCATCCCGATGACCTGGACCGGCTGCCGGCCCTGGGCGAGGGTCAGTTCGACCTTGTCACCGACCTTGGCGTGCGCCCGGTCGGCCAGAGACCGGCTGATCACGCCGGGGACGATCGGCATCGGCTGGGCGACGCCGTACTCGTTGTCGTGCGACGGGCCGTCGCCGTGCGCGACGAACATGTTCACCCGTGACGTGGGCGCGGGCGTCGACTCTCCCGGCACGATGAGGAGCGGGGTCTTCGGAATCTGGGAGGTCAGGAGCACGCCGGGACGCTGAGTCACCTTCAGCGTCGACTCCTTCCCACTGCTTCCGTTGCCGTCGTCCCACCACTGGTCCCACGTCCCGCCCGGCGGAAGCTTGGCGGGCCCGCCGCCCGGGCCCTCCCCGCGCACGCCGACCAGCTCGAAGGTGAGCGGCCCGTGATCCGGGTTCGCGCTTTCATCCCAGCGCAGGCCGCGCAGCGACAGCGGGTAGGAGATCGCGCCCTGCGGGCCCGCGAGGGACGTGACGTCCACCGACAGGCTCTGGGTCTTGCCGTTCGCCTTGAGGCCGGTCAGGTCGACCGAGTAGCTGACGCCCCGCGCGTCCGTGAGGACGGCGGTGACCCCGTAGCTGGAGGCGAACGGATCCCACGGGCCGTAGAAGCCGACGGATTCGAGGGAGTGCCCCGGTCCATGCGAGGTCAGCCGCAGGTCCAGGCCCAGTTTCGTGGGACGTCCGGGCAGCTCCATCAAGTGCGACGGAGGGCGGGCGGTGGCGAGCGCGCCGAGTTTGAGGGACCGGATGAGGTCCGGGCGCACGCGCAGCGCCTTGGGGAGCTTCCGGGTGTCGGCGGCAAGCAGGTAGCCCTCGGCGTTGCCATAGGACGCCGACTGGCGCGCCACGGGAACGGCATCCGTGACCCCGGGCAGGGCGGCGTAGCGCGCGCCGCGTCCGAGAGGTCCTAGCGTGACGTCGCCGGACGGTTCGCTGACGCGCACGTCGGCGGCGGCGCGGAAGTCGGCCTGGTCCCTCTGCGAGCGCTGCCAGGTGCTCATCGTCGTCGCCGACAGCACCCCGACCGCCATCGCGAGGACGAGCAACAGGGCCGGCCCGGCGTACCGGAGCGGACGCCGCGCCACCTGGCGGGCGCCCAGCGCGGGCGCGAGGCCGCGGCCGCGCGTGGTGAACCGCTCGGCGGCGCGCGAGGTGACCGGGACGAGCCGGAGCATCAGCACGCCGCCCGCGAGCAGCGCGAGCGCCGGTCCGGACACGATGAACGGGTCGATGCCGCCCGCGCCGGACACCCGCGGCGTGCTGTTGTAGCGGGTGAGCTGCCAGACGCCGAGCCCGGCGACGACGAGCAGCGCGATGTCGGCGCCGGTGCCCGCCCACACGCTGCGGCGGCCCCGGCTGATCGCGGCCTCGGTCTCCACGAACGTCCCCCGGACGGCGCGCAGCGTCGGGATGGTCACGGCGGCCACGAACGCGACCGCGGCGATGCCGGCGACCGTCCAGAGGGTGCTCGGCGATCCGGCGCTCAGCTGCATCCCGGTCGCGCGGACGGCGGGCGCGTGCCCGGCGAGCCGCAGCAGCGGTTCGGCGAGGAGCGGTCCGAGCAGGAGGCCGGGCACGATCACGGCGAACCCTTCGGCGACCGTGATCCCGGCGAGTTGCCGCATTCCGGCGCCGCGCGTGCGCATGAGGGCGAGCTCGGTGCGGCGGTGGTCGGCGAGGAGCCTGGCGACCAGCAGCCACGCGTACCCGGCGAGCAGGATGAGCTGGAGCACCGGCACGAACATCGTGGACCGGGCCACCAGGACGGCGCGGGAGAGCTGGTCGGCGAGCTGCGGCAGGTCGCTGGAGAAGGCGAAGGTCGTGCCGTCGCCGTACTTGCGCAGGGTGTTCGTCGCGTCTTCCACACGGTGCCCGAGCGCGCGGAGGCCGGAGACGTCCAGGTGGGACAGGTCGTTGCGGACGAACCAGGTCTGGTCGCCGCCCGCCGCGGAGAACCGCGCGCGGTAGACGTCGGGTGTCAGGACGAGCGGCCCGTAGGTCGTGTAGTTCTGCTGCTCGGTCCCGGTGGTGACGAGCCGGTCGCCGTGCCAGAGGTAGTCGTCCTGGGTCCGCACGTCGAACGTCCCGACGAGCCGCACCTTGATGGCGGAGTTCTTCTCGACGCGTCCGTGGACGGTGAAGACCGCGCCCGGCTTCAGCTTCATCTGGCGGGCGGCGGCGGTGGGCAGGACGGCCTCGGTGGTGCCGTCGGCGGTGGCGGCGGGCCAGCGTCCCGCCGTCAGCTTCCCGTGCTGGTCGATGCCCGTGTAGGTCGCGAACTTCGTCAGCTCGGGATGCTGGGCGCGCTCCTGGCCGGGCAGCGTGTAGGAGTCGCTGCGCGCCGTCGTCTCCAGCCGGTACGGGATGCCCCCGTACGCTCGCCGCAGTGTCTGGTCGAGCTGCTTGTTCGTGTCGACGTTCTGCCCCGGCAGAACGGTCACGACCACGGTCGCGCCGATCTGCGCGTTCTGGGCGAGCGTGCGGTGCAGCCCGTCGCGGGTCACCGCCCCCGCGTAGCCGACGAGTGCCGCGAGGACCGTGGTCGCGAAAAGCGCGGTCGCGCAGGCCGCGAGGACCAGGGTCCGGTCGCTGGCCATCCGCCGTAGTACCAGCCCCGGATGCCACATAGAGGCTGATGATCAGCTCAATGTGAACCGTGCCACAAGACCCTGTCAGGGTTTCTTGGGGAAACCGCAACCTTTGCCAGTTAACCGCAGCAGATCAACCACTATCGGACCGTCCCAAACGGGACGGTCCGGGACGGTCAGGCCACACGCACGGTCAGGCGACCGGCGTGGCAGCGCAGGCGTACAGCAGCTCACGCAACCCGGGAAGCGACTCACGATCGGCCCGCCACACCAGTCGCAGGCTGATGTCCGGAACCGGAAGGTCAAGCTCGACCAACGAGCCTTGGCGGACGGCGCCCGCGACCGCGAAATCGGGAAGCAGTGCGATACCGAGCCCCTGCTCCGCCCATCCCCGCTGCACGGACACTCCCCCGGCCTGGACGCGCGCCGGCTCCGGCCCGAGGAACCGGTCGGCGGCGAAGCGGAACGAGCAGCCCTCGACGTTGGCCAGGAGCGACTGGCCTCGCAGATCGGCCGGCGTGAGGTCCGGACGCCCGGCGAGCGCGTTGCCCGGCGCCGCGACCAGGGCGAGCGGGACGGGCTCCACGTCGAGGAAGGCCAGCGGCGCCTCGGGCTGCGGGAAGCCGAGGTCCCCGAGGGCGTCGCCGGTGTCGAACAGCAGCGCGGCGTCGAGGGATCCGTCGACGACGTCCGCGAGCAGCTCGTCCCGGAGGCTCGAGGACCGCACCTCCGTCACGGTGCCCGGCGAACGCGCGGCCAGCCGCGCCAGGACGCGCGGGACGAGCGTGGCGACGATCGTCTCCAGCGCGCCGAGGCGAAGCGCCGACGCCGCGCCGACGACGTCCCGGCGGGCCTGGTCGGCGTCGTCCAGGAGGCGGCGCGACCAGCTCAGCATGCGTTCGCCGGACGGGGTGAGCCGCATCCCGCGGGCCGTCCGGTCGAACAGTGGCACCCCGAGGGACTCCTCGAGCGCGCGGATCCGGGCCGAGACGCTGGACGGCGCGAGGTCGAGCGCGACGGCGGCGTCGGTCACCGTCCCGTGCCGGACCACCGCCTCGAAGACCCGCAGCTGACGAAGCTCCATATTCCCCGCCCCACCCTTACCGTTCGGATTTTCCGAACGGAGCGTACGCGACGGCCGGTGGAACGGAACCCCCCGCGCGCCGAACCTCGAGGACATGACGATCACAACCGCCGCGACGGCGGCGCCGGCGACCAGGCGGACGATCCCGCTGTTCGGCGTCTCGCTCGGCTACTTCATGGTGCTGCTCGACATGACCGTCCTGTCGGTCGCCGAGCCCGACCTCTCGTCCTCGCTGCACGCCTCGCTGTCGGGGTTGCAGTGGGCGACGACCTCCTACACCGTCGTCTTCGCCGCCCTGCTGCTCACGGCCGGTGCGGTCGCCGACCGCTTCGGCGCGCACCGGGTGTTCCGCTCGGGCATCGCGGCGTTCGGGGCGCTCTCGCTGCTGTCCGCGGCGGCCCCCACGCTGGGTGCGCTGGTCGGGCTGCGCGCGCTGCTCGGCGTCGCGGCGGCGGCCTGCGTGCCCGCCTCGATGGCGATGATCGCGCGGCTCTACCCCGAGCCCGCCGCCCGGACGCGCGCCATCGCCGCCTGGGCCGCGATCAGCGGCAGCGCGGTCGCGGCGGGCCCGGTGCTCGGCGGACTGCTGGTCGGCGCGGCGGGCTGGCGCGCGGTCTTCGTGGTGAACGGCCCGATCGCGATCGCGGTGCTGGCGCTGACGGCGGGCGCGGCGGTCCGCGTCCCGCGCGGCGACCGGCGGATCAACGTCCGCTCGCAGCTCGCGGTCATCGCCACCCTCGGCCTCGCCACGGACGCGCTGATCGCGGCGGGCGCGCACGCCTGGCCGCACACCGCGCTCTCGGGCGCCGCCGCCGTCGCCGCCGCCGTCACCCTCGTCCTGCTGGAACGCCGCCGGACGGTGGAGCCCGTGGTGGACGCGACCCTGCTGCGCAGCCGCCGCGTGCTGGTCGGGCTGGGCGTCGGCGCGGCGGTCAACCTCACCCTCACCGGCGACCTGTTCGTGCTGCCGCTGACGCTGCACCGCGGCCCGGTCGCGACCGGGCTGGCGATGCTGCCGATGACCGTCCCGTTCATCCTGGGGCCGCCGGTCACCGGACGGCTCGTCGCGCGCTTCGGACCCCGTCCGCCCCTGCTCGGCGGGACGGCCCTGCTGACGATCGGCGCCGCGCTGCTGGCGTCGCACGCCCTCACCGCCGGTCTCCTGCTCACCGGACTCGGCGTCGCGCTCGCGCTGCCGTCCCTCACCGCCGCCGTCATGGCCGCCGCGCCGGACGGCACCGCCGGATCCGCGGGCGGCCTGCTCAACGCCGTCCGGCAGACCGGCGCGACCCTCGGCGTCGCCGTCGCGGGCGCCCTCGCGTCCACGCACCCCTCGGTCGCGCTCCTGGTCCCGGGCGTCGTCTGCGCCGCCGCGGGCCTGGCCCTCGCCCTCACCCGCCGCGCGTGAACCGCGCCCCGGAACACCCGGCCGACGGACAGCGCGGCGGGCCTCCACCGCCGCGCCCGTCCCCGGCCCCGGCCGCGCGGGGATCAGCCGCCGCGTTTGGCCCCGGCCCCGCCGCGCCTGCGGGGGATCTTGATGTCGCGCATGTCGGTGACGGCCGTCTTGAGGACCTCATAGGGGAGGCCGTGCGCGTCCAGGGCGGCCAGGGCCGCGAGGCCCGCGTCGTCCTCGTCGTCGTCCGGACCCGCCGGGATCTCGACGCGGAAGGTGAAGACGGAGAACGACCCGTCGCAGGTGAAGGTGCCGCGCCCGGTGAAGGCGACGCCGAACGGATCGCCGCCCCGCAGCGCGGCACGGGCCTGGTCGTCCAAATCGCCGAACTTGCCCCGGATGGCCACGCGGAACACGTTCACTTCGGTTCGTCCTCTCGGGGGCGGGTGGCGTAGGTGAGGACGCGGTCGCTGAGGAGCGACTCCATGACGTCCAGGAGGTCGGACATGGCGGCGGCGATCTCGCCGGGCGGCTCGTCGCGGGCGGCGCGCTCGGCGATCTCGACGAACATCGTCTCCTGCGTCCAGGCGATCTGCGCGGCCACGAGCCGCGGCACCGGATCGTCCGGGGACGCGCCGGACGCGGCGGCCAGCTCGGCCGTCAGCGCCGCGCGCATCTCCGCGCCCAGCCGGTCGAAGCGGGCGAGCAGTGTCGGCGACTCCCGCACCATCCGCATGAACCGGCCGTAGCCGAGGGTCAGCCCGACGCTGCGGTCGCGGCGGCGCAGCTCCTCGCGCAGGTTCCGCAGGACGGCCCGGGCCCCCGACTCCCCCGGCGCGCGGTCGCGGACGAACGCGGCGAGCCGGTCGGCGGACGCGTCGTCGCCCTGCGGGAGGACGAGGTCCTCCTTGGACACGAAGTAGTTGTAGACGGTCTTCACCGACACGTCCGCGGCCTCGGCGATATCGGCGAGGGTGACCGCCTCGAAGCCGCGCTCCACGAACAGGGCGGTGGCGACCTCGGCGAGGTGCCGCCGGGTCGCGCGCTTCTTCCGTTCCCGCAGACTCTCCGTCACCCGGCTCATCTTACACACGATGCGAAACTTTCAATCGATTGTATTTTTCGCATCCGTTGTGCTTTCATGCCGGGCATGACCCCACCCGTCCTCGACGTCCACGGGCTGAGCCGCACGTTCCAGCTGCGGTCCGGGCCCGTCCACGCGGTCCGCGGCATCGACCTGGCGGCGGAGCGCGGCGAGATCCTCGGCGTGCTCGGCCCGAACGGCGCCGGGAAGACCACGACCGTGCGCATGCTCGCCACCCTGCTGCCCCCGTCCGGCGGACGCGCCGTCGTCGCCGGCCACGACCTGCTGGCCGACCCCGCCGGGGTGCGCGCCCGGATCGGGTACGTCGCCCAGTCCGGCGGCCTCGACCCGAACTGCGCGGTCGGCGAGGAGCTCGTGACGCAGGGCCGGATGCACCGGCTGTCCCGGGCCGAGTCCCGCGCCCGGGCGGCCGAGCTCGCCGCCGACCTCAACCTCGGGGATCTGCTCGACCGTCCGACCGCCGCGCTCTCCGGCGGGCAGCGCCGCCGCCTGGAGATCGCGCTCGGCCTGGTCAACCGCCCCGAGGTGCTGTTCCTGGACGAGCCGACCACCGGCCTCGACCCCGGCAGCCGCGCCGACCTGTGGGACCTGGTCCGGCGCGTCCGGCACGACCACGGCACGACCGTCCTGCTGACCACGCACTACCTGGACGAGGCCGACGCGCTCGCCGACCGCCTCGTGATCGTGGACGCCGGTTCCGTCGTCGCCGAGGGCGCACCGGCCGAGCTCAAGGCCCGGCACGACGCCGCCACCCTCCAGGACGCCTTCCTCGCCATCACCGGGCGCGCCACCGACGCGCCCGCCGCCGTCTAGGACCCGCCATGAACCGACTCCTCTCCGACACCGGAGTGATCTTCGGCCGCTCGATGCGGCAGACCCTGCGGTCCAAGACCGCGCTGACCTTCGGCATGCTCCAGCCGCTGCTGTTCCTCGCCCTCATGGGGCCGCTGCTGTCCAAGCTCGACCTGCGGACCGGCGGGACGTCCTGGCAGGCGTTCGTGCCGGGGCTGCTCGTCCAGCTGTCGCTGCTCGGCGGCATGTTCGTCGGCCTCGGCATCCTGGTCGAACGCCAGGCCGGCGTGATCGACCGGATGCGGGCCACACCCCTGCACCCCGCCGCGCCGCTGCTCGGCCGGGCGCTGCGGGACGTCGTGCAGCTCGTCGTCCAGTCGGCGCTGCTCGTCCTGCTCGGCGCCGCGTTCGGGCTGCGCGCGCCGGTGGCGGGCGTCCTGCTCGGGTTCGTGTTCGTCGGGCTGCTGTCGGCGGCGCTCGCGCTGCTGTCCTACGGCCTGGCGATGAACGTGCGGACCACGCCCGAGTTCGCCGCGATCGCCAACACGGTCGTCCTGCCGATGATGCTGCTCGCGGGCCTGCTGCTGCCCATGACGCTCGCGCCCGGCTGGCTGGACGCGGCGTCCCGGGTCGTCCCGTTCCGCTACACCGTGGACGCCGTCCGGCACCTGTACCTCGGCGAGTACACCGATGGAACGGTCCTGGCCGGGCTCGCCGTCACCGCCGGGCTGACCGTCGTCGCATTCTTCGGAGGACTGGCTCTTTTCCGCAGGTCAGGGCGTACGCCGTGATTCTTTGAAAAAACTTCCGGTGTCATGTCGATCCGGCCGTCCCTCGATCGACGCTCTGATGAAGCGACAGGTAGCGGCACCCGAGCGAAGGAGAGCGCGATGCGGTTCCTCATGATGACGGTCGACGACGGCGCCCCCCAGGACGACCAGACCGACGAGATCCAGGCCGAGATGGGCGCGTTCATCGCGGAGATGAGCCGCTCGGGTGTGCTGCTCGCCACCGGCGGCCTCGACCCGCACGCGACCCACATCGTCGCCAAGGACGGCAAGGCCGAGGTCGTGGACGGCCCGTTCAGCGAGTCCAAGGAGTTCGTGGCCGGTTTCGCGCTCATCGAGGCCCGGACCGAGGAGGAGGCCATCGAGCTGTCCCGCCGCTTCTGGGCCATCGTCCGCAGCGGCCGCGGCACCATCCAGCGCGTCTACGGCCCCGAGGAGGCGCCCGGCCAGTGACCGGATAGGGCCACCTCCACGACCGCCCGCGAAGGCGGTCCGCCGGGGCCGGCGGCCCCGTCACCTGGGGCGAAGGCCCGGCCACCCGCACGCCCGCCCGCGCATCCGCGCGGCGGGCGTGCTTGCCGCTTCCAGGGCCGAGTGCTCTTATCGGGCGCGTGAGGGACGTGAACCGGACGATCGACGCGGTCTGGCGACTGGAAGCGCCGCGGATCATCGCGGGCCTCGCGCGGCTGGTCAACGACGTCGGGCTGGCCGAGGAACTGGCGCAGGACGCGCTGGTCGCGGCCCTCGAGCAGTGGCCCGGCCAGGGCGTCCCGGACAATCCGGGCGCGTGGCTGATGTCGGTCGCCAAGCGGCGCGGGATCGACCGGATCCGGCGCGAGCAGACGTTCGCGCGGAAGGTCGAGGAGATCGGGCAGGCCTTGGAGTCCGCCACCGAGATGCCCGAGCCGGACGAGATCGCCGACGACCTGCTGCGCCTGGTGTTCACCGCCTGCCACCCCGTCCTGTCGCGGCCGGCGCGCGTCGCGCTGACGCTCCGGATGCTCGGCGGGCTCAGCACGGACGAGATCGCGCGCGCGTTCCTGGTCCCCGAGGCGACCGTCGCGCAGCGGATCGTCCGGGCGAAGAAAACACTCAGCGCGTCGGGCGTGCCCTTCGAGGCGCCCCAGGGCCCCGAGCGCACGGCGCGGCTCGACTCCGTGCTGGAGGTCGTCTACCTGGTCTTCAACGAGGGGTATGTGGCGACCGCCGGGTCCGCATGGCTCCGCGTGGACCTCTGCCTGGAGGCCCTGCGCCTCGGACGCCTCCTCGCCGGACTCGCCCCGCGCGAACCCGAGGTGCAGGGCCTTGTCGCGCTCATGGAGATCCAGGCGTCCCGCACGCGCGCACGAGTCGGCAAGGACGGCGCGCCGATCCCGCTCCCCGACCAGGACCGCGGCCTCTGGGACCGTCTCCTCATCTCACGCGGCTTCGCCGCCCTCCTGCGCGCGCAGGAGATCGGCGCCCCGCCCGGTCCGTACGTGCTCCAGGCCGCGATCGCCGCCTGCCACGCGCAGGCCGCGTCCGCCGAGGACACCGGCTGGGAGCAGATCGCCGGTCTCTACGAACTGCTCGTGCGCGCGGAGCCGTCTCCGGTCGTCCAGGTGAACCGGGCGTTCGCGCTCGGCATGGCCTTCGGCCCGCGCCGGGGCCTGGACGTGCTCGACGCACTGGCGGACGAGCCGTCCCTGACGAACTACCACCTGCTGCCGAGCGTCCGCGGCGACCTGCTCGCGCGGCTCGGCGAGCGCGAGGGCGCGGCCCGCGAGTTCGCCCGCGCGGCCACGCTGACCCGCAACGATGCCGAGCGGTCCGTCCTGGAGAAGCGGGCCGCCGAACTCTCCTAGAGAAATCTTCCGGGGGATGTCGATCCGGGCGGCGGCCGATCGACGCACTGGCGAAACGGGAAACAAGCCGGAAGGACACCCGCCATGACCAGCGCCACCACCACCGCCGCCCCGCAGACCGCCGCCGCGCCCCGCTCCCGCCGCCGGACGATCCTGTGGGGGTTCCAGATCCTCATCGCCGCGTTCCTGCTGATCGGGTCGGCGTCGCCCAAGTTCGCCGGGCAGAAGGACGCGGTCGAGACCTTCGCCAAGATCGGCGTCGGGCAGTGGTTCCGGTACGCCACGGGCGCGGTGGAGGCCGCCGGCGCGATCGGGCTGGTGATCCCCCGGCTGGCCGGGCTCGCCGCGACCGGCCTGATCGGGCTGATGGTCGGCGCCGCGGTCACCCAGGTCGTGTGGCTGGTCCCCGGCTGGGCCGCGCTCCCGCTGGTGCTCGGCGTGATCTTCGCCCTGGTCGCCCGCGACCGCCGCGCCGAGACCCGCGACCTGCTGCGCCGCCTGCGCAAGTGACCCCCGAGAACACCGGACGGCCCGGGTGCGCATCGCACCCGGGCCGTCCGTCATGACCGTCACATGAACGCCGCTACAGCGACGCGAGCACGGAGTCGACCGCGCGAACGTAGTTGTAGAACGCGGTCGTGCGGTGCCTCGGGTCGGCGATCCAGGCGGAGTCGAGGCGTCCGCCCTTGAAGAACGCCTTGCGCTGCGCCGTGGTGATCTCCAGCTGGACACCCTTGCCGCGCGCGTTCCGGTTGCAGATGTTCTTCGGGTCGTTGCCGTCGATGCGGCCGGGCGGCGTGGACACCTTGAAGCCCTTGGCGCGCAGCGCCCTGGTGATCTTCTGCCCGAGCACGGTGTCGCGCCCGCCGACGTAGGTCGTGGCCGTCACGCCCTTCGCGGCGTGCCACGAGACCGTGTACCTCACCGGCTTCAGCAGCTTCAGCGCGCGCGGCTCGTCGAAGTGGGTGGACGTGATGTGCAGCGCCGTGTTCCCGGACTTCTTGATGCCCTCGAACGAGTAGAACGCGTCCTTGCCGGCGCTCGACGCGTAGTCCGCGAGCTGCGTGGTCGGCGCCTCGATCCGCCCGCCGTGGATCGCGATCTGGGCGACGTGCGCGCCCTTCGGCGTCCGCTGGACGCGCTTGTAGTCGCGTCCTTCCTTCTCGTGGCGGGCCAGGTCGGCGTAGTTCCTGTACCGGTCCGCCGACGCCGACACCTGCGCCGCGACGGGCTCGGCCGCCGAGGTCCGGCCGGACGAGGACGCGCCTCCGCACGCGGACAGCGGCAGCACGGCGACGGCCAGCCCCGCGATGGGCAGCAGTTTCTTCAAGGGGGGGAGCTCCTAAGACGTGAGAGATCCGGCCGTGCCCGGGCCGGACGTCCGAAAGGAAATATCAGCCGGAACGTTCGGCGATGAGGAACCCGCGCGGCGTGGCGTCCGGGGCGGGCCTGCCGTAGGACGCCGCGACATCACCGAGCCCCTGCTCCTCGACGCTCCAGCCGTGGTCCTCCAGCCAGGACGCGGACGCCTCGCCCAGGCCGCCCTTCCACAGCCCCCCGGCCGGGAACTGCTCGGGATGCGTCCGCGCGAGGCCGATCAGCCAGTCGGTGCCCGAGCCGCCCTCGGTCGCCAGGCGGCTGCCCGCCGCCGACATCGCCCCGACACCGTCCAGCAGCGACGCGGTGTCGTCCTCGGACAGGTAGATCAGCAGGCCCTCGACCAGCCAGGCCGTCGGGCGGGACGGGTCGAACCCCGCGGCCGGCAGCCGCCCGGCCCAGTCCTCCCGCAGGTCGGCGGCGACGGCGGTCCGCTCGCAGCGCGGCTCGGCGTCGCCGAGCGTGACGTCCTTGAACGCCAGGACGTCGGGGAGGTCGACCTCGAACAGCCGCACGCCGTCCGGCCAGTCCAGCCGGAACGCGCGCGTGTCGAGCCCGGCCGCCAGCAGCACGACCTGCCGGATCCCGGACGCCGCCGCGCCGAGGAGGTAGTCGTCGTAGAACCGGGTACGGATGATCACCTGGAGGACCATCAGGTCCCGCATCGATCCGCCCGTGCCCGGCACGGGCGGCGGCCCCGCCGCCGCGAACGCCTCGGCGAACGGATCGGCGAAGAGCCGGTCCTCCCGCAGGTGCTCGGCGGCCCGCATCCGGGCCACACCGAGCGCCGTCCGTCCCACACCCCGCAACGGCTCGTCCATTTCGATCACATTACTCCCGGGCCGCGACCCCCATGAGGAGCCCCACATCGTCACCGGCGGGGCCCGGAGGCCCGCCGGTTAGAAGGGCGGGGAAAGGAAGGTGAGCGGGAGGAAGCGGGTCGTGGCGGCGGTGCCGGACGAGGACCCTTCGGACGGCCCGCACAGCGCCTGCAGGACGTGGGCGCCGAGCGCGTTGTCGATGGGCCCGGCGATCGGGGCGCCCTGGCCGTCCAGGCTCTGGAAGCCGGTGCGGTTCATCGCGACCGCGAGCTGCCGGGTGCCGTCCTGGCTGGTCAGCGACTGGGTCGCGGCGCCCCAGACGCTGCCGTCGTGCCCCCAGTACCGGCCGCAGGGCAGGTTCAGGGCGTACAGGCCGAGGCCGTAGTCGAGGACGGTGTCGCCGTCCGCGTCCTTCACCGGGACGGTCCTCTGCATCTCGGCCAGGGAGCTCTGGCTGGTCAGCCCGCCGGTGAGCAGATCGCGGAAGAAGCGGTTCAGGTCGTCGGTGGTCGAGATCAGCGACCCCGCCGTGGACGACCAGCTCATGTCGTAGTCGCTGTAGTCGCGGGCCTGGTCGAGGACCCCGAACAGCGACTCGTACATCTTCGGATGAGGGCCGCGGATCGCCGGGTCGTCACCCGGGAAGTAGGTGTTCCGGAGCCCGGCGCGGCGGATCACCGAAGCGGTGATGTAGTCGGCGGCCGTCCGTCCGGTGATCTTCTCCAGCAGCAGCCCGAGGATCACGTAGTCGGTGCCGGAGTAGGTCCAGTTCTGCCCCGGGTCGCCGGTCGGCCTGGCGCCCAGGCCCATCGCGACGAGCTGCGCGGGCGTGAAGTGCCGGTACCGGTTCCCGTCGAGGCTGTCGGCGGACGGCTCGCTCAGCGACGGGAACACGGCGGACAGGTAGTCGCCGATGCCGCTGGTGTGGTCGAGCAGCATCCGGACGGTGATCTGCCGCCCGCGCGTGCCGGAGACGACGTCCGGCAGGTAGCCGCCGATCGGGTCGTCCAGGTGGACGCGCCCCTGGTCGACCTGCTGCAGGACGGCCGTCGCGACGAACGTCTCGGTGATGCCGCCGACGCGCTGCCGCATGCCGGTCCGGACGGGCCGTCCGGTGGCGGTGTCGGCGACGCCGGACGCGCCCTGCCAGGTCGTCCCGCCGTCCCGGACGGCCGAGGTCAGGCCGTACATCCCGGCCTCGTGGGCGGCGTCGAGGGTGGCCTGGAGCTTGCCGTGGTCCAGCGCGGCCGAGGTCGGCTCGCCGACCGTCGGGGCCTGGAGAAGGCCGCCCGCGGCGGCCCCCGGCGGAGCCAGCGGGCTACCCGGCGCGGCGGGCATGGGAGCGGTCCAAGGAAAAGGCGGCGAAGCCGCGAGCACCGCCGTGCCCCGGGCGCCCGCGCCGGCCCCCTCCACGGGGACGGCCGCCGCCGTCCCGGCCGTGACCACCGTCGTCGCCAGCGCCGCCGCGGCAAGAAGCCGCCGGAGCCGCCTGGTCTCCATCCCGCCACTCCAGTCCATGAACCGTCCGGGCGTCGCACCCGGTCGTCGTCCACTCTGACACCACAAGTCGACCTAAGTCCGACATCAAGGCGAACCGGACATGGAGATGTGACGGGATGGTGATCCCAGCGGTTCGCGGTGACCGCTCCCGGCCGTTCTTAGGTCCGTCCTAGAATCCCTCCATGACCGGCACGACCGAGGGCCTGCGCGCCCGGAAGAAGCGCGAGACCAGGCTCGCGATCTCGCACACCGCCACCCGCCTCTTCCTCGAACGCGGCTTCGAGAAGGTCACGATCGCCGAGATCGCCGAGGCCGCCGGCGTCGCGAAGATGACCGTCACCAACTACTTCCCGCGCAAGGAGGACCTGGCCCTCGACGTCCACGAGGAGTTCGTCGCCTGGCCGGCCGGGACGGTCCGGGACCGCGCCCCCGGCGAGTCCGCCCTCGCCGCCCTCCACCGCGCCTACCTGGGCGCCGTCGACCGCCGCGAGGCGGTGATCGGGTTCAGCGGCGAGCCGTTCGCCCGGCTGGTCGCCGGAAGCCCCACCCTGGTCGCCCGCGTCCGCGAACTGCACGAGGAGCGCGAGCATGCCCTCGCCGAGACCCTCGCGGACGAGACGGGAGACACCGGGCTGACGCCCCGGCTGGCCGCGGCCCAGCTCGGGGGCGTCCACCGGGTCCTGTTCCACGAGGCCCAGCGCCAGACCGCGGACGGCCGGACCCGCGAGGAGATCGCCGCCTCCCTCACCGGGGCCGCGGCCGAGGCGTTCGGCCTCCTCGGACCCTCACTCGAGGGTTACGCCGTGCGGACAAGCAAGTAAACCTGGCCACAGTTGTCACGGAGACGGCCTAACCTTTACGCCGGGTTTGTTGGCGAGGGGGTCTTGCGTGGCGCTGCCGGAGCATCTGGAGCTGCTGGTCACCGATGAACCGGTCTGCGACTACTGGGCCCACGGCCCCTGGCGCGTGCCGGACGGCCTTTTCGCCGAGATCCGCGACCGGGTCGAGACGCTGGTCAACGACCCCCGCTGCAAGGACCTCACCACCGACGACCTGGAACTGCTGACCGCGCCGTCCCCGCTCGTCCTCGGCGATCTCGTGCTCGCCCTGGAGTTCCTCGGCGGCGGCTCGGCGGTGTGCACCGGATCACACTCACGGCTCCAGTACCAGTTCTTCGGCAAGTACCACCGCGAGCCCCGTGAGCTGATGCTGGAGTTCCCCGCCTGGATCGTGACCAGCGGGAACTTCCGTCCGCTGGAGTGGCTCGGCGACAGCGGCGACAAGGAGCTCGCGCTCACCCTGGCCCGCGAGTCCCTGGACGTCCTGGCCGGCATCGAGCCGCTGGAGCCCCGCCGGCAGGCCCTCGCCGCGCTCCTCGCCGACCCGCCGCCCACCCTCGACATCACCGACCACCTCACCGACCAGCGCCAGGCGTGGATGGACCACGCGTCCGACGAGATCATCGCCGCGCTGCCCGAGCTCGCCGGGCCGATCGGCTACCTGGAGTGGACCTGCGCCGGGCTCACCCCCGCGCACGAGCACCTGCGGGCCGCCGCGCCGCGCGAGGAGACCGTCCAGGACCTGTACGTCCACCTGCTGCTCCAGGGCGGGCTCCGGGAGGTCCCGGCGGAGCTGTCCGCCGTGCTCGGCGAGGACGCCTACGGCGAGCTGCTGGAGCGGTTCGCCCACGTCAGGGACACCGGGTTCGACGCGTCCGAATGGAGCGAGGGCGTGCGCGCCTGGCTCGCGCGGGCGCTCGGCGCGGGCGAGGCGGACGCCTGCCGCGGATGGCTCGACATGGCCGTCCGGTTCACCGGATCGGTGCAGGGGCTCCCCGCCGACTGCGACATCCCGGACCCGCAGTCGATCCCGGTCAGCCAGTTCCAGTACGACCTGCGGCGGCTGTTCCGGCCGCGCCGCCGGGTCGTGAACCCGCTCGCCTCGTCCGTGGGGAAGGGCACGCCGCGCTCGCGCCGCCCGCGGCCGTCCGCCGAGGTCGGCTCCGGCCTGGTCGGGCAGCCCGACGTGGTCGCCGCCCTCACCCGGATCGGGGAGGGCGGCGGGCCCGTCCGGCTGATGCTGGTCGGTCCGGACGGCACCGGCAAGCGCGACGCCGCGCAGCTCGTCGCCAGGCTGCTGCTAGACCGGGGCGTCACGTCGTCCCCGCTCTGGCTCGCCGACGACTTCTTCGCGGGCAAGGAGGTCTCGGCCGCCACCACGCACCTGTACAACGACGCGCGGGAGTCCGCGGGTTCCCGCCTCATGGTGATCGACGGCCTGGACGACATGTCCCGCGACCCGCGCAGCGGCGAGGCGATCGTCGAGGAGCTGCACCGCGCCCTGGACGTCCACGACGACCTGCACGTCGTCGCGCTGTGCGAGCCGGGCGGCGACGAGCGGATCCGCGAGGTCAACCCGGCGCTGTCGCTGCGGTTCGAGGTCGTCCACACCCGCCCGTTCACCCCGGACGCCTTCGCCGAGCTGTTCTCCCGCGCCCTCGCCGCGCGCGGCGCCCGCGCCCACAAGCGCGCCCTGACCGCCGCCGGCGACCTGCTCGCCCGCACCCCGGCCGTCCGGAACCTGCGCAACGCCCGGCTCGCCCAGCGCCTCGCGGACGTCGTGGTCGCCGACGTCCGCGCCCGCACCGCTCCCGGCGACGAGGTGGTGGTCAAGCGCGCCGACGTCCCGGCCCGCTTCGACGCCGCCGGCACCGCCTCCGACCCGCACGTCGAGCTGGACGCGCTGGTCGGCCTCGCGCCGGTCAAGCAGGAGATCGAGCTGATGGTGGCCGGGGCGAACGCCGCCCGGCTGCGCCGCGACGCCGGGCTGCCCGCCGGCGCGCCGTCCCGGCACATGCTGTTCACCGGCAACCCCGGCACCGGCAAGACCGAGGTCGCGCGGCTGCTCGCCCGCCTCTACAAGGACCTCGGCATCCTGTCGTCCGGGCACCTGGTCGAGGTGTCCCGCGCGCAGCTCGTCGGCCAGTACCTCGGCGAGACCGCGGTCAAGACGCGCGAGGTCGTCCGGCGCGCGGTCGGCGGCGTCCTGTTCATCGACGAGGCGTACTCGCTCGCCCAGTCCGACCTGTCCGAGGACTACGGCCCCGAGGCCGTCGCCGAACTGGTCAAGATGATGGAGGACCACCGCGACGACCTCGTCGTCGTCGCCGCGGGCTACGAACGCGAGATGCAGCGGTTCGTCGCGTCCGACCCGGGCCTGGCCTCGCGGTTCCCGGTGACCGTCCGGTTCCCCGACTTCACCGACGCCGAACTCGTCGAGATCCTCTCCCGCATGTGCGCCGCGTCCGGGCTGACCCTGACCGGCGACGCGTCCGCGAAGGCCGCCGACCTGCTCCGCCGGGCCCCCCGCGGACGCTCCTTCGGCAACGCCCGCCTCATGCGCAACCTGTGCGAACGCGCCCAGGCCCTCCAGGCCCGCCGCGTCACGTCGCTGAAGCGCCCGTCCGCCGAACGCCTCGCCGAACTGCTGCCCTCCGACATCCCCGACTCGCTCACCGGCACGTCCCGCGCGGTCGTCGCCGCCGACCCGCTCGGCGCCCTGGACGCCCTGGTCGGCCTGCGCGACGTCAAGACCGAGGTGCACCGCCTGGCCGCCGAGGCCCGCAGCGCCGAACTCCGCCGCGCCGCCGGGCACCCCGCCGTCCACCCCACCCGCCACATGGTCTTCTCCGGCGGCCCCGGCACCGCCAAGACCACCGTCGCGCGCCTGGTCGCCGCCGTCCACGCCGACCTCGGCCTGCTCTCCTCCGGCCACCTCGTCGAGGTCGCCCGCGGCGACCTGGTCGCCGGCTACCTCGGCCAGACCGCCCCGCGCGTCAAGGCCGCCGTCGAACAGGCCCTCGGCGGCGTCCTGTTCATCGACGAGGCGTACGCCCTCGGCTCCGACGCCTACGGCGCCGAGGCCGTCGCCACCCTCGTCAAGCTCATGGAGGAGTACCGCGGCGACCTGCTCGTCATCACCGCCGGCTACGAACGCGAGATGACCGCCTTCCTCGCCGCCAACCCCGGCCTGGAGTCCCGCTTCCCCCGGCGCCTCCGCTTCCCCGACTACACCGACTCCGAACTCGTCCAGATCTTCGAGGTCCTCGCCGCCGACGACGGCCTCACCCTCGCGAGCGGCGTCCGCGAGGCCCTCCGCGCCCTCCTGGCCACCGTGCCCCGGGGCCCCTCCTTCGGCAACGGCCGCTTCATCCGCAACCTCCTCGACGCCGCCGTCGCCACCCAGTCCGTCCGCCTCACCACCACCACGACCCCCGACCCCGCCGTCCTCCGCCCCGAGGACCTCCCCACCACCCTCCCCACCACAGCCGCCGCCCCCGGCCTCTACCTCTGACTTCCACTGACACCCTGACCTCCGGCGCCCCGACCTGTAAGGTCTTCCGCGATCTTCGGGACATCACGGGAGGTACCGGATGCAGGCCGAGCAGTCGCCGTTCCCCGGCGTCGAGCCGCTGACCTCGGACGACTCGTCCTCCATCGGCGGACACCGGCTCCTCGGGCGGCTCGGCGAGGGCGGCATGGGCACGGTCTACCTCGGCCTGTCCGACTCCGGCCGACGCGTCGCGGTCAAGATCGTCAAACCGGAGATGGCCGCCGACCCCCGCTTCCGCGCCCGCTTCGACACCGAGGTCGCCAACGCCCGCCGGGTGGCGTCGTTCTGCACCGCCCGCGTCCTCGACCACGGCGTGTCCGACGGCGTCCCCTTTCTGGTCACCGAGTACATCGAGGGCCCGTCCCTGGCCGACCACATCGACGAGCACGGCCCGCTCGCCGGCGGCTCCCTGCGTGGTCTGGCGGTCGGCGTCGCGACCGCGCTGACCGCGATCCACGCCGTCCGGCTCGTCCACCGCGACCTCAAGCCGCGCAACGTCATGCTCGCCGCGGACGGCCCGCGCGTCATCGACTTCGGCATCGCCCGCGCCCTGGACGCCGACTCCCACCACACCCGCACCGGCGGCTTCGTCGGCAGTCCCGGCTGGTGCGCCCCCGAGCAGGTCTTCGACGGCCGGATCTCCCCCGCCGTGGACGTCTTCGCCTGGGGCACCCTCGTCGCCTACGCCGCCACAGGCCGCCACCCGTACGGCGTCGGCAACCTGCCCACCCTCGCCGCCCGGGCCCAGCAGGGCCGGTTCGACCTGAGCGGCGTCCCGCCCGAGCTCCTCCCCCACGTCCAGGCGGCCCTGCACCCCGCCCCGTCCGCCCGTCCGACGTCCCACGACCTCCTGCGCGCCCTGGTCGGCACCGACGACCCGCAGGCCGCCGCGACCACGGTCATCAACCGCGAGTGGGCCCCGCACCGCCCGGCCCCCACTCAGGACCCGCCGCCGAAGCGCGGCCGGACCTGGCTGGTCACCACCATCTCCGCCGCCGCGACCGCCCTCTTCGTCGGCGGCGGGACGGCGGCCGCCATCACCCTGACCTCCGGCTCACACGGGAAGTCCCCGAAGCACCCCGCGGCCGCGTCCGGCCGGCCGGCGAAGACCGAGTTCGTCCGCATCGCCCGTCCCTGCGATCTGGTCTCCCCCACCCTGCGCGACAAGATCACGCCGCAGGCCCTCATCGAGCCCCGCTCCAACTCCAACCCGAACGACCTCTCCACCGACGGCGCCCAGACGGGCTGCACGCTGAGCTCGGAGAAGTACGACTCGGAGGATCCGGGCACGGTCGGCGACAAGCAGCTCATCCTGTCGATCAAGCTCCGCCGCACGGGCCCGGGCCGCGACGGGACGACCGAGGCGGCCCGGGACGCCGCCGCCTACAAGGCCGTTCTCCTGAAGCAGGCCGGAACCGACCAGGGCGGGGTGCGCTTCGGCGAGGTCCGCGTGCTGCCCGGCCTCGGCGACGAGGCCTTCATCGGCGGCGCGCACGGCACCGACGCGGCCAACGGCTTCCGGACGGCCTCGGGCGCCGCGTTCGTCCGCACCGGCAACGCCGAGGTCAAGGCGATCTACTCCTTCGACTACCCGCTTTCCAACAAGCTCTCGGCCGGATTCGACCTCGTGGCCCGTGAGCAGATCTCCCGGCAGCGGGCCGAGCAGGCCCTCCGAGACGTCCTGGCGAACCTCCAGGGCTGCGCCGACTGCAAGGGGTGAGCGTGCGCGACCAGACGAGAGCCGACGCCACCCGCGCCGACATCGCCGCGCGCGGGCGGCCGCCGTGGGCGCTCCCGGTCGTCGCCTCCGCGGTGACCGCCGGGGTGACCGCCACTGCCGTGGCCTTGGCGTTCGCGCTCACCGGAGCGTCGTCCCCCGCCAAGGGCGGCACGACCGCCCGACCCGGCGCGTCCGTGTCCTCGACCGCGCTCGCCCCGCCGCCTTCGACGGCGCTGACCGGCGTCACCGACCCGTGCTCGCTGGTCACGCGGGCGACCGTCGACCGGCTCGTCCCTCAGCCCGCGTCCTCGGCCGACGGAACCGGGCCGATGAGACCCGGGACGAGCCGGAGGTGCGACTGGGACCAGCCCGGCCACTGGACAGACGTCGTCGACCAGGTCCGCCACCTTTCGGTGCACCTCACCCTCGACGGCCCGAACGACGCGGGCGCGGCGGACCCGAGGGCCGCGAGCGCCCAGCACGACTTCACCCTTCTGGCGGAGGACGCCCGGAAACGCTCGGGCGACTACGCCGACACCAGGCCGACCTCGCAGAGCCGCCAGGTGTTCGGCCCGTTCAGGCCGGTGGACGGCCTGGGCATCGAGGCGTTCACCGAGGAGTACCGGATCATCGAGGGCCCGCCCCTCCGAACGGACACCGGCTTCGTCGAGTTGACGGCCGCCTACCGCAATCTGCTGATCGAGATCTCCTACCGGGGCGAGGACACCTCCGCCGGCAAGCCCGCCGAGATGTCGGTCGCCCCGCTTCCCGCCACGACACTCCGCGCGGAGGCCCTCGCCGTCGCCCGCGAGCTGGTCACCGCGCTCGGCCGGTGCGCGGCCTGCCGCCGTTGACCCCGGTCAGGGGGTGCGGCGGCGGATCTCGTTGATGATCTTCTGCATGTCGCCCTTCTCGCCTGTGGGGCCGGTGAGCTGGACGGCGACGGCGGTGTCGACGGGGCCGCCCTGGCGGGAGGCGAAGACGTGGCTCATGGCCACGCGGACGACGTTCTCGTTCTTGCTGTTGGTGCCGGTCTCCTCGGCGTACTGCGTGGTGGGGTCGGTGGCGCGCCACTCCTTGGCGGTGATGACCATGGCGTTGCGGACGGTCTCGCGCTGGGTGGGGCCGCAGCCGGACGGGCAGGACTGCAGGGCGACGAGGCCGCCCGCGCTGGTGCCGCCGGTCGGCGGGAAGCCCTTGCCCTCGTGGGCGCAGATCCAGCGGTTGGTGAACGGGGGCTTGTCGCTGCGCATGCAGCCCCACTCGTCCGGGACGTTGAAGTTGAACGGGAAGCCGCCCAGCTTCATGAGGTAGAGCTTGTCGCCGCCGCCGAAGGTGGGCCCCTCCACGTGGGCCTTGTCGTCGCTGGGGAGTTTGGGGGTGTCCGGCTCCGTCGGGGACGGGCTCGCGGTGTCGTTCCCCGGAGCCGGCACGGAGGGGGCGGGCGAAGGGCGCGTCGTCGTCCTGCCGGGCTTGTCGGACATGGCGAAGACCACCCCGCCGACCACCAGGAGAACGAAGGCCACGAAGAACAGGACCGGAACGAACACCGGGATGCCGCGCCGAGGGCTCGGCGGCGGGCCGTAGACCGGCGTGCCGTGGGGCGGTGAGGGGTTGTGCGGCTCGGCCGACCAGGGCGGGGCGAAGGCGGGGACGTTCGCGGGGGTCGGCATGTCGGTGGACAGCGCGGCCGTGTCCAGCAGTCCGAGGACGTCCTGCACCCCGCCGCCACCCCCGGACGGGACGGCCACCCAGATCGGCGGGACGGACGTGGAGGAGCCCGCGACCTCGTGGTCCTCGGCGAACTCGCCGACGGCGGACGCCAGGCGGGTGCGCACGCCGGGGTCGGCGGCGGCGGTCGGGTACAGGACGCCGACGACGACCTGGTTCCGGCGGTGGTCCTCGCCGAGGAAGAGGGTGCCCGCGCCGTGCGAGCCGAGGCGGCCGAGCAGGGTGAAGCCGCCCATCAGCCGAGGGTCGGCGAGCTGCAGCGGTTCCGGGTTCGGCTCCACGGCTCTCCTTCGTCCGGTGTCCCGGGTTGGACGGTCCGGCGGGCGGTCGCGTTCACGCCGATCCGGCCACGGCGCCGCGAGGAGCCGGATCCGGCCAGCAGGCGGCGAACCGAACAAACGCCGTTGAACAGGCACGATCAGGGATGTTCAGGCTAGCTGGTTAGCCGTGCGAAAGTTTTTTGACGAAGCGGCCGCTCGGCAGGAATACCGGGAAGGATCTTGCGGTTGCAACTATCGCGTACAAGATCCCGCACGGCGGGTGACCCCTCTTCGATCTGAAGGAGATCACCATGCAGAGCAGCATTCCCAAGGCTCGCCATGACGAGAACAAGACCGTGCGGACCCGCTCACTTCGGGCGCTCGCTGTCGCCGCGCGGCTGGAACGTCCGCACGCCCCGGAGGCGCCGCCAGGCACCTCGGCCGGGCGCGCCGGACACCGGCCCGCGCACCGCAAGGCTCCCGAGAACGTTTGAGAAACCGCAGGTCCGACGGTGGCCCTCACGCGAGATTTCGCGTGAGGGCCACGCCTCTATGTGGGACAAACTAGGATTTTCTGACCACACCGCCGAAACGACCGCTGCGACGTCTGCAACCGGGGGAGAGCCGAGTGACGGACAGGACGATGCCCGACGCCCACCCGCTAAGGCCCGGTGACCCGGGCGAGCTCGGCGCCTACGACGTGCTGGGCCGGCTCGGCGAGGGCGGGCAGGGGTCGGTCTTCCTCGGCCGGAGCAAGCACGACCCCACCGAGTTCGTCGCCGTCAAGCTGCTGCACACCGGGCTCACCGGGGACGAGACGGCGCGCGGCCGGTTCGTCCGGGAGCTTGAGGTCGCCAAGCGGGTCGCCCGGTTCTGCACCGCGCAGGTGATCGACGCGGAGGTCGCGGGCGACCGCCCGTACATCGTCAGCGAGTACGTGCCCGGCATGTCGCTGCAACGGCTCGTCCTGGAGGACGGGCCGCGCACCGCGGGCGCGCTGGAGCGGCTGGCGGTCAACACGCTGACCGCGCTGCAGGCGATCCACCAGGCCGGGATCGTGCACCGCGACTTCAAGCCGCACAACGTGATGATGGGCCCGGACGGCCCGCGCGTGATCGACTTCGGCGTCGCACGCGCCCTCGGCGCGGCGGGCGAGACGCAGAACGTCGGCACCCCGGCGTACATGGCGCCGGAGCACTTCACCGGCGGCGCGGTCGGCCCGTCCGCCGACATGTTCGCCTGGGGCACGACGATGGCCTTCGCCGCCACCGGCCGCCCCGCCTTCGGCAACGACGAGATGGCCGGTGTCATGCACCGGATCCTGACCGGCGACCCCGACCTCGGCGACCTGCCCGACCCCCTCCGCTCGATCGTGCTCGCGTGCCTGGACAAGGACCCGGCGCGCCGTCCCAACGCCCGCGAGGCGCAGGAACGCCTGGTCGGGGCCGCGGCGGGCACCAGCCCCGTACCCGCGCCGCCCGCTCCCGCATGGTCCTCCGGAGACCAGACTGTCGCCTCTGGCCAGCCTGGTACACCTTCCGGCCGGCCTGTGGAGAACAGCGGCGCCAACGGGCTCTCGCCCTTCCCCGCAGCATCGGCATTCCCTCCCGCGCCCGGTATGCCTGGGACGGACCCCATGAACGCGTCCAACCCGGGTGCTCCGTTCGCACAAGGTGCTTCGGGCCCGAATCCGTGGGGAAACACCGGCGGCTCCCCCAACGCGGGTGGAGCCGCATGGGGTGACGCCTCGAATCCCGGTCCCCCTGGCAACACGGGCGGTTCCGCATGGGCGGAAGCGTCCAACCCCAGCGCCCCGCCCAACGCAGGCCCCTGGAACGGACAGCAAGCCGGTCCTGGCGTCCCCAACGGCATGCCCAACGCCGGCGGCGGCACCCACCCCGGCGGCCCCACTGGCCCCGGCGGCCCCACTGGCCCGGGTGGCCCCCTCGGCCCGGGTGGCCCGGTCAGCTCGGACGGCCAGACGAATCCCGGCCCTCCGCCCGCGGTCGCCTGGAACGGCGGCGGCCCCGGCCCGTCCAACGGCAAGGGGCGGAAGCTGGTCATCCCGCTGGTCGCCGCCGTGGCCGTGCTCGCCGTGATCGGGGGCGTGTCGGCGTGGGCGCTGACGGGCTCCGACGACGGCGGGAAGGGCGGCAAGCCCCTCGCCCAGGGTGACGGAACGACCAGCGCCGACCCTTCGGGCGAAGCCGCGGGCAAGGTGGGCGGGAAGAAGCCCAAGTCGCCGAGCAAGTCCCCCAGCGGCACGCCGTCCTCCGACGCACCCACCAAGGACAGCTCGCCCAAGCCCAGCGACAGCAAGAAGCCGGGCGGTGGCGGCGGCGACGGCCCCACGAAGGAGCCGGCGAACCAGTACACCCCGCAGCAGGTCTGCAACTCCGGCGGACATGGCGGCGGCTACTACGTGCAGCGGTCCGTCTCCGCTTCGGGCGGGACGGCCTACATGCTCTACAGCGGCTCGGGCTACAACTGCGCCGTCACCATGAAGACGACCGGCGTCGGCGCCAAGACGGGCGTCTCGGTGTGGATCCAGGCGCAGGGAGGCGGGCAGGTCGCCGACTCCGGCGCGTTCCAGTGGTACGCGGGCCCGGTCTACGTGAAGGCGGTCAAGACCTGCGTCCGGTTCGGCGGGAACGGCGCGACCGCCCCCTGGGGCAACTGCGGCTGACCCGCGTCCACCGCGCTCGCCCGTGGCGGAGCCGTGTCCTCACGGCTGCGCCACGGTCGCGTCCGGGGCCTGGTGCGGCCCCGGTCGCCGGTGCGGTGTCAGTTGTCGGACGGTGCGATGAGGTGATCGAAGTCGCCGTCCTTGGCGCCGAGGATCAGCGCCTCGATCTCAGGACGGGTGTAGATGAGGGCGGGGCCCTCCGGATGGCGCGAGTTTCGCATGGCGACACGGTCGCCTGGGAGTTCCGCGATCTCGACGCAGTTTCCTTGGGAGTTGCTGCGGCGCGACTTCAGCCAGCGCGCACCGCGCAGACTGGTCGCCGGCATCCCGTTCTTGTAGGGGAAGTGGACGGCGTGTGGCCGACCGTCACCGGTCGGGAGCAGGGGCTCGTCGGTCGGGAGCATCATGTCTCTCTGAGGAAATCACCGAGAAGCTCGACGGTGTGCTCCGGGGTCGCACTGTCGACGGACAGGCGCTCCATGGCCTGGAGATACGTGTCGACGTCGTCGCGCTTGTCGAGGTACATCGCGCCGGTGAGGCTCTCCACGTACACCACGTCCGGAAGGTCCTGTTCGGGGAACCGGAGGATGGTGAACGCGCCGCCCTCAGCGGCGTGCGCGCCGAACTTGAACGGCATGACCTGGATGGTGACGTTCGGCAGCTTGGACACCTCGATGAGGTGCTCGATCTGGCCGCGCATCACCTCCGGGCCGCCGATCGGCCGTTTCAGCGCGCTCTCGTCCAGGACGGCCCACAGCCTGGGCGCGTCCGGAGCGGTGAGCCGTTCCTGACGCTGCAGGCGCAGGCTCACGCGTTGTTCGATCTCGCTTTCGGGTGCGCCCGCGTTGCCCTGCTGGATGATGGCCCGCGCGTAGCCCTCCGACTGCAGCAGCCCCGGAACGAACTGCAGCTCGTAGGTGCGGATGAGCGCCGCCGACTCCTCCAGACCGACATAGGTCTGGAACCAGTTCGGCAGGACGTCGGTGTAGCGGTGCCACCAGCCCGGCGTGTTCGCGTCGCGGGCGAGTTGCAGCAGTGCGTGCCGCTCCCCCGCGTCGTCCACGCCGTACAGGGTGAGCAGGTCTTCAACGTCGCGTTCCTTGAAGCTGACCCGCCCCAGCTCCAGTCGGCTGATCTTGGACTCGGACGCGCGGATGACATAACCCGCGTCCTGGCGGCTCACGCCCTTCGCCTCACGCAGGCGACGGAGCTGTGAACCGAGCAGGATGCGGCGGACCGTTGATCCGGTACCCGGCGTCTCTGGAGCCACGCCCAACCTCCCGGCCGTTCTGGCGGACAGCGAACCTAGTGTGCCACCGCCCGGCGCGCTACGCCGGGGGGTGCGGGGAGCGTGCTCCCCTTTCGACTTTCGACCTTGGAATCCGTCGCCCGGACACCTCCTGTTCCGACCTGCTTCGTTGTGCTCTGGAGCGTGCAGGCGTCAGATGCACGTGCATCTGGCGATGCATTTGCCCCTTGCATTCGCACGCTACGATGCGCAGGATAACGCACGAGACTTCCGAGCCATGGCTGCACAACGAGATCACTCTGCGGGGTCCCGGGAATGACGTCACGCCACGCGCACGACGACACGCGCTGGAGGGTCGAGTCCGCCGCGCGCGCAGCGTCCTCAGCGCCCTCCGCCATGCCGCCTGCCACGCCCTCGGGCGCGCCCGCGGCGACCGTCCCGGAGGCCGCAGACCTCCCGCCGAATCTGGACCACGCCCTGCGTGACCTGGTCCTTCCGGGCGGGAACGCGGTGACCTTCACCGTCCTGCCCGACCCCGAGTCAGTCACCGCGGCACGCCACTTCACGCTCACCCGGCTGACCGAGTGGGGCCTGGCCCCGCTGGGCGACGACGTCGGGCTGGTCGTCTCCGAACTGGTCACCAACGCGCTGCGGCACAGCGGCGGGACCAGTTCCTGGTGGACGAGCCCGGACGGGCACCGCGGCGACGTGCACGAGTTCGGGGACGCCGCCGACCCGCTGTGCTCGGCCCCCACCGCCATCCGGCTCCGGCTCCTGCACCAGGCGGACTGGCTACTGTGCGGCATCTTCGACGCCAGTTCCGACGGTCCTCGCCGTAAGGAGCCCGACTACATCGCCGAAACGGGGCGCGGCCTCCACCTCGTGGATTCGTTCAGCTCGAGCTGGGGCTGGTCGTCCCTGCCCTTCGGCAAGGTCGTCTGGGCGCTCTTCCAGACGACCTGACCGGACCGTCCCCGGACGGCCCCCACCTGGGGAACGTCCGCCGCACGGCCCGTCCCAGCGGCGGGGTTCACCGGCGGGATAACCGGCGGTTCCCCGGGTATAGCCATCACCCATCAAAGCGCTGACAGGGAGTGGTCGTGGAATTCGCGGTCGAACATCGGGTCGTGCAGGACCTCACCGTGGTCAAGATCAGCGGCGAGATCGACGTGTTCACCAGCCCGCGCCTCCGTGAGAGCCTGCTCGACATCATCGACAACGGCGGGCTGCACCTCGTGGTCGACCTCGGGGAGGTGACCTTCCTGGACTCCACCGGACTCGGCGTGCTCGTCGGCATCTACCACCGCCTGCGCGCGCGAGACGGCTCCATGTCCTTCATGGGCGTCAACGAGCGGGTCCGCCGGGTCTTCCACGTCACCCAGCTCACCAAGATCTTCGTCCTGCACAAGACCTTCGAGGACGCGCTGGCCGCGTACCAGGCCGCCGCCTCGTCCCCGTCCCGCGGAAACTCGTCCGGCCCCTGACGCAGCACCCGCGGTCCAGCCCCTGACGAAGCGCCCGCGGTCCAGCCCGTGATGGAGCACTCGCGGTCCGGTTCCTTACAGAGCGCTCGCGGTCTGGTTCCTTGCGGCGCGTTCGCGCGACTCCGATTTCCCGTGTGTTCCCGCGCGGCTTCGCGCGCGTGAGGGGAAGTCCCAGCCGGTACGGTGAATCCGGGGATCAAGCCCGCTGCCGGGCGGGCTGCGACGTTTCCCCCGGAACCGATCACCGACCGGACGGGAGCACTTCGTGGCCGAACAGCCGCTGCACGAGCACACGCTCGGCAATGGCCTGCGGGTGGTGGTCTGCGAGGACCATGTAGTACCGCTGGCCGCCGTCAACATCTGGTACGGCGTGGGCTCGCGGCACGAGCACGCAGGCCGCACGGGCCTCGCCCACCTCTTCGAGCACCTGATGTTCCAGGGCTCGGGGAACGTCGCCGAGGGCGAGCACGCCGCGCTGCTGGAGGCCGCCGGGGCGTCCTTCAACGCCAGCACGTCCTTCGAGCGCACCAACTACTACGAGACCGTCCCGGTGAGCCACCTCGAGCTCGCGCTGTGGCTGGAGGCCGACCGCATGGGGACGCTCCCCGCGGCGCTCACCCAGGCGAACCTGGACAACCAGCGGGACGTGGTGAAGAACGAACGCCGCCAGCGCTACGACAACCAGCCCTACGGGACGGCGTTCGAGCGCCTGTGCAGCCTGACGTTCCCGTCCGGCCACCCGTACGCGCACACGCCGATCGGGTCCATGGAGGACCTGGACGCGACGACGCTCAAGGACTGCACGGACTTCTTCGGCACCTGGTACGCGCCGCACAACGCGGTGCTGTCGATCGTCGGCGACGTCGACCCCGAGGAGACGCTGAGCGCCGTCGAGAGGTACTTCGGCGGCATCCCGGCGGGTCCGGCCACCCCCGGGGCGCGTCCGGGTGATCTCGGGCCGCTCAGCGGCGTCAGGGTCGAGGCCGTGGACGAGGACGTGCCGTCTCCCGCGTACTTCGCGATGTTCACGCTGCCGACGGACGGCGGCGACGAGATCGAGGCGGCCGAGATGGCCGCCGAGGTGCTCGGCGGCGGGTCCGGTTCGCGGCTGTACGACCGGATGGTCCGCCGCGACCAGATCGCCACCGAGGTGTGGGCGGGCGTCACCCGGCTCGCGGACGGCCCGTCCCTCGCGCTCGTCGAGGCCGTCGGCCCGGACGTGGAGAAGATCTCCGCCGTGCTGGACGAGGAGCTGACCCGGTTCGCGGCCGAGGGCCCGACCGAGGAGGAGGCCGCGCGCGCGACCGCGCAGGCCGAGCGCGGCTTCCTGGAGCGCACCGAGACCGTCACCGGCCTCGCCAACGCGCTCTCGCAGAACGCGACCCAGTTCGGCGACGCGTCCCGGGTGTTCACCGCCCCCGCGCGCGCAGCGGCCGTCACGGGCGACCAGATCAAGCAGATGGCGGGCCGCTGGCTGGCGCCGGGCGCCCGCACCGCGCTCACCTACGGAGGTGCGTCCAAGTGACCGAGACGGTGAGGCTCGCCGAGCGGCCCGTCCCCGGGCCGTTCCCGGCCTGGGAGTTCCCCTCCGCGGCGGCCGGCCAGGTGCCGTCCGGTCCCGGGACGCTGCGCTGCGAACTGCCGGGCCGTCGCCTGGCGGCCGTCCGGCTCGTGCTGGACGCGGGCGCGGGACGTGAAGGCTCCGACCAGGACGGCGTCGCCACGCTCACCGCGCGCGCGTTCCTGGAGGGCACCAAGGCCGGTGGCGGCACGGCCCTGACGAACGCGTTCGAGCGTCTCGGCGCGTCCCTGTACGCGTCGGCCGACCTGACCGCCCTGCGCATCGCCCTGGACGCTCCGGTGACGCGTCTCGCCCAAGCGCTGGAACTGCTCGGCGAGGTCCTGCGCGGGCCCGCGCTGGCCGACTCGGACGTCCGGCGCCTGGTGAACGAGCGGCTGGAGGAGATCGCTCAGGAGGACGCCGACCCGGGCTCGCGCGCGGCGCGCGAACTGCGCGCGGTCCTGTTCCCCGCCGAGGCGCGCGCGTCGCGCCCGACCGGGGGCTCGCGCGCGTCCGTCGAAGGGCTGACCGGCGACGCCGTCCGCGCCTACTTCGGCTCGATCGTCCCGGCCGAGGCCACCGCGGTCGTCGCCGGCGACATCGCGGGCACCGACGTCGAGGCGACCCTCGCGGACGCGCTCACCGGCTGGGCGTCGTCCGGCACGGCGCTTCCGGTCGCCGACACCATCGCGCCCGTGAACGAGCCGCGCATCGTCATCGTGGACCGTCCCGGCTCCGTCCAGACGTACCTGAATATCAGCCACAGCGTCCCGGACCGCACGAGCCCCGACTGGCCGCTGCTGTCGGTCGCGGCCCACGTCCTCGGCGGTGGCCTGACGTCCCGGCTGAACGCCGTCCTGCGCGAGGAGAAGGGCTACACCTACGGCGTGCGCACGGGGATCCTGCGGATGCCGTACTGCGGCGTGTTCGTGACGCAGGGCTCGGTCCACACCGAGGTGACCGGCGACGCCGTCGCGGACGCCCTGACCCAGCTGCGCTCCATCGGCGAGCGCGGCGTCGAGGCGGACGAGGCGACCGCCGCGATCAGCGCCCTCGCCGACCGCGCGCCCGGGGAGTACGAGACGTCCCGCGCGGTGGCCGCCGAACTCGCCGACGCGTCCGCGAGCGGCCTCGGCGCGGACTACCCGTCCCGCTACCTGGCCGCCGTGCGCGCCGCGACGCCCGAGTCGGTCGCGCGCGCGTACACGACCCACGTCGACACCGAGCGCCTCACCGTTATCGCGGTCGGCGACGCGTCGCAGATCCGCGAGCCTCTGGAGAAGCTCGGGTACGCGACCGTGAGCGTGACGGCGAAGTAGTTATCCACAGTCCCGGCGGCCGTTCGGCCGCCGGGGCCGCTGGGCGTAGTGTGCCGCTTGTCGGAAGACGAGAGGAGATCATCCAGTGGGATACGCGGGACCGTCGGTGGACACCGTCCTGGCCGAGCAGCAATGCGCGCCCGGCGGCGTCGTGGCGGGCAACGTCCACCTGGGCGGCGGGGCCGCCCCCACCGACGTCCGGAACGTCACGATCGCGCTCATGCCGCGCACGCGCGATCCACAGGGCCGCGACATCGCCGGTCCCGAGGTGTACCGGGGTGCGCTCACCCGCTCCTTCATGCTCGGCCCCGGCGAGGAGCGGACGCTGCCGTTCTCCATCCCGCTGCCGTACGAGCTGCCGTTCACCACCGTCCTCGGTCACGAACTGCCCGGCTTCACCCTCGGGCTGTGCACCGAGGTCGACGTCCGCGGCGCGCCCGACCTGGGCGACGTCGACCCCATCTCGGTCGAGCCGCTGCGATCCCAGCAGTGGGTCCTCCAGGCCGCCGCGCGCATGGGCTTCACCATCACCACGGTCACGTTCCGGACGTCCAAGGTGGGGGGCCTGTCCCAGCAGCTCCCCTTCCACCAGGAGATCCAGCTCGCCCCGCCGCCGCAGCACCGCGGCCGCATCGAGGGCGTCGGGCTCACCTTCATCGCCAGCCCGTCCATGATGGGCTTCAAGCTCCGCGCCCGTGGCCGCTCAGCCCCTCAGGACGACTCCTACGGCGTCTTCGCCGTCGAGCACCCCGAATCCGGCGAGAGCGACTGGACGTCCCTGCTCACCGACTGGCTCGAGTCCGCCGTCGCCCTCCCCCCGAACCTCGACCACTCACCCGGCGCGCCGCCCCCGCAGGGGGCCCACTCCCCCGCGCCCGCAGGCGGCCCTCCGGCCCTCCCGCCGGGCTTCGGCCCAGGACCTGGAGCAGCCGCATCCGGCATGCCGCCGGGCCCGGGCCCCGTCCCTCCGGGCCTCCCGGGAATGCCTCCAGGTGGCCCCGCCGCCCCCGGTCTAGGCGGTCCGTTCGCTCCTGCGGCTCCCGGCCCTGGCGGCCCGATGCCTGGCGGACCGATGCCTGGTCCTGGTCCCATGCCTGGGGCTGGTCCCATGCCTGGACCGGGCGGTCCGGGGCCTGCGGCGCCCGGCCCGGCGTTCGGTCCCGGCGCGCCCGCGCCTGCCTTCGGGGCGGGCATGGGGATGCCGGGCATGCCTCCGAACCCGGTCGGTCCGGGCGGCCCTCCGATGCCTCCGGGCGTAGGAATGCCTCCTGGTCCCGGGATTCCGCAGGGCCCAGGCGTTCCACCTGGTCCAGGGATGCCCCCGGGTGCGGGGATGCCTGCCGGCCCGGCGCCCTTCGGGGCTCCTCCGCTTCCGCCGGGTCCAGGTGGTCCGGGCGCAGGCCCTGGGGCGCCGGGTATGCCTCCGGCGGCCCATGGTGTTCCCGGTGTGCCGCCTCCCGGTCCCATGGGGCCTGGAGGAGGGGCCGTTCCGCCCGGTCCGATGCCCGGCCCGAACGGGCCCATGCCCGTCCCGGGGCCTGGACAGGGCCCTCAGGGGGCACCGTTCCCAGGGGGCGGCCCTGTTCCGCCCGGTTCGCCGCCCTTTCCCGGTGCGCCTCCGCACCGCGCCGGGCAGCCTGGGCCTGGTCCCGGCATGCCC
The DNA here is from genome assembly GCF_040679435.1 of Spirillospora sp. NPDC052269. Lineage (NCBI taxonomy): Bacteria > Bacillati > Actinomycetota > Actinomycetes > Streptosporangiales > Thermomonosporaceae > Spirillospora > Spirillospora sp. NPDC052269. The sequence continues at coordinate 53,018 of NZ_JBFAUU010000022.1, forward strand.
GCGTACCCGCCGCCTCCCGGTCGCCCTGGCGGAGCCGTTCCTCCTGGAGCCATGCCGGGGCCTCCTCCCGGAGCGCCTCTGCCGCCGCCTCCGCTGGGCGCACCGCCGATGCCGCCTGGGCCCGGAATGCCTCCGCCACCGATGGCACCGTACCCACCGGCCATGCACGGTGCGCCGATGTACGCCCACGGTCATCACCACCACGGGCATTACGGCGCTTCCTATCACCCGGGTGCGGAGGTGGCCGCCGCGGGCGCGATCATCGCGGGCGGCATCGTCGCCGGAGCCGCCGCCCATGTGGCGGCGCACGTCGTGGTGGACAGCGCCGCCGACGCGTTCATCGACATGCTCGACCTCTTCGGCTAGCCCACCCGCAAGGAGCGAGCAGCAGCGCCACGTCCGACGACTCCTCGACATGATCCGCGCATGACCCACGAGACCTCCTGAATGCGCTCCCGGTGCGTCCGGCACCGGGAGCCGTGGGAACAGCGCGTCCGGTACCAGGAGCTGTGGGAACGGTGCGTCCGGTAGCCGTGGGAACGGGCGTTCGGGGTGTCGGCGCTTGCGTCTTCGAGTCCGTCCGGATGCGGACGAGCCGGTGACCGGGGTGTGGACTGTCCGGAACCAGGGTTCGGGGTGTCCGTTGTGGGGGCCGGGCGGGAAACAGACCAGGAAATGGTCGTGTGATTCGGACGAGATCCCTTCCGACTGGGGTTAGTTCGGTCTCGGGTGGTTAGGTTGAGGGCGGTGCCCGCCCCCGAGGGAGCTGTATGACCACCACAGTGATCCTGGTGCTGCTATGCCTGGCGATCGCCGGGCGCGAACTGTACTTGGCGTCCGACAAGCGACTCCCCCGCGCACAGGCGGAGCTGCGTGAACTGCGTGACCGGGTGGTCGAGCTCACCCGACGGCAGGACGCGATGCGCGCCGACCTGGACCAGTCCGTCCAGGGGCCGCCGCCGGAGGCGCTTCCTCAGCCCGTCGTGGGCGGCGAAGCGTCGCCCGAGCTGGTCGGGCATCTCGAGGCGCTGGCCGATCGCGTGGACCGGGCCGAGAAGGAACTCGGCATGCTGTCCGGGCGGGTCGCCGAGATGGAGCTCGACCGCGAGGCGCAGCGCGCGCTCGCCCGTTCCCTGGACGTCGTCGAGCAGGACGTCCGGGAACTGCACCAGGAGATGCTCGACCGGCTCGCGTCCGAGAAGGGCGTCGTCTCCGGGGTCGTCCTGAGCGAGGAGGGCGAGGCGGAGGCGCTGCTGGTCGAGGCGTTCGAGCGCTCCGCCGCCGAGTACGGGCTGCGGGTGCGGATCCGCGATCAGCGCGCCGCCGGAGTGGGCGGCGGCGGGTTCATGGGGACGTCCTACCACCTCTCCGGACGGCGTTCCGAGGCCCTGGCCGAGGAGATGTTCGCGTACGTGCGCGGACTGTACGACCCGCAGGATCCGTCAGGGCTGGCCGCGTTGCTCACCGAGCTGGCGCATCTTCGCGGTGACGGGCTCGTCCGGTTCGGCCTGTTCATCGCGGTCCGGGCCCACGACACTCTCCTGTGCGGGCTGCTTTCGGAGGACACCGGGTCGGCCTCGTTCGCCGAGGACGAGGACGACCCCCGGGAGCTCGTCGCCCGCATCCGCGCGCTACCCGCCGAGCGGCAGTGCGACCTGAGCTGGCTGCGTCCGGGGGAGTGACGACGGCTGCGAGGTGACGCGCCGGATGGGGTGACCCGTCCGGCGCGTCCTCGTTTCGACCGGTCAGGGGCGGACGAAGCGGGGGATCGCCACCTCCGTGCGTTCGACGCGGAAGACCAGGAGGCAGCGTGGGGTGTGCCGGTCGTCCAGGCCGAGGCACAGGCCCAGGCCGAGTCGCGGGTCGACCATGACGACGCGCCTCAGCGAACGCAGGGTGCGGCGGGCCCGCTGCCGGCTCTCGGGACGTCGCGGGTCGCGCAGGGTGTCCGCGATGATGCGGGACGCGAACCGCCACACGGCCGCCGCGTCCAGGACGCGGACACCGGCCGCGGTCAGATCCGCGACGATCACGACACCGGTGTCGTCCTCGTCGTCGCCGTGCGCCCGCCCGCGGTCGTCCTCTCCCGGTTGGTCGAAGGCCGGGCCGAACCGGGCGGAGTCGGCGGGCGGCGCGCCTTCGAGCACGTCGGACGCGGGGGTCGGGAAGTCGGTCTCGAGATCGAAGGAGCCGGCCTCGAACGGGCGGTCGTGCGGTGAACTGGGGCCGCTGACCGGACGGTGGTAGCGGAGCGGGTCGATGGTGTCCACGACCAGCGCCTGCCGGTACGGCCGGGACGCGCGCGGGCGAGGACGCCTCCCGTTGGCGGCGGTCGAATGCCAGTGCGCGCTGAGGTCCACCTCCAGTCCTGAGGGGCCCAGCCACAGCGGTATGCCGATACGCGCCACCGCTCCGCGCTCGTCCAGTGGGGCGATCTCACGCCAGATCTCGTCCGCGCTCGTCGCGAGGGTGGCGCCGACGCCCAACCCCGGGAACGCCCCTTCGAGGACGACCAGCAGCGCCTGCCATGTGGGTCCGCCCACGAAGGCTCCGACGAACTCGTCCACGAGGGCTCGGCGGGCTCGCGCGTCCAGGCGGGACATGTCCTCGGCCGGTCCGGCGGACCTCGAACGCCGCTCCCGCCACGGCAAGGAATCAGCGGTCCCGCGGTCCCGCACCGTCTCACGGACGTCCACGCTCCCGCGGTCGCGCACCGTCCCACCGTCGCGCACCGTCTCACGGTCGCGGGCGGGCTCGCGGACGCGCGGCGTCTCACGGACGTCCGCGGGCTCACGGTCACCCACGCTCCCACGGTCGCGCGCCGTCTCACGGACGTCCGTGGGCTCACGGTCGCCCACGGTCTCACGGACGTCCGTGGGCTCACGGACGCCCACGGTCTCACGGACGTCCGTGGGCTCACGGTCGCGCACAGTCTCACGGACGTCCACAGCCTCACGGCCACCCACGCTCCCACGGTCGCGCGGCGTCTCGCGGTCGCGGGCGGGCTCGCGGACGTGCGGCGGCTCGCGGTCGGGCGCGGTGATGTCCGGTCTCGTTTGAGATGGACGGCTGGGCGGCTCGGGGGCTTCGTGTGGAAGCGGAGGAGGCGTGAGGTCGTGGTCGAACCGACGGTCCGCTTCCTCGATCGGCTCGGGTTCGGGGGTGGGGTGGTCGTCGGGGAAGGCGTTGTCGTCCATGGGGTTTCGGTGGGTGCCCGGTTGCCCGGACGGGCGTTCGGCGACGGGTTCTGGGGAGCGGTGGCGTCCGCCCGCGGGAGCCGGGGTCCACACGTCCTCGGACGCGGCGACGGGCTCGGATGCGTCGGAGGGCTCTGGGGTGGAGTCCGCGCCGAGGGACGGCGGGCTCACCTCGGACGGTGGCAGGGCGGGCGAGGTCGTGGGCCCCGGAACGGCCGGGGCCTCGTCGGCGTCAGGGGGCGCGGTGTCGCGGCGGGTGACGGAGGGGCCGGTGGCCTCGGGCTTGCGCACAGTCGTCCAGAGTTCGTCGTCTTCCACGGCGGGATCACCGGCCGGGCGGGTTTCGGGAGACGCGGACGCGTGTACTGGCGCGCCGGGCCTGGGCGCGCTTCGCCATGGGTCCTGAGCGTCCGGGGCGGGCGAGGGGGGCTGTGGGACCTCGTCCTGGTGGACGTTGAGCGGTTCGTGGACGACTGTCGGCAGCGGATCGACGCGGGTGGGCGATGCCGTGGGACCGGCCGCGCCGCGCACCGTGGTCCACGGGTCGCCTTCGTTGGACGCCGACGTGTCGGTGTCCGGGGTACGCCCCGGAGTCCGTTGGGTCTCAGAGGTGCCCGGGAGGTCGGCGGACGCATGCGGCGGCAGGTCTTGTTCCCGGCCGCGGTCAGGGGTGACGGTGACCGGTGTCCAGTCGGAGGGTGGCGCGGTCCTGTCCTGTGCGGGTGGGGCGGGCGGCGGCGCTGAGGGGCTTTGGGGGGCGGGGCCCGCGGGCGGGAAGGGAACCCGCCTGGGTGAGGCGAAAGGCACGGTCGCCCCAGGCGGAGCGGGAGCCGCAGGCGGCAAGGAAGGCATCGGGCTCGCAGGCGGCGCCGGAGGCGGTGACCCCGCCGGAGGCGCAGGCGGTGACGGCGACGCCGCCGACGGCGCAGACGCGGCCGGAGGCGAGGGGGGCACGGCCGGAGGTGCGGGTGAGGGCGGTACGGGCGAAGCAGGCGCGGGTGGGCGCGGTGCGGGCGCGGGGGGCGCGCCCTGAGGCGGGGCAGGCGCGGGTGGGGGCGGTGCGGGCGCGGCAGGCGCGGGTGGAGGCGCGGCAGGCGCGGGTGGGGGTGGGGTGGGCGCGGGGGGGTGGGGGGTGGGGTGGTGAGGGGCCACGGACGGGTCGAGGGGGCGGGGGCGGCGGGGTGGGCCGCCTGCCACTCGGACGTCACCCGGGTGGGGCACCGGCGGGGACGGTCGGCGGCGGCGCGGAAGCCGGGACGCGGACGGGGGCGGGGCGGCCGGGGGCGGGACGGCGTGCGGCGGCTGGACGGGCTCGTGATCGCCGGGCTCGTCGGGCGGGCCGGGGTGGTCGCGTGGGCCGAATCTCACGTCCACGATCCTGTGCAGAGAACAAGATCGTCGGCAAGCTCTGAGCTGATCATCTTCTCCTCGGACGTCCGCCGCCGCACACGCACGACAACGGGGTTCAGGACGGACCGAAAAGCGCGGCGCAGAGGTGTTCGAGCCGGTCGGGACCGTCGTCGGCGGCGAGGACGGTCAGGACGGCGGGGACGTCGCCCTGCGGCTCGTCCAGCCTCAGCCGGACCGACACCTCCCGCAGCATCGCCTCTTCGATCCCCTGAGCTGCGGCGACGTCCTGAAGACCGACGGAGACGACCTCGGGGAGGTCGACGAAGACGGGCAGCTCGTCCGCCGGGAGGCGCTCGACCCAGAGGTCGAGGAGGCGCCGGGCCAGGCCGTTCAGCAGCCGACCCCACGTTTCGACCAGCGTCGGCGGGACGTTCTCGGTCAGCAGTTCGGGCAGACCGAAACGGGCCAGCCCGTTGGTCGTGAACCAGAAGCCGTGCGGCCCGCCGGTGTGCGGGAGCAGGATCCAGTCGGTGAGCCGGATCGTGCCGTCCGGGCCGGGGAGGGACCGTTCCAGCCGGTCCCGGCCGAGGATCTGCGGCGTGAAGACGTCCACGACGGGCATGCTCAGCGCCGTCCCGACCGCCCCGGCGACGGCGCGCGCCGCCCATTCGTGCGCGGGCGGCCACCCCGGCCGGTAGGCCGCGCGGACGGCCAGCAGATGGGACGCGGCGGACAGCGCCCCCAGCTCGGCCCGGGACGCCCCGTACGCGGCGAGCAGGTCCATCGGAAGCGGCGGGAACTCGGCGGCCGGGCGCAGGTCGAGGGTGAGCAGCGGACTGGCCAGCATCCCGAGGACCAGGTCGCGCAGGGGCGGGCGGACCAGCCGCGCCACCTGCTCACGCGCCAGTTCGCGCGGATCGGCGGGCGGTGCGGCGAGCGCCACGGCATAGGTCGCATGCAGGTTCTCCGGAACCGGCAGCGTCAGTCTCTCTCCCACAGCGCCCACTCCCCGACGACCCCGGCCCCACCGAGCCCCGGCGTCCACCCGACCGACACTACAGATCCGACGTGAGGGGCACCGAAATTCGATCTATCGCAAAAGCGACAATTTCCTACCGAGCCCCCGCCGCCGGTCACCGCGCCCACTCCACCCCCTGGAGACGACACCGCGCGACGGCCTCCCCTCGATCCCCCGGCGGCTCCGGCTTAGCGTTCACGGTCATTTCATTGCAACGTCCAGGATGACCTTCGTTGCATTGCCTCTCATGTCGTTGCAATGATTTCTCATCCTTGACCTGCGTTAACAAGATTTCAGCGCAACGAACTCATTGCCTGATCCAGAAATGCAACGTAGCGTTCGTGTTGTCGGAAACGACGAACCGCGAAACGAGCCCCAAGGAGAGAACGATGCGGAAGTTCGACACCCCCGCCCCGATCGCCGCCGTCCTGGACGTCCCCGCCGGACGCGTCCAGCTGATCGCCGCCGACCGCGCCGACACCGCCGTCGAGATCCGTCCCGCCGACGCCTCCAAGGGCCGCGACCAGAAGGCGGCCGAGCAGACCGCGGTCGACTACGCCGACGGCGTCCTGCGGATCCGGACCATGACCGGGAACCGGTACCTCGGCTCGTCCGGCGCCATCGAGGTGACCGTCCAGCTGCCCGCCGGCTCCCGGGTCGAGGCGAAGACGGCGAGCGTCGAGTTCCGGGGCGTCGGACGGCTCGGCGACGTGGCCTACGAGAGCGCGCACGGCGCGGTCAAGCTCGACGAGGCCGCGAGCCTCCGGCTCAGCACCGAGGCCGGCGACGTCACGGTCGGCCGTCTCAACGGCCCGGCCGAGATCAACACCAGCAAGGGCGACATCACCGTCACCGAGGCCGTCCGCGGCACGGTCACCCTCACCACCCGGGCCGGCGGGATCTCGGTCGGCGCCGCCGCCGGGGTCTCGGCCGCCCTCGACGCCGGCACCGGACACGGCCGCATCACCAACGACCTCAAGAACGACGGCGGCGTCGAGCTCGACATCCGCGCGACCACGTCCCACGGCGACATCACCGCCCGCAGCCTCTGACCAGGCCCACCCCCAGCTCTCCAAGGAGAACGGCATCATGACGAAGCCGGCCATCGCGGCGACCGGGCTGCGCAAGTCCTACCGCGACAAGAACGGCGAGAAGGTCGTGCTCGACGGGATCGACCTGACCGTCCCCGAAGGAACGGTCTTCTCCCTGCTCGGCCCGAACGGCGCCGGCAAGACGACCACCGTCCAGATCCTGTCCACCCTGATCCCGGCCGACGGCGGCGCCGTCGAGGTCGCCGGGCACGACCTGGCCCGCAGGCCGGACGACGTGCGGGGCGCGATCGGCGTCACCGGCCAGTACTCGGCCGTCGACAAGCTGCTCACCGGTGAGGAGAACCTGCTCCTCATGGCCGACCTGAAGCACCTGTCCCGCCGGGACGGCAGGAAGCGCGCCGCCGAGCTGCTCGAGCGGTTCGACCTGGTGGACGCGGCGCGCAAGACGGCCGGGACCTACTCCGGCGGCATGCAGCGCCGGCTCGACCTGGCGATGACCCTGGTCGGCGACCCGCGCCTGATCTTCCTGGACGAGCCGACCACCGGCCTCGACCCGCGCAGCCGCCGCTCGATGTGGCAGATCGTCCGCGAACTCGTCCGGGACGGCGTCACGATCTTCCTGACCACGCAGTACCTGGAGGAGGCCGACGAGCTCGCCGACCGGATCGCCCTGCTCGACCACGGGCGGCTGATCGCCGAGGGCACCTCCGAGGAGCTCAAGCGGCTCATTCCCGGCGGCCACGTGTCTCTGCGGTTCACGACCGACGACGCTCTCAAAAACGCGCTCGACGCGCTCGGCGCGCTCGGCCAGGGCTTCGTGGACCCGTCCGACGACGACGGGCTCACCCTGCAGATCCCCTCCGACGGCGGCGTCGCGTCCCTGCGCGACCTGCTCGCCCGCCTGGACGCGGCGGGCGTCGAACCCGCCGACCTCGGTGTGCACACCCCCGACCTCGACGACGTCTTCCTCACCCTCACCGGCCAGATGCAGGAGACCACCCGATGAGCACCCTCGCCCTCGCGATGCGCGACTCCTCCACCATGACCCGGCGGCAGCTCAAGCGCATGATCCGCTACCCGTCGATGACCGTGCAGCTGATCGTCATGCCCGTGATCATCCTGCTGCTGTTCGTGTACGTCTTCGGCGGCACCCTCGGCAAGGGGCTCGGCGGCGGACGCGACGCCTATATCAACTACGTCGTCCCCGGCATCCTGCTCATGACGGCCGCCACGGCCACGACCGGCACCGCCGTGATGGTCGCGACCGACATGACCGAGGGGATCATCGCCCGTTTCCGCACCATGCGGATCTCCCGGGCCTCGGTCCTCACCGGCCACGTCGTCGCCAGCATCGTCCAGCAGCTCCTCGGAATGGCCGCGCTCGTCGGCGTCGCCCTGGCGGTCGGCTTCCGGCCGGACGCCGGCCCCGCCGAGTGGCTGGGCGCCCTCGGGATGCTCACCCTGTTCGCCGTGGCCACCACCTGGCTGGCGGTCGCGCTCGGCCTGAAGTCCTCGACCCCCGAGGCCGCCAGCAACGCCCCGATGCCCCTGGTCTTCCTGCCCTTCCTCGGCAGCGGCTTCGTCCCGACCGACTCGATGCCGACGGTCCTGCGCTGGTTCGCCGAGTACCAGCCCTTCACCCCGATCATGGAGACCGTCCGCGGCCTGCTCCTCGGGACGCCGATCGGCCACAGCGCCGCCATCGCCATCGCCTGGTGCGCCGGCCTCACCGCCGTCTCCTACCTCTGGGCCAAGAAGACCTTCGACAAGGCGTGATCGTGAGGTGGCCGAACAGGGCCGTCGGACCACCGGGTCCGGCGGCCTGAGCCATTCTCAACACAGAGTGACAATTACATCACTCTCTGAATGCGAATAGCCGAAAAATAGGTTGCGCGGGTCGATTGAGCTCTATACCGTCCACCAAGCGTGGATCGGGACGGTAGGCCGCTTATTGTGACTGACGCCACGCAACCTTTTGGACCGTCCCAAGCGTCTTACTCAGTGAGAACGCCACCGAAATCGAGTGGACGGCTCGATCAGGCAAGGCCCGCGACGTCCCGGGAACCGGGGTCGCTCTGGCGAAGCCGATCCGGCCCACTCCCTCCCTCGGCCCACCCTCCATGCGAGGCCGAGACCCCGCCCGGCGCGAACGCTCACCCTTCTGGGAGATGTCGCGTGCACGCACGAGCCCCCGGCTCGCCGCGCACCGCGACGTGAGTCCACGCCGAACCGATCGGGCCGGTGGCCCGTACCACCGAAACACGAGGGGCGGCACGTCCGCCCGAAACGACGCGCCGACCGCGCGTCCGCCACCTGGGCCCACCCGGCCCACGACCCTCGGGGAGCGACGATGACCGCAGTGACCATGGCCGTCCGTCCACTGGACAAGAACCTCTGCCACGACGTCGACCGCTATGAGCGCGACGTCCTGCCTCTCGTCGACCCGCTCTACGCCAGCGCCGTCCGGATGACCCGGAACAGCGCCGACGCCGAGGACCTGGTGCAGGAGACGCTCGCCAAGGCGTACGTGAACTTCCACCAGTTCCAGGAGGGCACGAACCTCAAGGCTTGGCTGCACCGCATCCTCACCAACAACTTCATCAACACCTACCGCAAGAAGCAGCGCGAGCCGCAGCGCGCCGGCTCCGAGGAGCTGGAGGAGTGGCAGATCGCGCAGGCCGAGGCGCACTCGTCCGGCTTCCGGTCCGCCGAGTCCGAGGCCCTGGACCGGATCCCCGACCAGCGCGTCGTCACCGCCCTGCGCTCCCTGCCGCAGGACTTCCGGGACGCCGTCTACCTCGCGGACATCGAGGGCTACGCCTACAAGGAGATCGCGGCGATGATGGGCACCCCCATCGGCACCGTGATGTCCCGCCTGCACCGCGGCCGCAAGCAGCTGCGCGAGTCCCTCGCCGACCACCCGTCGCGCGCCACGCACGTACTGGCCGCCTGAGCCCGTTCCGCGACTCGTCGCAATCCCGCACGAGCGGCCGAAAGGGCCGCTCTCCCCTTTTCCGAGCAGCCCCACCTCCGTCGTTCGCACGAATCGCCCACCCCGGGCGTTGATCTTGGTCCCGCCATCGGCCCCGTGATGGCGGGACCTTCCCGTGTCACCGGTCTCGGCGATATCACCCACGTTCCGTAATCATTTAGATACATTGGGCGACCAATCTTCTCCGAGCGTGGGGAGTGCTTTATGAAGCACCTGGTCACCGGCGTCCTCGCAGGGGCGCTGACCATCGGGATGGCCGCGGCGCCCGCGGAAGGGGCGGTCACCGGGGCGCATGAGAGCGGCGAGGCGCGTGGGGACGTCGCGACGCACGGGGTCGAGCGGACGCGCGGCGACTCCGCGAGGACGCTCCTGCGGCTCACCCTGACCTATCCGACAGGTAACACTTCCGGGACGCGGACGGTCGTCCTGAGGTGCGATCCGCCCGGGGGAAATCATCCGGCCGCCGAGCAGGCGTGCGCGGACCTGGCCGCGTCCCACGGGGCGATCGACCACGACCCGGCGCGGAACCAGATCTGCCCGATGATCTACCGGCCGGTGATCGCGCAGGCCACCGGGCACTGGCGGGAGCGGGCCGTGCGCTTCCGGAAGCAGTACGGGAACGACTGCGTCATGCGCTCGCGCACTGGGCGCGTCTTCGCCTTCTGAACCGCCCCGCCATCTGAACCGCCTTCCCGAACGGCCCGGAGAATCCTCTCCGGGCCGTTCGGCATACCCGGCCCGACCGCGGGTAGAGCGCGCGCGTAGAGGGACATGTGCGCGAACGGAGGGACCGGCGATGTCCCCTGGAGAACCACGGGTGAGCGACGTGATGACGGCGCGGCCGCGATCGCTGCCACGCGACGCCACCCTGCACGAGGCGGCCCGGCTGATGCGGGACGAGGGCATAGGCGACGTGCTGGTCACGGTGGGCGGGCGGCTCTGCGGCATGGTCACCGACCGGGACATCGTCGTGCGCGCGCTGGCCGAGGACCTGGACGCCCGGATCACCTCGCTCGGGGAGGTCTGCACCGCCGACCTGGCGACCGTCCGGCCGGAGGACGGCACGGGCACGGCCGTCCGGCTGATGCGGGAGCGGGCCGTCCGGCGGCTCCCCGTCGTGGACGCGGCGCGGCGGCCCGTCGGGATCGTCTCGCTCGGCGACCTCGCGGGCCGGGACGGCCTTTCGGCGCCCGCGCTCGAGGAGATCTGGAGGGCGCCCCCCAACGTTTAGGCGGTCTGACCCGTTCTCTGGGGTGAGGGGATACCGTCAGGAGGGTGCCGCCCACCACCGTGTTGACCGACCGCCTCGCCGTGGAGATCGCCCGCCTCGGCGTCGTCGGCGCGTCCTCCGACGTGGGGACGCTCGCCCGTGTCGCCGAGCTCGCCGCCCAGGCGGTGCCGGGGTGCGCGGGCGCGTCCGGCGTGCGCTGGGCCGTTCCGGACGCCTCCGACGGGTCCGAGACGCCCGAGCCGCTCGCGCACGCGGCCAGCCACCCGGAGCTGGCCGAGATCACCGACCGGCAGCTCGCGCGCGGCAAGGGCCCGGTGTTCGAGGTCGTCGCCACCCGGCGGCCCCTCGCGGCGGACGACGTGCTGGCCGAGACCCGCTGGTCGGAGGCCACGTCCGACATGCTGCGGCGCGGGGTCCGCTGCTTCAGCACCACTCCGCACCACAACCCGCCGGTGCTGGTCACGCTGACCCTCTACGGGGTGGCGGCGAACAGCCTCGCCCCCGGCCAGCACGCCCTGGCCGCGCTGCTCGCCGCCCAGGGCAGCGCCGCCGTGTCGAACACCCTCCAGTACGACGAGGTGCACCGGACGGCCACCCAGCTCAAGCAGGCCGTCGAGTCCCGCGCCATCGTCGACCAGGCCAAGGGCATCCTCATGCACGCCCTCGGCTGCGACGCCGACCAGGCGTTCGCCGAGATGCGCCGGATCTCCCAGACCCGCCACCTCAAGCTCACCGCCCTCGCCCAGCGCATCGTCGGCGGACGCGGCGTCTCCTGACCCGGAGACGGGCCGTCCTTGATCTCGTCCTTCGCCAGGGGCGGCGCGGTCGGTGTGGTGGTCGTCTCAGTCGATCACCGGGCACCGGGGTGTGTCTGCGCAGGTGAGGTGGCGCGATGGGCTGGAGGCCGTGGCGGAGGAGGGGCGAAGGGGCGGACCGAAGGGGCCAGTGCGGGTGAATCGGGATGTTCGGCAGGGCCGGGCATGATCGGGGGCGCCGGGTTTCTCTTCGTACACGGGGTGCCATTCCGGGAATAGGCTGCGAAGGCCGGCCGGCGGGTCATGCCGGTGGATCGTACCGGCGGGTCACGAGACCCGGGCCGGTGTCAGCGTGCGGAGCCGAGGACAGGGAGGGGTTCGATGCCCGAGCAGCTCGACCCCGAAAGCGTGCTGCGCGAGGTCGCGGGCCTGGAGGACCGGCTCGAGGAGCTGCGGCGCGCCGCGGAGCTGCCCGACGCCGACGCCCGGCCGACGCTGGACGCGGCGCTGGTCGAACTGGAGCTGGCGGTCGCGGCGCTGCGGACGGTCGGCGGAGAGCAGGGCGGGGCGGCCGGGCGCGCGGCGGCGGCCGAGGACGAGCGGCGCGTCCTGAAGACGGTGTTCACGGACGCGCCGGTCCCGCTGTTCCTGCTCGACCGCGACGCCGGCGTCCGGCGGGTCAACCGGCAGGCGGCCGACCTTCTCGGCACGTCCACCGGGTACGTGTCGGGCAAGCAGTTCACCGCGTTCTGCGATCTGGCGACGCGGGCCGCCCTGCGGTCCCAGCTCGCGGCCGTGATCCGCACCGGGCGTCGCTGCCGGGTGCCGGTGCGGTTCCTCGGCAGGGAGCGTCCGGTGGACGCGGTGGTGACGCTGGCGCGGGTCTGGATCCGCGGCGAGCCCGACCCGATGGTGGTCGCGGTCGCCGGGCCGACCACGACGCCCGTCGACCCCGCGGCGGGGGCCGAGGCCTCGCACAGGACCGCGTCCAAGGCCGAGGCGACGGCGCGGGGCGTGGAGATGACCGGGGACGAGGCGGTCGCGTCGCTGGTGCACCGCATGGACGTCATGGCCTCAGTGACCGAGATGCTCCTCGACGAGCCGGTGTTCAACGAGACCGTCGCAGTGCGGCGGTGCGCGCGGCTGCTCGCGGCGGAGCTGGCCGAATGGGTCTTCATCGACCTGGTCCCGCAGCGCAAGGCGGAAGGCGGCGGGCAGGCGGCGGCCGTCCGGAACGGCGACAGGACGCCGCGGCGGCACGTGGTCAAGGGCCCCGACGAGGACGCCGGGGCCGAGGACGCGGCGCGGCGGCTCGCGGAGTCGGACCCGGCCCCGGGAACCCTGCCCTGGACGGTGTTCGAGTCCGGGCAGAGCGCGCTGCGGGCGCACGCGGAGGACCTGGACCTGCTCGGCGCGGACGCGGACGGGCGGCCGGTGCTGGGCGTGATCGGCGCGACCTCGGTGCTGTGCGTCCCGGTGACCGACGGAGACCAGACGCTCGGGACGATCACCCTCGCGGGCAGCGGCGAGCACGGGCCGTTCGCGCTGCTGGACCTGTCGGTCTGCCAGCGGATCGGGCGGTCCCTGGGCCTGGTGATCCGGGCCGCGCGGCTGTACCGGCGGCACGCCGAGGTCGCGGCGACGCTGCAGGCGAGCCTGCTGCCGCGGACGCTCCCGGAGATCGACGGGGTGGAGCTGGCCGCGCGGTACACCTCCGCGACGCACGGGACGGACGTCGGCGGCGACTTCTACGACGCGTTCCCCGCCAAGGACGGCTGGGGCCTGGTCCTCGGCGACGTGTGCGGCAAGGGCGAGGACGCGGCGGCCGTCACGGCGACGGCGCGGCACGCGGTCCGGCTGGTGTCGCGGTGGCGGGAGCACCCGGGCGAGGTGCTGGCCACGGTCAACGAGGCGCTGCTGACCGAGGACCGGTTCGTCACGGCCGTCCTGGCCGGGATCGCGCCGCGCGGCGAGGGCGTGCGGGTCACGCTCGGCATGGCGGGGCACCCCCCGGCGATCGTGGTCCGCGCGGACGGCATGATCAGGACGGCGTCCCGGGGCGGGGTCCCGCTCGGGCTGTTCGACGACTTCGAGGCCGGGATCGACACGCTCGACCTCGCGCCGGGCGACACGCTCGTCCTGCATTCGGACGGCGTGCTGGAGGCGTGCGACGTGGCGCGCCACCAGTACGGGCAGGACCGGCTGCTGGAGACGCTCGCCGCGCACGCGTCCGGGCCGGTGGACGACATGCTCGGCGCGGTCGAGCGGTCCCTGCTCGACTTCTGCGACGGGGACCTGCGGGACGACGTGTCCATGCTGGCGCTGCGCGTCCTGCCCCCGTCCCTCAACTGACGCCGTCCCCAACCGACGCACTCCCCCGGCTGGAGGCGGTTCCTCGGCTGAGGCCGGACAGACGCCGGGCAAGCGAAACGGGCCGGGGCGATCGCCCCGGCCCGTCCCTTCGGTCGATCAGTACGCGCGGCCGAAGATCACGCGCTTGCCGTACGCGGACGGCTGTCCGCACTTGACGCAGGCGCCGGTCTCCTCCGGGGCGTCCAAGGGGATGACGCGCGGGGTGGCGGAGGTGTCGGCCTTGATCTCGTCCTCGCACTCGGCGCGGCCGCAGTGGAACGCGCGGGCCCAGCCCCCGGCGACCTGGGCGGCGAACTCGTCCCAGGTGGCGACGTCGGCGGTGTGCTCCTCGCGGAACGCCTCGGCGCGGGCCAGCAGGAAGGACTGGAAGTCGGCGAGGATGCCGGGCAGCAGCTCGGGCACCTTCTCCAGCGGGATCTGCTCCTTGCCCTGGCCCTCCACGGTCGGCAGGCGGCGGGCGAGGGTGGCGACGCCGTTCTCGATGTCGCGCTTGCCGAGCTCGATGCGGACGGGCACGCCGCGCATCTCCCACTCGTTGAACTTGAAGCCGGGCGACAGCTGCGGACGGTTGTCGTCGACGTGCACCCGGATGCCCATGGCCTTGATCGCGCCGGCCAGGCGGCGCGCCTCGGCGGCGGCCTCCTCGCCCTGCTCCTTGCGCCCGATCGGGACGATCACGACCTGGTAGGGCGCCAGCCGCGGCGGCAGCACCAGGCCCTTGTCGTCGCCGTGGGTCATGATCACGCCGCCGATCATGCGGGTGGACATGCCCCAGGACGTGGTGTGCGCCAGGGCGAGGTTCTTGTCCTCGTCCTGGTACTGGATCTCGAACGCCTTGGCGAAGTTGGTGCCGAGGTAGTGCGAGGTGCCGGCCTGCAGGGCCCGGCCGTCCCGCATCATGCCCTCGATCGTGTACGTCCGGACGGCCCCGGCGAACCGCTCGCCGGGGGTCTTCTCCCCCGGGATGACGGGCATAGCGGCCAGCTCGCGGGCGACCGAGGCGTAGGCGTCCAGGGCCCACATGGTCTCGCGCATGGCGTCGGCCTCGTCGATGTGCGCGGTGTGCCCCTCCTGCCAGAGGAACTCGGTGGTGCGCAGGAACATCCGGGGGCGCATCTCCCAGCGGACGACGTTCGCCCACTGGTTGAGCAGCAGCGGAAGATCGCGGTGCGAGTCGATCCACTTGGCCATGTACTCGCCGATGACCGTCTCGGAGGTCGGCCGCACGACCAGCGGCTCCTCGAGCTGCTTGCCGCCCGCGATGGTGACGACCGCGAGCTCCGGCGAGAAGCCCTCGACGTGCTCGGCCTCACGCTTGAGGTAGGACTCCGGGATGAACATCGGGAAGCACGCGTTGTCGTGCCCGGCGTCCTTGATCCGGCGGTCCAGGTCGGCCTGGAGCAGCTCCCACACCCGGTAGCCGTACGGTCGGATGACCATCGTGCCGCGCACTGGGCCGCGGTCGACCAGCTGGGCGCGGACGACCAGCTCGTTGTACCAGGCGGAGAAATCCTCGCTCTGCGGTGTCACACCTTCTCGACTCACGCCCCCAAGGGTACTGACGCGCGACACCGTCCAATAACGCGATGCCAGCGGCGCGTCCACACCGTTATGGTCGCCGCATGCGCTGGTCACACCTGTTCGTCCCGACCCTGCGGCAGGATCCGGCGGACGCGGACGCGCCGAGCCACCGGCTGCTGCTGCGCGCCGGGTACGTCCGGCGGCTGCACGCGGGGCACTATTCGCTGCTGCCGCTGGCGGTCCGGGTCCGGGCGAAGATCATCCAGATCGTCCGGGAGGAGATGGAACGGATCGGGGCGCAGGAGATGCTGCTCCCGGCGCTGCATCCGGCCGAACCGTGGCGGAGGTCGGGGCGCTGGGAGCGGATCGGTCCGGAGATGTTCCGGCTGGCCGACCGGCGCGGCAACGAGCTGGCGCTCGGGATGACGCACGAGGAGATCTTCGCGACCCTGGGCCTGGAACTGACGTCGTACAGGCAGCTTCCGCAGCAGTGGTTCCAGTTCCAGACCAAGTTCCGGGACGAGCCGCGTCCTCGGGGCGGGCTCATACGCGTGCGTGAGTTCACGATGAAGGACGCCTACTCCTTCGACGCCGACCAGGACGGCCTGGACGCGTCGTTCGAGGCCTACAGGGCGGCCTACGCGCGGATCTTCGAGCGGCTCGGGATTCCGGCGGTTCCGGTCGAGGCGTCCAGCGGGGCCATGGGCGGGACGGGCTCGATCGAGTTCGCCTGCCCGTCCGAGGTGGGCGAGGACACCGTGGTGCGCTGCCCGTCCTGCGGGTACGCGGCCAACGTCGAGACGGCCGTGTCCCGCCTCGCGAAGATCGACGACGCCGTCTTCGACGCCCCGGACGGCCCGGACGCGCCGGAGGCGTTCGACACGCCCGGCGTCCGGACGATCGAAGATCTGGAATCCGGGTTCGGCGCGTCCGCCGACCGGCAGGTCAAGACGCTCGTCTACCTGCTGGACGGCAAGCTCACGCTCGTCCTGCTCCGTGGTGATCACGCCCTCCACGAGCAGAAGCTCGCGGACGTGACCGGCGCGACCGAGATCCGGGCGGCCGAGCCCGAGGAGATCAGGGACGCGCTGGGCGCGCTGCCCGGCAGCCTCGGCGCCGTCGGCGTGACCGGGCCGCCCGTCCTCGCGGACGAGGCGCTGCGCGGCCGCCGGAACATGTTCACCGGGGCGAACCGCGACGGCGTGCACCTGCGGGGCGTGGACGTGGCGCGCGACATCCCGTCCCCGGCCTGGGCCGACCTGCGCGAGGTCGCGGCGGGCGAGGCGTGCGCGTCCTGCGGGACGGCCCTGGAGGTGTTCCCGGCGATCGAGGTCGGCCACATCTTCAAGCTGGGCGACCGCTACACGCGGGCGCTGGACCTGACCGTCCTGGCGGCGGACGGCGGGCGCGTCCACCCGCTCATGGGCTCCTACGGGATCGGGATCGAGCGGGCGATGGCGGTGATCGTGGAGACCCACCACGACGACCGGGGCATCGTCTGGCCGGAGGCCGTCGCGCCGTTCGCGGTCGCGGTCGTCCCGGCCCAGACCGACGATCCCGAGGTCGCCGAGACGGCCGAGCGCCTGTACGGCGAGCTGCGGGCGGCGGGGGTCGACACCGTCCTCGACGATCGTCCGGAGCGCGCGGGCGTGAAGTTCCGCGACATCGAGCTGACCGGTGTCCCGCACCGCCTGACCGTCGGGCGGCGGGGGGTCGCGGAGGGCGTGGTCGAGCACACCGTCCGGGCCACGGGCGAGACCGTCAAGGTCCCGGTGGCGGACGCCGTCGTCCGGCTGAGGTCCGTCCTCTCCGCCGGCTGAGGCCTGTTCTCGCAGGTTGATCCGCGTCCGGCCTGGCTTCCGGACTGGACGCGGATCAACGCGTCACGGCTGCGGCGGGATCAGCGCACCGCCGGGGAGCGCCTTCGCGGACGCCCCGCAGGAGGGGCATCCGGGGTCGATCCACGGCGGCTGGCTGGGCAGCCCGTCGTAATACCAGGCGGTATGGGAACCGCTCAGGCGCGCTTCGTAGATCTGCTCCCAGGTCCAGACACAGCGGGGGCAGTGGAAGCGCCATCTCTCTTTGCTGGTGTGAACGTCCTTGAAAACGCGCACGGCGTCCTCCGCATCGTCCTACACGGGTGTGAGCGCGCGGACGGACGGCCCGGAACGGGCCGGCCGTCGAAGGACGATCACGTGCGGGAGACGCGAAGGCTGATGAGGAGGCCGGCGCCGGGGGCGCGGCCGTCGCCGCCCGCCGCCGCGACCGGGGTGGCCGCGCGCGGCGCGGGGACCGGGAGCGGAAGGGGCTGGGCGAGGTCCCGGATCTGGGCGCGCGGGAGGCGGATGCTGCCGGGGCGTCCGGGCTCGGCACTGGCGGGACGGACGGCGGACGGCTCGCTGTGGCGGCCGGGGTCGTCGTCTTCGTCGCCGCATCCGGACGAGGTGGTCTGGGCGGTCGCCGGATCGGCCGCCAGGGCGGTCAGCGTGATCCCGGTGGGCGCGATCAGTGTGGTGACCAGCACGAGCAGGAGGAGCAGCACCCGGACCGACGGCCGGGTGGATACCTGCTGGAACCGGACTGCACACACAGAACGAACCTTACCTCACGCTCAGTAATTGAACCGGTGCGATACGTGATGCGCATGGCCGGGCCGGAAAAGTGGTTGACCGCGGGCGGGTCGGGTTCGGGAGGATCTCGGTCATGGGACACGTCGAGGTCGGTCACGTCAGTCACACGCTGCCGGACGGCCGGGTACTGCTGGAGGACGTGTCGTTCCGGGTCGGGGAAGGGGTCACGGCCGCGCTGGTCGGGCCCAACGGGGCCGGGAAGACGACGCTGCTGAGGACGATCGCCGGGGACCTGACGCCCCAGGAGGGGTCGGTCGCGCACAGCGGCGGGCTCGGGGTGATGCGGCAGTTCGTCGGGAACGTCCGGGACGAGTCGTCCGTGCTGGACCTGCTGCTGACCACGGCGCCGCAGCGCCTGCGGGACGCGGCGAAGGTCCTGGACGCGGCCGAGCTCGCGATGATCGAACGGGACGACGAGCCGTCCCAGATGCGGTACGCCGAGGCGCTGTCCGGATGGGGCGACGCGGGCGGGTACGAGGCCGAGGTGCTGTGGGACTCCTGCACCATGGCCGCGCTCGGCGTCCCGTACGAGCGGTGCCGGTACCGGGACGTGTCGACGCTGTCGGGCGGGGAGCAGAAGCGGCTCGTCCTGGAGGCGCTGCTGCGCGGCCCGGACGAGGTCCTGCTGCTGGACGAGCCGGACAACTACCTCGACGTCCCCGGCAAGCGCTGGCTGGAGGAGCGGCTGCGCGAGACGTCCAAGACGGTGCTGCTGGTGTCGCACGACCGCGAGCTGCTCGACCGGGCGGCCGACCGGATCGTGACCGTGGAGGCCGGGACGGTCTGGATCCACGGCGGCCGGTTCGCGACGTACGCCGCCGCGCGCCGGGACCGGAACGAGCGGCTGGAGGAACTGCGCCGCCGCTGGGACGAGGAGCACGCCAAGCTCAAGCAGCTCGTCATCATGCTGAAGCAGAAGGCCACCTACAACGACGGCCTGGCGTCGCGGTACCAGGCGGCGCAGACGCGGCTGCGGAAGTTCGAGGAGGCCGGGCCGCCGGAGGTCCCGCCGAAGGACCAGAGCCTGAAGATGCGCCTGCGCGGCGGGCGCACCGGGAAACGTGCCGTGATCTGCGAGAACCTGGAGCTGACCGGGCTGATGCGGCCGTTCGGCTCCGAGTTCTGGTACGGCGAGCGGGTCGCGGTGCTCGGGTCGAACGGGTCCGGGAAGTCGCACTTCCTGCGCCTGCTCGCGCACGTGGCCGAGGACCTGCCGCGCGGCGCGACGCCGGTCGAGCCGGTGGCGCACACGGGCGTCGCACGGCTCGGGGCGCGCGTGGTGCCGGGGCTGTTCGCGCAGACCCACGCCCGTCCCGACCTGGCCGGACGCACGCCGTGCGAGATCGTCATGACCGAGCACGCGCGGCTGCGGAACGACGCGATGAACGCGCTCGCCCGGTACGAGCTGCAGCTCTGCGCGGAGCAGCCGTTCGAGACGCTGTCGGGCGGGCAGCAGGCGCGGTTGCAGATCCTGCTGCTGGAGCTGGGCGGCGCGACGCTCCTCCTGCTGGACGAGCCGACCGACAACCTCGACCTCGCGAGCGCCGAGGCGCTGCAGGAGGGCCTGGAGTCCTACGAGGGGACGGTCGTGGCGGTGACGCACGACCGGTGGTTCGCGCGGTCCTTCGACCGGTTCGTGGTGTTCCGGTCGGACGGGTCGGTCATCGAGGCGCCCGAGCCGGTCTGGGACGAGAAGCGGGTCGTCCGCGCCCGATAGGCGAGGTGCCCGCACACGGTGGGCGAGGTGCCCGCGCCCGGTAGGCGAGGTGTCCGCGCGCGGTGGGCGAGGTGCCCGCACATGGCGTTTCCGGACGTCGGGCACCGTTCGCGGGTCTATATGGTGCTTCGGTGCGGGTTGTGGTGACGGGGGCGGCCGGGTTCATCGGGAGCCATGTGGCGGAGGCGGCGACGCGGGCGGGGCACGACGTGCTGGCCGTGGACGCGCCGGACCGCGCGCTCGCGCCCGGGACCGCCCGCCGGACGTGGGACGGGCTCGCGGCGCCCAAGGTCGAGCTCGACCTGGCGTCCGCCGACCTCATGCCCCTGACCTCGGCCGATGTGGTCGTCCACCTGGCCGGACGGCCCGGGATCCGCTCGTCGTGGGGCGCCGAGGACGACATCCGGCGGGACAACGTGGTCGCGTCCCGGCGCGTCCTGGCCGCGGCGGGCGGACGCGTGGTCGTGGCGTCCAGTTCGTCGGTCTACGGCTCGGCGGGACGGGACCGTCCGACCCGCGAGGACGATCCGCTCGCGCCCGCCAGCCCGTACGCGGTCAGCAAGGTCGAGGTCGAGCGGCTGGCCCGGCGGCGTCCGGACACGGTCGTCCTGCGCTACTTCTCCGTCTACGGCCCTGGTCAGCGGCCGGACATGGCGTTCCACCGGTTCACCGAGGCGGCGCTGGCGGGACGTCCGCTTCCGGTGTTCGGCGACGGCGGCAAGGCGCGCTCGTTCACGCATGTGGACGACGTCGTGGCCGCGACGCTCGCCGCCATGACGGTGGAGGCGCCGGACGGGACGGCGATCAATGTCGGGCATCCGGAGCCGGTGACCGTGCGGACGGCGATCGCGCTGCTGGGCCGGATCCTGGGCGTCGAGCCCGAGATCGAGAGCGCCGCGCCGGTCGCCGGTGACGCCGACCGGACCTGGGCCGATCCGTCCCTGGCCCGCGAGCTGCTCGGCTGGACGCCCCGGATCCCCCTCGCGGAGGGCCTCGCCGACCAGATCGCGTGGCACCGGAAGATCGCGCCGGCCGTCGTATGACCGCAATGAAGCATCGCGCGGCGTATTTCGCGTTCGACCTGTTCCCGTCGACGAAGGGCGCGGCCGTCCACATCGCGGAGATGGCGGACGAGCTGTTCGCGCACTTCGGCGGCGGGCTGCTGGGCGTGACGGGCGGCGGGCGGCTGCCGTCCCGGCAGGTCGAGGGAGCGCGGGAGATCGTCCGGTTCGAGGACGCCCTGCCGAACCTGCTCGACCGGTTCGAGGCGTTCTCGGCGTGGGTGGCCGGGCTGGTGGCCGAGCACGCGGGGACGCTGGAGCTGGTCCACGTCCGGGATCCGTGGGGCGCGCTGCCCGTCGTGTCCGCGCCGGACCGCCGCTTCCGGGTCGTGTACGAGGTGAACGGGCTGCCGTCGATCGAGCTGCGGCACACCCGTCCGGGCATCCCGGAGCGGACACTCGCCAAGATCTGCGAACTGGAGCGGCACTGCCTGACGGCGGCGGACGCGATCATCGTGCCGTCGCGGGTGAACGCGCTGGCCGTCCGGGCGTACGGGGTCCCGGAGGAGAAGATCACCGTCGTGCCGAACGGCGCGGACGTCCCGGAGCCGCGTCCGAGACCCGCCGACGCGCCCGGCCGGTACATCGTCTACGTCGGCGCGCTCCAGCCCTGGCAGGGCCTGGACGTGCTGTTGCGGGCGTTCGCGCGCCTCGCCGACCTGCCCGATCTGCGGCTGGTGGTCTGCTCGTCCGTCCCGGCGAAACGGGCCAAGCCGCTGCGGCGGCCGGCCCGGCACCTGGGCGTCGAGGACCGGGTGGAGTGGCGGTTCACCGTCCCGCACGCGGAGGTCGCGGCCTGGCTGGAGCACGCCGAGCTGTCGGTCGCGCCGCTCACCGCCTGCGCCCGCAACCTCGACCAGGGGTGTGCGCCGCTGAAGGTGCTGGAGTCGATGGCGGCCGGGACGCCGGTCGTCGCGTCCGACCTGCCGGTGGTGCGCGAACTGATGACGGACCGGGAGCACGGACGGCTCGTCCCGGCGGACCGTCCGGCTGAGCTGGCACGGGCCGTCCGGGTGCTGCTGGAGTACCCCGAGCAGGCGCGGGAGATGGGCGCGCGTGCACGGGAGCACGTCGCCGACACGCTGACGTGGGAGAACTCGCGCGCCCGGCTCGCGGGTGTTTACCGTAGTTTGTCCTTCCGACCCGTCGATCGGTGGTGACGCATGTTCTGGCTCAGGCAGCGCAGAGCGTTGAAGCGCCTGCACCCCCTGCACCGACAACTCGTGGAGGAGCAGCGGTTCTCCACGGCACTGCCGTCCGCCGAGTGGACGGCGCTCGTGACAAGCCTCGCCGCGCACGAACGGGAGTTCTCGCGGCGGAAGCTGCGGCTGTTCGATCGGGCGGCCACCGTGGTCGTCCCGGTGCTCCGCGTCCTCCAGGAGGACATGGAGCCCGGCGCTCCCCTCCAGGTCACGACCGACCTGCGCGGCGCGGTGACCTCGGACAAGCGCGGTGAATCCCGGAACCTCGAGGTGCGCCCGCCGGCCAAGTCGGGGCGGGAGAACTTCTACACCGACCCGTGGCTGGTCGTCCGGGCCGAGCTGCGCGACGGCAGCGTGCTGGAGCTCGCGGTCGTCGAACGCGTCCGGGAGCGGCGGATCCTCAAGAAGAGCCGGAGCGGCAAGACCAAGATCAAGGTGAAGACCAGGTCGGCCCGGGTCGTCCGGGCGACGCGGCGGCTGCCGAAGGGCATGCCGGTGGCGCGGCCCGCGCCTCCCGCGCCGGACTGGCTGGGCGTGCGCGTCCAGCAGAAGGAGAACGGCCGGACGGTGCTGCGCGCGTCGGCGAAGGTGTCCGCGGACGACGACGACCACGCGCTCGAGCAGATCCTGACCGTCACCGGCGAGCTGTTCCGCTGGACGCCGCCGCGAACGTCCGCGGCCACCCCGAGGAGGGCCCGTTGACCACGCCGCCGATGCAGCCTCCGACGCCGGGGAACGGCCCGGTCACCTGCCCTATGCTCCGCGGATTCTTCGTGCTGGGCCGCTGCGGGCGGCCCGCCGCCGATGTCTGCCCCTCCTGCGGACGGCGCGTCTGCCGCGAGCACCTCGGCTCCGACCGCCTCTGCGTGGAGTGTTCGCGGCGGGTCAACGACGACGTCTACGAGCCGACCTGGATGAACGACTACCGCAGCGCGCACCATCGGCACATGTCGACCGTGTACGGCGGCGACACCTGGTACTCGTCGTTCGACGGGGACGATCGCGACGCGTTCGAGCCGGGCGGCGGGGACTGGGCGGCGGCGTCCGGCGACTTCGAAGGGGACGACCTGGACGGCGACGCCGGGGGCGACTGGGACTCCGGCGACGACGGGCTCGTGGACAGCTGATGCCGCGGGTCCTCTGGATCACCGAGCACTGCCCGCCCAGCAAGGGCGGCATGTCCGAGTCGTGCGACCGGATCACGCGGGGGCTGCGCGCTGCCGGCGTGGAGATCGACCTCGTCCATCTGACCAGGCGCGACGTCCCCTGGGACGTGCGGCGGGAGGTCGGCGGGCGGCGGCTCACCGCGCCGCTCGGCGCCGATCCCGAGCACGCGCTGCGCCGCCTCTGGACGCAGCTCACCGCCGCCCGCATGACCGGGTACACGCACGTCGTGGCGTTCGGCGGTGTGCTCGCGACGCTGGCCGCGCCCGTTCTGGCCTCGCTGCTGGACGCCTCGCTGGTCACGCTGCTGCGGGGCAACGACATCGACGTCGGCCTGTTCTCGATGCGGCGGCGCGGCGCGCTGGCCGACGCGCTGCGGGCGTCCGCGCGGGTGTGCGTCGTCGCGCGCTCGCACATCCCGCTGGTCAGGGCCCTCGCGCCCGATGCCGGGGTGACGTTCGTGGCGAACAGCGTGGACACCTCGTCCTGGGAACTGCTGCCGTCCGAGCGGCGGCGCGCCGACGAGTGGCGGGCGGCGAACGTCGCGGACGGGCTCCGCACGCTCGGCCTGGTCGGGCAGCTCAAGGCCAAGAAGGGCGTGGACTTCCTGCTCGACACGCTCCCTTCCGGCACGCGCTCCGGCGCGTTCCACCTGGTGCTCGCCGGGGAGGTGGACGAGGCGGTGACCGCGCGGCTCGACCGGTTCGCGCACTCGGTGCTGCCCTTCCAGGAGCGCTACGACCTCCCGTCGGTGTACGCGGCGTGCGACCTGGTCGCGCTGCCGTCGTTCTACGACGGCATGCCGAACGTGGCCCTGGAGGCCGCCGCGCTGGGCGTCCCCCTGCTCTGCTCGGACGCGGGCGGCCTCGCGGACGTCGCGGACGACGAGATCGGCTTCACCTTCGCGGCGGGCGACGCGGACGGCTGCCGGAACGCGGTCCGGCGCGCGCTGTCCGCGCCGGACGCCGAGCTGGCCAAGCTCGGCTCGGCCGCGGCCGAGCGGATCCGCCGCGACTTCACCCCCGCCGCCGAAACGGCCGGTTACCTGCGCGTTCTCACCGAGACCGGTGCTCAGTCCAGGTGATCGCCTGCTATGCGCGCGGCGCGGGCCTCGGGCACCTGACCCGCGTCCGGGCCGCGCTGCACGCGCTCGGCCGGGACGGCGAGCCTGTGACGCTGGTGTCGGACTCGCCGTTCGCCACACGGGTCGTCCCCGAGTGGCCGGTCGTGCCGTCCCTGGCCGAGGTGGACGCGGACGAGGTGTGGATCGACGCCTTCCCGGCCGGGATCCACGGCGAGCTCCAAGTCCCGGAGGGCGGGTTTCGGGTCGTCCATCTGGCTCGGCTTCTGCGTTGGCCTGTCTACGAGAAGCTGCTGCCCGCCGTCCGTCGGCGGATCGACGTCACCTATATATGTGAGTCGCTGTCGCGCGCGCATGAGGAGTACCTGCGTGCCGTCTCCGACGAGGTGAAACCGCTGGAACTGGTCGATCCGCCTGCAAGCGTCGATGTCGCTGTCGACGGGTGGCTGATCGTCCATTCTGGGCCGGACGACGAGATTCGCGAGCTGGTCGCCTACGCGGCCGAGATGGCCGCTGCCGAAGGCGTCCGGACGCCCCGGTTCACGCTCGTCGCGCCGAGTCGTCCGGACGACCTGCCTGTACAGGTCGTCCATCACGACATCTATCCGGCGTGGCCGCTCGGCGCGTGTGCGGAGCGGATCGTCACGGCAGGCGGTTTCAACGCCGTCCGGCAGTTCGCGCCCTGGCGGGAACGGCATCGGATCATGCCGTTCCCGCGCCGACTGGATGACCAGTTCGCGCGCGCCGCCCGCGCCCGCGGCCTACAGGGCTAGAAGTAGGACTTGTACAGGTCGCCCGTCGGCCACGTCTTGACGGCGTTCGCGGCCGTGTGGAGCGCGCCGTCGATGTCGCCGTAGGACGGCTGGCTGCCCTCCTGGCGCTGGTCGAACAGCACCGCCCAGGTCAGGCCGTCGAAGCGGCGGACGAGCAGGGTGCTCGTGCCGGCCAGGCTGCCGTCGTGCCAGGTGTTGCGGCCGCCGGTGACGGGCCGGACCATCCAGCCGGTGCCGTAGTACCAGCCGTTGGAGTTGACGCCGGTCTCCGGCTTGGCGAACGCGCGGGAGACCGACGCGGTGTTCAGCACGGACGTGCCGCCGTCGTAGATCTGGGCGAACCGGGTCAGGTCCACGGCGGAGGCGAGCCAGCCGCCGTGCGCGTCCATGTTCTCGATGTTGAAGCCGCCGTACGGGAACGCGACCTGCTTGCCGCTGTTGTCGTAGACGGTCGCGCCCTTGTAGGACGAGTAGTAGGGCACCTCGCCGGTGGCCCTGGTCAGGCCGTGCGCGAGCTTCATCCGCTTGATGCCGCGCGGTCCGAGCACCTTCGTCTGGACGTAGGTCGCGTACGACTGCCCGGAGACCTTCTCGATGATCCGGCCGAGCAGCATGTAGCCGTAGTTGCTGTAGGAATAGGTGGAGCCGGGCTTGTGGTCGAGCTTGCGCGCGGACTCCCACTTCATGATGTCGGCGCGGCTGACCGGCAGGCCCTTCTTCAGGGCCTTGGCGATGTTCGCGTCCTGGAACATCGGGTCGGGCGACTTGTCGCGGTCCCAGCCGCCGAGGTGCTGCAGCAGCCGCAGGACGGTGACGTCCTTGAGCCGCGGGTCGGCGGTGGTCGGCAGCTTCAGCAGCGTCGCGACCTTGTCGGTCGGCTTGAGCTTGCCCTCCTGCATAAGCCGGAGCACGGCGGTCGCGGTGATCGGCTTGGAGAGGCTGGCGATCCGGAACAGCGACGTCGGATACGTCTTCAGCGCGGTGTCCCCGCTCCAGGTGTAGCCGCGCGCGAGCAGCAGCCTGCCCTTGCGGACGACGGCGAGCTGGCCGCAGGGGATGTTCCGCGCCTGCATGAAGCTCTTGACCGTCGTGTCGAAGCCGCCCATCCCGGAGAGGGTCAGCCCGGTGACCTTCCAGCTGCGGGCCGCGGCCACCGAGGAGGCGTCGTGCGCGCCGCCTCCCTCACCGCAGGCGGCCAGCAGCGCGGGTCCGCCCACGCCCAGTGCCGCGAGTCTGCCGAAGTCCCTTCGCCTGAATTCCGGAGTCTCCATGGTCGGCGACCGTAGCGCACTTGATCGCCTTTGACCGGAAGATCCCGGTACGCAGATCAGCGCCCGGTACAGGTGACCTTGGGTTCCGGCTGGTAGACGGTGTGGAAGCGGTCGCGGCGGACCTTCCGGCCCTCGCGGGACAGCGTCCGGTACACGTCGATCTGGAAGCCGGGCCCGCCGGGCATCGGCACGCAGCGGCGGCTCGCGTCGGTGTAGGTCCCGGCGCGGGTGACGGCGTACCGCTTGGACGAGGCGGTCTTCACCTGGTACTTCGGCGTGCCCCAGAGCGAGACGGTGAGCGAGTTCCCGGTGACCTGCGTCCGCACCTGGATCGGCTTTTCGGAGTCGTTGCGCCAGACGAAGTCGAGCGACGGCCAGGCGACGGCGGCCTCGCGGCCCTGCGGGTACTCCTCCATCCACAGCGTGTGCGGATGGAACTTCCTCATCTGGAGCCCGGCCTCGAACACCGCGTTCCACAGCGTGGCGGAGACCTGGCAGATGCCGCCGCCCAGATCGTCCACGAGGCGGGATCCGACGATCGTCGGCGCGGGCACGTAGCCCTGGCGCGCGCCGCGCGGCCCGACGACCTTGTTGAACGAGAACGTGCCGCCCGCCGGGACGACGTGCCCGTCGATGGCCTTCGCGCCGATCCGGATGTTCGTCACCCGGGCCTCGCCGGGCTTGAACTCGGTGGTGTAGGCGGCGAGCTGCCGCGAACCGTCGCGCGGACCGGCGGCCGCGGGCCGCGCCTTGGCCGGTTTCGCCGGTCCGTCGTCGCCGGTTCCGAGGCCTGTCCCGATGGCCGACCGCAGGGTCGTCCCGCCTCCGCCGGCGAGCGCGTACCCGCCGCCGAGCGCCACGACCGCGATCGGGACACCGACCATGACGGGCAACCATCGGCGCATCCGTTCCCTCGGTGCCGGACGCCTCCTCCGATGCCGAACCATGGCCGGGCCGCACCCCCAAAAAGTGGACAAGGCGGCCCACGTTACGCACAGCCGACGGCAAAATGCCCACTTTCGGACGTCCCGAATGAGATACCTCACCCGAGGTAAACCGATCCGGGACCTCAGCCGTCATCAGGACGTCTTCGCAGGTCAGGGAGCTAGGGCCAGAGGGTGATCGCGTCGGCGCGGAGAGGAGTGATCCCTCTTCGGACATTCCGAAATGCTCCCCAGGGCTCCGATGATCCCGTTTCCGGTCGGGTCTCCGTCATGCGGCCCGCATCCGTCTTGACCGACTTCTTGCGGAATGTGATGGTCGTCACGTGGACGTCATCGGCGCGGGATACGGGCGCACCGGCACCCTGTCCCTGAAGAGCGCACTGGAACAGCTCGGTTTCGGTCCGTGCCACCACATGGCGGAGGTGGTGCACTCCGACCAGGCCCGGGCATGGCATGCCAAGACGCACGGCCGACCCGTCCCCTGGGAGACGCTGTTCAGCGGCTACCGCTCGTGCGTGGACTGGCCGTCCGCCGCGTACTGGCGTGAGACGACCGCCCACTACAAGGAGGCGAAGGTCGTGCTGAGCGTCCGGGACCCGCAGTCCTGGGTGAAGAGCATGCGCGCCACGATCCTGGCCCAGCACGAGCAGCTCCACAGCGTGCCCGGGCAGGCGCTGTTCAAGGTGTCGTCGCTGCTCGGCACCCGGTTCGCCCTCATCCTCGACATGATCTCGTCCCTGCCGGAACTGCAGACCCTCGTCCGGCTGGACGACGAGGGGCTGGTGGCGTGGTTCGAGCGGCACACGGCCGAGGTCGTCGAGGCCGTCCCCGCCGAGCGGCTGCTGGTCTACGAGGTGGGGCAGGGCTGGGGGCCGCTGTGCGAGTTCCTCGAGGTCCCCGTGCCGGACACTCCGTTCCCACGGACCAACGACAGCGCCCAGTTCACCTCGCAGGCCCGCCGCGCCATCCGGTGGATGCTCAGGACCCGCTGAGCGACCGCACGGCCGGGACGAACCGGGCCGGATCCGAAATGCCCCTCCGGGCTCCGAAGACTCTCGCTTCAGTCAGGTCTCCGTCACGCCCCGCCTGCCCGCCTTGACCGGCCCTTCACGGAATGTGACCGTCATCACGTGGACGTCATCGGCGCGGGATACGGGCGCACCGGCACCCTGTCCCTGAAGAGCGCACTGGAGCAGCTCGGCTTCGGACCCTGCCACCACATGCTGGAGGCGATGCTCCCCGGCCAGCTCCAGGCCTGGCGGGCCAAGACGCACGGCGAGCCCGTCCCCTGGGAGACGCTGTTCGGCGGCTACCGCTCGTCGGTGGACTGGCCCTCGGCCGCCTACTGGCGTGAGACGACCGCCTACTACAAGGACGCGAAGGTCGTGCTGACCGTCCGGGACCCGCGGGCCTGGGTGAAGAGCATGCGGAGCACGATCCTGGCCCAGCACGCCCGGAACCACAGCCCGGCCGGGCGGGCGCTGCACACGGTGTCGTCGCTGCTCGGCACCCGGTTCGCCGCTTTCATCGACATGACCTCGTCCATGCCGGAGGCACAGGACTTCTACCGGATGAACGACACGGAGCTGCTGGCACAGTTCGAGCGGCACACGGCCGAGGTCATCGAGACCGTCCCGGCCGACCGGCTTCTGGTCTACGAGGTGAAGCAGGGCTGGGAGCCGCTGTGCGAATTCCTCGAGGTCCCGGTGCCGGACGGCCCGTTCCCGCGGGTCAACGACAGTGCCGAGTTCGCGGCCCAAGCCCGCTGGCGGGTCCTGCGGATGCTCGTGACCCGCTGAACGCCCCACCCCGGCTCCGCCCCGGCTCCGCTCCGGCCCCGCCCCGGTCGTGATCGGACGAACCGGACCCTTGCGCGGGCGATGACGCCTACCTAGCGTTTGCTCCATGACTGAGACGATCGCGGTCGGGCACGTCCACGACGACGACGTCCCCTGGGTGCAGGCGGGGCCGGTGGGGCTGAAGATGCTGCGGGCGTCCCCGGACACCTGGGTCGTCCGCAACCGGTTCCCCGCGGGGTTCCGGCTGCCCACGCACAAGCACACGGGCGGCGTCCACGCGCACACGTTCGCGGGCCGCTGGCGGTACGCCGAGTACGGCATCGACTATGTCGCCGGGACGTACGTCTACGAGCCGCCCGGGTCCGTCCATACGCTGACCGTCCTGGACGACGACACCGACGTCCTCTTCGTGGTCCAGGGCGCGTTCATCGAATACGACGACGAGGGCCAGATCAGCGGGGTCGTGGACGCCGAGTCCACGCTGAACGCCTACCTCGCCCTCTGCGACGCCGCCGGGATCCCACGTCCGAGCGGCATCCTGCGGTGAGACCCGCGGTGATCGGCGAGGACTTCCCGGACGGCGCGTTCCACTCCGGCCATCCGCTCGGGCTCTACACGAGGATCCGCGAGGAGAGCCCGGTCCGGCATCCGGCGCTGCCGCTGTGGGTGGCCGGGTCGCACGCGCAGGTGCACCGGGCCGCGTCCGATCCGGAGGCGTTCCGGTCCCGGGACGGGATCCTGATCCCGGAGATCGGGCACTCCTACGACGCGCCACCGACGATCATGCACACCGACCCGCCCGACCACACCCGGTACCGGGGGCTGGTCGCGCCCGCGTTCCGCCCGGCCGTCACGCGGGCGCTGGAGGGGGCCGTCCGGGACCGGGTCCGCACCCTGCTGCACGGCCTGCCGCCCGAGTTCGACGCGGTCGCCGAGCTGGCCGTCCCGCTGCCGCTGCAGGTGATCTGCCTCCTGCTCGGCGTCCCGGAGGCGGACTGGCCGCGGTTCCACCGCTGGACCGAGGCGATCGTGCCCGGCGCGTCCGACCTGCCGGAGGACGAGCGGAACGCGCTGCGCGTCGAGTGCGGGACGTTCCTGCTGGAGACCGCGCACCGGCGCCGCGCCGACCCGCGCGACGACGTGATCTCCCAGCTCGCCCTGGCCGAGCTGGACGGCGACCGGCTGACCGACCTCGAACTGGTCATGTTCCTGATCCAGCTGCTGGTCGCCGGGAACGAGACGACCCGGCACGCGATCTCCGGCGGGCTGCACGCGTTCGCGGCGAACCCGGACCAGTGGACGACCCTCCGCGACCGGCCGGGCCTGCTGCCCTCGGCCGTCGAGGAGATCCTGCGCTGGACGTCGCCCGTGGCCTATTTCCTCCGCACCGCGACCCGGGACGTCCCGCTCGGCGACGCGGTGATCGCCGAGGGCGAGCACGTCATGCTGCTGTTCGGCGCGGCGAACCACGATCCGGCCGCCTTCGGGGACGACGCCGGCGACTTCGACATCGCGCGCCGCCCGTCCGGGCCGAGCCTGGCCTTCGGCTTCGGCCCGCACTTCTGCCTGGGCGCCGCGCTGGCCCGCCTGGAGATCCGCGTCCTTCTGGAGGAGGCCGTGCTCCGCTTCCCCCGCCTGACCGTGACCGGCCCGGCCGCATGGAACGGTTCGCCCGTGGTGACCGGCCTGGCCGGCCTCCCGCTGACCGGAGCCGCCCTCCGCTAGTGCGGACGGAGCGGGACGAAGACCTGCAGGGCCCGGGGGTCGACGGTGAAGCGGACCGCGGACGGAAGATCGGCGATCTCGCCGTCGAAGGCCAGCTCGAACCCCCCGCTCCGGTCCGTGAGGTCCAGGGCGCCGCTCTTCCAGGTCCGGAGACCGGGCGCGAGGCGCACGCCGCCGCCCAGGACGGACGCCAGCGCCCGCACGCGCGGGACGCGCCGGGCGATCTCGACGACGCGGATGTCGAACAGCCCGTCGTTCAGGCCCGTCCGCCAGGTCGGGGCGGGGCCGTGGGAGTCGTAGACGCCGTTGCCGACGAACGCGAGCCAGACCTTGCGCACGCGCCCGTCGACGATCATCTCGTGCGGGTCGAAGTCGCGCAGCGTCCGGACGGCGGCGACGGCCAGCGCGGCCCACTTCCCGAGCCGCCCCTCGAGCCGCTCCCGCCGGGCGACCAGCGCCGTGTACGCGCCGAAGCTCGCGGTGTTGAGGAAGACGACGTCGCCGGGCGTGACCCGGCCCACGTCGACGCGGCCGAGACGGCCGTCCCGGTAGGCGGTCACGGCGTCGCCGACGGTCTCGATGCCGAGCGCGCGGGCGAAGTGGTCGAAGGTGCCGCCCGGGACGACCAGCAGCGGCACCTTGTGCGCGAGCGCGGCGCGGGCGGCGGCGTTGACCGTCCCGTCGCCGCCGACGACGGCGAGGGCCTCGGCGCGGGCGGCGGCCGCGTCCAGCGTTCCGGCCAGGTCGCCGCCGCGCTCGAACCGGACGACTTCGGCATCCGGAAGCTCCCGTTCCAGGACCTTCGCGACCGACTCGGCATGGCCGGGCAGCGCCGATTCGTCCATGCCGCTCGGGCCGGCCGCCCGGTTCGCCCCGGACGCCATGTTCACGACGGCGACCACTCCGCGTCCGCCGCCCTGGACGACCACCTGCTCGGTGGCGGTGTGCGCGACCTTCGCCACCGCCGGGCGGGCGGGCCAGAGCAGCCGGGTGCCGCGGGAGGCGAGGACGCCGACCGCCGCTCCCGCCAGGACGTCCCCGGGGTAGTGGGCGCCGGTGTAGACGCGGGAGAAGCAGACGGCGGCCGCGAGGCCCGCGATCGGGACGGCGAAGACCGGCAGGGCCTCCATCGCCACTCCCGTGGCGAACGCGGCGGCCGACGCCGAGTGCCCGGAGGGGAAGGAGTGCGAGGTCGGCGGCTTCCACCGGATCCGGACCGGCGGGACCAGGTCCACGATCGGGCGGCGGCGCCGGAACGCCTGCTTGCCGATCAGGTTGACGACCGGGCTGGCCACGGCGATCCCGGCCAGCCCGCGCAGCGCGGCACGGCGCAGCCGGGGACGTCGCGAGGCGCCGAGGGCGGCGGCGACGCCGAACCACAGGACCCCGTGGTCGGCGATCCGCGAGAGCCGGGGCAGGACCCCCTCGAGACCGGGCAGTTCGGCCGCGGCGACCCGTTCGAACGCGTCCCGGTCGAGGCGGCCGAGGCGTCCGAGCGGCCCTCCGCCGCCGCCCGGACCGCCGCCCGGGAGGGAGGGGGACGGAAACGGTGACGTTCGGTGTGTCGCAGGCATGACACGGATATCCCCAGGCGACGCGCCGTGATTCCCCGTGGATCGCAAGCGGAGGGTCAGGGCCGCACCAGTGTGACCTTGCCCACAACCCACCGGACCGTCCCTGTTCCTCCACTTTTCGGTCCGTGTGGGGCCTCAAATAAGGGCGAACGTCTCGCACAGAGTGCGGTCTGCAATAGGCTTCCGAGCATGAGTCACCCGGAACCGACCGGCTCCTCGGGTGGCGAGTCGGTCGGCACACTCGCGGAACCTCCACGCATGAATCTCGGGAGCAGCGAGTCCCTGGCCGCCTACGCCGCCCGCTTCGGCCTCAAGCAGAGCTCGGCTCGCCCCTCGCTGAGCAAGTACATCCGCGAGGTCTGGGAGCGACGCCACTTCATCTGGGCGTTCGCCTCCGCCAAGAACATCGCGATGTACAGCGACTCGCGCCTGGGCCAGGTGTGGCAGCTGCTCACGCCTCTGCTGAACGTCGGCGTCTACTTCCTGATCTTCGGCGTCATCCTGAGCACCACCCGAGGTGGGGTCCCCGACTTCATCCCGTTCCTGGTGACCGGCGTCTTCATGTTCGGGTTCATGCAGCGCTCCATCCAGTCGGGGTCGAAGTCGGTCGGCGACAACCTGTCGCTGATCCGCGCGCTGCACTTCCCGCGCGCCACGCTCCCGCTGGCGATCGCCGTGGTCGAGTTCCAGCAGCTGGTGCTGTCGCTGATCGTCCTGATGCTCATCGTGGTGGGCTTCGGCGAGCCGATCAGCCTGCACATGCTGCTGTTCATCCCGGTCGTCGGGCTGCAGCTGATGTTCAACGTCGGCGCGGGCATGATCATGGCCCGGCTGGGCGCGTTCAACCGCGACATCACCCAGCTGCTGCCGTTCATCACCCGGACCTGGCTGTACCTGTCCGGCGTGATCTGGTCCATCCCGTACCTCCTCCAGCACAGCAAGGCGCTGAAGGACAACCCCTGGTTGGGCGAGATCCTCAAGGCCAACCCCGGCTACGTGTACGTGGAGCTGAGCCGCCACACGCTGCTCGGCGATTACCGGCACTACGTGCACCACAAGCTCCACATGCACTCGACCGCCGAGCTGTGGATCTGGGCCGTGATCTGGGCCGTGGTGGCCCTGGTCGCCGGCTTCCTGTTCTTCTTCCGTGCCGAGGAGCGATACGGCCGTGGTTAACGCCCAGCTGGCGCAGAACCCCGTGGACATCGACCCGACGCGCGACCCGATCGTCGTGGTGGACGGGCTGCACATCGTCTACCGCGTCTACGGCGCGGGCGGCAAGGGCAACGCCGCGTCCGCGATCTCGCGGGTGATCAAGCGGCAGAAGCGCCCCAGCATGACCGAGGTGCACGCGATCAAGGGCCTGTCCTTCGTCGCCTACCGCGGCGAG
Organism: Spirillospora sp. NPDC052269; assembly: GCF_040679435.1. Classification (NCBI taxonomy): domain Bacteria; kingdom Bacillati; phylum Actinomycetota; class Actinomycetes; order Streptosporangiales; family Thermomonosporaceae; genus Spirillospora; species Spirillospora sp. NPDC052269. The sequence continues at coordinate 86,838 of NZ_JBFAUU010000022.1, forward strand.
GCCGTCGGCGTGATCGGCACCAACGGCTCCGGCAAGTCCACGCTGCTGCAGGCCATCGCGGGCCTGCTGCCCCCGGCGCGCGGCGGCGTCTACACCGACGGCCAGCCGTCCCTGCTGGGCGTCAACGCGGCCCTGATGAAGGACCTGACCGGCGAGCGCAACGTCGTCCTCGGCTGCCTGGCGATGGGCATGACCCCGCAGGAGACCAAGGAGAAGTACCAGGAGGTCGTCGACTTCGCCGGCCTCAAGCCGGGCTTCATCAACTACCCGATGCGGACGTACTCGTCCGGCATGGGCGCCCGGCTCCGGTTCGCGATCGCCGCGGCCAAGACGCACGACGTGCTGCTGATCGACGAGGCGCTGGCCACCGGTGACGGCAAGTTCCGGACCAAGTCCAAGAAGCGGATCGAGGAGCTGCGCAAGGACGCGGGCGCGGTCTTCCTGGTCGCGCACCAGCTCGACGTGGTCCGCGAGACCTGCGACCGGGTGATCTGGCTGGACGACGGCCAGATGCGCATGGACGGCGACCCCGACACCGTCCTCGACGCCTACACCGAGGCCACCCAGAAGTAACGCGTTCTTCCGGAGACCCCGCCCAGGCCGTGACCGGCCTGGGCGGGGTCTTCCGCTTTCCGCGTCCGCCCCGTTCCCGGCCCCCGTTCCCGGCCCCCGTTCCCGGAGCCCGTTCCCGGACCCCGGTTCGGCACGGGCTTCACCACGGGCGCGGCGGGAACACGGGGCCTGATAGGTATGGGGAACATGGCTATCAGGAGGAGGACTGACCATGGCCGGTAAGCCGCCGCTCCCGCACGAGCATCTGCCGCGGGTCCCGTCGTTCACGCTGGAGAGCGACGACATCGCCGACGGCGCGCACCTGGCGAACGCGCACGTGTTCAACGACTGGGGCTTCACCGGCGAGAACCTCTCGCCGCAGCTGCGCTGGTCGGGCTTCCCCGCCGAGACCAAGAGCTTCGCCGTGACCTGCTACGACCCGGACGCCCCGACCGGCTCCGGCTTCTGGCACTGGCTGCTGTTCGACGTCCCGGCCGACGTGACCGAGCTGCCGACCGGGGCTGGCGCCGCGGGCTCCAAGATCGGTGTCCAGGCCCGCAACGACTACGGAAACAAGGAATTCGGCGGCGCGGCCCCGCCGCCCGGCGACCCGCACCGGTACGTCTTCACCGTCCACGCGCTGGACGTGGACTCGCTGGGCGTCCCGGCCGACGCGATGCCCGCCGTGGTCGGCTTCAACATCACCGCCCACACGCTGGCCCGCGCCAGCCTGGTCCCGGTCTACGCCTCCAAGTGACCGCCGTCCGGTGAGGGCGCCTACGCGGCGCCCCACCGGCCGCCGCGGCCGTGGGGGCCTCCTACGCGCTCTGGCGCGCTCCGGCGAGGACCTCGGCCGCCTCCTCCGCCTCGTCCAGGGTCGTGGTGAGGACCTCCTCGTAGGCGGGACGGGCCTGCAGGTAGCGCTCCCGCCCGGCGTCCGTGATCACCGTGTAGACGCCGCGCCTGTCGTCCGGGCACAGGTCGCGGTAGCCGAACCCGGCGTCGTTGAGCCGTCCGACCAGGCGTGTGACCGAACTCTGGTTGAGCCCGAGCCCGGTGGCGAGGTCCTGCATGCGCAGCTCGCCGTCCGGGGCCTCGGCCAGCAGCGCCAGCGCCCGGTACTCCGACAGCCCGAGGCCGTGCTGCCGCTGCAGGACGGTCCCGAGCCGCTGCTCCACCCGCGCGTGCAGCGCGATGACCCGGTTCCACAGCCGCACGTCCGCCTGCCCCTGAAGCGTGGTCGCCATCACGCCGTCCTTTCCGAGCCTCCGATGTTGACACCAGGTTACTTGCACATACATACTCTTGCTCGTCGGAAAGAACTTGCATATACATACAACTACTTGGAGAGGGTCCCGATGGCCTGGATCTACCTGCTGATCGCGTCCGTGTTCGAGGTCGTGTTCGCGCTCGCCACCAACGCCACCCACGGCTTCACCGAACTCTGGCCGTCCCTGCTCACCGCCGGCGCGGCCGCGGGCGGCATCTACTTCCTCAGCCTGGCCCTCAAGACCCTGGACGTCGGGATCGGCTACACCGTCTGGACCGGCATCGGCTCGGTCGGCACCGTCGCCCTCGGCACCGCGATCTTCCACGAGTCCATGACCGTCTGGAAGGCCCTCGCGTTCGTCCTGATCATCGGCGGAGTGCTCGGGCTCAAGCTGTCCGACAAGCTCTCCTCCTCCGCCGCCTGAGCCCTCGCCCCACCCCCTCGCACCTCATCCTGAAACGGAGTCCCCCCATGGCCTGGTTCTTCCTGGCGCTCGCCATCGTCTTCGAGATCGCCTTCGCCCTCGGCACCAACGCCACCCGCGGCTTCACCCGCCTGTGGCCCTCGGTCCTGACCCTGCTGGCCGCCAGCGGCGGCATCTTCACCCTCAGCCTCGCGCTCCGCACCCTGGACGTGAGCGTCGGCTACACGATCTGGACCGGCATCGGCTCCGTCGGAACCGTCCTGTTCGGCGCCCTGATCTACAAGGAGAAGATCACCCTCCCCAAGCTCATCTCCTTCGCCGCCATCATCGCCGGCGCCCTCACCCTGAAGCTCGCCTCCGGCCTCTGAGGGGTGCGGAGACCGGCTTCACGGACGGTCCTGAATGTCGGCCCCGAGGGGGCCGATGTCCAGGGCCGTCCGCGATTTTCCGGCGGAACCTCGGTAATGCATCGCCTCATCCGGCCATGAGGTGGGATGTCAGAAAGGAGCTGGTGTTGCGACATCCCTCATCGAGCAGGTTCGAGGAGCTGTACGCGGCGAACCGGGCCCGGGTGCTCGGCTACGCGCTGCGGAGGACCGAGGACCCCCAGGACGCGGCGGACGTGGTCGCCGAGACCTTCCTCGTCGCGTGGCGGCGGATGGACGACGTCCCGCCCGGGGACGAGGCCCGGCTGTGGCTGTACGGCGTGGCCCGCCGGGTGCTGGCCGACCAGCGCCGGGGCGAGCGCCGCCGGACCGCCCTCGGGACACGGCTGCGGTCCGAGCTGGCCGCCGCCGCCCTGCCGTCCCCCTCGGAGGACGACGAGTCCGGACTCGTCGCGGCGGCCCTGCGCAGCCTTCCCGAACCGGACCGCGAGCTGCTCACCCTCGTCGGCTGGGAGGGCCTGGACCACGCGCAGCTCGCGACGGTGCTCGGCTGCTCCCGGAACGCCGTGCGGGTCCGGCTGCACCGCGCCCGCCGCCGGTTCGCCCGTGCCCTGCGCCGCCACGACGCCCCGATCCCCACCACCCTGCGCGCCCTGGAAGGAGACCTCGCATGACCGAGCGGTCACTGATCGGACGGAACTCGCCGATCTCGGACGAGGACGCGGGCGGGCTCGTGTCGGACGCCGCGTTCGAGGATCTCGCCGCGGACATCGCCCGCGCCGCCGAGGCCGTCCAGGAGCCGGACACCCGGGAACCGGTCCTCCGGAAGCCGCCCGTCCGGCGCAGGCGCCGGTTCGCACTGGCCTTCGGGGCCGTCGCGGCGGGCGCGGCCGTCGTGGCCGTGGTGATCGGCTGGCCGGGCGGGCAGCCGTCCGCCGAAGCGCTCAGCATCTCCCGCGACGGCCGGTACATCGACATCGCCGTCCGGGACCCGAAGGCCGACACCGCGCGGCTGCAAGCGGAGCTCGACGCGCATCACATGCCGGTGAAGCTGAAGGCGCTGCCCGCGTCCCCGAGCCTGGTCGGCTCCATGGTCAACGTGGAGTCGGAAGGCTCGAAGGCGGAGCAGGCCGAGCTGGGCGAGATCCCCAAGGCCAAGTGCGGCGAGGTCTGGTGCCGGACGGGCGTGCGGGTCCCGGTCGGTCTCAAGACGCCGGTGACCGTCCTGTTCGGGCGTGCGCCGAACCCCGGCGAGCGGATCGAGCTCACCGGCAGCGCCACCGCGTCCGGCGAGATCCTGGCCGGGGTGCCCCTCAGGGGCCGGACCGTCGCGGAGGTCGTCACCGCCCTGCGGCAACGCCACGGCAAGGTCGAGACCTACAACCTGGACAGGCCCGCCGGCCGGAAGAACGGCGGCTACGACGTCGACGAGCACGTCGTTCCGGAGAACAAGGTGAAGGGAAGCTGGTACGTGTCCTTCGCGTTCAGCGGGCACACTCCCGGAGCCGTCCAGCTCCTCGTCTCCGAGCAGAACACCGGCCCGTAGCCCCCTCTCCATCAGCCACCTTCGACCATCGTCCTCAGGGTTGAGGGACTGTGGGTCGATGTGCTCGCGGCGGAAGGCTGTGAGCGTGGGGTCGTGATCGAAGTCGAAGGGCTCTGCAAGCGGTATGGGCCGGTCGCGGCCGTGGACGATCTTTCGTTCGCGGCCCGGCCGGGGATGGTGACCGGGTTTCTGGGGCCCAACGGGGCCGGGAAGTCCACGACGATGCGGATGCTGCTCGGACTGGCCTCGCCGGACGCGGGCCGGGCGCTCGTGGGCGGACGGTCGTACTGGGAGCTCGAGCGTCCGTTGCGCCAGGTCGGGGCGTTGCTGGAGACGGCCGCGCCGCACCGCGGACGCAGTGGGCACGCGCATCTGGCCTGGCTCGCGCGGTCGCAGGGCATCGGGATGGGACGCGTCCGGGAGGTGCTGGAGCTGGTCGGGCTGGCGGACGCCGCCCGGCGGCGCGTCGGCGGGTACTCGCAGGGGATGCGGCAGCGGCTCGGGCTCGCGGCGGCGCTGCTCGGGGATCCGGGGATCGTGATCCTGGACGAGCCCGCGAACGGGCTCGACCCCGAGGGCATCCGATGGCTTCGGGGGTTGCTGCGCGGGCTCGCGGAGGAAGGACGGACGGTCCTGGTGTCGAGTCACCTCATCGGCGAAGTGGCCCGGACGGCCGACCGGCTCGTGGTCGTCGCCAAGGGGCGGCTCGTCGCCGACGCCGAGACGTCCACGTTCACGGGTGATCTGGAGGACGAGTTCCTGCGGCTGACGGGTGGTGTGCGGTGATCGATCTCGTCCGGGCGGAGCTGATCAAGCTGCGGAGCGTCCGCGGGCCGCTCGTCGCGTTGGCGCTGGTGCCGATCGTCAGCATCGGCATCGGGGCGGTGAACGGGCTGTCCGGACGGCAGGCGCTCGACTCGCACAATCCGATGCTGCGGCCGGATTTCACCGCGCAGCAGTCGGGGTTCGACGGCGTCCAGTACGGGATGCTCGCGCTGATCGTGTTCGGGGTGCTGGCGGTGTCCGGGGACCCCCTCGGCCCCGCGCTGCTGGCGGTGCCGAGACGGGCGCGGTTCCACGCGGCGAAGATGGTCGCGATCGTGGTGGCGGCGCTGCCGGTCGTGACGTTCTCGGTGGTGGTGTCCGATGCCGTCACGCAGGTGGCGCTCGGGCCGTATGGGAAGTCGCTGGGCACGAGCGGGGTGCCGGGGGCGATGGCCGGGGCCGTCCTGTTCCTGACGGCGATGTGCGTGCTCGCCGCCGGGTTCACGATGATGACGCGGACCGCGCTGGTGCCGCTGGCCGTCCTGTTGCCGCTGATCACCGTGGGGTCGCAGCTGCTGACGATCGCCGATGCGAGCCGGCGGGTGGCGAGGTTCCTGCCGGACCGGGCGGGGGCGCAGCTCCTGACCGTCCGGCCGGACCACGACGCGCTCGGGCCCGCGCTCGGCGGCGCGGTGATGGCGGTGTGGGTGGCCGCGGCGGTCGCCGGCGGGCTGCTCGTGCTGCGGCGGCGGGACGTCTGAGGGTTACGATTCCGACATTCCGGACGGCGGGGAGGCGTTCTGAGCGAGGCGGTTCGGGTCCTGATCGCGGAGGACCAGGCGTTGCTGCGGGGCAGTTTCCGGCTGCTCGTCGAGTCCGCGCCCGACCTCGCGGTCGTCGGCGAGGCGGGCGACGGGGAGCGGGCGGTGGAGCTGGCGCGGCGGCTGCGGCCGGACGTGGTGCTCATGGACGTCCGGATGCCCGTCCTGGACGGCGTGGAGGCCACCCGGCGGATCTGCGGCGACCCGGAGACGGACGGCGCGCGGGTGCTGGTGCTGACCATGTTCGACCTGGACGCGTACGTGTTCGCGGCGCTGCGGGCGGGCGCGAGCGGATTCCTGCTGAAGGACACGCGCCCGGCCGACCTGCTGGAGGGGATCCGGGTCGTGGCGTCCGGGGAGAGCATGCTCGCGCCGTCGGTGGCGCGGCGCCTGGTCGAGGCGTTCGCGCGGCGCGCGGAGGTCGCGATCGACGGGATCACCGACCGGGAGCGGGACGTGCTGAAACTGATCGCCGAGGGGCTGAGCAACACCGAGATCGCCGATCGGCTCCGGCTCAGCCTGCCGACGGTGAAGACGCACGTCGGACGGCTGCTGAGCAAGCTCCACGCGCGTGACCGCGCCCAGCTGGTGATCGTGGCCTACGAATCCGGACTGGCCGGGCGGTGACGTTGACGGCCGCGAGCGGGATGAGGCGTGTGGTCTGGGACGTGGCGGCGGCCTGCGGGCTCGCCGTCCTGCCGCCGCTGGTGGGGCTTCAGCCGTTCACCGCGGAAGGTTGGGGCGTGTCGGTGGCGGCGGCGCTGCCGCTGGTCGTACGGCGACGGTGGCCGGTCGCGGTGTTCGCGGTGTCGGCGGCCGCGTCGGTCCTCGGGATCGCGGTCGGCGCGGGCGCGTTCCTCGCGGCGGCGCTCGCCCTGTACACGGTCGCGGCCGGGCGGATCGCGCCGCGCCGGCCCTCGACCGGGCTCGTCGGCGGGTTCACCGCGGCGGGCGTGGTGGGGATGGCGATGGCGGGCGCACCGGCGGGCAAGGCCGGGACCATCGTGCCGCGCGTCCTGCTGGGCCTGGTGCTGCTCGGCGGCGCGTGGACGGTCGGACGGGCCGTCGCCGAGCGGCGGCGGAACGCCGAGCGCGAGATCGAGCGGGCGCGGACGGACGAACGGCTGCGCATCGCGCGCGAGATGCACGACGTGGTGACGCACGGGATGGGCCTGATCGCCGTCCAGGCCGGGGTCGCCAACCACGTCGTGGCCGAGCGTCCGGAGGAGGCGCGGCGGGCGCTGGAGGTGATCGAGGAGGTCAGCCGGAAGTCGCTCGGCGAGATGCGGGCGATGCTCGGCGTGCTGCGCGGGGACGCCGAGGAGGCCGTCCTCGAACCCGCGCCCGGCCTGAACGGACTGCCCGCCCTGGTCGTCGCCGCCGGTGCGGGGCTCGATCTGCACACGGGCGACATGCATGAGGACGAGGTGCCCGGCGGCGTGCAGTTGGCGGTGTTCCGGATCGTCCAGGAGGCGCTGACGAACGTGGGACGGCATGCCGAGGCGTCCGCGCGGTGCCAGGTGGTTGTCCGGAACCGGCCAGGACGGCTTGAGGTCGAGGTGCGCGACAGCGGACCCGCGCGCGGCGGGACGTCCGGTGGCGGATACGGGCTGATCGGGATGCGAGAACGCGCGCTCGCGCACGAGGGCGAGTTCAAGGCCGGGTCAACTCCGGACGGCGGGTTCGAGGTCAGGGCACTTTTGCGTTATTGAGAACAACAAGGCGCTGCTCCCCCGGTCATGGTGGGACTTCGCTGTTGAGCAAGGCGTCGCCCAATTCCGTGCGGCGGTACAGGACGGCACGTCCGTACCGGTCGCGGGCGACAAGGCCGCAGTCGCGCAGGACGGCCAGGTGGTCGCCAACATTGCCGAGGCTCATGGTGAGCAGGGCGGATAGGCGGGTCGTGGTGGTCGGCTCGTCTAGGGCGCGGAGGATGTCGGCGCGGGTGCGTCCGAGGAGTTTGGGCAGGCCGTCGTTCGGCGGCGCGTGCCGGGACCAGAGGGTGGCGACGCCGCGCGCGCGATAGGACAGGGTGTTCCGCCAGGGCGGTTCGGTCGAATAGCCGAGTCCGGCGAAGACCGAGGGCTGGAAGAGGAGTCCGGAGCCGTTGAGGGACGTCCGGGGGCCTTCCAAGCCGGTGAGTTCGATCATCCCGCCGGTCTCGGACGGGTGCCAGTGGACGCGCGGGGACAGCCCGGCCAGGGCCTCGGCCCAGCCGTAGACGGCCAGGCGCCCGGCCCGGTACAGCAGGTCGCGCTCGAAGATCGTCCGGATGGTGGGCCAGTCGGGCGCGATGAGGGCCGCGAAGGCCCGGGCCAGGCCGTGCGCGAGCAGCGGCGCCACGTCGGGCGAGTCCAGCACGACGCGGACGCCGGGGTCCGGTTCGGCCAGGCCCGCCCGGTTCTGCGCCAGCTCGTGCCGCGCGAGCGCCAGCGGCGTGGCCCTCACCTGCGCCAGCTGCTCGTCCAGGGGCACGTGGACGCGTTCGGGCGGCGGGGACACGAAGTCGGCCATGTACCCGCCGCGGCGGCGCAGGTAGGCCAGCGCCCGGACGGACGGGTCGTCCAGCAGCGCGCGGAACGCCGGACGCGCACGCCGCGCCCACGGCTCCAGCGGCCCGATCTCGTGCCGTCCGGCCAGGACGCCGAGCGCGTGGGTGACCTCTATCAGGGGCGACACCGCGAACCTCGAGGCGGTGACGTCCCCTGGACCGACCTCGATCCACGCCATGTTTCGCTCCTGCCCGAAACCTTAGCGTCGGCGGCGATATGCCGCGATGGTGCGTTTCGTGACGACGACTTCGACCACGTCCCCCGCCACCGTCGCCTATCGCGACATCTTCGCCGTCCGCGAGTTCCGGGTCCTGTTCGCGCTCCGGGTGATCCTCGTGGGCGGCGACATGGTGCGGATGCTCGCGCTCTCCGTCCTGGTGTACCAGCGAACCGGATCGTCCCTGCTCGCCGCCCTCGCCTACACCGCCGAGATGTTCCCCTACGTCATCGGCGGCGCACTGCTGCTCTCCCACACCGACCGGCTCCCGCCGCGACGCCTGCTCGTGGGCGTCTACCTCGTCCAGTCCGCGACGACCGCCGTGCTCGCCCTCGACGTCCTGCCCGTCGGCGGCACGCTGGGCGTGATGTTCGCGCTCGGCCTGCTGATGCCGCTCGCGTCCGCGTCCACCTGGGCGCTGCTCAGCGAGATCCTGCCCGGGGACGGCGGCTACGTCCTGGGCCGGTCCGTCTTCACGATGACGGCGGGAGGCGCGCAGATCGCCGGGCAGGCGTGCGGCGGGCTGCTGATCGCCGCCGTGGGACCGTCCAACACGCTCTGGCTGTCCTGCGGGACGGCCGGATGCGCGGCCTTGTTCGCCCGACTGGGGCTGGTGGCCCGTCCGCCACGCGTCCAGGGCGAGCGGGAGGGCGGGGCCGCGCGCGAGACCTGGCGGGTCAACAAGGCGCTCTTCCGCGACCCCGTGGTGCGCGGCGGCCTCATCGCGATGTGGCTGCCCGCGGCGCTCGCGACCGGCGCGGAGGGCGTGGTGATCCCCTACGCCGCGTCCATCGGGAAGCCGGAGCAGGCGGGCTTCGTGCTCGCCGCGATCGCCGCCGGGATGCTGCTGGGCAGCCTCGTCGTCGGACGGTTCGTCCCGACGGGCCCGCGCGAGCGCATCGGGCTGCTGCTGGCGCTGCTGAACGGGCTGCCGCTGGTGCTGTTCGTCCTGAGACCGGGCATCGCGCTGGCCTGCGTCCTCGGCCTCGCCGGGGCGGCCGGGCTCAGCTACGAGCTCAGCATCCAGCAGCGGTTCGTGGACGCCGTCCCGGAGGACCGGCGCGGGCAGGCGTTCGGCCTGCTCACCACGGGCACCATGACGCTCCAGTCAGGCGCGATGGCCGGGGCGGGCGCGCTCGCCGAGGGCCTGTCCCCCGGCGTCACGATGTCGCTGTTCGGCCTCGCGTCGGTATGCGCGTCACTCGCGCTCATCCGCCACCTACGCTGACCCCCGCGCGCGTGCGGGCCGTTCCCTCGGGCGTTGCAGCAGGCTGCCGTGGCCCGCAGAGCCGACCCGCCACCTCGGCCGTCCCGCGCGCGCGTTGCGGCGGGACGTGTGTCTTGTGGGACCGGGCCCCGACTGGTCACGACCGGGGCCCGGTGCTAGGGACCGGGGAGTTCCGCCCATGGATGACTCCCCGGTCATGCCCGTGCCTTACGCCTGGAAGGGGAACTTGTCGGCGAAGGCGGGCTTGAGGTCGTCCAGCCAGACCGCGTTCGGGTCGAACTTGGCGTAGAAGGGCCGGTTCACCAGGGACGCGTCGCGCGCCTGGATGAAGTGCAGCGCGAACACCTTCTCGCCGAACAGGTCCAGCACGCCGTCCACGCAGACCTTGCCGGGCGTCGCGGACATGGACGGGCCGCGCACGGTCCGGGCCAGGCCGGAGACGTGCGAGTAGGCGTCCCGGAAGATCTCGTAGGCGTCGGCCAGCGGCACGGCGAAGTAGTCCTGCGGGCCGGTGTCACGCTCCACGAACATGTAGTAGGGCACCAGGCCCATGCGGGTCTGGGTGCGCCACATGTCCTCCCAGACCCTCGGATCGTCGTTGATCGTGCGGATCAGCGGGGCCTGCGTACGGATGACCGCGCCGGTGTCGCGGATCCGGCGGCACGCCTCGGCGACCATCAGCGGCTCCAGCTCCCGCGGGTGCGTGAAGTGGGCCATGAACGCCAGGTTCTTGCCCGACTGGACGACCTGCTCGAACAGCCGCAGCATCTCGTCGGCGTCCGGGTCGGTGACGAACTTCTGCGGCCAGTAGGCCAGCGACTTGGTCCCGATCCGGATCGACTCCAGCTGCTCCAGGTCGAGCAGCGGCTCGAGGTAGCGGCGCAGCACCGGCTCGCCCATGATCATGGCGTCGCCGCCGGTGAACAGGACGCTGGTCACCTCGGGGTGCGCGAGCAGGTACCGGCGCAGCTGGGCGGGCTCGTCCCCGGCCATCTTGAGGTCCGGTTCGCCGACGAACTGCGCCCAGCGGAAGCAGTAGGTGCAGTACGCGTGGCAGGTCTGCCCCTGTTTGGGGAAGTACAGGACGGTCTCGTCGTACTTGTGCTGGAGACCGGGGATCTTGCCGTCGCCGAACGTCGGGATGTTCAGCTCCATCTGCCCCGCGGGATGCGGGTTGAGCTTCATCCGGACGGCGTGCGCGGCGGCCTCGACCTCGGCCTTGGGCGCATCGCGGCGCAGCAGGCCCGCCAGGTGCGCGACGTCCTCCTCCGGCAGCATGTCCTCCTGCGGGAAGACCAGCCGGTAGATCGGATCGTCCGGCGCGGCGGACCAGTCGATGAGCTCCTCGATGACGTAGGCGTTCGTACGGAACGGCAGGACGGTCGCCACCGCCCGTACCGCGAGCTGCTGGTCCGGCGAGAGTCCGGCACGGGCGGTCAGCTCGTCCAGGTGCTTCGCCGTGAAGGCGCGGAACTTGCGACCCGAGGATCGCGTTTCGGGAGCCGCGTCGTTCACCATCGTCACGTGTGGGTACTCCTTGAGTTCAGCGGGGATGCGGGCGCCGCGCCCGAACGGGGACCGTCCGGGAAGCCTCACCCGCAGGGGGGTTTCGCTTCGTCACGCACAGTCATCGGTCGGGTCCGGGCCACCTCCATTGAAGCGGTGCAAATGCGTACATGCCGAATAGATACCCCTTAATCGGTACAAAGATGCAGGTCAGCGCGAGTTCCCCGAGGACGGTCCGGAACGGCGGCCCCGCTCGCACCAGGTACAACGACTACGGCGCGTAAAAGTGGCGAGTCGGGCCGCCTGCCTATGCTGGTGGGGAGATACTTGCGAAGGGAACGCTCGGTGCGTGCGGGGCGTTCGACGCAGTGCGGGCGAATCCGCGAGGGATCGTGCGGGCGCCCCGGTGCTGTAGGCAGCGACCGACGCTGAGGGGGACCGGTGAAGGCGACCGGGCACGACGCACGGCCGGAGGCGTCGGCCACGAGCCGCTCCGGCCCCGCCCCCGCACGCCCGGACACGGGCACGACACGCCCGGACGCGGGCGCGGGAGACGGCGCGGCGTCGCGAACCGAGGGGGCGCGGTTGGACGCGAACGCCCAGAAACCCGAGAACCCCCAGAAGCCTGAGGACGCCCAGGAGTCCGAGAACGCCCGGGAACCGGAGAACCCCGGGGAACTGGAGAACCCCGGGGAACTGGAGAACGCCCGAGAACTGGAGAACGCCCGGGAACCGGGGAACGCCCGGGAACCGGGGAACGCGCGGGAACCGGGGAACGCGCGGGAACCGGGGAACGCGCGGCTCACCGGCGACGCGCGGGTGGGGGTGCGGGCGCCGCACGCGGGGACGGCGGCGGTGCGGCCCGGGGTGGCGCCGCTGTTCGCGGCCCTGCTCGCGGCCGTGGCGGGGGTGAGCTACGCGACGTTCATGCTCGAGCACCTGCTGAGCCCCTCGCTGGACGTCGTGAACGGCTACGTCAGCGAGCTGTCCGCGCGAGACCAGCCGTTCCACATGGTCTACAGCGGCGGCGACCTGGTCACCGGGCTGCTGTCGATCATCGTCGCGGGCACGGCGCTCACCACGATGCGCCGCCGGTTCTGGAGCACGGTCGGCTGGGGCTTCCTCGGCCTGTTCGGGCTCTGCGCGATCGGGGACGCCCTGTTCCCGCTCGACTGCGCGCCCAGCCTCGAGACCTGGTGCGCGCTGCGCGAGCGCGCCGACCAGGTGTCGTTCTCGCACTCGTTCCACTCGGTGACCAGCACCGCGGTGATCGCCTGCGGGGTCGCGGCCCTGCTCACGCTGTCGATCGCGGCCCGCCGGTACGGCTGGTGGCCCGCGCTGGCCCGGTTCGGCTGGCTGCTCGCGGTCGTCGAGACGGTGTTCGCGCTCGGCACGGTGGTGGCGATGCTGGTCGGCGAGTGGCTCGGCATCCTGCAGCGGATCCAGATCAGCATCCTGTGCCTCGGCCTGCTCACCATCGCGTGGGCGCTCTGGGCCGACTGGCGGGCCGCGCGGCGCGCACCGCACGGCCGTCCCGTCCAGGCGAGGGAGACGACGTCCCCGTGACGAGCAGCGAACAGGCGAGCGAGCGGGCACCGGTGGAGTGGGCCGGCCCGGCGGACGGGCCGGTCGCCGAGGGCGGGCGCATCGCCGAGGCCGGAGGCGAACGAGTGCACGTCGTCGAGTCCGGTCCGCCGGACGCGCCGACGCTGCTGCTCAGCACGGGCCTCGGCGGGGCCTGGTTCGACTGGGAGCCGGTCATCGCCCTGATCGGCGACCGGTACCGGATCCTCGCGTTCGACCGTCCGGGGCTCGGGCTGAGCCCCGCGGCGCGCCGTCCCGCGAGCCTGCGCCGGGACGTGGCCGTCCTCGCCGACCTCGCGCGCACGAGCGGGGCACCGGTGACGGTCGTCGCGCACTCGATGGCCGGGTTCCACGCCGAGGGCCTGGCCCGGCTCTATCCGGACCTCGTGCGCGCGCTCGTGCTGGTCGACCCGTCCTGCGAGGAACGCGTCGCCTGCGCCGGGCTGCGCATCAGCGCGGCCGTCCACCCTGTGCTGCGTGCAACGGGCGCGGGCCTGGAGGCGACCCGGCTCTCCCGCGTGATCGGCCCGTTCGGACGGCGCATCACGCTGAAGCAGGTGACCGAGCGGGGTGAGCCGGTGCCGCCCGAGGTCGTCAGGTCGGTCTACGGGCGCGGCGCGGTGCTCGGCACCGTGATCGCGGAGGACGTGGCCTACCGCGAGGCCGCCGCCGACCTGCTGGACCTGCGCGCCCGCCGTCCCCTCCCGGACGTCCCGCTGGAGGTGCTGACCGCGCTCGCCGACGCCGTCGACGCCCTCGAATGGGCGGGCTGCCACCGCCGCCTCGCCGAGATGTCCCCTTTCGGAAATCAGGTGGACCTTCCCGATTGTCCGCACATGATCCAGTTCGACCGTCCCGACGCGGTCGCGGACGCCGTCGACCGCGCCCACGGGATCGCGCCATGACCCCGAACGCGCGTACAGGACCCCGGGCGCGCACCGGAGCCCGGGTGCGGCGGGTGGGCGTGATGGCCGCCGCGGCGCTCGCCGTGGCGGCGCTGAGCGGGTGCGGCGCGATGCAGCGGATCTCCGAGGGCGCGTACCGCAACGCGGTGGCCGACGGCGCGATCGCCGATCTGCGCGAGAAGGGCGTCCACCTGCAGAAACGTCCCGTGTGCAACACCCCTCCCACCGGCGCGCTCAAGGAGGTGCGGATCGCCTGCAAGGCGCGCACCACCGGCGGGGAGCCCGTCGAGATCAGCGGGACCGTCGGTTCCGCCGACACGGCCGCGCCGGTCGAGCGCTACCAGGTGACCGTCGGCGGACGCCTGATGATCGACCGCGACTGCCTCGGCACCGGCTGCCGCCGCCCCGACCACGCCCCCTCGCCCTACGCGAGCGCGTCGCCCGGCCCACGCGAAGCCGGCGTCCGACCACCCGCCGGCCATCCGTGACCTTCGGCGTCCTCGGGCGGCGTGCGGGCCGCGTGCGGCCGCGTGTGAAGGGCTCGCAACGAGAGCGCATGATCGACAAAAATCCGGGGCGGCGCAGGCGTGCCCCGGCGGCCGAGTGGTGACGCTACAGCCGTGAAGATCTCGCGGATGAGGGCCCTGGTCGTGGGCCGGATGAAAGCCTTGATCCCAGGCCCGGTCAAAGCCCTGTTCAAGGGGCGGGGGCTGGCCCTGGTCCTCGGAACGATGGGCGTCGTGGTCGTCGTCGGCGCCGTGGGCATCGCCTATCTGTCGTTCCACGACGCCAAGGAGCTGCGCTACAGGACCCAGTACGCGTTGCGCACCGGAATGGCGCGCGCGGGCGGAGAGGAGCTCACGCACCGCGGGGTCTCCCTCTCCTCGGGCCTGTCCTGCGCCGATTCCCCAGGGTGGACGAAGAGGAAAATGCGGGTCAACTGCACCTCCAGCACGTCCGACCACAAGCGGGTGCAGATCATCGGCGCGGGCGAGGACGCCACGCAGGCGCAGTACTACACGATCCTGGTGGACGGCCGTCCGGTGGTGCAGAACGCCACCTGCCTGGGCGCCGACTGCCGCAAGAAGAGCTGACCCACCCAGGACCACGGCCCCGCCGGCCCGGGCGGGGCGCGGACGGGACGGGCGGGGCGGGGCGGCGGGGGCTCGGCGATCGCTGGATAGCATGCGATGAGCTGCCCCGTCGCGGCGCGGCGCGTTTCTCCCCGTCCCTTCTGGAGTGCTGATGACCGGCAAAGGCGAGCAGGCACGGCCCTCGCCGGACGGCGGCACCCAACCGGCGCCGGACGCGCGCACACGAGGTGCCGCCGACGCGCGGGCGCGGGCGGTGGCGGCCGATCCCCGTCTCCGTCCCGCGCCGATCGCTGTGGACACGATGGGCGGCGACCACGCGCCCGACGAGGTCATCGACGGCGCGGTGGCGGCGTTCCGCGAACACGGCGTCCGGGTCGTCCTGGTGGGACAGGCCCCGCGGATCCGGGCCCGCCTCGACCGGCTCGGCATCGCCGGTGAGATCCCGATCGTGCACGCGGACGAGGCGCTCGACATGGGCGAGGGCGCGCTCGCGAGCTGGCGCAAACCCCGTTCGTCCGTCGCGATCGCCTGCCACCTGGTGAAGCAGGGGCGGGCGTCCGCGCTGGTCTCGGCGGGGTCTACGGCCGGGGTGGTCGCGACGTCCCGGCTGCGCCTGAAGGGCCAGCAGGGCGTGATGAAGCCCGCGATCGCGGTGACCCTGCCGACCCGTCCGCGCCCGACCGTCCTGCTGGACGCGGGCGCGACCGCGGACGTGAAGCCGGAGACCCTGGTGCAGTTCGCCGCGCTCGGCACCGCGTACGCGCAGATCCGGCTGGGCCTCGCGCGCCCGCGCGTGGCGCTGCTCAACATCGGCTCCGAGGCGGGCAAGGGCAACAAGCTCGCCAAGCGCGCGCACGAGCTGCTGGCGTCCGGGCACCACGGCGTGGAGTTCGCGGGGAACGTCGAGGGCCACGACCTGCTCGCGGGCAAGGTGGACGTGATCGTCACCGACGGCTTCACCGGGAACGTCGCGCTCAAGACCCTGGAGGGCACGGTCCGGACGGCGTTCGGCGAGCTCCGGGAGGCGGTCACCTCGTCCCGGACGGCCCGCATGGGCGCGCTGCTCCAGCGGCGCAAGCTCACCGAGCTGAAGGACCGGTTCGACTCCGACACCTACGGCGGCGGCGTCCTGCTCGGCCTGAACGGCACGGTGATCATCGCGCACGGGGCGTCGAGGGCCCGTGCGATCACCTCGGCCTGCCTGCTCGCGCACGAGCTGGCCGCGGGACGCATCGTGGAGCGCATCCGCGACCAGGTCGCGGCGACCAGGACGTCCCGGTTCCCGCGCTGGCCGCACGGCAACCACGACGCGTCCAAGGACGGTGTCCGGGAGGGTGGGGAAGGTGCTCGGGAGGGTGGGGACGTCGGCAAAACCGGCCAACCGGACGCACCCGAGGCACGTGAATTTCCCGACACGAACGACCCCAACGTTTCCCCTTCGTCACACGTTGAACAGGGTGAGGACGAACGGAGGCCGGGCAGCGACGCCGACACGGCGGCGCGACCGGCCACGGGGCGCCCGGCCGACCGGCCGGAGCGGGGCGCCGGGGGCCGCTGAGCCACCCGGGGCCGTCCCAGGCGATCATGGGGGATGGGGCTTCCGACGGGGGGACGATGACGGAACCGCAGCAGGCCGCGCCGGACGGCCCGACTCCGGGCGCACCGGCTCCGGACGGGTCGGCGCAGGGCGGGTCGGCGCACGGCGGGTCGGGTCCGGGTGAGGTGGCCGGGCGTGGGCTGAGCGAGGCGCAGGTCCGGGAGCGGGTGGCGGCGGGGCGGGTCAACGACGTGCCGCAGCAGACCAGCCGGTCGGTGGGCGAGATCGTCCGGGCCAATGTGTTCACCCGCTTCAACGCCCTGATCGGCAGCCTGTTCACGCTGGTGATGGTCTTCGGCGCCTGGCAGGACGGGCTGTTCGGCGGGATCATCGTCGCCAACTCGGCGATCGGCGTCATCCAGGAGCTGCGCGCCAAACGCACCCTCGACCGGCTCGCCGTGGTCGGCGAGGCGACGGTGCGGGTCGTCCGCGACGGGGAGCCCCGCGAACTCCACCAGCAGGAGGTCGTCCAGGACGACCTGATCACGCTCGGCACCGGCGACAAGATCGTCGTGGACGGCCCGGTGGTCGCCTCCAGCGGCCTGGAGGTGGACGAGTCCCTGCTCACCGGCGAGGCCGACCCCGTCCGCAAGCGGCCCGGCGACGAGCTGAAGTCGGGCAGCTTCGTGGTCGCGGGCAGCGGCTCGTTCACCGCCGCGCACGTCGGCGGGGACGCCTACGCCGCGCGGCTCACCGAGGAGGCCAGCCGGTTCACCCTCACCCGCTCGGAGTTGATGGACGGCATCAACCGGTTCCTCAAGTACGTCACCTGGCTGATCATCCCGACCGCGATCCTGCTGTTCGTCAGCCAGTTCCGGTCGGCGGGCGGGGTGTCGAACGCCGTGACCGGCGCGGTCGCGGGCGTGGTGACCATGATCCCCGAGGGCCTGGTGCTGATGACCAGCATCGCGTTCGCGGTCGGCGTCGTCCGGCTGGGGCGGCGGCAGACCCTGGTGCAGGAGCTGCCCGCGATCGAGGGCCTCGCCCGGGTCGACGTGCTCTGCGTCGACAAGACCGGCACGCTCACCGAGCCGGGCATGGACCTCGACCAGATCGTCCCGCTCGACGACGCGCTCCCCGGCGACCGGGCGCTCGCCGCGCTCGCGCACACCGACCCGGACCCGAACTCCACCATGCGGGCCGTCCGCGACGGCCTCGAGACCCCCGATCCCGGCTGGACGCGGGAGACCGCCGTCCCGTTCTCGTCCGCGCGCAAGTGGAGCGGCGCGTCCTTCGAGGGGCGTGGCTGCTGGGTGATGGGCGCGGCCGACGTGCTGCTCTCCCTCGACGACCCCGCGCGCACGAAAGCCGAGGACCTCGGCTCCACCGGGCTGCGCGTGCTCGCCCTCGCCAAGGTCCCGGACGGCGCGTTCGCCGAGCCCGACCGGCTCGACGTCGCCGCGACCGCCCGGCCCGCGCTGCTGGTCGTGCTGCGGCAGCGCATCCGCCCGGACGCCAAGGAGACCCTCGCCTACTTCGACGAGCAGGGCGTCAAGGTCAAGGTCATCTCCGGCGACAACCCCGCCTCCGTCGGCGCGATCGCGTCCACGCTGGGCCTGGCGTCCGCCGAGCACCCCGTGGACGCCCGGTCCCTGCCGTCCGGCGTCGACGAGATGGCCGAGGTGCTGGAGGCCAACTCGGTGTTCGGCCGCGTCACCCCGCAGCAGAAGCGCGACATGGTCGCGGCCCTGCAGGCCAAGGGCCACACGGTCGCGATGACCGGCGACGGCGTCAACGACGTCCTCGCCCTGAAGGACGCCGACCTCGGCATCGCCATGGGGTCCGGCAGCGACGCCACCCGCGCCGTCGCCCAGATCGTCCTGCTCGACAACCGGTTCTCGACCCTGCCGCACGTGGTCGGCGAGGGGCGGCGGGTGCTCGGCAACATCGAGCGGGTCGCCAACCTGTTCCTCACCAAGACGGTCTACTCGATCATCCTGTCGGTGCTGGTCGGGCTCATGCACGTCCGGTTCCCGTTCCTGCCCCGGCACCTCACGCTGATCAGCACGCTGACCATCGGCGTCCCGGCGTTCTTCCTGGCCCTCGCGCCCAACAGCGAGCGCGCCCGGCCCGGTTTCGTGCCGCGCGTCCTGCGGTTCGCGATCCCGGCCGGGGTGGCCTGCGGCGTCGCCACGTTCGCGGGCTACTGGATCGCCACCCGCAACCTCGCCAGCTCCTTCGAGGAGGACTCGTCCTCCGCCACGATCTCGCTGTTCCTGCTGGCCCTGTGGGTCCTGGTGCTGATCGCCCGGCCCTGGAACTGGTGGCGGCTCGGGCTCGTGGCGGCCATGGGCACGGCCTTCCTGATCGTGCTCGCGGTCCCCTGGCTGCGGCATTTCTTCGCCCTGTGGCCCGACAATCTCGCCAACGACGCCTACGGCCTGGGGATCGCCGCGCTCGCCGGCGTCGTCCTCACGTTCGTGCTCAAGGCCCTCAAACAGCAAACCATTACCGGATCCACACCCTCGCGCCGATAACCTTGAGACATGTCCGACCCGCAACTCGTACTCGCTGACAGGGTCCGGGCCGCGCTCGCCGCCGCCTTCGGACCGTCGTTCGCGGACACCGACCCGGTCATCCGACCGTCGCAGTTCGCCGACCTGCAGGCCAACGTCGCCATGTCGCTGGTCAAGCCGCTCACCCAGGAGCGAGGCGAGAAGCAGAACCCGCGCGGCATCGCCGAGGAGATCGTGGCGAGGCTCGACGTGGACGGGCTGGTCTCCAAGGTCGAGATCAGCGGGCCGGGCTTCATCAACCTCACCCTCGCCGACGGCTGGATCGCCGGCCAGGCCCAGTCCGCCCTCGAGGACGACCGGCTGGGCATCGCCAAGGCCGAGCACCCGGAGAAGGTGATCGTCGAGTACTCCTCGCCGAACGTGGCGAAGGAGATGCACGTCGGGCACCTGCGGACCACGATCGTCGGCGACGCCATCGCCCGGATCGCCGGGTTCCTCGGCGAGACCGTCGTCCGGGACAACCACGTCGGCGACTGGGGCACCCCGTTCGGCATGCTGATCGAGCACCTGCTCGACATCGGCGTGGCCGCGGCCGAGCGCGACGACTCGTCCGTGAGCGACCTCACCGCCTTCTACCAGGCGGCCCGGCAGAAGTTCGACTCCGACCCGGACTTCGCCGAGCGGGCCCGGAACCGGGTCGTCAAGCTCCAGGCGGGCGACGCCGACACCATGCGCCTGTGGCAGGTCCTGGTGAACGTGTCCAAGCGGTACTTCAACAGCACCTACACGCGGCTCGGCGTCACGCTCACCGACGACGACATCAAGGGCGAGTCGTTCTACAACGACCTGCTCAACCCGACCGCGCAGGAGCTCATCGACGACGGCATCGCCGAGATCAGCGACGGCGCGCTCGTGGTGTTCCCGCCCGGGTTCAAGGGCCGGGAGGGCGACCCGCTGCCGGTGATCGTCCGCAAGAGCGACGGCGGCTACAACTACTCCACCACCGACCTGGCGACCATCCGGTACCGGTCCGACACCGAGCACGCCGACCGGGTGATCTACGTCGTCGGCGCCCCGCAGTCCCTGCACTTCCAGATGGCTTTCGAGGTCGCCCGGATGGCGGGCTGGGTCCGGGGCGGCATGCGGCTGGAGCACGCCGAGATCGGCAACGTCCTCGGCACCGACGGCAAGATCCTGCGGACCCGGGCCGGCGGCACCATCAAGCTCTCCGAGCTCCTCGACGAGGCCGTCGAGCGGGCCGGCGCCGAGTTCGACAAGCTCAACCACGACGACTCCTTCGACGCCGCCACCCGCGACGCCATCGTCGAGGCCGTCGGCATCGGCGCGGTCAAGTACGCCGACCTCTCCGTCGCCCGCGACAGCGAGTACATCTTCGACTTCGACCGGATGATCTCGTTCAAGGGCAACACCGGCCCGTACCTCCAGTACGCCGCCACCCGGATCCGGTCGATCTTCCGCAAGGCCGGGACGTCCCCGGAGGACGCCCACGGGCCCATCAAGTTCGAGGAGCCCGCCGAGCGCGACCTGGCCCTGCACCTGCTGGGCTTCGGCGCCGCGGTCAAGTCCGCCTACGAGGCCGCCGAGCCGCACCGCCTGGCGACCTACCTGTTCGAGCTCGCCTCGTCCTACACGGCCTTCTACGAGAACTGCCCCGTTCTCAAGGCCGCGGACGAGCCGACCAAGCAGTCCCGCCTGGCCCTGTGCGCCCTCACCCTGCGCACCCTGGTCACCGGCCTCGACCTGCTCGGCGTCCCGACGCCCGAACGCATGTAACGAGCCCACGAGAAGAGCCGTCCACCCCAAGTGGACGGCTCTTTTCCGTTTCCCACCTTCAGGCCGCCTGGGCACTCTCCACGATTTGGCTCCGCATTGAGGGCGCCGTTGCTTTGGCGCCTGGCACCTGCCTCGTCCGCGGCCCGCGGCTCCGGCTCAGCAGTGGGGGACGTGGCCGGAGGTGACGGTGACGTAGTGGGCGGCGACGTATTCGCGTTGGGAGGTCGCGAGGCGGTACCAGGTGCGGTCGCCGTAGATGCGCTGGCCCGTGACGGAGCAGCGGAGCGGGACGGACGTGCCGTTCGGCAACCGCCGATAGGTCTGGCCGAAGCGGTTCGCCTTGTCGCGCACGCGCAGGGGGATCGGCGCGTGGACGCGTCCCTGCGCAGTGACCTGGCCCGGTGCGGAGCTCGGGACGGCCTGTGCGGACGCCGTGGACTCCGTCAGGGTTGCGAGGGGAACGGCCGCGACCAAGGCGGTCCCGACTGTCGCGGCTTGCAGCAGGCCCTTCACGGCGAAGCCCCCTTCCCCTGGCGGCGGCGCCCCCGTCCGGACCCGCTCTCATGCCTCATGAGACGCCACCACGGCGGGCGCGGGTTGCAGTCCGCCGATGTTCCCCCGTCCGAATCCGGCCACCCCGCCAGAACCGGAACCAACGACGAGCCACGGCCCCGACGAAAACCCACCACAGGGCACACACTCTGGTCAGCGCCACCCTCACACACCTCAGGACGCGTCGCGCCTCGCACTCCCCCTGGTCATCGCATGCCTCTCTGAAGCGCTGTGCCTCTCACAGAGCCGCTCTCCCGTTCATCGGACTCCAGGGGGATCCCGCGGACAGCGAGGAGGCCCCAGCGAGGACGTGAGGCCCGTCAGAGCAGGCACGCAGCCAGCCCGCCCCTGCCGCCCAACGGGGCGCAGGGCAGAAGGCGCAGGGCAGAAGGCGCGGGCACGCGGGGCGCGGGTACGCCGGGCGCGGGTACGCCGGGCGCGGGTGCGGGTGCGGGTACGCGGGGCGCGGGTACGCCGGGCGCGGGACGCGGGTACGCGGGGCGCGGGTGCGCTGGGCGCGGGTGCGCTGGGCGCGGGACGCGGGACGCGGGTACGCGGGGCGCGGGTACGCGGGGCGCGGGTACGCGGGGCGCGGGTGCGCGGGGCGCGGGTGCACCGGGCGCGGGACGCGGGTGCACCGGGCGCGGGACGCGGGTACGCCGGGCGCGGGTGCGCCGGGCGCGGGTGCGCCGGGCGCGGGACGCGGGTACGCGGGGCGCGGGACGCGGGTACGCCGGGCGCGGGTGCGCCGGGCGTGGGACGCGGGTTTGTGGGGAACTTGGGGCGTGGGTTTGTGGGGGGCTGTTGGGTGGGTGAGGGAGGGGTGGGGCGCCTCCGGCGGGGCTTGTGGCCTCTTGGGAGTGGCATGGCCCTGCCGGGGCGGAGCCCGTGGGGGGCGTCACCGCTGCGGGCTCAGAGGCCGCGGGTGCGCCTGGGTGGGTGTGGTGGAGGCGGGGTTACTGGAGGTAGCCCTCGACCTCGCTGGCGGGGCGGGCGGCGGCCTCGTCCGGGTTGTCGCCGGCGTCGCGGCGGGCGCGGCGCTGGCGGAGCAGGTCCCAGCACTGGTCGAGGATGACCTCGACGGCGCGCAGGCGCTGCTGCTCCTGCGCCTGCGAGAGCTCGCCCTTCTGGAGCTTGGCGCGCAGTTCGGCCTCTTCGGCCACGTACTCGTCGATGCGCGACAGGATCTGCTTGTCGTTCATGCGTCCTCCGTTGGCTCGTCCACTCACCGGCCGAGCCCCGACCCGCGTTTCGGACGCGGGGCAGGGCTCTGCACCGTCGAGGATCCCACCTCCGTCAACCGCCGTGGGACGTCCGGGTCATCCCGGACAGGACGCCGCCGTTCGGCGACGAGGCACCCGAGGCCATCGCGTGGGTCTTCGGGTCGACCAGGGCAGAGGACGAGGCGGCGGACACCGCGCCGTTCGACGCGGCCCTGGCCGGTGTGGCCGTACGGCGCGCGGCGGTCCGCCGGGTGGTCGTGCGGGTCGTGCGTGGACGCGTCGACGCGGTCGTCTTCCTGGCCGCCGTCTTGCGCGTGGCGGTCTTCTTCGCCGTGGCGCGTTTGGCCGGGGCGCGTTTCGCCGCCGTCCGCTTGGCCGGCGCCCGTTTGGCGGTGGTCGCCCGCTTCGCCGTCGCCCGTTTGGCCGTCGCCCGCTTGGCCGTGGTCCGCTTGGCCGCCGTCTTCGTGGCGCTCGCCCGCTTCGCCGTCGCCTTCTTGGCGGTGGTCTTGCGCGCGGTCGCCTTCTTGGCGGTGGTCTTGCGGGCCGTGGCCTTCTTGGCCGTGGCCTTCCTGGCGGTCGTCTTCCTGGCCGCCGTCTTGCGCGTGGCGGCCTTCTTGGCCGTCGTCTTGCGGGCGGTGGCCTTCTTCCGGGTGGCCGCCGCCTTGCGGGCGGTGGTCCCGGCGGTGGCGCGAGCGCTGCTCACGGCCTTGGCGGCGGCGTTCATCGCCTTGGCGGCGTCCGCCATCGCCTTGGTCGCCGTGGTCATCGCCTTGGTCATCGCCGTCATGGCCCGTACCGAGGCGTTCGCCTTGGTCGCCACCGACTTCATCTTGGTGGCGGCGGACTTGGCCTGTGTCGCCGCGGTCGTCGCCTTCTTGGCGGCGGCCGCCGAGCCACGGGACGACGCCGCGGCGACGGTGCGACGCGCCGTGGTCGCCCGCTTCGCCGCGGTCGACGCGCGTTTCGCCGTCGTCTTCCGGGCCGCGGTCTTCCGCGCCGTGGTCGTCCGCTTAGCCGCGGTCGTCCGCTTCGCCGTCGTCCGTTTGGTGGCGGACGCGCGCCGCGTGCCGGTCGCCTTCTTGGCTGCCGTGCCCCGCGACGCGGTCGCCCGCTTCGCCGTCGATTTCCTGGCCGTCCCGGCACGTGCCGAGACCGTGGACCGCGACGCCGTCGACTTCACGGCTGCGCTGGTCCGTTTGGACGCCGCCCTGCGGGCGGTCGTGGCCTTCCCTGTCGTTTTTCTCGCGCGCCCGGCCGTGCTTCGGCTCGTCGTGCGCGATGCGGTCCTGGTAGGCACCTGATCTACCCCCCGTGCATGATCAGCTACGGAGAGATCTATTCCACACTTCGCGACGATCTACACACCGGACGCGCGAAACGGACGTTACACACCCACCGGATGCCACACCGTCTTGGTCTCCAGGAACGCCGTCATCCGGTCGGTACCGGGCTCCGCGGACCAGTCGCCGGCGCCCGGACGCAGCACGCGCTTGAGGTTGTCGGCGGCGGCCTTCTCGAGGTCTGTGACCGCGTCGTCCGGCGCGCCCGCGAGGTCGATCGCGTTCACGTCCATGTGGGACGCCAGCCACGGCGCGAGCTCGGCCCGCCGTCCGGTCAGCAGGTTCACCACGCCGCCCGGCAGGTCGGACGTGGCGAGCACCTCCGCGAGCGTGATCGCGGGCAGCGGCGCCGGCTCGGACGCGACGACGACCGCCGTGTTGCCCGTGACGATCGCGGGCGCGACCACCGAGACCAGGCCGAGCAGCGCGCTGTCCGGCGCGACGATCCCGACGACGCCGGACGGCTCGGGCGTGGACAGGTTGAAGAACGGCCCGGCGACCGGGTTCGCGTTCCCGACGACCGCGCCGATCTTGTCCGCCCAGCCCGCGTACCAGACCCAGCGGTCGATCGCCGCGTCCACCTCGGCCGAGGCGGCGGTCTTGGCAGCCCCTCCGGCGCGCAGCTCGTCCACGAACTGCGTCCGGCGGCCCTCCAGCATCTCCGCGACCCTGTAGAGGATCTGGCCGCGGTTGTACGGCGTCCGGGACGACCAGCCGCCGAACGCCTTGCGCGCCGCGACCACGGCGTCCCGGACGTCCTTGCGGGACGCCTGCGACGCGTTGGCGAGGAACCGCCCCTTGGCGTCGTTCACCACGTACGACCGTCCGGACTCCGAGCGGGGGAACGCGCCCCCGATGTACAGCTTGTAGGTCTTGCGAACAGTCAGCCGCTCAGACATCGAGGTACGCCTCCAGGCCGTGCCGTCCGCCCTCGCGGCCGAAACCGGACTCCTTGTAGCCGCCGAACGGCGACGCCGGGTCGAACTTGTTGAAGGTGTTGGCCCACACGACGCCCGCACGCAGCCGCTCGGCCGCCCACAGGATGCGCGAGCCCTTCTCCGTCCAGACGCCCGCCGACAGCCCGTACGGCGTGTTGTTGGCCTTCTCGATGGCCTCGTCCGGCGTGCGGAAGGTCAGCGTGGACAGCACCGGGCCGAAGATCTCCTCGCGCGCGATGCGGTGCGACTGCGCGACGCCGGTGAACACCGTCGGCGCGAACCAGAACCCGCGCTGCGGCAGCTCGCACGGCGGGGACCAGCGCTCGGCGCCCTCGCTCTCGCCGCTGTCGGCCAGCTCCCGGATCTTGGCGAGCTGCTCGCCGCTGTTGATCGCGCCGATGTCGGTGTTCTTGTCCAGCGGGTCGCCGACGCGCAGCGTGGCCATCCGCCGCTTCAGCCGGTCGAGCAGCTCGTCCGCGACCGACTCCTGGACGAGCAGCCGCGACCCGGCGCAGCACACGTGGCCCTGGTTGAAGAAGATCGCGTTGACGATGCCCTCGACGGCCTGGTCGAGCGGCGCGTCGTCGAACACGATGTTCGCCGCCTTGCCGCCGAGCTCCAGCGACAGCCGCTTGCGGGTGCCCGCGACGGCCCGCGCGATCTCCTTGCCCACCTCGGTGGACCCGGTGAACGCGACCTTGTCGATCCCGTCGTGCCCGACCAGCAGGCGGCCGGTCTCCCCCGCGCCGGTGACGATGTTGACCACGCCGTTCGGCAGCTCCGCCTGCTGGCAGATCTCGGCGAACAGCAGGGCCGTCAGCGGGGTCGTCTCGGCGGGCTTCAGGACGACCGTGTTGCCCGTGGCGAGCGCCGGGGCGATCTTCCAGGCCAGCATCATCAGCGGGAAGTTCCACGGGATGACCTGGCCCGCGACGCCCAGGGACCTCGGGTTCGGGCCGAATCCCGCGTGGCCGAGCTTGTCGGCCCAGCCCGCGTAGTAGAAGAAGTGCGCCGCGACCAGCGGAATGTCCACGTCGCGCGACTCGCGGATCGGCTTGCCGTTGTCGATCGACTCCAGGACGGCCAGCTCCCGCGACCGCTCCTGGATGATCCGGGCGATCCGGTAGAGGTACTTGGCGCGCTCGCGGCCCGGCATCGGGCCCCAGACCTTCTCGTGGGCCCGGCGGGCGGCGGCCACGGCACGGTCGACGTCCTCGGCCGCGGCCACCGCGATCTCGGCCAGCGGCTCCTCGTTGGACGGGTCGACCGTCTTGATCGGCTCGCCGTGGCCCTCGGTGAACTCGCCGTCCACGAACAGCCCGTAGGAGGGCCGGATGTCCACCACGCTCCGCGACTCGGGAGCCGGCGCGTACTCGAAGTCCATCGTCAGTCCAGGGTGAAGTGGTCGGGACCGGAGTAGACCCCGGTGGCGAGCTTGCGGCGCTGCATCAGCAGGTCGTTGAGCAGGCTGGACGCGCCGAGCCGGAACAGGTCCGGGGTCAGCCAGTCGGGTCCGGCGACCTCGTTGACCATGACCAGGTACTTGATCGCGTCCTTGGTGGTGCGGATGCCGCCCGCGGGCTTCACCCCGACCGTCCGCCCGGTGGCGTCGCGGAAGTCGCGCACGGCCTCCAGCATGATCATCGTGACCGGCAGGGTCGCGGCCGGGGAGATCTTGCCCGTGGACGTCTTGATGAAGTCGGCCCCGGCCCGCATCGCCAGCCAGGACGCGCGGCGCACGTTGTCGTAGGTGCGCAGCTCACCGGTCTCGAGGATGACCTTCAGGTGCGCGTCGCCGCACGCCCGCTTGGTCTCGACGATCTCCTCGTGGACCTTGAGGTAGTCGCCCGCCAGGAACGCGCCCCGGTCGATCACCATGTCGATCTCGGACGCCCCGGCCGCGACGGCCGCCCGCGTGTCCGCGAGCTTGGCCTCCATGGGGGCGCGTCCGGCCGGGAACGCCGTGGCCACCGAGGCCACCCCGATCCCGGAGCCCTTGAGGGCGTCCACCGCGACCTCGACGAGGTCGGAGTACACGCACACGGCTCCGACCTGCGGCGCGTCCGGCTGCGCCGGATCCGGCCGGAGGGCCTTGGCGCACAGCGCCCGGACCTTCCCGGCCGTGTCCGCGCCCTCCAGGGTGGTCAGGTCCACCATGGAGATCGCCAGGTCGATCGCGCTGGCCTTGGCCGTCGTCTTGATCGACCGCGCACCGAGGCGCGCGGCCCGCTCGTCCGCCCCGACCTGGTCGACGCCGGGCAGTCCGTGCAGGAACCCCCGCAACTCGACCCCGGTGGGCATAGTCTCCGTTGACACCACCCCAGGATCACGCACGGAGCCCACCGGCACAAACCGGACCCTTGATCATCACCCCAGCGGCGTCGTCGTCCACTTCGCCTGGTCATCCCCCAGGTACGCGATCCGGTCGAACACCGCACGCGAGCCGCCCTGTGCCGCCAGCGCCTTGAGCGACCAGCCGCGCAGCTCGATCTGGACGTCGTAGCCGAGCCAGCCGTACACGGTGAGCATGTCGACCTGCTTCCCGGTGGCCCGATCCGTCACGATCCGCTGGAACGCCGGGCGCCCGCCGACCTTCGTGTTGGGGGTCACCCGAACACCCTTGCCGTTCGAGCCGACCCACACCGGACGGAGCGGGCTCTCCGGTGTGAGGGAGACCGAGAACCCGTCACCGTCGAGGGTTCCGCGTTCGGGGGCGAGCGCGAACTCCACGCCCTGCCCTGGGGACGGCGTGTCCCTCCCGCGTGGCGCCGGACTCGTCCCGATCCACGCGCGGGCGACCCGCATCCCGGCCGGGACGCCGCCGATCCGCACCGGGAACGCCGCGGCCTGCCCCGTCCCGAACCGCACGTTCTCGGCGATCCGCCGAACGGTCGCCTCCGTGGCCACGTCCTTGTCGACGACCACGAGCTCGGCCCAGCGCCCGTCGGCGTACTGCCACCGGAACTCGGCCGGCACCTGGTCCGAACCGTCCGCGCCCGGCTTGATCACCCAGAAGGCCGGCCGTCCGCGGACGGGCGCGGTCGCCGTCCTGTGCCCGGGCCGCCCGCCCGGCAGGTTCGGCACGGCGGGCTCCGCGCCCCGTGTCAGCTGCAGGTTCATCCCCCCGCCTTGCATCCCCGGCCGCGCCGCCGTGGCCGTGAAGCCGTCGGCGTCCCGGGAGACCCGAAGCACCGTGTAGCCGGACGGCAGCCAGCCGAACACCGCCTCCTTCTCGAGCACCGGCCCGTACGCCTGCGGGCTCGCCAGCACCGTCGCCCGCTGCCGATGCCCGTCGCCTTCCGGGACCGCCAGCACACCCGCGATCGCGACCGCCAGCGCCGTCCCGGCCGCGGCCGCGACATGCCGCCTGCGCCTGATCCGCCGCCCCTTCTCCCTGGCGGCGCTCGGGCTCACCCCGGGCGCGCCCACCGGACGCGGCGTCGCGGCGATCTCGTCCAGCCGTTCCCTCAGCTCGTTCATGCCGGTGTCTCCCTGCGCTCGTTCACGTCCACCTCCGGGACGGTTCATGTCCGCGTCCCCTCCAGCGACCGGCGCAGGGCGGCCAGCCCGCGCGCCGTGTGACTCTTGACCGTCCCGCCCGAGCAACCGAGCGCTTCGGCCGTCTGCTCGACCGACAGATCGCAGTAGAACCGCAGGACCACCGCCGCCCGCTGCTGCGCGGGCAGGGCCCGCAGCGCGTCCCGGAGGTCCATGGACACGTCCGGGTCGTCCGGCCGTCTCGCGGCGTCCGGGACGTCCTCCACGGGCCGGACGCGCCGCCACCACGATCCGCGCTGCTCGGCCAGGTACACGCGCACGAGGACGGTCCGCGCGTACCCGTCGAGATTCCGGCTGGCCTCGGCCTTCCGCCAGTGCAGGTACAGCCGCGTGACGGCGGTCTGCACCAGGTCGTCCGCCCTGTGCCAGTCCTGGCAGAGCAGGTAGGCGACCCGCTGAAGCCACCCCATGCGCGCGGTCACGTACGCGACGAACTCGTCATCCGGCATGTGCCCGCCTCAACCTCGTCAGCCTCACGCACCCTTGATGCGTCCGGACGGCCGCCCGGTTGTCACGCGTGCCAGGGTTGTCCGGCATGACCGATCTCGCCGTGGCGCTCAGCCTTGCCGATCTGGCCGACGACATCACCCTGCGCCACTTCCGCAGGGCCGACCTCGCCGTCCGGACGAAACCCGACCGCAGCCCGGTCACCGAGGCCGACACCGAAACCGAGCAGGCCCTGCGCGCCCTTCTCGCCCGGCGTCGTCCCGCCGATTCCGTCCTGGGCGAGGAGGAGGGCGGCACGCAGGGCTCCCGGTGCTGGCTGCTCGACCCCGTCGACCACACCGCCAACTTCGCCCGCGGCATCCCCGTCTTCGCCACGCTGATCGCCCTCGTCGAGGACGGCGAGCCGACCGTGGGCGTCGTCAGCGCGCCCGCCCTGGGGCACCGCTGGTGGGCGTCCCGGGGCGCCGGAGCCTTCGCCGACGGCGTGCCCGCCCACGTCTCGCCCGTGAACGACCTCGCGGACGCGAGCCTCTCCTTCGCCGCCCTGGACCGCTGGGATGACCGCGACCTGCTCCCCGAGATCGCCGACCTGTCCCGTCAGGCCCGCCACACCTGGGGCTCAGGCGGTTTCTGGTCCCAGATGCTCGTCGCCGAAGGCCGTCTGGACGCCGCCCTCGACCCCTGGGGCATGCCCTGGGACCTGGCCGCCCCGAAGATCATCGTCGAGGAGGCGGGCGGCCGCCTGACCGACCTCTCCGGCGACCCGCGCATCGACCGGGACGCCGCCCTGGTCAGCAACGGCTCCCTGCACGAACAACTCGTGAAGGCACTCGCACCACGCCCCTGACGGCAATGGGCGTGCCGCATCCCTGCGCCACGCCCACCCGTCCGTCACCGGAGCAGGTCGTCCGGTGTTCCGACCGTGCCGGCGCGCATCAGCCAGTCCCGGAGCCGCTCCGGATCCGTGCACGCCAGAATCTGTTCGCAGAGGTCGGTGGACGCCGTCAGCCCGCGGCCCTGCAGGACGAGGAGAACACCCTCGGCCTGCCCTTCGTTTCGGCCGTCACGGACTCCCCTTGCACGCGCCTCGGACGCGTACCGGAAGACGTTCGCCGTCACCCGAAGACGTCCTCCTCAGTGGAGGCCGTGATCGCCCGCAGCAGCCAGTCGTGCAGAACGTCCGGGTCAGTGCACTCGTGCACCCTCTCCCGCGCCTTGTCGGACACCGCGACCCCGCGCTCCTCCAGCACCACCAGCAGCGCCTCGCCCTGCCCCTGAGCGCGGCCCTCCGCACGCCCTTCGGTGCGGCCCTCCGCACGCCCTTCGGCCCGGCCCTCCGCACGCCCTTCGGTGCGGCCCTCCTCGCGGAGGACGGAGACGTAGCTGGGGTTGTAGGTCTTCACGAACTGCCTCCAAAGCTCCTGGGTCTCGCCGACGAGACCGGCTTCGACGAACTCGTTCAGGTCCCTCTGCGTCGAGTCCCTCACCTCACTGAGGACCAGGGCCAGCGGCTCCAGTATCTCATCCGGGTTCGGAGAGTGACTGTGGACGAGGGCGGAGAGGACCCCGAAGACATGGTCCTCACGAAGGTCCTCCAGCCCGGTCAGGCGGGGGACGTTGTGGGGCCCGAAGACCGCCACGCGGACGATCATGCTCGTCCAGCCGTCGACGCCGATGACGATCGGCTTCTCGAACCGCAGCGCGTCGTCGGCGTCGTGGGTGATGACGACGAGCAGCACGTCGCACTCGTACTTGTCGTGGACGAAGGCGACGTAGTACGGCCAACGGCTCTGCTTGATCTTCTTGTCGTCGAGCTGCGCCTCGAAGATCAGCGCGATGTCGCCGCCGTCGGTGCGCAGCCTGACCAGGGAGTCGACGCGCCGCTCGACGGCCTCGATGGTGGTGAGGTCGACGTTGAGGATCTCGGCGCCCTGGACGGGGGGAAGGGACAGCCCGTGGACGCGCTCGAGTGCCCGCTCGAGGGCGTCGGGGTTGTCGCGCGCTATCTGGTGCAGCGCTTCATGTCTCGGTGTGACCATGACTCGAAGCTACGTTCCGCGCACATTCGACCACGGATAATCACGTCTTATGGCTTCAAGTGATCAGACCGGCCGTCCCTTCGAGCGATATGGCGGGTAGGTATTCGCGTTCGTCTCCCCTATGGGCGAGGACTAGTTTTGTGTCGGCAAGCTGTCGTGCCTACAGGTTCAGTACGGGGACGGCCCTCCGAACATTTCGCTTAGGCGAGGGGCCAACTCGAACTCGCCTCGGATTTTGAGGCGTCCGTCCATCAGAAGGCTGGCGGGGTTGGCGTCACCGACCAGAATGCGCAGAAAGTCGGAAGTGGACGCCGTGAGGGTGAGCGCGGGACCACGGGACGGACCGGGCCGGGCGTGGGCGCGCTCACCGGTGATCGTCATCGTCCAGGTGGTCGCGGAGCCGTCGGCGGCGGTCAGGCGGAAGTCGATGTCGCCCGTGAAACCGCCCGCCATGGACGGGTCGTACGCGCGGGCCATGCCGCCGAAGAAGGCGCGTTGGACGCGCGGCCCGAAGCGACGCTCGATGGTCTCGTCCGAGGCGTCGTGGACGACCCGGAACAGCCCCCTCCGGACGCGCTGCCGAGCCTCGTTCCGGACGTCCGCCACCGTCGGACGGCGCAGGCGCGGCCCCCGATGCGCGCGAGCCACTTCGGCGGCCTCGTCCATCCGGTAGCCGACCGGCAGCGAACGGGCGGGCCTGCGGCGCTCCAAAGCGCGCTCCACCGCAGGTGCCAATCGCGCGGCCTTCTCCGCCTCGCGCTCCTCACGCCCCTCGACGAAGCGCGGCAGAACGGATTTCCCGAACAGCTCGAGAGCTTCACAGATGTGCTCGTGCTTGTTCGTTCCGGCCTGGAGAACAAAGCCGATCTGATCCACGCCCACGTTCTCGTACCGCCGAATGAGGTCGGCCACCTGATCTGGTGTTCCGATCGCTCCGCGCAGCGAGCCGACGTTCACCCGGAGCGCCTGGGAATCGGCGGTGATCTGCTCTCGGTCGAAACCTTGGGCGGCCCTACGCTGTTCGAACGCCTCCCACACGTTCGTGCGCCCAGGGTCGTGCGGGGTCGTCCCGTAGTAGTGCGCCAGGGCGAACCCGAAGAAATGCGCGCCATCGATACCGCGATCGATCGCCGTCGCCTCGTCCTCGTGCAGCATCATGGGCAGAACAACGCACACATTGGGATTCACGGCGAAACCCGCCGGAACACACTCGTCCGATTCGATGACGCGGTAGTACTCGTCCACCCACTTGGCGGCGTCCTCGGGCTCGACGAACGAGAACGAGAGCGCGCCGATGCCGTTCCGGGCGGCGAACTCGATGGTCTCGCGCCGCGAACACGCCACCCACAGCGGCGGATGCGGCTTCTGCACGGGCTTCGGGATCACATTGCGCGGCGGCATCCGCAGATGCGGCGAGTTCCAGCCCGCGAACGGCTCCTCCACGAACATGCGGGTGACGGCGTCGATCGCGTCCTGCCACTGCGCCCGCTTCTCGCCGCGCCGGATCCCGAATCCGCCCAGCTCGGCGCTGGAGGACGACT
This sequence comes from Spirillospora sp. NPDC052269, assembly GCF_040679435.1. Taxonomy (NCBI): domain Bacteria; kingdom Bacillati; phylum Actinomycetota; class Actinomycetes; order Streptosporangiales; family Thermomonosporaceae; genus Spirillospora; species Spirillospora sp. NPDC052269. The sequence continues at coordinate 119,173 of NZ_JBFAUU010000022.1, forward strand.
CGCCCGTCCCGAACTCGACACGCCCGTTCGACACCAGGTCGAGGGTGGCGATCCGCTCGGCGGTCCGCGCCGGGTGGTTGACCCCGGGCGGCAGCTGGACGATCCCGTGCCCGAGCCGGATCCGCTTCGTCCGCTGCGACGCCGCCGCGAGGAAGACCTCGGGCGCGGACGAGTGGCTGTACTCCTCGAGGAAGTGGTGTTCCACCTCCCAGATCACGTCGAACCCGACCCGGTCCGCGATCTCGATCTGCTCGAGCGCGTCCTGGTAGAGCCGCTGCTCCCGCCCGTCGTCCCACGGCCTCGGCAACTGGTGTTCGTAGAAGAGCGAGAATCGGATCTCCACCACCTCCACCGTCCCGACCAGGCAGAACAGCCCGGCGAACACGAACCACCCCAGCGTCACCCCGCACGGACTCCCCGTCAACACCCACTCATGAAACAAGCGCTCGCTTGACCTGCTGCCACACCAGCGGGACGGTGGCGTCGTCACCCACGGGAGTCAACCCACGGAAGAGGTGAGCCATGGGGCTGCTGGACGGGCTGCGAGTGCTTGATCTGACGGCGTGGCGGCCGGGCCCTTACGCGTCGCAGCTGCTGGCGCAGTTCGGGGCGGACGTCATCAAGGTGGAGCCGCCCGGCGGGGAACCGATGCGGGCGTTCCGGTCACATTTCGACCTGCTGAACCAGCACAAGCGAAGCATGGTGCTGGATCTCAAAACGGAGGCCGGACGGACTCGATGCCTTGAACTCGCCGCAGGAGCCGAGGTGTTCGTCGAAGGCTTCCGGCCCGGCGTGGCGGAACGACTCGGCGTCGGACACACGGACGTCCGGAAAACGAATCCGGCACTCGTGTACTGCTCGCTGTCCGGCTACGGAGCCGAAGGCCCTCTGGCGGACGTCCCGGGCCACGACCTGAACTACCGGGCGTATGCCGGGGCCCTGCCCCCGGACGCGACCTCACCCGCAGCAGACGAACTACCCATAGCCGACATGGCGGCGGCGACGATGGCGGCGTTCGCGATCGCGGCGGCGGTCCTCCACGCCCGGACGACCGGAATCGGCGAGCGGATCGACCTGGGGATGGCGGACGTCCTCGCCAACTGGGTCGCGACCGTCCCGGAGGTCGCGAACAGAACGCACCAAGCAGGACCGGTCGCCGGATACGGCGTGTACCGGACGGCCGACGACCGCCAGATCACGCTCGGCGTGGTCTCCGAGGACCGGCTCTGGACGGCCGTATGCCGCGCCCTCGACCTGCCCGGCCTCGCCCACCTCCCCTTCGCCGAGCGACTCGGGCGAGTCGGCGACCTGGACGAGGCGGTAGCCGGAGCCATCAGGGAACTGAACGCGGACGAAGCACTGCGCCGCCTGAGCGCCGAGGGCGCGCCCGTGGCGCCGGCGCTCGGAAGGGCGGAGATGATGGCGCATCCGCACTTCGCCGCACGCGGCGTCGTCGTGGACGGCACGGTCGGCAGCCCGGTCCGGACGACGGTGTCGCCCCCGCTCCCACCTGGTCCGGTACCGGATCTGGACGCGCACCGCGGCCAGTCCTGGGATGCCTGAAAAGGTGGAGAAAGTCCGGAAAACGGCTGGCATGCTGGGAGCCGTGAGCACACACGGGACGTCCCCCATCATGGTCGGCCGGGCGGGGCAGCTCGACCTGCTGACCGAGGCCCTGGCCGCCGCGCCCGGCGCGGTGCTGGTGGGCGGTGAGGCGGGGCTCGGCAAGTCCCGGCTGATCCGCGAGTTCGGCGCGGCCGTCAAGGACGACGCGCGCCTGCTGGTCGGCGGCTGCCTGGAGCTCGGCTCGGACGGCCTGCCGTTCGCGCCGTTCACGACCGTGCTGCGCGGGCTCGTCCGGGACGTCGGCGTGGACGGCGTGGCCGAGCTGCTGCCGCGCGGCGCGACGTCCGGGCTGGCGCGGCTCCTGCCGGAGTTCGGCGAGCCGGAGTCGGACGCGGCGTCCGGCGAGGAGCGGGCCCGGCTGTTCGAGACGATGCTGACGCTGCTGGAGCACCTCGCCGAGCGGTCCCCGGTCGTGCTGGTGATCGAGGACGCGCACTGGGCCGACCGGTCCACCCGCGACCTGCTGTCGTTCCTGGTGCGCAACGTCGGGTCGGCGCCGCTGCTGATCGTGGTGACCTACCGGTCGGACGAGCTGCACCGCTCCCATCCGCTGCGCCCGCTGCTCGCCGAGCTCGGCCGGGTGGAGCGCGTCCGGCGGCTGGACCTGCCCCGACTGTCCCGGGACGAGGTGGGCGAGCTGGTCGCCGACATCCTCGGCCGCACCCCCGACCACGAGCTGATCGACACCGTGCAGTCCCGCAGCGAGGGGAACCCGCTGTTCGTGGAGACGCTGGTCGGCTGCGACGGGCAGCTGGTGAGCGAGCTGCCGGAGACCCTGCGCGACCTGCTGCTCGCCGGGGTCGAGCGGCTTCCGGAGGAGACCCAGGAGGCGCTGCGCGACGCGAGCGGCGGCGGCACCCGGATCGACCACCGGCTGCTCGCGGCCGTGTCCAGGCTGGACGACGCGGGGCTGACCCGGGTGCTGCGTCCGGCGGTCGCCGCGAACGTCCTGGAGGTGGACGGCGACGGGTACGCGTTCCGGCACGCGCTGATCCGCGAGGCCGTCCACGACGACCTGCTGCCCGGCGAGCACACCCGCCTGCACACCCGGTACGCCGAGGCGCTGGAGAACGACCCGGACCTGGTCCCCGCCGACCGGATCTGGCACGAGCTGAGCCACCACTGGTACGCCGCGCACGACGCGCTGTGGGCGCTCGTCGCGTCCTGGCGGGCGGCCGGCGAGGCCAGCCGCCGCGTCGCGTACGCCGAGGGCCTGGACATGCTCGCCCGCGTCCTCGAACTCTGGGACCGCGTGCCGGACGCGGCCGACCGCATCGGCGCGACTCAGATCGAGGTGTTCGAGCAGGCCGTCCTGATCGCCGAGAGCGCCGGGGAGCTCGACCGGGGCGTGAAGTACGCCACCGGCGCCCTGCGCATGCTCCCGGACGTCCCGGAGAACGCCTTCCGCCGCGCCGGGCTGCTGGAACGCCGCGGCCGCATGCTGTCCGACCAGACGCTTCCCGAGGCCGTCGACGACCTGCGCGAGGCCGTCCGGCTGCTGCCCGCGGACCGTCCGACCTCGCAGCGCGCGCGGGCGCTGAACACGCTCGCGTCGGTCGGCCGCCTGCTGCAGAACTCCGACGAGCCCCGGCGCGCCGCGCACGCGGCCCTCGCGATCGGACGCGACATCAACGACCGGCAGGCCGAGGTGGAGGCGCTGCTCGCCCTGTCCTGTCTGGACTTCGACTACGGCGCGGGCTACAGCCGGCGGGAACCGACCGAGCGGCTTCTGCAGGAGACGTGGCGCCTCGCCGACGAGGAGGACGACGATCGGCTGCGGCTGCGCGTCGCGGTCAACCGGTCGCACTTCCTGGAGGGTTCCGGACAGCACGCCGAGGCCGTCGAGGTCGCCCACGAGGGGGTGCAGAAGGCCCAGGTCGCCGGGGTCGCCCGCACCCACGGCGCGTTCCTGGCCATCAACCAGGCCGAGCCGCTGGTCTCGCTCGGCCGCTGGGACGAGGCGGACGTGCTGCTCCGCCGCACCATCGACCAGCGCCCGCCGCGCAAGATCCGCACCTCGCTGTTCGCGCTGGCCGGGGAGATCGCGACCGCCCGCGGCGACCTCGACCACGCGGTGCGGATGCTCGCCCATGCCCGTGAGGTGACCTGGCCGAAGGTGCAGGACCTGTTCGCCACCCGCCGCCTGGAGGCGGCCCTCCGGCTCGCTCAGGGCCGTCCGGACGCGGCGCTCGTCGCCGTCGAACCCGTCCTCGGCGATCCCAACAAGTCACTCCCGGACGATTCGCGCTACGCCTGGCCCGTCCTCGTGCACGCCGCGACGGCCTGTGCCGAGCTCGGCGGATCCCCCGATTTCGAACGTGTGGAGAAGCGCGCGCAGGCCACGCTCGTGTTGGGGGCTCTCCAGGGGGCGTGGAAGCGCACCTACGACGCGACCGCCGCGCGCGCACGAGGCGACCTCGACGTCACGGCCTGGGACGAGGCCGCCTCAGCTTGGAAGGCACTGGCGAACCCCTACCAGGAGGCCCTGGCGCTCGCCTGGGCCGGACAGGCCGCCCTGCACGCCGGAGACCGGAACGCCGCCCGCGACCGCCTCACCCGCGCGACCGACCTCGCCCGTGACCTCCGCGCCGTCCCGCTGCTGGACCGGCTGTCCGGACTGTCCCAGCGGGCCCGGCTCGGTCCCCAGGCCGACCCGGCCGTCGCGCCGTTCGGCCTCACCCCGCGCGAGTTCGAGGTCCTGCGCCTGGTCGCCGAGGGCCGGAGCAACCGCGAGATCGCCGAGGCGCTGTTCATCTCCGCGAAGACGGCGAGCGTGCACGTCTCCAACATCCTGGCCAAGCTGGAGGTCGCGAGCCGGGGCGAGGCCGCCGCCACGGCGCACCGCCTCTCCCTCTTCACCCCCGCCGCCCACTGACGGGCGTTTCCCTGCCAAACCCCCGCATACGAACAGGACCCGGCCCCCAAGGGAGCCGGGTCCTGTTCGTCGAAAGCGTTGCCTACTCGGGAACGCGTGCGCTCACGTCGGAACGCCGCCGCCGACCCTGAGGACGCGCGTTCACTTCGGAACGCGGGCCACGCAGAGGACGGTCTGCCCGAACGGCGGCTGGACGATCCGCTCGATGGCCCGGGTGGTCGGAATGACCGTCCGGTCGTAGATCTTGACGAGCCGGGGGTCCGGGTAGCCCGCGCCGCCGCGGCGGACGGCCGCCCACCAGGCGATGCCGCCGAGGAAGTTGATCGGCTTGAGCACGTCCGGCACCAGGCCCGCCTCGCGGACGGCCTTCCCCAGCGTGGCCGGCGTGTACCGCTGGACGTGGCCGACCTTGCGGTCGAAGTCGCCGTACAGCTGCATGTAGCCGGGGACCCAGATGACGATGCGGCCGCCGGGCTCGGTCACGGCGGCGAGGTCGCGCAGGGCCTGGACGTCGTCCTTGATGTGCTCAAGGACGTTCATCATCACGACGGTGTCGACCTTCTGCCGGATGTCGATCGTCGCGGGCAGCTCGAGGTCGAGGACCTCGACGTCGTCGTTGCCGTCGTAGCGCTTGCGCAGCTCACCGACGCAGTAGGGGTCGTTGTCGCTGACGACCAGGTAGTCGAGGCGGCCCGCGAACTGCTCGGAGAAGTGGCCGAGCCCGGAGCCGATCTCCAGGAGCTTGCGGCCCACGTGCGGCGCGACCATGTCGTACTCGTACTGGCGGTAGTTGCGCGCCTCGTCGCCGCCGAGGTGGTTCTCCAGCGCGCCCTCACCGGCGGCGGGCTGGACGACGTCCTCGCCCGCGGCGGGCGGCGCCGCCGGCCCGGCGGTCTGCTTCGGGCCGCTGCTCAGAAGGCTGAGGACGCCGCCCATGATGGTTTTCTTCTGACCTGGTGACTGCATACTTTCCCGCTCGCTCGGATGCTCTTCGGACTGGGCCGATGCCGATCTCGGGCACCAAGGTCGGGTCAGTCTACCCACAGTAGGCAACCCGGACGGTCCGTCGACGGCCTCACGCCAGGACGGGGAAAGCCCCAGGTCAAGGGGCGGTGAATGCCGCCTCTGCCCGTGGTTGACCTTGGATCAGCCGCCGGTGAACTCCCGGGCGGCTCGTCTAGGGCCCGCGGGCCTCGACAGGTTCCAGGTCACGTCCCCGTACCGGACGCTGTACAGATGGTCGCGGACGGCCTGCTCACCGGGATCCGGACGCCGGGTACGCGCGATTCCGTACACGTCCATGATCTCACTCAGGACGGCCGCGCGGACCGCGTCCAGTGTGATGGGCATCCCGAGGTCGGCCAGCGTGCGCCGTTCGCCCCCGCCGGGCGATGCCCCGGGGCCCCCGGCGGACGGCGGCATCAGGTACGCGGGCCCGTACGCGTTGATCGGCGTGACATGCACCGCGAGGTGGGTGAGCACGGCCTCCCTCGTCCGCAACCGCGCCGTCTGGACGATCCCGCCGCCCGCGAGGGCCTCCGGCGGGCAACCGAGCCGCCCGAGCGCCGTCCCGACGAGGACGTCCAGGTCCGGCCACTCCGCCGGGAATCGCCGCTCCCCCGCCCGAGGCCGCCTGACCAAGGAGAACAGGAGGGTTCCGGAGTCGGTGTAGACCGCCCCGCCCCCGCTGGCCCGCCGGACGACCCGGACCCCGTCCCGCGCGCACGCGGCGAGGTCCACGACCTCCTCGACGTTCTGGAAGCGTCCGATCACGACGCTCGGGGCGTTCTGCCACACCCGCAGCACCGGTCCTCGCTCCGCCGCCGCACTCCCGGACGGAGCGCCGAGCCGCGGCACGCCCGGTCGAGGCGGCGGCATCGTCCGCAGGCCCGGTGTCCTTCCCCCGCGGCGGACGGCCCGCCGCCCGCGCGGCCCGGGCACCCGCGCCAGGGCCTCGTCCAGCGCGAGGTTCCACGCCGGTTCCCGAACGTCGTCGACGATCATGCTGAGCATCCCGCCGTCCCTCCGCTCACCTCCGTGTCGGCCGTCTCGGCCGAGCTGGCCGCCGGGGCAGCCCGGCGACCGCACCAGTGCCGGGTGGCTGAAACATATCGACACACCGGTCCGATGACAGGCGGAGAGTTTTCATATGGTGACACTGTGCAATGATCCGCAGGTGGTCCGGCCCGACGCGCCCCTCCATCCCCCGCGAAGGGTCAGCTGATGAAGCGGTGCACGTCATCCCGTTCGCTCGGGCCGTGCTCGGCGGGCGCGATCCACGGGCCGGGCAGGGACGGGTCGAGCACGCCCTCCTCCAGCCAGGTGAAGTCGCCGTTCAGCACCTCGCGGGCGAGTCGCCCGTCCTCCACGTCGGTATTGCGCCACAGGCCGTCGAACAGCTCGTCCACCCGCACCCGCGACTGCCGGCAGAACACGTCCGCCAGCCGGATCGCCGAGACCCCCGGCTCGACGGCCCCGCCGACCGGGTCGCCTTCGGGATGGGCGTCGGCGTGGGCGCGCACGCAGACGGCGCTCATCGCGTACAGCTCCGCGCCGATGTCGACCATGCGGCCGAGGAAGCCCTGACGCCGCTCCAGCCCGCCCTGCCAGCGCGCCGCCGCGTAGAACGTGGAGCGGGCGAGCTTGCGCGAGGCGCGTTCGACGTAGCGCAGGTGCCCGGCCAGCGGCCCGAACTGGCCGTACGCGCCGGGACGCCGCCCGGAGCCGGTGACGAGCGTCGGCAGCCAGCGCGCGTAGAAGCCGCCGGCGCGCGCCGCCGCCCGCGCCTTGTCGCCGGGCGACGCGTCCGGGTCGATGATGTCCCCGGCCACCGACAGGTGCGCGTCCACGGCCTCGCGCGCGATCAGCAGGTGCATGATCTCGGTCGAGCCCTCGAAGATCCGGTTGATCCGCAGGTCGCGCAGCACCTGCTCGGCCGGGACCCCGCGCTCGCCGCGCGCCGCCTGCGACTCGGCGGTCTCGTAGCCCCGCCCGCCGCGCACCTGGACGAGCTCGTCGGCGATCCGGGAGGCCATCTCGGACGCCCAGAGCTTGGCGAGCGCCGCCTCGATCCGGATGTCGTTGCGCTCGTCGTCGGCGAGCTGACCGGACAGGTCGAGCATGGCCTCCAGCGCGTAGGCGGTCGCGGTGATGAACGCCACCTTCTTCGCGACCGCCTCGTGCTCCCCGACGGGACGTCCCCACTGGACGCGCTCGGCCGTCCACTCACGGGCGACCCTGGTGGCCCACTTCCCGGCCGCCGCGCACATCGCGGGCAGCGAGAGCCGTCCGGTGTTCAGCGTGGTCAGCGCCACCTTCAGGCCCGCGCCCTCGGGTCCGACCAGGTTCTCGGCCGGGACGCGGACGTCGTGGAACCGCGTCACGCCGTTCTCGATTCCGCGCAGCCCCATGAACACGTTGCGGTTCTCGACGGTGATGCCGGGGCTGCGCATGTCCACGACGAACGCGGAGATGCCGCCGCGGTGCCCCTCGCCCTTCGGGACGCGCGCCATCACCACGACCAGGTCGGCGATCACGCCGTTGGTCGTCCACAGCTTCACGCCGTTGAGGATGTACTCGTCGCCGTCCGGGACGGCGGTGGAGCGCAGCCGCGCCGGGTCGGACCCGACGTCCGGCTCGGTGAGCAGGAACGCGGTGACCGAACGCGCGCTGACCGGCAGCCACGCGGCCTTCTGCGCCGCGGAGCCGAACAGCTTGACCGGCTGCGGGACGCCGATGGACTGGTGCGCCGAGACGAGCGCGCCGATCGCCGGGCTGCACGAACCGATGATCATCAGGGCCCGGCCGTAGTGGTACTGGCTGAGCCCGAGCCCGCCGTACCGCTCCGGGACCTTCATGCCGAGCGCTCCCAGCTCGCGCAGGCCCTTGACAACGTCGTCCGGGATGCGGGCCTGCCGCTCGATCTGCGCCGGGTCGACCCGGGTGTCACAGAACTCCCGCAGCCGCGTCAGGAATTCGTCACCCTTCCGCCGGGCCTCGGCGTCCGGACGCGGATGCGGATGAATCAGGTCGAGCCGCAGGTCGCCCAGGAAGAGCTGCTTGCCGAAGCTGGGCAGCCGCCACTCGCTCTCCCGCGCCTCCTCGGCCACCCGGCGCGCGGTCCGCTCGTCCACCTGGGCGCCGCTCCCGGCGGCGCCGTCCTTCCGTGGTCCCGGCTGGGCGGCGTGCGGCTGGTTCATGCCGACTCCTCGGACGTGCTCCCGGAGGCTCTCCCCGTGAAGTTACTCCCGGGTGAAACCGCTGAGTAGGGCCCCGCACAAGACCGTCTTGACGAAAACCGCCTCCCGCTGCCACGGAAGGTGATCCAATGGTCGCGTACCGCCCATGTCTTGGCCACTGCCCGGCCAGAGAGGGTCGCTGTGCGTGATGGACGAGACACGGAGACCGACTCTCATCTCCTCGGTGCAGCGCGCGCTGCGTCTCATGGAGGCCGTGGCCTCGCACCCCAACGGCGCGCCCGCGAAGCAGTTGTCCCGCGAGGCGGGACTGCCGCTCGCCACCACCTACCACCTGCTCCGTACCCTCGCGCACGAGGGTTACGCGCTCCGCATGACCGACGGCTCCTGGGTGCTCGGCGACCGCGTCCACTCGCTGCAGGGACAGGCGCGCGCGCAGCAGCTGCTGACCCGGATCCGCCCGGCGCTGATCGCCCTGCGGGACGAGCTGGGCGTCGCGTCCTACTTCGGCATGCACGTGGACGACGAGATCCGCATCGTGGACATCGCGGACGGCCCGCGCGCCCCGCGCGTCGACCTGTGGGTCGGGTTCGACGAGGCCGCGCACGCGACCGCGATCGGCAAGTGCATGCTCGGCCAGCTCGACGAGGACCGCCGCCGCGACTACCTGGCCCGGCACCCGCTGGTCGACCTGACGCCGCACACGATCACCGAGCCGCGCCGCCTGATGCAGCTGCTGAACACGCAGGCGGACCTCAGCCTCGACCATGAGGAGTACGCGCTCGGCACCGGCTGCGCGGCCGTCCCGGTCACCGACGCGACGGGCAGCGTCGTCGGCGCGCTCGCGATCTCGTGCCGTTCGACGAAGCTGGCGAAGGTGGAGGCGCGGATCCACCACATGCAGGCGACGGCGGCGCGGATCCAGCGCACCCTCAGCCTCACCCTCTGAGACGCGTGTAACCGTCGAAGCGGTATTGACGCGTTGCAGCCTGCCGCCCTACGGTCGTGACTGTCATTTTTTATTATGACAGTCACGGAGGTCGTGGTGACACGGAACCGGCTGCCTCGCGGCGTCTGGCTGCTGGCCGTGGCGCGGGCCGTGAACCGGCTGGGCGCGTTCTCGGTGCCGTTCCTCGCGGCGCTCACCGTCGGCCGCTTCGGCGCGAGTCCGGCGACGGCCGGGCTGGTCACGGCCGCGTTCGGGGTGGCGACGATACCGTCCCGGCTGCTCGGCGGACGGCTCGCCGACCGGATCGGCCGCCGCCGCTCGATCGTCCTCGGGCTGGCCGGGTGCGCGGTCGCTCAGCTCGCCATCGCCGCCGCCGGGACGACCTGGCAGGTGCTGGCCTTCGCCGTGCTGCTCGGACTGGTCTACGAGATCTACGAGCCGGCGAGCCAGGCCCTGATCGCCGACGCCGTCGCCCCGGCCGACCGGGCCCGCGCCTACAGCCTGTTCAGCGCCGCGCTCGCCGCCGGGGGCACGGGCGCCGGGCTGATCGCGGCCGCCGTCGGACGCTGGGACCTGCGCTGGCTGTTCGTGATCGACGCCGCGTCCTGCCTGGCCTGCGCGGTGGTGGTGCGACGCGTTTTGCCGCTGGACCGACCGCTGCGCAGCGGGACGCGGCGCGACGGCCCGTCGCCCTGGCGGGACCGGGCGCTACTCGCGCTGCTCGGCACCGGGACGTTCTACGCCCTCGTCTTCACGCAGGTCACGGTCGCCCTGCCGCTGTCGATGGCGCACAGCGGACGGGACGCCGCCGACGCCGGGATCCTGTTCACCGTCTCGGCCGTCACCACGGTCGCGGGCCAGCCGCTGCTGCGCCTCGGACGGCTGGCCGTGCTGTCCACGCCGGTGATGCTCGCGTCCGGCTGCGTCCTGCTGGCCGCGGGGTTCACCGGCTACGCGTTCACGCGGGGGCTCATCCCGCTCGCGGTGGCGACCGTCGTGTGGAGCCTCGGCGACCTGCTCATCTTCGGGCGCGTGTACGCCGCCGTCGCCGGGATCGCCCCACCGGACGGACGCGGCCACTACCTATCCGTGTACGGCCTGAGCTGGGGTTTCGCGGGGATCGCGGCTCCGGTCACGGCGACGCAGATCCTGCAGAACGCGGGCGTGACCGCACTGTGGACGAGCACCGCCGCGCTCTGCCTCGTCCTCGCGGTGCTCCAGTTCGTCCTGATACGACCGCTTCTGCCGGACGCGTCGCCCGACGTGGCCGAGGAGGCCGTGCGGGCGGAGGCGCTTCCCGTTCTTCAGGATTGAGCGGGTGTACGTGGGTTGAACAGTCGTGTCGCAGTTGACGCTTTCGTCCCCGCGCCCGGCCGCTCCGCTTCTACACTGCCGCGAGCCCACGCGATCACGGAGGTCACTCGACGATGCGACGGACGGCACGGATCTCGGCACTCACGGCGGGCGCGGGCGTGCTCGCCTGCGGGGCCACGGCGGCCGTCGCGGTCGCCCTCACGGGCGGCGGGCAGGGCGCGGCGGTCTCGGCGGTGGCCGGACGGACCGTCCTGGCGTCCTCGCCGGCGGACCTGCAGAAGCAGGTCGCCGCGGCGCGTCCGGGCGACACCGTCCTTCTCCGGGACGGCACGTACGCCCTGTCCAAGCCCGTGACGATCACCGGACGCGCCGGGACGAAGCAGGCGCGGATCACGGTCGGCGCGCAGCACACGGGCAAGGTCGCCCTCACGGGGACGGCCGGGATCACGCTGTCCCACTCGCCCTACGTGACCGTCGCCGGGTTCGTCTTCCGCACGCGGGAGGCCCCGGGCGTGCCCGCCGACTCCCCCGGCGTCCGGTTCACGCGCAACACCTTCCAGCTGGCCGAGCCCGCGACGAAGAACAACTGGGTGAGCGTCGAGGGCGACGACGTCCAGATCGACCACAACACGTTCGCGCACAAGCGGTCCCAGGGCGTCTTCCTGCAGATCAACGGGCCGGGGAAGACCATGGCCCAGCGGACGCGCGTGAACGCCAACCTGTTCACCGACCACGGCTACACGGGCTCGAACGGCGGCGAGTGCATCCGCCTCGGGTACGGCGACAAGGGCGCGGTCCCGGCGCACGCGACCATCGAGGGCAACCTGCTGGACCGCGCGAACGGCGATGCCGAGGGAATCTCGGTGAAGTCGTCCGGCAACGTCGTCCGGTACAACACGTTCCGGAACAGCAAGGGCTGGATCGTGCTGCGCTTCAGCAACGACTCGCAGGTCTACGGGAACGACCTGTTCGGGACGTCCGGCATCCGTTTCTATGGGCGCGGCCACGACATCCACACCAATTACGTGGAGGGTGGCGTGACCGTGGGTGGCGGCACGTCCGACCCGAATGCCTACTGGCCCGCCGACCATGTCCGATTCACGCACAACACCGTCCTGGGCCAGGTGAAGAGCGACCACTCGGGCGGCGGCAAGGCGCATGACCTGGTCTTTGCCGACAACGTCGTCCGGACGGCGAAGGCCCCGGCTGTGAACCTGAGCGTCCTGAAGTCGAGTTTCGCGGGCAATCTGTTCTTCGCGCCCGCGAGTGGTGCGCCGGGCGTCCCGGCGTCCGGCTACCGGTTCGCGGACCCGAAGCTGAAGCTCAGCGGCGGCCTCCAGCATCTGGTCAAGGGCAGCCCTGCCGTGAACGCCGCGAAGAACGCGTTCCCGGGCACCGGAACGGACATCGACGGCCAGCCCGCGACCGGGACCGCCGACATCGGCGCCGACGAACTCTCCACGGCCCACGTCGCCCGCACGCCGCTGACCATCGCGAACGTCGGGCCGTCCGCTCCCTGACGTCCGCCGGCCGGTCGTCGGCCGGACGCCCGTCGCCCCGGGCGTCCGGCCGGCGGCCTCTTCAACCTCGGCGGGCTCTTCAACCTCGGCGGGCTCAGCGGCCTCTTCGGGCTCAACGGCCCTTGAAGTCGGGTTCGCGGCGTTCGAGGAAGGCGGTGATGCCCTCCTTGGCATCCTCGGTCGCGGCCAGTTCGACCAGCTCACCGAGCAGGTACTCGACGGCGTCGTCCAGCGGGCGGCCCTCGACGGCGAAGAACGCGTCCCGGCCGCGCCGCAGCCCGACCGGCGACTTCGCCGCGATCACGCGGGCCAGCCCGTCCACGCGGGCGTCCAGCTCGGCGCGCGGGACGACCTCGGTGACCAGGCCGATCTCGCGGCCCTCGGCGGCGGTGATCCGCTCGCCGGTGTAGTAGAGCTTGAACGCGTGCTTGGGCGCGACGTTCCGGTTGATGATCGCCATGATCATCATGGGCCAGAGCCCGACGTTGACCTCGGGCGTCGCCAGCTTCACGTCGTCCGCCGCGACCACCAGGTCGCACGCGGCGGCGAGGCCGAGGCCGCCCGCGACGGCGTGCCCGGCGAGCCGCGCGATCACCGGCTTGCCGATCGCCGGGAACGCGGTGAACAGGCGGAACGGCGCGCTCGCCCGCAGCTCCTCGCGGGTCGCCGCCACCCCGGACGCCGCCAGCCCGCCCAGGTCGGCCCCGGCGCAGAACGCCCGGTCCCCCGCCCCGGTGAGGACGATGACCCGCGCCTCGCCGTCGTCTCGTGCGCGCGCGAAGGCGTCGAGCAGCTCGTCCACCATCGTGTCGTTCAGCGAGTTCCGCGCGTCCGGACGGTTCAGCGTGATGCGCGCGATCCGCTCGGACACCGAGTACAGGATCGTCGAGTACACAGGCCCTCCCAAGAAGAACGGGCGGGACCACCCGCGTGGTCCCGCCCGAACGATGCCAGAAGCCGAGCCTCAGCGGCAGGGCTCAGAGGCGGCGCGTCAGAGGCGCTCGATGATGGTGGCGTTGGCCTGGCCGCCGCCCTCGCACATCGTCTGCAGGCCGTAGCGGGCGCCGGTGCGCTCCAGCTCGTGCAACAGCTTGGTCATCAGGATGCCGCCGGTCGCGCCCAGCGGGTGGCCGAGGGCGATCGCGCCGCCGTTCGGGTTGGTCTTCTCCAGGGACGCGCCGGTCTCGTGCGCCCACGCCATCGGCACCGGCGCGAACGCCTCGTTGACCTCGAACACGTCGATGTCGTCGATGGACAGGCCGCCCTTGGCGAGGGCCTTCTCGGTCGCCGGGATCGGGCCGGTCAGCATGTAGACCGGGTCCGAGCCGGTGACGGCGAGGGTGTGGATGCGGGCGCGCGGGGTGAGGTTGTGCCGCCGGACCGCCTCCTCGGACGCGATGAGCAGCGCGGACGCGCCGATGGAGATCTGCGACGCCACGGCCGCGGTGATGACGCCGTCCTCGCGCAGCGTCTTGAGCGACGCCATCTTCTCGAGGGTGGTGTCGGGGCGGGCGCCCTCGTCCTTGGCGAGCCCGGCGAGCGGGGCGATCTCGCGGTCGAAGTGCCCGGCCTCGATCGCCCGCGCGGCGCGCTGGTGCGACTCGAGCGCGAACCTCTCCAGGTCCTCGCGGCTGTAGCCCCACTTCTCGGCCATCAGCTCCGCGCCGCGGAACTGCGAGATCTCCTGCATGCCGTAGCGCTCGGCCCAGCCCTCGCCGTACGGGAAGTCGAGGCCCTGCACGATGGACGCGCCCATCGGCACCTTGGCCATGTGCTCGACACCGGACGCGACGACCAGGTCCTGCGTGCCGGACAGCACGCCCTGCGCGGCGAAGTGGATCGCCTGCTGGGACGAGCCGCACTGGCGGTCGATGGTCACGCCGGGCACGTTCTCCGGCAGCCCGGCCGACAGCCACGCGGTGCGCGCGATGTCCAGGGCCTGGCCGCCGACCTGCATCACGCAGCCCATGATGTTGTCCTCGACCGCGGACGGGTCGACGCCGGTGCGGTTGACCAGCTCCTTGAGGACGTGCGCGCCGAGGTCGGCGGGGTGAACGTCCTTCAGTGCGCCCTTCTTGGTACCGACGGGGGTACGGACCGCGCCGACGATGTACGCCTCGGCCACTGCGCCTCCAAAAGCCAGGGTTGTGGTTCCGTCCCGAAACCGAGTGAGATTCGGTCAGTCAGTATGAGATTACCGCGCCCATGACGCAATCCCGTGTGACCTGGGTCTCGGATCTCCATCCGGACGGTCAGCCCCGCCCGGCGGCCAGGTTAGTGGAGGCGTGGCAGGGCCGCGCGAGCCGCCCGTCCCGGCAGTGTGAGCGGTTGGGGGTCGAGGCCGTCCGGCTAGTGGGAGCGGTGGCGGCGGTGGGCACGGTGGCGTCCACCGGTGCCGTAGACCTCCCGCCCCTCGGTGTCGTCGCCCAGCGTCGCGCGGGTGAGCCGCTCGAGGACGTCGGCGAGCTCCGGGTTCTCGTCCGGGGACCAGTCGGAGATCTGCCGGGCCAGCCCGGCGCGCCGCGCCTCGACCAGCCGGGAGGCGACCGCCGTCCCCCGCTCGGTCGGGGCGAGGACACCCTCCTCGGACGTCACCAGCCCCTGGTCCACCAGCCCCCGGACGTGCGGACGGCCGTCCTCGACCGTCACCCCGGCGCGTTCGGCCAGCTCCTGGCCGGAAACCGAGCGATCCCGGGCGATCCGGCACAGGGCCCACATCTGGGCGGGCGGCAGATCCACCCCGGCGGCCTTCGCGAGCCGCGCGTACAGCTCCAGCGCCTCCGGATCGTGCCGGATGAGCTCGCTGAGCGCCCGCTCGGCCTCGTGCCGCGACGACCCGTCCCCGGGGGCCGCGACGGCCTGGGCCGACACCGCGGCCGAACGCAGCGGCGTCTCCTTCATGAACCAGGTCAGCACGCACGCGGCGAGCGCGACGGGCACCGCCCAGAGGAACACCGTGGAGATCGCGTCCGAGTAGGCGTGCAGGATGTCGGTGCGGACGTTCGGCGGCAGCTTGTTCATCAGCTTCGGCTCGCCCTGGACGGCCGTCAGGTCGAACCCGGGCGGCAGCTCGCCCTTGCGCGCCAGCGCGGCGATGTTGTCCGCGAGCCGGTTGGCGAACACCGTCCCGAACGCGGCGACGCCGAACGACCCGCCGATCTGCCGGAAGAACGTCACGCCGGACGTCGCCGCGCCGAGGTCGGCGTAGGGGACCCGGTTCTGGACGGCGATGACCAGCACCTGCATGACCAGGCCGAGCCCGAAGCCGAGCAGCGCGAGCCGCAGGCTCATCGTCCACGTGGACGACTCGACCCCCAGCCGCGACAGCAGGAACAGGGCCACCGCCACGAGCGGCGTGCCCACGACCGGGTAGACCCGGTACCTCCCCGTCCGGCTGATCAGCTGCCCGGACCCGATCGAGGCGACCAGCAGCCCGAGCATCATCGGCAGCAGGTGGACGCCCGACAACGTCGGGGACACACCGTGCACGACCTGCAGGAACAGCGGGATGTAGACCATCGCGCCGAACATCGCGAAGCCGATCACGAACCCGATCGCCGAGGACAGGTTGAACGTCGAGTCGCGGAACAGCCGGAGCGGGATGATCGGCTCCGCCGCGCGGTGCTCGGCCCACACCCAGGCCACGATCAGCGCGACCGCGAGGACGCCGAGCCCGATGATCTGCGGCGACGCCCAGGGGTACGTCGTCCCGCCCCAGGTCGTCATCAGGACCAGCGCCACCGACCAGCCGATGATCAGCGCCGTGCCCAGGTAGTCGATGGCGTGCCGGTGCCGCTCGGACGGCGCGTGCAGCGCGAACGCGATCGCGACCAGCGCGAGCAGCCCGACCGGCAGGTTGATGTAGAACACCCAGTGCCAGGACAGGTTGTCCACGAACCAGCCGCCGAGCAGCGGCCCGCACACGCTGGACACCCCGAACACCGCGCCGAACAGGCCCTGGTAGCGGCCCCGCTCGCGGGGCGGCACCACGTCCCCGACGATCGCGATCGCCAGCACCATCAGGCCGCCGCCGCCCACGCCCTGGATCGCCCGGAACGCGATCAGCTGGTCCATGCTCGCCGACAGGCCACACAGCGCCGACCCCACCAGGAAGATCACGATGGACGCCTGGAACAGCCGTTTGCGCCCGTACTGGTCGCCGAGCTTCCCCCAGAGCGGCGTGCACGCCGTCGACGACAGCAGGTACGCCGTCACCACCCACGACAGGTGGTTCAGCCCGCCGAGGTCCCCCACGATCGTCGGCAGCGCCGTCGACACGATCGTCTGGTCCAGCGCGGCCAGCAGCATCGAGAGCATCAGCGCGCCGAGGACGACGCCCAGCTCCCGTCCCTGCGGCATCTGCCGGGCGGGTTCCTCTACCGCGGCTGTGGACATCCCGTCACCCCCAAGGCGCCCGGTCCCCCCGAACCGTCCGTTCGGAGGGGACCTACCCCGGGCGGGGCAAAGATCACGTGATGCCCTGGTCGGCAGAACCCCAGGCGGCGGGGTCCGGACGCTCAGAAACGAGGGTGCTCAGGAGAGGAGGGTGCTCAGGAGAGGAGGGCGCTCAGGAGGCGGGGCCGCGGGTCACCAGGTCGCGGGTGACCTTGGCGGCGCCGAGGGCTGCGGTGCCGCCGGCGATGCCGATGGCGCCCGCGGAGACCCACAGGGGAAGGCCGGGACGGCTGCGGAGGCCGTTCACGGTGTCCAGGCCGTCCACGACGAGGCCGAGGCGGGCCCAGGTCTTGCGGGCATGGCCCCGGCTCAGCAGGTAGCCCGCGCCGAGGGCGATCTCGCGGGCGGCGAACATGCGGGTGACATAGTCGCGTCCCGCGTCCGTGTCCTTGCCGAGGCCCATGGCCTTCACGGTCAGTTTCGGGGCGGCGAACGCGGTGAGGCCCAGCGCGACCCGGCCGCGGGCGACGTTCAGCATGACCGCGTCGAGCCGCTCGGCGACGCCCTTGTTCTTGGTTTCCGTCACATCAGCCACGAACGGGAGGTTATCCCCCGGGGCGACCGGCCGGTAACCCACCTGTGACCGAGTTATCGTCGGGGGTGAAGGCCCGTCCCCCCGAACGAAGGTGGCCGTTCATGCAAGCACTGCTCGCCCTGATCGTCACGGGGCTGCTGGTCGCCTTCTGCGTCCGGTGGGTCGCGGCGCGGCTGAAGCTGGGCTCGCCGACGCGGATGGCCGTGATCGTCGTGTTCGCGCTGGTCGCGCTCGCCCTCTTCGGCCACCAGCTGGGCAGCTAGCCCACCAGGACGGACGGACGCCCACCCCCGGCCGGGCACACCGGCACACCGGACACGCCCGAACGAGCGGACGGACACCTGCGGCCGACTCCGGCCGCGACCGGCGGAAACCGGTGGAGATGTTCTACATCGAAGTCGAACCTATGGCCGTGTCACGGAGTCATAACTGACGAAACCGGTTTCAGCCCTCCACGCCGCCGCCACAGGTCGTCGACCTGCGGCGGGCGGAGGGGGACCCCGCCGCTTCGCCGCCCCGAGCCGAGGGAGAGTCCTGACGTGCCGCATCCGGCGACCACACTCCACGAGCCCGGCCGCACCGTCGCGCCCCATCTGCGGCGGCTGCTCGAGTTCGCCGAGCCCCGCGCCGACGACGTCTGCCTGGACGTCGCGCGCGGCCCGGGCCCGTTGCCCGGGGCGCTCGCCGGGCTGGTGCGGCGGGTCACGGCGGTGGACGCGATGCCCCCGCGCCGTCCACGGACCCCCCGGACGCCCACGACGACCTTCGCGACCGGCCCGGTGCGCATCGCCGACCTCGGCGACGAGCCGCTCGACGCCGTCCCGCCGTCCGCCGGGTCGCCGCTGGAGGTGCGCCACCTGCCGCGCGGCGCCGTCCACGCCGACGCGTGCGCGCTGCCCTACCAGGACCGCTCGTTCTCCCTGGTCACGACCAGGTTCGCACTGTTCCGCCTGGGTTGCCCCGAGCAGATGCTGCGGGAGCTGCTGCGGGTCTGCCGCCGGGACGGGCGGATCGTGATCGCCGACCTCGTGCGCGGCAACACCGCCGGAACCGACCGCGACCGGATCGAGCGGCTGCGCGACCCGAACCACCCCGGCACGCCGTCCATCGCGGGCCTCACCGAGCTGATCGTGTCGGCGGGCGCGAACGTCCAGCGCCTGGACGTGTTCGCCATCGAGCGCCCGCTGGAGCCGTGGCTGGCCGGGGCGTCCGATCCCGACGCCGCCGACGTGATCCGCACCGAGATGCTGGACGAGGTGGACGGCGGCCCCCGCACCGGCGCCAAACCGCGCATCATCGGCGGCGAGCTCTGGTTCACCCAGTCCTGGGCGCACCTGGCCGCCGAGCCCATCTAGGGCCACCGGCGGACCTCCGCCCAGCCGATCCAGCCCCGGCCCGCCCAGGGCCACCGCCCGCCCGGTCCGAGTCATCGCGGACGCCGCGGCGTAGCGTGGACTCATGCGCGCGTGGACGGTTCCCGAACCGGGAACGCTGCAGCGGACCGAGCTGGACGTGCCCGAACCTGGCCCCGGCGAACTGCTCGTGCGGGTCCTGGCGTGCGGGGTGTGCCGTACCGACCTGCACGTCCTGGACGGCGACCTGCCCGTCCACCGCCGCGGCGTCGTGCCCGGCCACGAGATCGTGGGCGAGGTCGTGGCCGCCGGCCCGGACTGCCTGCGCCGGCCCGGGGACCGCGTCGGCATCGCCTGGCTGCGCGGCACGTGCGGGGCCTGCCGGTTCTGCCGCCGGGGCCGGGAGAACCTGTGCGAGCGCTCGGTCTACACCGGCTGGGACGCCGACGGCGGCTACGCCGAGTTCACGCTCGGCGTCGACGCGTTCGCCTACCCGCTGCCCGAGGGCCTGGACATCGCCCACACCGCGCCGCTGCTCTGCGCGGGGATCATCGGCTACCGGGCCCTGCGCAGCACCGACCTCCCGCCCGGCGGACGCCTCGGCATCTGGGGCTTCGGCGGCTCGGCCCACCTGACCGCGCAGATCGCCCTCGCCGAGGGCGCGGAGCTGCACGTCCACACGCGCAGCAAGGAGGACCGCGCGCTCGCGCTCGACCTCGGCGCGGCATGGGTGGGCGACTCGTTCGACATCGGCCCGTCCCCGCTGGACGCCGCGATCTGCTTCGCGCCCGCCGGGGAACTCGTCCCGGCCGCGCTCGAACGGCTCGACCGCGGGGGCACGCTGGCCGTCGCGGGCATCCACCTCTCCGACATCCCGTCGCTGAACTACCAGCGCCACCTGTTCCAGGAGCGCGGGCTGCGGTCGGTCACGGCCAACACCCGCGCGGACGGCGAGGAGTTCCTCACCCTCGCCGCCCGCCTGAACCTGCGGGTCACCACGCACGAGTACCCGCTGGACGAAGCCGACCGGGCCCTCGACGACCTGCGCGCCGACCGCTTCGCCGGCGCCGCCGTCCTGATCCCCTGACCGTCGCTAACGCAACGGAAGCTGGAACCAGACCGCCTTGCCGTCCTGGGTGGGACGGGCTCCCCAGCGGGTGGCGAGCTGGTCGACCAGGTACAGGCCGCGGCCGCCCTCGTCGGTCTCGCCCGCGCTGCGGATGCGCGGCAGGCGCATGTCGGTGTCGAAGACCTCGACCCACACGGCGTCCGCGCCCCTGCGGAGGCGGACCCGGAACTCCTTGGTGGGGGGTTCGCGGCGGCCGAGGTCGGCGCCCAGCGGGTCGGGGTCGAGGTTCCAGTCGTCCTCGTCCAGGTTGAAGTGCACCTGGGGTCCGCCGTCCAGCACCAGTTCGCGCCGGGGGGCGGGGGTCGTGGTGGCGTGCAGGACGACGTTGGTGACGACCTCGGAGACCAGCAGGCACGCGAGTTCGGCCTGCTCGGCGGGCATTCCCCAGGCGGCGAACGCGTCCGACGCCATCCGCCGCGCCTCCGACACCATGATCGGCTCGGCCGGGAAGGTGCGGTCGGCGACGGCCAGCTCGTCCGGCGCCGTGCGGATCACCACGATCGCGACGTCGTCGGCGATGTCGCCGGGGATGGCGTCGTAGGCCGCCCCCGCGATCGTCTCCACGTCCTTGCGCGCGACGTTCGCGACGGCCCTGCGGACCGCCTCGCGCGCCTGCTCGCGGGTGTGGTAGCCGCCGTCGTCGCGCGGACGCCGGTCGATCAGCCCGTCGGTGTACAGGACAAGGGTGGAGCCGGGCTTCAGCTCGGCGGTCTCCTCGTTGAACAGGATCTCGCCGCCGATGCCCTGGGCGCGGACGCCCAGCATCGCGCCCTCGCTCTCGAACTCCAGGTCGTGCACCTCGCCGTCGACGACCAGCAGGGGCGGGTCGTGCCCGGCGTTGGCGAACTCCAGCACCCGCGACCACGCGTCGTACACGAAGTAGGTGCAGGAGACCAGCGGCGGGCGGACGAGGTCGTCGTTGCTCCAGCCGGACGTGATCCGGGAGGGCCGGGTCATCGTGCGGACCCACTCGTCCAGCTTGCGCAGGATGTCGGCGGGTGGCTTGTCGTCCTGCGCGAACGCGCGCAGGGCCGCGCGGAGCTGGCCCATCACGGCGGCGGCCCGCGCGCCGCGGCCCTCGACGTCGCCGATGACCAGGCCGACGCGTCCGGCCGACAGCGGGATCACGTCGTACCAGTCGCCGCCGACCTGGGTCTGGATGCCGTGGCCGTGCGACTCCAGCGGACGGGCGGGCTCGTACCGCCAGGCGATCTGGAGGCCGTCCAGCTTGGGCGGGCGCTCGCCGGGCAGCAGGTGCTTCTGGAAGGCGAGCGCGGTCTCGCGCTCCTCCTCGAACAGCAGCGCGTTGTCGACGGCGAGCGCGATCCGGGACGCGATGGCGCCGATCAGGTCGCGGTCGAAACCGTCGTAGTGCGGGTCCGGGCGTCGGGACAGGTTCGACAGCGCCAGCGACATCACGCCGAGCAGCTCGCCGCGCGCGATCAGCGGCGCGGCGATCACCGAGGTGATGCCCATCGCGTCGCCGAGCCGCTGGGACTCCTGCGTGGGCGCGGAGAACCGGTGCTGGAGCATGTCCTCGACCAGGACGGCGTCGCGCCGGTTCATCGCGCGGGTGGCGAAGTGGCCGGGCGGGTACGACACCGGCTCGCCGGTCTCGGCCCAGGTGCCGGGGGGCGGCTCCCAGCCGCCCGCGTGCGCCGACACGCGCCGGTACAGCCGGTCGCCGCCGAACAGGTCGATGAAGCAGTGGTCGGCGAACTGCGGGACGAGCGTCTCGGCGACCCGCTGCAGGGTCGCGGCCAGCTCCAGGGACGCCGACAGCCGCTCGCCGATGCGCTCCAGCAGGCCGTACCGGTCCTGCTCGCGCTGGTTGGAGCGGAGCGCCTCGCGGGCGAAGATCACGATGCCGTCCACCGCGCCCGAAGGGTGCCGCAGCGGGACGGCGTGCGCGCGGGTGTAGACGGTCGAGCCGTCCGCGCGCTGGTTGCAGAAGGTGCCTTCCCAGACGCCGCCCTTGAGCACGTGCTTGGCCAGCTCGGTGGCCTGCTCGTGGTCCTCCTCGGCGATGCCGAGGGACAGGATCGAGTGCCCGATGACCTCGTCCCCGCCGAACCCGAACAGCTGCCGCGCGAAGTGGTTGCCGTAGATCACATTGGAGAACCGGTCGCACACCACGACCGCCATCTCCATCTGGGCGAGGACGGTCTCGGGCGGCAGGAGCGCCTCGAACGGCGGCTCACCCCAACGCTTCATGATCCGCCACACTCCCCGGGGGCGACGCGCCGGCCCGGGGCGGGGCGCGCCCCGGTACCCGTTCCGACCTCGCCGGTCTCCGCTCGTCCGCTCACCACAGCCCTTCCGCGCGACGCGTCCCGGGGCGGACGGACTGGCCGACCCGCGCCGGACGCCACTTGAGGTATTGAACGACGATCCGGCGCGCTGGACGCGCCGGTTCGTGGCGACGGAACGGAGATCTTTGGTGTGGCTCCGCCCATGGGGGCATGGGCCGCGCCGTCAGCGGCGGCTGACGAACACGTGTCCGGCGATGTCGGCCGGCAGGTCGGTCTCCGGGCCGTCGGTCTCGTCGTCACAGACCACCCGCACCCCGTCGTCGGTCGTCCGAAGAGTCACCTCTCGTCCCGGTTGTATCCCGATCTGCTTGAGTCTAAGCATCAGATCGCTGTCACTCTGCACCTGTTCGGAAATACGCCGAACAATCGCTTTTGTCCCGGATTCCGTGGCCGCCGCCGCCATCGGGAGGACGGGCGGCTCGTCGACCTCGGCGCGGCCGCCGAGATCGGAGAGTCCGGGGATCGGGTTGCCGTGCGGGCAGACGGTCGGATTGTCGAGCAGCGCGACCAGCCGGCGCTCGACCTCCTCGCTCATCACGTGCTCCCAGCGGCACGCCTCGATGTGGACGTCCTCCCAGGGCAGGCCGATCACGTTCACCAGCAGGCATTCGGCCAGCCGGTGCTTGCGCATCACCGACACCGCCAGGCTCCGGCCGGAGTCGGTCAGTTCCAGGTGCCGGTCCCCCTCGACCCTGAGCAGGCCGTCCCGCTCCATGCGGGCGACCGTCTGGCTCACCGTCGGGCCGCTCTGCGAGAGGCGCTCGGCGATGCGCGCGCGGAGAGGGACGATCCCCTCCTCTTCGAGCTCGAACACCGTCCGGAGGTACATCTCCGTAGTGTCGATCAGGCCGTGTGAGGTCACGAGCTCCCTCCAGTGTTGTGACCATCGAGTCTACTTGCTGCGGCCGGTCACGGCCGGGGCGAAGCAAGATCGGATCTTCGTCCCCGGGCCGGGGCGCCCGTCGGGGCCCGGCCCGGGGACGAGGGTTCAGCCGCGTGTGTCGTAGGTCATCAGCGACGGGACGGCCAGTCCGACGATCACCACGAGGACGGCGCAGACCAGCCCGCCGCCGACCCACGAGGTGCCCGCGCCCGCGACGGACGCCACGGCCCCCGCGCGCAGGTCGCCCAGCCTCGGCCCGCCCGCGACGACCACGGTGAACACGCCCTGGAGGCGGCCGCGCATCTCGTCCGGCGCGTACGTCTGCAAGATCGACTGCCGGAACACCGAGGACACCAGGTCGGCCGCGCCGCCCACGGCGAGCAGCAGGAACGCCAGCCAGAGCGCGTGCGCGAGCCCGGCGGCGGCGACCGCGACGCCCCAGACCGCGATGGCCGCGACCAGCGCCACGCCCTGCCGGTGGATCCGGCCGATCCAGCCGGACACCAGGCCGCCCAGCAGCGCCCCGAACCCGATCGCGGCGACCAGCCAGCCGACCGCGCCCTCACTGCCGAACCGGGTCTCGGCCATCTCCGGGAACAGCGCGCGCGGCATCGCGACGACCATCGCGATCAGGTCCACGACGAACGACATCAGCAGGACGGGCTGGGTGACGATGAAGCGCAGGCCGTCCACCACCGAGCGCAGCCCGAGCGCGCCCCCGCCGCCGAGCGGCGGGATCGAGGGCAGCCGCACCGCCGCGTACAGGCCGACGGTGAACAGGACGGCGTCCAGCGCGTAGGCCGCCGAGTAGTTCCAGTGCGTCAGGATCAGCCCGGCGAGCAGCGGCCCGCACAGCGTCCCCACGGTCTGGACGGTGAAGTTCAGCGTGTTGGCCGCGGGCACGAGCGGCTCGTCCACGAGCCGGGGGATGATCGCGCCGCGGGTCGGCGACGACACCGCGAACCCGACCGACTGGACCGCGACCGCCGCCAGGATCAGCGCCATGCTGTCGGCGTGCAGCAGCGCCTGGAGCATCAGCACCAGCGTCGCCGTCCAGGACACCAGGGACGCCATGAGCAGCAGCCGCCGCCGGTCCATGTGGTCGGCGACCGCGCCGCCCCACAGCCCGAAGACGATCAGCGGGACGAGGTTGGCGATGCCCAGCACGCCCACCCACAGCGACGAGTGGGTCATGCCCCACACCTGGACGGGCACGGCGACCGAGGTCACCTGGAACCCGACGAACGACACGCCCTGCCCGAGCCAGAGCCGACGGTAGGCGGGATGGGCGAGGGGACGCGTGTCGATCGCGATCCGCCGCCACCCCGAGGTGCCCGGCTGCTCGCCGGATCCCGCGCCGGCGGATGCGCCCTCGGCTCTCTCGGGTTCGGCGGGCTCGTCCTGTGCCGGGGTGGTCTCGGGGGTCGGTTCCTGGGGTTGGACCTGTTGTTGTTCGGGGGAGCTCACGGGGAGAGTCTCTCGACCTTCCATTCGCCGCCTTCACGGCGGTACCTGATTCTGTCGTGCAGCCGGTTCGGGCGTCCCTGCCAGAACTCGACCACCTCCGGGACGACGAGGTAGCCGCCCCAGAAGTCGGGGAGCGGCACGCCGTCCGGCCACTCGTCCGTCAGCGCCGCGTACCGCTCCTCGATCTCCGCCCGGCCCTCGACCACCGCCGACTGGTGGCTCGCCCACGCCCCGATCCGGGACCCGTGCGGGCGGCTGACGAAGTACTCGAGGACGTCCTCGCGGGACAGCTCCGTCACCGTCCCCTCCACCCGGACCTGCCGGTACATCGGGTGCCAGGGGAAGACGAGGGCCGCGCGCGGGTTCGCCGCGAGTTCGCGTCCCTTGCGGGATTCGAGGTTGGTGAAGAACCGGAAGCCGTCCGGGCCGAAGCCCTTCAGCAGGACGGTCCGCGCGGACGGCACGCCGTCCGGTGTCGCGGTCGCGACGATCATCGCGTTGGGCTCTGGAAGCCCCACGGCGGCGGCGGCCGAGAACCACTCCGCGAACAGCGGAAGCGGCTCGGCGGGGAGGCCCTCCTCCACCAACTCTCCGCCTGCGTAGGATTCCCGGAGCCGTGCGGGATCGGGCGCACTCACATCGTTCGAGCCTCTCACCTGGGCATTGTGCAACTCACAGGGGCCTGGGTACTAGCCAGTAGGGCGGACAGGGTTCAATGGCACGGCACCGCCTTATCACTCATGGGGACGAAAGGCAGGACGACATGTCCGACTTCAAACCCGGTCTTGAGGGGGTCGTCGCCTTCGAGACCGAGATCGCCGAACCGGATAAAGAGGGCGGCGCCCTCCGTTATCGGGGCGTCGACATCGAGGAACTCGTCGGGCGCGTCTCCTTCGGCGACACCTGGGGCCTCCTGGTCGACGACGCCTTCGACCCGGGCCTGACCCCGGCCCCGGCGCTGGCGCTGCCGGTCGTCTCCGGCGACGTCCGCGTGGACGCCCAGGCCGGCCTGCCGGCCCTCGCGCCGCGCTACGGCCTCAAGCCGCTGCTCGACATCTCCGACGAGCAGGCCCGCGCCGACCTGGCGCTGGTATCGGCGAACGCGCTGTCCTTCGTCGCGCAGTCCGCGCGTGGAGTGGGAGTACCGGTCGTCCCGCAGTCCCGTGTGGACGAGGCGAAGACGATCACCGAGCGGTTCATGATCCAGTGGCGCGGTGAGCCCGACCCGCGGCACGTCCAGGCCATCGACGCCTACTGGGTCTCCGCCGCCGAGCACGGCATGAACGCCTCCACCTTCACCGCCCGCGTCATCGCCTCCACCGGCGCGGACGTGGCCGCGTCCATCTCGGGCGCGATCGGCGCGATGTCCGGCCCGCTGCACGGCGGCGCCCCGGCGCGCGTACTGCCGATGATCGAGCAGGTCGAGCAGCTCGGCGACGCCCGCCGCGTGGTCGAGGGCATCCTCGACTCGGGCGAGCGGCTGATGGGCTTCGGCCACCGCGTCTACCGCGCCGAGGACCCGCGCGCCCGCGTGCTGCGCCGCACGGCCAAGGAGCTGAACGCGCCGCGCTACGAGGCCGCCAAGTCGCTGGAGGACGCCGCCCTGGCCGTGCTCCGCGAGCGCCGTCCGGACCGCGCGATCGAGACCAACGTCGAGTTCTGGGCCGCGGTCATCCTGGACTTCGCCGAGGTCCCGACCGCGATGATGCCCGCGATGTTCACCTGCGGACGCACCGCCGGCTGGGCCGCGCACATCCTGGAGCAGAAGCGCACCGGCCGCCTGGTCCGCCCCTCGGCCCGCTACACCGGCCCGGGCACCCGCTCGATCAGCGACGTGGCCGGCTCCGCGGACGCCCTCAAGCGCTACACGGCCTGACCCTCCGCCGCCGCCCTCGGGCGTGACCGGTAGTACGACCTGGCCGGTTGTACGACCTGGCCGGTCGCACGACACGTGAGGCCCCTGGTTCTCCAGGGGCCTTGTTCGTGCCTACGCTCGTCCTCCATGGACGACGAACCCCTCGAAGGTGACATCGGCCCGTCCGCGCCCGTCCTCCGGGACGCGCCCGGCGCGAACACCGCGAACACCGCGGACGAGCCGCGTGCCGGCGCGTCGTCCGGCGGGCGTGCGGCGGTCGCCACCGAGCTGCGGCGGCTGGAGGACGAACGCGAGGAGCGCCGGCGCCGCACGAACGCGGCCGCCGGACGCGTCGCGTTCTGGCTCCTGTCGCTCTTCCTGGCGTTCCTGGCCTACGACTCGGCCCGGACGGCGCACGAGGCGCGGCAGCGCGGCGACGACTGGGTGTACCCGCCCGCCGTGAACGCCGGGCTGTGCGTCCTCGGCGTCCTGCTCCTGGTCGCCCTGGCCCTCCGGCGCCGCCGCCGGAGCCGCTGACGGACGGCCGATCGCGCTCCGGCACAGGTGAGAAGCGTCTCGGCATGTGGTCCGACCGGCGATCTTGGGAGGACGGTCGGTAACCTTCGTCGGGTGACCGAGAGCGCGAATCCTTCCCTTGTCATCCCCGCCGACCTGAAGCCCGCCGACGGCCGGTTCGGCTGCGGGCCGTCCAAGGTCCGTCCCGAGCAGCTCGCCGCCCTCGCCGAGTCCGGCGACACCTACTTCGGCACCTCGCACCGGCAGAAGCCGGTGAAGTCCCTGGTCGGGCGCGTCCGCGCGGGCCTGTCCGAGCTGTTCTCGCTGCCGGACGGCTACGAGGTGCTGCTCAGCAACGGCGGCACCACCTGCTTCTGGGACGCGGCCGCCTTCGGCCTTGTCCGGAACCGGTCGCAGCACCTGGCGTTCGGTGAGTTCTCCAGCAAGTTCGCCAAGGTCACCAAGGGCGCGCCCTGGCTGGACGACCCGTCGGTGATCTCCGCCGACCCGGGATCCCACCCCACGGCCCGCGCCGAGGACGGGATCGACGTCTACGCCCTCACCCACAACGAGACGTCCACCGGCGTCGCGATGCCGATCGCGCGCCCCGCGGGCACCTCGGCCGACGAGGCGCTCGTCCTCGTGGACGCCACGTCCGGCGCGGGCGGCCTGCCCGTGGACGTCAGCGAGACCGACGTCTACTACTTCGCGCCGCAGAAGTGCTTCGCGGCCGACGGCGGCCTCTGGCTCGCCCTCGCCTCCCCGGCGGCGCTGGCCCGCATCGAGGAGATCGCCGCGTCCGACCGGTACATCCCGGAGTTCTTCAACCTGAAGACGGTCGTGGACAACTCCGCCAAGGACCAGACCTACAACACGCCCGCCGTCGCCACCCTGCTGCTCCTCGCCGAGCAGATCGAGTGGATGAACGGCAACGGCGGCCTGGCCTGGACCACCGCCCGCACCGCCGACTCGTCCCAGCGCCTCTACACCTGGGCCGAGAAGACCTCCTACACCAAGCCGTTCGTCGCCGACCCGGCCCAGCGCTCGCAGGTCGTCGGCACGATCGACTTCACCGACGAGGTCGACGCCGCGGCCGTCGCCAAGACGCTGCGCGCCAACGGCATCGTGGACACCGAGCCCTACCGCAAGCTGGGCAAGAACCAGCTGCGCATCGGCATGTTCCCGGCCATCGACCCGGCCGACGTCGAGGCCCTCACGAACTGCATCGAGTACGTCGTCGAGCACCTCTGACCTGACGGCTGAAAGGGCGGACACGAGTGCGTGTCCGCCCTTTCGGCTTTCCGGGTCAGGCGACGGTGGCGGGTGGGGTGGTGGTGCGGCCGCCGGGAGTGGACGGAAGGAGAGGGGCGACGCGGTGCCGGAGGGTGGCACGGTCGCGGGCGGCGTCGGACGGGGTGAAGCCGGTCCAGACGCGGTCGTCGAGGTCGTAGGCGCGGGCCGTGGGGGTGAAGCCCGCGCCGGTGAGGACCTCGGGGCGGGCGCCCGGGTAGGGCGGGCCGAGGCGCAGGTAGGTGCCCTCGCGGAGCATGACGATGGTCGCGAAGCGGACGCTGGTGTGGCGTTCGGCGAGCCGGAACCACTTGGGGTTGGACGCCCAGTAGAGGTTCTGCTCGTCGTCGACGGCGACCGAGAGGGGGCTGCAGGCGGCGCGGGCGAGGTGGACGATCTCGGGGCGGCCCCGGTCGACCCAGGCGAGGGCGGCGCGTCCGACCAGGGCGGTGAGGACGGCCAGAACGTCGGGCACGGACGTCCGGCCCGCCAGGATCTGGAAGATCGGCTCGGAGTCGGTGCCGCCGGTCGCGCCGGGCGGGGCGAAGCGGGCACGGAGGGCCCCGGCCTCGATGTCGCCGTTGTGGGTGGCGACGATCCCGGCGGCGCGCGCGGCGTGCGGGCCGGCGGCGCCCGCGCCCCCGATGACCAGCGGGCTGGCGTTGTCGAGGGAGTGCGGGGTGCCCTGTGTGGCCCAGCGGGTGTGGCCGAGGACGACGGGCGCGCCGTCCAGCTCCTCGAGCAGGCCCGGGCGCCAGACGCCGGAGAACGTGCCGCGGCCCTTGACCACGTGGCAGCCGTCGTGGACGAGGTCGCTGCCCCGGTCGTCCGCCACGCCCGCGAGCGGGGCGGCGTCCCGTCCGGCGGGAAGGCCCGTCAGCAGGGCCAGGCCGGCCGAGTCGGTGCCGCGTTCCTCGGCGAGCGTCCCCAGGGTGACCACGACGTCCGAGGCGCGTTCCGGATGGGACGCGCCGGGCGCGCGCAGCAGCCCGAACAATCCGCACATGCTCGATGAGACGTATCTCATGACCGGCCGGTTCGAGCCCGCTCCGGGGCCGAATAAGCTCGGAACGTGAACCGCGCGCCCCGATGGCTGCTCCCGACCGTGCTGACCGCGCTCGTGCTCGCCGTGGTCGTCGGCTCCGTGCTGCGTTGAGCCGGGTCGCCGCGTCGGCCCTGGCGCTCGCCGTCGCGGCCGCGTTCTGGCCGCTTCCGGCCACCGCCGCCCCGTCCCCCTCTCCCGCTCCGTCCGGTTCGGCGGGAACACCCGGGGCACGGGTCGCGTTCAAGATCGACGATGAGCGGATCCTGGAGTCCAGCGGGCTGGCGGCCAGCGCCGCGCACCCCGGCGTCGTCTACACCCACAACGACTCCGGCGGCACCGCGCAGATCTTCGCGATCGGGCCGGACGGCGGCGTGCGGGCCGTGCTGACCCTCGCGGGCGCGAAGAACCGCGACTGGGAGGCCATCGCGATGGGCCGGGACGACCGGGGCCGTCCGGCGATCTTCGTCGCGGACATCGGCGACAACCTCGGCGGGGCCTGGCCCTACACGACCGTGTACCGGATCACCGAGCCGGACGTCCTGCGGAGTCAGACCGTCGAGGCGACCGCGTTCCGGTTCAAGTACGACGGCGGCCCGCGCAACGCCGAGACGCTCATGATCGACCCGCGGACGAACCGGCTCTACGTCGCGAGCAAGCTGTTCACCGGCGCGCTCTACGAGGCGCCCGCCAAGCTCTCCACCAGCGGGTTCAACAGGCTTCGCAAGATCGGCGATGCTCCGCCCTTCGCCACGGACGGCGCGTTCGCCCCGGACGGGCGGAACTTCGTCATCCGCACCTACTTCGGCGCGCGCGTCTACGAGATGAGGCCGGACGGCACCCCCGGCGACTCCCACTCGATCCCGCTGCCGCCACAGGAGCAGGGCGAGTCGCTCACCTTCACGCCGGACGGATCGTCCCTGCTGGTGGGCTCCGAGGGCGAGGCGCAGGCGGTGTTCCAGGTCCCGCTGACCGGCGCGGACGCCGTCACCGGCGTGTCCCCGCCGCCCGACCCGAAGGGTCTGGCCGGCACGCCACCGGGGAAAGACGATCATGACCGGGGCCATCTCAAGCACACCGGCGGACGGCGGATCGCGCTGATCCTGGTCCTGGGGATCGCCGGGCTCGTCGGATACGGACTGGTCCGGCGCCGACGCTGACCCCGGGCCGAGAACCCTCGCAAAACCCCTGATGACCGTCAGAACGGCCAGCGGATGGCAAAAGGAGGCTACGTGCCCGGCGGTTCCCGCGAGAGGATGCGGACTGTGGAACATGAGCTGGTCGGCCTGCACGGGTTCGGCGGCCGGTTTCGCCCGGTCGCGCCGGGGCCGTTCGTCCTGCTGACGGTGGCGGCGGCGCTCGCGCCGGTGCGTCCTGGCTGGTTGTGGGCGGCGCTGGTGCTCGCCATGGCCGCGGGGCCGTGGCTGGCGGGCGCGGTCGCGGCCGTCCTGCCGTGGGCGGCGCGGCACCGCGACCCGGCCTACTGGCGGCTGTCCGAGCGCGGCCTCGAGCGGATCGGCCCGGACGGCGCCGTCCTGTCCCGCTACGAAAGCGACCGGATCGAGGGCCTGGGCGTCACCACCGCGGACGGCGTGCTCGTCGTCCAGCACAAGTTCGGCACCGCCTCGATCGGCCCGCTGCCGCACCTCGGCCTGGAGCCGCTGGCGCTGTTCGTGACCGCGCGGCGGCTCGGCATCCCGGTGCGGCTGGTGCACGGCGAGGTCTCCGACCTGCTCGATCCCGCGCTGGACGAGCCGGGCCGTCCCCCCGGCGAGGATCCCGGGGACGACGACGCCGAGCTGGTCATCCCGCTCGGCCCCACCCGCGACCTGGCGGCCGAGCGGCGGCTGCTCGACCAGGAGGCCGCACTGCTCGCCGCGGCCCACGAGGACGACGCCGAGACCGCGCCCCCGGCGGCCGGGCCGGCCGTGCTGACGTCCGCCGAGCCGGTGCCGTCCCGCCGCCGCGTCCTGCTGCTGGGCTGGCTCTCCGGCGCGCTCGGCGCGGTCATGGTGCTGCGGCTGGCGATCGACGGGTCCGCCGGGTTCGGCGTCCGGGTCGCGGCCGCCTGCTGGGTGCTGGCGTCGCTGACCGCCGTCCACGCGTCCCGCCGCCGGTCCGTGGCGTCCAGGCGGACGGTCTGGACGATCGACCGCGACGTCATCGAGGTCTCGCGCCGTCCGCGCCGCGCGCGCACGCGTCGCCCCCACCGCGCCGCCAAGGCCCTCGCGGCGTCCTGGACGTCCCAGGCGGAGGCCCCTTCGGCCGAAGCCCGCGTGAGCGCGCCGAACGCTGAGGAACGCGGTGTGGTCCCGACACGCGGGGCCCTGAGCGTCCCGGCCTCGGAGATCGCCGCGCTCGTCCTCGGGCCGGGCCTGCGCGCCGACTCGCTCACCGGGAAGCCCCGGCGCAGCGAACTGTCCGTCCTGGCGTTCGACCACCGGCTGCGGCTGATCGCGCGGCTGCCCGCGCACGGCCTGGACGCCTTCCAGCTCGCGCACGCCCTCGCCGACCGCGGCTACCGCGTCGTCTCGCCGGGCGCACGCGCCCCGCGCTCCCCCGAGTACGGCCTCGAAGGGCTGCCGGAGATCTTCGCGCGGGTGCCCGGCGGACGGCTGGTCGTCGAGGACGGCGGGCTCGGCTGGGCCGACGCCACCGGCGAGGTCGTCCTGCGAATGCCGGAGGACCGGCTCGGCGGAATCGAGCTGCTCACCATCGCCGGGCACGCCTGGGTCCGGCTCTACGACTCCGACGGGGACGAGTTCTTCGCCGCGCCGCTGTCGGCGCTGCGGATCTCGCGCACCGACCTGCGCGAGTCCGCCCGCCGCGAGGGCCTGCCCGTGAACGACGCCGAGTACGACGCGTACCTGAACGCCGCGTTCCACTCGGCGGTGGGCACGCTGACCCTCCCCGCGAGCGCGGGCGACCTCGAGACCGGCGCCACACCCGCCCTGACCTCGGGTGTCGAGCCCGGGACGGTCCAGGGCGAGCCCGCCGTGCCGACCCCCGCCGACGCGCCCGGCGTCCTGCTGGACGCGACGCGCCGGTCCCGGCTCGGCACCTACGGGATGAGCCTGCTGCTCGCGGAGATCGTCGCGATCGTCGGGGCCGCCTGGCTCGGCCCGGACCTCGGCGGCTTCGTCACCACGGCGAGCTGGTCCGTCCCGGCGGGGCTGCTGGTCGGGGTGGGCGGCTACTGGCTGCACGACCGCGACCGGCCGCGCCTGCGGGTGTCCCCGGCGGGGCTAGCCGTCGTCACGCGGCGCGGACGCGTCCGCTGGGAGCTGGGGCGCGACCGTGTGGCGGGCGTCGGCATCGACGACGCCGCCGAGCGCATGCCCCGCCTGGTGGTGTGGAGCCCGACCGGACGCGTCCTGCGCCAGGTCACCTTCCCGCCCGACCTGGCCGAGCTGCGCCGCGCCTGCGAGCGCTACGGCCTCCCCTGGGGCCCGCCGGACGCCGACCGCCCCACGCCCCCGCCGCCGGAGCTCTAGCCGCCCGACTCCGAGGCCCGGGGCTCCGGCTCCCCGGGCTCCGCATCCGCGGGCTCCGAATCCCCGGAGCCCGGACGCGGCGCCCGCAGGGGCCAGGACTCCAGCGGCTCGTACTCGACCAGCGTGCGCCCCTTGGCGGGCAGCCGGCTCTGGACGAGGTGGACGGTCTCGGCCGTCCACGGCCGGCCGGCGAACGAGGACATCGGCTCCAGCAGCGGCCGGACGTCCACGGGGTTGCGGCTGCGGGCGAGCGTGAGGTGCGGGCGGAACGTGCTGTGACGGTCCGGCGTGGTTCCGGCGCGGCGTCCGGCGGCGGCCGCCGAGGAGGCGAGCGTCGCGAGATCGCGGCGGTCGCCGTAGAGGCCCGTCCACAGCACGCGCGCGTGGGCGCCGCCGTCCGGGAAGGCCCCGCCGCCCGCCAGCGACAGCGACAGCCGGTCGTGGCGCGCGGCGGCGCGCTCCAGCCGGGGCAGGAGCTTCTCGACGGTCCGGTCGTCGACGTCACCGAAGAACGCGAGCGTGACGTGCAGCAGCTCGCGGCGCGTCCAGCGCAGCTCCGGCACGATCCCCCGCAGCGGCGCGACGAACGCCTCCAGCTCGTCCAGGACGTCCTGCGGAGGCAACAGCGCGACGAACAACCTCATGCGTACGTCCGGGGTGCCACGTCCGTCAGCCTCTCAGCCCGGACCGTCGTTGTCACGTGAAATGCCCTCCCACGTGCGATGTCAGCGTCCCGCGGTCGCCTCGATCAGCTTGGTGAGCCGCGGCCGGATCTCCGCGCGCGGCACGGCCACGGCCGCGACGACCAGCGTGGCGACCAGGGCCACGAGCCCGCCGACGACGACGGTGGCGCGCGGGCCGAACATCTGCGACATCCAGCCGACCATCGGCGCGCCCAGCGGGTTGGTGCCGAGGAAGACCAGCATGTAGAGGCCCATGACACGGCCGCGCATCTCGGGCTCGACGCCCAGCTGCATGGTCGCGTTCGCCGCGGTCGTGAAGGTCATCATCGCGATCCCGGCGGGCACCAGGGACAGCACGTAGGCCCAGAAGGTCGGCATCAGCCCGCCGACCGTGACGAGGGCCGCGAAGACCGCCGCCGCGCCGATCAGCATCCGGAACCGCGGCCGGGCCGCGCGGCGGGCCGCCAGCAGCGCCCCGGTGAGCGCGCCGACCGCCATCATCGTGGACGCCAGCCCGAACGTGGACGCCCCGGAGTGGAACACCTGTCGGGAGATCAGCGCGACCGTGATCTGGAAGTTCATCGCGAACATCGACACGACCCCGATGAGGACGAGCACCAGCATCAGGTCGGCCCGTCCGCGCACGTAACGCAGACCCTCGCGCAGCTGGCCCTTGGCCCGCGCGACGGGCTCCACGGTGTTCAGCTCGTCCGTCCGCATCAGGTTCAGGCTGAGCAGGACGGCCCCGAACGAGGCCGCGTTGACGAAGAACACCGGGCCGGTGCCGATCGCCGCGATCAGCACTCCGGCGACCGCGGGCCCGATGAGCCGGGCGCCGTTGAACGTGGCGCTGTTCAGGGCGATCGCGTTGGGCAGGTCCTCGCGTCCGACCATCTCGACCACGAACGCCTGCCGGGTCGGGTTGTCCACGACGGTCGCGAGGCCGAGCAGGAACGCCAGCACGTAGACGTGCCAGACCTGTGCCGTCCCGGTGACGGCGAGCACCCCGAGGACCAGGGCCAGCAGCCCCATCGCGGTCTGGGTGAGCATCAGGACGCGCTGCTTCGGATACCGGTCGGCGATCACGCCGCCCCACAGACCGAACAGCAGCAGCGGCAGGAACTGGAGTCCGGTCGTGATCCCGAGGGCGGTGCCGCCCGCGCCGTGCGCCAGTTCCAGGACGAGCCAGTCCTGGGCCACCCGCTGCATCCAGGTGCCGGTGTTGGACACGACCTGCCCGCCGGCGTACAGCCGGTAGTTCTTGTTCCGCAGCGACCGGAACATGCCGTTCCTGGCCTCGCCCTCCTCACCGGGCCTCTCGACCGGCCCGGTCTCGATCTCCACTTCAGAGGTCTTCGTCGTCTTCGTCGTCGTGCTCGTTGTCGTGTTCGTCGTCTCCGTCGCCGATCCGGTCCCGAGGGCCACCCCCACGCAGACACACCTCCGCCGCCACCACCAAAGTCTTTTACATTGCTAACGATATGCCGGTGACCGGTATTCCGCCATACGGGCGAGAGGTGGTGATACGCGGGGAAATAGGGGCGTCAGGAGCGGCTGAGCCTGTCCAGCACGGGCGCGGCCCGGTGCAGGATGTCGCGCTCCTCGTCGGAAAGCTCGTTGAGCCGGCGCGCGAGCCACTGCTCCTTGCGCCGCCGCTCCTCGGCGAGCAGGGCGTGTCCGGCCTCGGTCGGGACCAGGACGGCCTGCCGCCCGTCCGTCGGGTGCGGGGTGCGCTCCAGCAGGCCCTGGTCCTCCAGGAACGCGATCACCCGGGTCATCGACGGCGGCTGGACCTTCTCATGGTCGGCGAGCTCGCGCGGCGTCATGGAACCGTGCCGGGCCAACGCGGCGAGGGCGGCGAACTGGGTGAGGGTGAGCGGCGGCCGGGCGTCCTCGGGACGGGCCGGACGCAGGGTGCGCAGCCGCCGGGAGAGTCGCGCGACGGAGATGCGCAGCTCCTCGGCCAGGCCGGGAGTGGTGGTGTCCAACGGTCAGATGCCCTTCCCTGCTGTCCCTGTTTCCATCGTCCCACGTCGGCGCCCGTTTCGAACCGGGGGCGGCGGTCCGGCCGGGGCCTTCTGCGCTTAGGCTGAACGCATGAGCCGTCCGCGCCGCCCCGATCCGCAGCCGCTCGCGACCAATGACGTCCACATCGCGATCGCCGGGACGGTCGCCTGGGCGGTCGCGCTGGTCGTGCTGCTGCTCGTCGGCCTCCCGTCGGACGAACGCTGGTGGCTGTGGGTGTGCGCCGTCGGCACCGGCATCGGCCTCTTCGCCGTCTGGTACGTCCCGCGCCTCCAGGCGTCCCGGGCCCGGCTCGCCGCCGAACGCGCCGCCAAGCACGGCTCCTGACCCCCGCCGGGAACCCCGCTTGGGCGGGATCCTAGATCGCCCGGAGCGCCCTTGCCAGAGGTCTCCGAGGAGAGATCGCCAGGCTCCCCGGAAGCGCCGGGCGGAGACCGTCAGAGGCGCGGAGCGGAGATCGTCAGGATTCCAGGTCGGCTTCGGCCAGGAGGGTCGCGGTGTCCTCCGGGGCGCGCAGGACGGCCTCGGCGAGGTGCCGGTCGGGCCAGGCGCCGGACGTCCAGGCCAGAGCGCGCGCCAGCCCGGACGGCCCGGACGCGTGGACACCGCCGTCGCCCACCCACCACGGGACGTCCACGCCGTCCACGGTCAGCCGATCATGAGCCAGGTAGGTGTCCAGAGCGTCCGGCAGGACGGCCCTGACCGCCTCCGGGACCGCCGCCCGCGTCCCCGGCCCGGACGGCTCACCGGTGACCTCGTCGCTCGCGCGCGGCAGGTCGAGAAGCTCGGCGA
This sequence comes from Spirillospora sp. NPDC052269, assembly GCF_040679435.1. NCBI lineage: Bacteria > Bacillati > Actinomycetota > Actinomycetes > Streptosporangiales > Thermomonosporaceae > Spirillospora > Spirillospora sp. NPDC052269. Next base: position 155,483 of record NZ_JBFAUU010000022.1, read on the forward strand.
GCGCGCCCGCGCTGCCGGACGCGGCGATCACCAGCGGCTGGCCGGTCAGCAGCGGCAGCAGGTCGGGGCGGTCCAGGACGAGCGCGTCGGCGGCGTCCACGACCTCGACCCGGCCGTCCACGATCGCCCGGACGGCCTCGGGCGGCTCCACGGCGGGCGCGGCCTCGGCGAGGACCGCGGCGGCCAGGGCCGTCCACAGGACGCCGAGGTGCTCGCGGGAGATCACGCGGCCGGGATCGGCCATGCGGTCGAGCAGTTCGGCCGCGCCGCCCGGCTCGTCGAGAAGATCGTCCAGGGTGGTGCGGACGCCCAGCGCGAGCAGGAACCCCTCGTCCAGGGCGTCCGGGGCCTCGTCGTAGAGGCCACTCAGCAGGTCCGAGCCGTCCGGCATGCGGAACTGACCGGGCAGGCGGCCGTCCAGCACGGGATGGCGCCGCAGCCACCACGCCGTATAGGACGGCGCGGTCACCCGGCGGCCGCCGTCCACGCTGATCAGGGCCGGTTCGACGACGGCGGCGCGCAGCGGCGGGCGGGCCAGCAGGCCCAGCGCGGCGGGCCAGTCCTGCACGAGCTCCAGGTCGCGGACGGCGGCGAACTCGGGCACGAGGGGCGGAAGGTCCTGGTCGCCGGTGCGGCGCAGGACGTCCTCGGCCCAGAGGTCCTCGCCGTCCAGGTGGAGGGTGTCGGCGGCGTCGGCGAGACCGATCACGTTGACGTCCTCGGCGCGGACGACCGCCGGACCGGAGAGGACCCCGGCGGCGGCCAGCGCCTCGGCGCCGAACCGCTCCACCAGCTCGGCGGCGACGGTCGCGAACGGCGCGTCCTCGGCCATGATCGTGTGCAGCGGGCTGTCCGGGAGCAGCAGCTCCCCGGCCGCGTAGAGATCGCCGTCGCCCGCGGGCAGCGCCAGGTGCTCCAGCCACGGCTCGTCGCCCGGGTCGAGCCGGGACTCGCGGACCAGCGTCAGCACCGCGTCGGCGATCGCGTCCGGGTCGTCGGCGTCGAAGGACTCCTCGACCGCCGCCCGGACGGCCAGGTCGGCGAGCAGCTGGCGCGGACCCGCCTCGATCGCTCCGAGCCTGGTCAGCAGCCCGTGGACGGCGTCCGGGTGGACGATCCGCAGCCCGAGGGGCTCCAGCGCCGAGGTGTCCCCGGTCGTGATCAGCGTGCCGCGCGGGCCGCGGGCGAGCCGCCCGTCGGCGAGCGGGACGGGCAGCGCGCCGAGACCGTCCGTGGACGCCCCCGACAGCGCCGCGTACAGCGACCTCCACCAGCCCGGCGGCCGTTCGAGGGAGACCAGCGCGTCGACGACGTCGGCCAGCTCCATGCGCCGGACGCCGAGCGCGTCGAGCGCCGTGCTCCGGACCGGCCAGCCCGGCGGCAGCAGGCCGGGCATGACGTCGGCCATGAGCTCGAGGAACGGCGGCGGCGCGTCCACGGCGACGGCGTCCCGGCCTCGCATCGGACCGGGCAGCAGCGGGGTTTCGGGCAGGCGGGCCAGGATCGCGCGGCGCAGCTTCGCGTCCAGCTCCCCGGCCCCGACCGGACCCGGGACGAGCCCGAGCACCTCGGGGCCGACGGGAAGACCGCGCAGAAGATCGACATACGCGTCGGCGGCCCGCTCGACCAGGAAGTCGGTCAGCGGCCCCGGCGCGACGTGCCGCCGGTCGGGGGCGAGCGGGAAGGACGCGATCAGCAGCGCGGGCAGGTCGATCCGCTCGTCCGAGGGCGTCGGCGCGTGCAGCACCGCCGGAACCCCGGCCTTCTCCAGCGACAGGACGCGCCCGGCGCCCGCGGGCAACGCCCAGCGGACCTGCCAGCCGGTGCGCAGCCGCTCCTCGGTGGGACGGTCGGCCAGCAGCTCGGCGGGGATCTCGCCGTGCGCCTCGACCGTCCGCCACTCCCCGAGCCGGACCTCGCGGACGTCCCCGTCCACGTCGATCTCGACGGACTCCAGCGCGGGCAGGGCGAGCAGCAGGGCCGGACCGACCTCGCCGAGCTGCGCCCGGACGCGTTCGACCGCCGTCCCGTCCCGCAGCGGCAGCCGGACGACCGTCGCGAACCCCTCCGGAACCCCGTCCCCGCCTTCGGCGAAGGGCAGCCGCAGCAGCGGCACGTGCCCCGACCGGACGGCCAGCTCCGACGCCAGCTCCGGGACATCCGCGACCAGCGTCCGCGCCCGCTCCAGCGACCACACGACCCCGCCCGAACCGGACAGGATGGACGGCTCGTCGCTGACCGAGACCACGGCCGCGAAGCCGACGCCGAACCGCCCGACGGATCCGGACTCGTCCCGCTTCGCCGAGGCGCGCAGCGTGGACAGGGCCTCCACGCCGTCCGCCGTCAGCGGCGCACCCGTGTTCGCCGCCGTCAGCACGTCCCCGCGCAGCGTGAGCCTCAGCCGCCCGGGAACGCCCGCCCGCAGCGCCGCGTCGGCCGCGTTCTGCGCCAGCTCGACCACGACCCGGTCGCGGTAGCCGCCGAGCGCGAAGTCCTCTTCGGTGTTGGCGTCGGCGCGGAACCGCGCCGGAGACTCCGACCAGGCCCGCAGGACGCGCGCCCGCAGAGCGCCCGTCCCGAACGAATCGTCCACAGCCGCGTCAGTCGTCGCCGCCGGCCTTCTTGCTCTTGGCCGACCTGCTCTTGGCCGTCGTCGTCTTGCTCTTGGCGGTGCCGCTCTTGGCGGTGCCGCTCTTGGCGGTGCCGCTCTTGGCGGTGCTGCTCTTGGCGGTGCCGCGCTTGGTCGTCCTGCCCTTCGCGGCGCCGCGCTTGGCCGGCGCGCGCTTGGCGGGAGCCCTCCTGACCGGGGCCTCCTCGACCACGGTCTCCTCGCCGCCCACGACCTCGGCGACCTCGGCGACGGCCTCGACGTGGGCGCCGTCCTCCGCCTCGGCCTCATCGGTCGAGACGATCTCGAAGTCCAGCTCGTCCAGGACGGGCGGCCCGTGCTCGGACGCCGCCGGGAGGTTCACCGCCTCGGAGTGCGCGCCGCAGCCGTGGTCGGCCGAGACGACGCGGCCGTCGTCGGGCGCGTACCCGTTCGCGCAGACCCCGAACAGCTGCCGCAGCCCGCCCCCGAGCGTCACGTAGAAACCGCAGGTCGCGCACTGCGCGGGCGCGGACGCGGCGATCGGGGCGCGCGGCCCGGCGACGCCGTCGTACCAGCGCTCGGCGGCCTCGCCCCGTCCCTCGGCCGATAGCACGCGGGAACGGCCGAGGCCCAGCTCCCACTGGACCTGCCGCTCGCTCTCGTCGTCGGTGTCGGTGAAGCCCGGCGCGAGCCGCGCGTCGTCCGGCGCGGTCGGCATCAGGTCGCCGGGACCGAGGTCGCCCGGACGCAGCCGCTCCAGCCACGGCACCCAGGCCGGGGCGAGCAGCGCGTCGTCTCCGGGCAGCAGCACGCACTCGTCGACCGTCACCGTCCGGGCGCGGGAGGCGCGGGCGACGGTGACCGACCAGCGCCAGCCCTTGTAACCGGGGTCGAGGCAGGCGAAGTAGTGGGTGACGACGCGCTCGGCCTCGGGGCGCAGCCCCAGGTGGTCACCGACCCGGCCGGGGGCGGCGGTCTCCTCCGCGGCGGCGCGGGCGAGCTCTACCGCCTCGGCGCAGGCGGCGTCGATGGCGGGCGGACGGGTGCGCCGCGTCCCGCCCGCGGCGGAGCCTGCGGCGGCTGCGGCGCCGGACCGGGACCCGGTGGAACGCGCGGTGCTGGACTGACGGGTAGGGCTCACCCTCCAATTCTCGCCCATGGAAGGGCATGGCCGGGCACACGCACGGCCCCCGGAGGGTCAATCGCCGCCCCGCCGGGAACATACCCTCGCCACAGGCCCCCCGATGATCGCCCGCGGCCGGCGAGCACGCCCGGCCGAGATATCCGAATCCGCAGGTCATCCCGCTCAAGGACCACCGGCGGCGCGACCCCGGTGATCTCCCTGCGGACGCGGGTCACACCTCGGCCACAAACTCGGGCGCAGGCACGGGCGAGCCGTCCGGCGACGCCCCGACGCGGCTCCGCGGACGGCTCCGGAGGCACACGTGAAAGGTCCGCGACGGCACCGGCCGCACACGGATCGGAGCCGTCCCAACGCCCGGCGTGTCGCCGCCGACGCTCACCGACCGCGCTCGCGAGCGCGGTCGGGCGGTCGGACGGTCGGGGGGTCGCCTCCGGCTACGGGGCGGACAGGTCGTCGGCCACCGCGCGCAGCACGGTGGCGATCTTCTTGACCTCCGCCGGGGACGGGTGCTTGCCGCGCCGGTAGGTGTTGGAGATGACGTCCAGGAGCTTGATGAGGTCCTCGGTGATCACGACCATCTCGTCCGGCTTCTTGCGCTTCTGCCGGGCGATCGCCTTCTCCACCGAGGGCAGGGTGTCCAGCGCGCGCAACTGGTGCGCCTGCTGGCCGCGCCTGCCCTCGACCACGCCGAACTCCACGCGCTGGCCGGGCTTGAGCGTCGTCACGTCGGCGGGGAGTGCCGAGGAGTGCACGAAGACCTCACCGCCGTCGTCGCGGGTGAGGAAGCCGAATCCCTTGTCGGCGTCGTACCACTTGACCTTGCCAGTGGGCACGGGAACCTCGTCTAGCTCGCTTTTGGTTGGCCCTCAAGATTAGTGCCTCACCGACTGCCGGAGAACACGTCCGGGACGCCGGAAACCCTTGCGGGGCACGGCCCGAAGCTACCGGCGAACGTCCGGGACGGCATCCGAATATCCGTCCGGACACCCTTCCTGATGACCGTTCGGGTTTCGGTCGCCGTAACGGCGGGTCAGCCAATCCGGGAACGCGCGCAGGTCGGGCAGGACGACGTCCGCGCCGTAGTCGGCGAGCGCCGCGGCGTCGAACGAGCCCGTGGCGACGCCGACCGAGGTGATCTCCGCGGCGCGCGCCGCGTCCACGTCACCGAGGTGGTCCCCCACGTACGCGGACGCGCGGTGCTCGCGCAGCGCGGCGCCCTTGTCGGAGCCGAAGACCCCGCCGACCACCGCGTCCGCGGGGAAGGAGAGGTGCCGGACGGTCCGCTCGGTGTCGGCCTGGTTCTTGCCGGACACCACGACGATGCCTCCGCCGAGGGCCCGCACGGCGTCCAGGGCCTCACGCGCCCCGGCCATCAGGACGGTCGCGGGGACCGCGATGTCGGCGTACAGGGCGCGGTACCGGGCCGTCATCTCCGGAACCCGCTCCGGCGGGTACCAGTGGCCGATCTCCACCTCCAGCGGCGGCCCGATCCGCCGGACGACCGCGTCCGTGTCGATGGGGACGCCGGTCTCGTCGGAGAGCGCCCGGTAGACGGCCGCGATCCCCTCCCGCGTGTCGGCCAGGGTCAGGTCGAGGTCGAATCCGATGGCGAACGGCTCTTGGTAAGGCACGCCCCAAAGGGTAAAGGGGAAGGTATGACGGTTCCGCCGGTGGCGGCCGCCGGCCGCCCGCCCCTCCGGCCCGCGCACGCCCCTGCGCGCGAGAGCCGGCCCGCGTGTGCGGACGGCCCCTCGGTCGCGGACGTCCGGAAAACGCGTACCCGCGCTCTCCCGGTAGTGGCGATGCGACGGGATCCGAGTAGGAGAGCGCGGGAGCTGTGTACGCGGCCGATGCTGAACCGGTGCGGTGTTGTGGCGGTGCCTGGTGGAGTTATCCCCGTCACCCCCTGCGCCAACCCCGCCACCAGGGAAAACGCCGGTCTCGAAAGTCCCATGCGCGACCCAAGGAGGGTGCCATGACGCAAGAGCGAGACTCCGCCTCCCGCACCGAGCCCGGCGGGACGTCCCGGACCCGGCGCCTCGGGCCGTCCGGCGGTGGCGGCCACGGCGACGGCGGTGGTGGCATGGCGGCGGCCCGGCAACGCGCCGTCGCCTGGACCGTGATGTTGATCTCGATCGTGACGACCGTGGTCGTGCTGATCCTGGCCGTCCACATCGTCTTCGTGGCCTTCGACGCCAACACCGGCAACACGCTGGTGCACCGGATCAGCGGCTGGGCCGACGACCTCGCCTGGCAGTTCAAGGACGTCTTCCAGCCGAAGAACCACAAGGTCGAGGTGGCCGTCGACTACGGCCTCGCCGCCGTGGTCTACCTGGTGATCGGACGGATCCTGGTCGCCCTCGTCCGCCGGATCCGGTAGGACGCGGCGGAGCGGTCAGAAGGCCTCGAGCGGGGACGACTCGACCAGCTCGGGCGGCCCGCCGTCCGGGTCGAGGATCCGCACGGCCTCGAACGGCCACGACGCGTCCACCCACTGCCGGACGAAGTCGGCCAGTTCCTTGCCGAGCCCCGGGTGGTCCCCGCCGGACCGGACCCAGAACAGCAGGACGGCCTGCGCGCCGTCCTCGGCGTCCCGCTCGGCGGGCAGCACGTGGATGCGGCCGAGCTGGCGCTCCTCGTCCGGGGTGGTCACGATGTAGGTGAACTGGCGGCGGAGCTGCCCCTCCTTCTGCATCCACGCCGCGTCCACCAGGGCCTGCTCGGCGGTCAGGTCCGCATTCGGCCAGCCCCACTCGGCGTGGAAGCGGTCACGCAGCGCGTCCAGGCTGTCCATCACCGCGAAGTAGTCCCGCATGGCGTCGTGCACGGTGATCGGACGGATCCGGAACCCCTGGCCGGCGACCAGCGTGGGGACCACGAAATCCTCGGGCAGGAAGACCGGCCGGCCTCCCGTCCGCGGCGACATCGCCATCGACGACCCTTCCCGGTTCCGGCCCCTCCCGGCGACGGGCGCGAAGCCAACGACTCTAGCCGCAGGCGACCCGGGCGAACCCGTAGATCGGGTTTTCGGGCGCGCGCCGAGCGGGCCTGAGGCATGGCCGCTCCCGGATGCCTTAGCCTTTTCCTACGGATGGGGGAACACACGAACATGACGACTTCCACGCGCGAGCGCATCGTGGCCGAGTCGCTCCGGCTCTTCGCCGACCGGGGCTACGCCGCGACGTCGGTCGCCGAGATCGAGGCCGCGGCGGGCCTGTCGCCCGGCGCGGGCGGGCTGTACCGGCACTTCCGATCCAAGGAGGAGGTGCTCTCTGCCGCGATCCGCGAGCACATCGAGCGCACCCGGCAGCAGGTCAGCGACGTCCTGGACGAGGCCATCCAGTACGAGGGGCGGCCGCTCGAGGTCCGGCTGCGGATGACCTGCCAGGCCGGCCTGGCCAAGATGCGCGAGGAGCAGGACCTCATCCGCGTCCTGTTCCGCGACCTGGACCAGTTCCCCAACCTGGTCGCGGAGATGCGCGAGGGCATCGTCAACCCGCTCTACGACGGCATCGCCACCTGGCTCTCCCAGCAGCCCGAGTTCGCCGACTCCGGCGAGGACTGGGCCGCGATCGCCTCGATCCTCGGCGGCGCGGTGGTGAACTACTGGCTGGCCAACGAGTCGATGTACGAGCCGCCGACCCGGATCGACGAGAAGCGGTTCGTGGCCGGCTGGGCCCGGCTCGGGCTCGGCCTGGTCAACCTGGACCGCACGCCCGCCTCGTCCTGAGGCCGCGTCCCGGGCCATGGTGGACAGCTTCGCGGACTGGCTTCGCTCCCGCGACGACGACGAGCTGCGGGCCCTGCTCGCGGCGCGCCCTGAGCTGGTCGCGCCCGTTCCCGCCGACCTGACCGCGCTCGCCGCGCGGGCCGCCACGCCCGCCGCGGTGTCCCGCGCCCTGGACCGGCTCGACGTGTTCGCGCTGGCCGTCCTCGCCGGGGTCGTCGTGCTGCCGGACCCGGTCCGGGTCGCCGATCTGGCCACCGCGCTGCCCGCGCCGCGCCGCGCCGTGTCGGCCACGCTCGCCACGCTGCGCCGGAACGCCCTGGTCTGGGGCGCCCGGTCGTCCCGCGCCGCGCCCGGCGTCCGGCAGGCGCTCCCGCATCCGGCGGGCCTCGGCCCGCCCGCGGCCGAGGTGTTCGCCTCCTACCCGGTCGACCGGCTCACCGCCCTGGTCACCGACCTCGACGGCGAGGTCCCGCGCGGGTTCACCGACGCGAGCCGCCTGATCGCGCGGATCGCCGAACGGCTCGACGACCCGTCCGAGCTGATCGCGGACGCCGGGGACGACGCCCGCGCCGCCCTGGACCGGCTCGTCTGGGGCCCGCCGGTCGGACGCGTCGCCGACGCCCGCCGCCCGGTCCGCGTCGACACCGCCGAGACCCCGATCGAACGGCTCCTCGCGCGCGGCCTGCTCGCCGCCGAGGACGACCGCACCGTGACCGTCCCGCGCGAGGTCGCCCTCCACCTGCGCGGCGGCCACCTGTTCCGCGACCTCGCCGCCGACCCGCCCGCGTTCGGCACCGACGCCCGCGCCCGGGACGGGGACACCATCGTGCGCGGCGCCGCGGGCGAGGCGTTCACGGTCGTCCGGGAGATCGAGGAGCTGCTGGAGCGCTGGAGCCTGGAGCCGCCGCCGGTGCTGCGCAGCGGCGGGCTCGCCGTCCGCGACCTGCGCGCCGCCGCCACCCTGCTGGACGTCCCGGAGTGGCGGGCCGCGCTGCTCGCCGAGATCGCCCAGGCCGCGGGCCTGCTCACCCGGTCCGGCGACCTGGACGGCGAGTGGCTGCCGACGCCCGCCTACGACCTGTGGCTGCGCCGCGACATCGCCGGCCGCTGGACCGAGCTCGCGCACGGCTGGCTGCGCACCGACCGCGTGCCCGGCCTGGTCGGCGAACGCGACGACCGCGACCGGCTGGTCAACGCGCTCAGCGAGTCCGCCCGGCACGGCAGCGCCCCCACGACCCGGCACGCCGCCCTGTCGATCCTCGCGGACGCGCCCGCCGGGATCCCGGTCACCCCGACCGCCGTCCGCGAACGGCTCGACTGGCTCCAGCCGCGCCGCGGCGGTCCGCTCCGCGACCGGCTCGTCGACTGGACGCTCCGTGAGGCCGCCGTCCTCGGCCTCACCGGCTACGGCGTCCTGGCCCCCTTCGCCCGCGACCTGCTGGACGGCGCCGACCCCGAGCCCACCCTCGCCAAGCACCTCCCCGAACCCGGCGACAAGGTGCTCATCCAGGCCGACCTGACCGCGGTCGCCCCCGGCCCCCTCGTCACGGACCTGGCCCGCGAACTGGCCCTCACCGCCGACGTCGAGTCGACCGGCGGCGCGACCGTCTACCGGTTCACGGCCGCCTCCGTCCGGCGCGCCCTGGACGCCGGACGCTCCGCCTCCGACCTGCTCGACACGCTGACCAGGCACTCCGCGACGCCCGTCCCGCAGCCGCTGGCCTACCTGGTCGAGGACGTCGCGCGCCGGCACGGCCAGCTCCGCGTCGGGTCCCTGGTCTCCTACGTCCGCGCGGACAACCCGGCCACGCTGGACGAGATCCTCGCCGACCGCCGCGCCGACCCGCTGCGGCTGCACCGGCTCGCGCCGACCGTCCTGGCCTCCGGACTGGGCCGCGCCGACCTGCTCACCGGGCTGCGCGGGCTCGGCCTCGCCCCGGTCGCCGAGTCGCCGGGCGGCGGCGTGATCGTCACCCGCCCGGACGCGCGGCGCGCCGAACCGCCGCCGTCCACCGAGATCGTCCGGCTGCGTCCCACCGACGCCGCCGAGGACTCGGTGATCATCGCGACCGTGCGGGCGCTGCGCGCGGGCGAGGAGGCGTCCCGCCTCGGCGCGGCCCGCCAGGCCGCCCGTCCGGACGGCGAGCCGCCGCGCTCCCCCTCCATCGCGACCGTCGAGCTGCTGCGCGGCGCGGTCGAGAAGGGCACCCGCGTCTGGATCGGCTACCTCGACCAGCAGGGCCAGGCGTCCAGCCGCATCGTCGAGCCGATCCGCGTCGAGGGCGGCTTCCTGACCGGCTACGACGCGACCCGCGCGGCCGTCCACCGCTTCGCCCTGCACCGCATCACCGGCGTCACCGAACTCAAACCCGAATAATTCGATTGCCACCCGGCCCTTTTCCGGGGCAAGGTGTTCCTCGTACGGCGAAACAACGGCCCGAGAGGAGGGCTCCGGAAATGCACAGACCGCAGCGAGAGCCCGCGGGCTGCAGAAAAGCCGTCCCCAGACGCGCGCCCGGTGCGTAGGCAGCGGTTACTTCCACTCCCAATGGGGCGACGCAGGTTCGAATCCTGCCCGTCCGGCTCGACGGACGGTAGCTCAGCGGCCCAGAGCACCAACGTTCCGCAGCCGCCCTTGATCTCGGGCGCGTCCTTCGTCCCTCCCGATGCGCAGGCCGGAGCTACTTCTTCGGCACGTCCACGGCGAGAAATCAGCCGTGACGTAAAGCTCCGGCCGATCCGGCCTCGGGAGGGGCTTTTTCTTTCCGCCTCTCAGGAGGTCCCACCATGTCCAAGTTCAACCGCGGCCGCATTTCCGGCGCGACCGGCCCCGTGAAGAGCCTTTCTCGCCCGACCGCCCTCAACCACGAGGGCGCGCTCGCATTCACGCGGGACGCCAAGAGCGAGCTCTTCGTCTTCGCGGTCTCCAACATGGTGGGCGAGAACTCCTTCTACGAGCGGGCCGACCAGCGCGACACCCGTTTCCGCGACCTGGTCGGGAAGGTCGCCGTGGACGACCCGGACTGGCTGGCCCGCATGGTCGGCTGGCTCCGCGACACCGCCGGGATGCGTTCGGCCAGCGTCGTGGCCGCCGCCGAGGGCGTCGCCGCCCGCCTCGCCTCGGACGCGCCGGGCGGGAACCGCGCGCTCGTCCGCGCCGCCCTGCGCCGCGCCGACGAGCCGGGCGAACTGCTCGCCTACTGGCGGTCCCGGTTCGGCCGCGCGCTGCCCCAGCCGGTCAAGCGCGGCGTCGCGGACGCCGTCCGCGCCCTCTACACCGAGCGGTCCCTGATCAAGTACGACACCGGGACCGTCCGGTTCGCGGACGTCCTGGAGCTCACCCACCCGCGCGCCGCCGACGCCCGCCAGGGCGACCTGTTCCGCCACGCGATCGACCGCCGCCACGGACACGACGACACCGTCCCCGAGTCGCTGACCATGCTGCGCGCCCGGGCGGACCTGCTCGCGCTGCCGCACGGCGAGCGCCGCGAGCTGCTCAATCGGCCGGACGCCGCCGACGTCCTGGCCGCCGCCGGAATGACCTGGGAGTCCCTCGCGGGCTGGCTCGGCGGACCGCTCACCGCCGCGTTCTGGGAGAAGATCATCCCGTCGATGGGCTACCTCGCCCTGCTCCGCAACCTCCGGAACTTCGACAAGGCAGGCGTTCCGGACGAGGTCGCCGAGCGCGTCGCCGCCCGTCTCACGGACCCGGACCAGGTCGCGCGCTCCCGCGTGCTGCCGATGCGGTTCCTGGCCGCGCACCGCGCGGCGGGCTCGCTGCGCTGGGCATGGCCGCTGGAGCGGGCACTGGACGCGTCGCTGGCGAACGTCCCGTCCCTGCCCGGACGGACGCTGATCCTCGTCGACCGGTCCGGTTCGATGTTCGGCCCGCTGTCCGCGCGCTCGGACCTCACCGCGGCGGACGCGGCGGCGATCTTCGGCACCGCGCTCGCGAAGCGGGCCGAGAGGGGCGACCTCGTCCAGTTCGGCACCGAGCACAAGGGCGTCCCCTGCGGACGCGGCGAATCCGTCCTCACGGTCGTCCAGCGGTTCCGGAACCTCGGCGGCACCGACACCGCCGCCGCGCTCCGGGCCCACTACCGCGGGCACGACCGGGTCGTGATCGTCACCGACGAGCAGACCTGGGGCGCGGACCCGACCTCCGTGATCCCTTCCCACATCCCCGTCTACACCTGGAACCTCGTCGGCTACCGGTACGGCCACGGACCGTCCGGCACCGCGACCCGGCACACCTTCGCGGGCCTCTCGGACGCCGCGTTCGCGATGATCCCCCTCATCGAGTCCGGCCGCACCGCCTCCTGGCCCTTCTGATCTACCCGAGGGTGTCCGCTACGTCACAGCGGACACCCTCGGGAAGAGCCCGGAGGTCCCGGAGCGTTGTGTTCTCGGGGTAACGTGCGCAGACCGTCCGCCGCGCGCCTCGGCGCCGACGCCGCCGCGTCCGCCCGCCGACCCCGTCCCACCCGCCGTCCGATGAGCTTGGGGGCACTGTTCTCGTGACCGATGGGCCGCTGATCGTCCAGTCCGACAAGACGCTGCTGCTGGAGGTCGACCACGAGCTGGCCGACGCCTGCCGGCGGGAGATCGCGCCGTTCGCCGAGCTGGAACGCGCGCCCGAGCACGTCCACACCTACCGGGTGACCCCGCTCGCGCTCTGGAACGCGCGCGCCGCCGGGCACGACGCCGAGCAGGTCGTGGACGCGCTGCTGAAGTACTCCCGCTACCCCGTCCCGCACGCCCTGCTCGTGGACGTCGCCGACACCATGGCCCGCTACGGCCGGCTGCGGCTGGAGAAGGACCCCGTCCACGGCCTGGTGCTGTCCTCGTCCGACCGCGCGGTGCTGGAGGAGGTGCTGCGCGCCAAGAAGATCAAGGGCATGATCGGCGACCGGGTCGGGGACGACGCGGTGGTCGTCCACGCGAGCGAGCGCGGCGCCCTCAAGCAGGCCCTGCTCAAGCTCGGCTGGCCCGCCGAGGACTTCGCCGGCTACGTCGACGGCGAGGCCCACCCCATCGACCTGGACGAGGACGGCTGGGAGCTGCGCCCCTACCAGCGCGAGGCCACCGAATCGTTCTGGCACGGCGGCTCGGGCGTCGTCGTCCTGCCCTGTGGATCCGGCAAGACCACCGTCGGCGCGGCGGCCATGGCCAAGGCCAAGGCGACCACGCTGATCCTGGTCACCAACACCGTCTCCGCGCACCAGTGGAAGCAGGAGCTCCTGCGCCGCACCACCCTCACCGAGGACGAGATCGGCGAGTACACCGGCGCGAAGAAGGAGATCCGCCCGGTCACCATCGCCACCTACCAGATCATGACGACCCGCCGGAAGGGCGTCTACCAGCACCTGGAGCTGTTCGACGCCCGCGACTGGGGCCTGGTCCTCTACGACGAGGTGCACCTGCTGCCCGCGCCGATCTTCCGGATGACCGCCGACCTGCAGGCGCGGCGTCGCCTCGGCCTCACCGCCACCCTCGTCCGCGAGGACAACCGCGAGGGCGACGTCTTCTCCCTGATCGGCCCCAAGCGCTACGACGCCCCCTGGCGCGACATGGAGTCGCAGGGCTGGATCGCCCCCGCCGACTGCGTCGAGGTCCGCGTCACCCTCACCGACTCCGAGCGGCTCGCCTACGCCACCGCCGAGCCGGAGGAGCGCTACCGCTTCTGCGCCACCACCGACACCAAGACCCGCCTCGTCGAGGCGCTGGTCAAGCGGCACGCGGGCGAGCAGCTGCTCGTCATCGGCCAGTACATCGACCAGCTGGACGAGCTGGGCGAGCTCCTCGGCGCGCCCGTCATCAAGGGCGAGACCCGGGTGAAGGACCGCGAGCGGCTGTTCGACGCCTTCCGGTCCGGCGAGCAGAACGTCCTGGTCGTGTCGAAGGTCGCCAACTTCTCCATCGACCTGCCCGAGGCGACGGTCGCCATCCAGGTGTCCGGCGCGTACGGCTCGCGTCAGGAGGAGGCGCAGCGGCTCGGCCGGCTCCTGCGGCCCAAGGCGTCCGGCGCGGGCGCCCGCTTCTACGCCGTCGTCGCCCGCGACACCCTCGACCAGGACTACGCGGCGCACCGGCAGCGCTTCCTCGCCGAGCAGGGATACGCCTACCGGATCGTCGACGCGGACGCCGTTCTGTCAGGCGAAGACATCTGACGAAAACCACCGGAAGTCTCGACATCACCCACCACTGATCGCGATCATGGGCGCGCTCTCGTCGTCGTACGAGAGGAGCGTCCATGCAGCCGCGCCGCCAACTACACCCCACCCGGCTGACACCCCCTGGAGTTCACCCCGAGCAGGACGAAGACCGCGTACTACCGAGCACGCTGGCTGATCTCCGCCTATCAATAGCCCGGAGGGAAACAAAAAGGGCCCCGCCATATTCATGGCGGGGCCCTGAAAAGTGGTGAGGCCCGCCACTTTCGTGGCGGGCCTCACTCAATATAAGTCCGGCGGCGTCCTACTCTCCCACACAGTCTCCCATGCAGTACCATCGGCGCTGAGGGGCTTAACTACCGG
>NZ_JBFAUU010000023.1:0-167897 GCF_040679435.1 Spirillospora sp. NPDC052269
TCGGTCAACTCATGACGACGAATCACACCCGCCATCACACCCCGACACCCTGATCAACCTCAGCCAAACACCAAGATCCAACGGACACGCCCTAGGGAACGAGGCCGTCGAGAAGGCGGTCCAGGGGACGGTCGAAGGTGCCGTCCGGCGGCGGGGCGGGGTCGGATCGGCTTCGAGCAGGGCGGCGAGGGCGGTGAGTCCGCCCGCTTTGGTGGCCCTGCGGAGGTGGCGGAGCTGGGCCTCGGGGTCTTGGGCGGCGACGTGGCGTTGGCCCGGTTCGTAGCCGACGTGGCTCGCGACGAAGCCCGTGACCAGCGAGAACACCTCCAGGGCCACGCCCGACGGCAGGCCGGTGGGCGCCAGGACGATCAGGGCGTGTTCCAGCACGCGCAGGGTGTTCGGGCCGAGGGTCCGGCGCGCGGGGAGGGCCGCGGAGAGCCAGGGGTGGGCGAGCATGTTCGCCCGCTGCACGCCCGCCAGGGCCCGCAGGTCGGCGCGCCAGTCGCCCGTGGCCGGCGGCGGGGCGTGCTCCCCCACCACGTGGTCGATCATCAGCTCCAGCAGCGTCTCCCGGTCGGGGACGTAGGTGTAGAGCGACATCACGCCCGCGCCGATGTGCGCGGCGACCTTGCGCATCGTGACGTCCGCGGCGCCGGACGGCCCCGCCGCGTCCGCGACCGCCGGACGCACACGACCGCCCTCGGCCAAGTCCTCCCCGAGGTCTTCGACGCCGCCCTCACCTGGCTCCGCGCCCCTCTCACCAAGGAGGTCCCCGTCCCCGCCAAGCCGCCCCGCCTCCACATCGGCGACGAGTGGCGCGACCTCGACACCTGGTCCGGCGCCCCGCCGGACACACGGTCGGCCCGCCAAGACGGGCCGGGTGCTTGGTGTCTCGAGATTTCGGAGGGGGCGGCAACGCCTGCGACGTTGCACACCGCGCCTGAACGGCCGCTGCCGTCCGCGGGTCCGCGGGTGGGGCGGCTTCTGTCGGCGCGGGGCGGTGTCAGGCGGGACGAGCGGTTTGCCAAGCGCTCCGACGTGCTGGTCTTCGAGAGCGCCCCGCTCAGCGAGCCCGTGGAGATCATCGGACCGGTGGCCGTGCGAATTCGGCTCTCCAAACCTGGGGATCTGTTCGTGCGGCTCAGCGATGTGGACGGCGACGGCCGTTCGCACAACGTCCGTGACGGCGCGGTCAGGACGGGAGGGGCCGAGGTGGTCGTCCGGCTCGGTGCGGTCGGGCACCGGTTCGCGGCGGGGCGCAGGGTGCGGGTGGTGATCAGCGGGCTGCCCGTGCCCCGGTACGCGAAGGGCGGCGCCGCCCCGTTCACCGTGGCCGCGCCGCCCGAGATCTCGATCGGCGAGGGGGGTTAGCCGAGGAGCGACCAGGCGATGCCGTCGAGGATGTCGTGCTCGCTGACCACGACCGCGCCGAAGCCGTACTCGCGCATGATCCGGTCGATGATGAGCGAGCCGGCGCCGATGACGTCCACGCGGCCGGGGTGCATGACGCCGATCGCGGCGCGCTCGGCGCGGGTGGCGTGCAGCAGGTTGCGGGTCACGTCGTGGACCTGGGCGGCCATGATCCGGGAGAGGTGGATCCGGGACGAGTCGTACTCGGGGAGGTCGAGCGCGATCCCGGCGACGGTGGTGACCGAGCCGGCGAGGCCGACCAGGGTGCGCGCCTCGTCCACCGGGACGGTCGCCCGGACGGTCTCCAGCGCGGCGTCGATGTCGGTGATCGTCGCGGCGATCTGCTCGGGGCTCGGCGGGTCGGCGTCCTTCAGGTGCCGCTCGGTGAGCCGGACGCAGCCGATGTCCATCGACACGGCCGCCTCCACGCCGGACGCGCCGAGCACGAACTCGGTCGAGCCGCCGCCGATGTCGACCACCAGGTAGGGACGGGCCGGACGCAGCGCCGCGAGCTCGCGGGTCGCGCCGGTGAAGGAGAGCCGGGCCTCCTCGTCGCCGGTGATCACCTCCGGGACCACGCCGAAGATGTCGACGACGCCGCTGACGAAGTCGGCCCGGTTCTCCGCGTCGCGGGTCGCGCTCGTCGCGACGACGCGGACCTTCTCCGCGCCGTGCGCCTCGATCATCCCGGCGTACTCGCGCATGGCGGTGAACGTCCGGTCGAGGGCCTCGGGGGCGAGCCGTCCGGTCCGGTCGACGCCCTGGCCGAGCCGGACGATCCGCATCTCGCGCTCGACGTCGGTGAGCGTGTCGCCCTCCACGTCGGCGATGAGGAGCCGGACCGAGTTGGTACCGCAGTCGATGGCGGCGACGCGTGTCACCGTTCCCCCTCCTGGTCTGGCCGATGGTCGTCGGACGCCTCGTCCGTGGTCTCCCCGGGGCAGACGCAGGGGCCGTTGCGCCACCATTCGGGCAGCTCGGCGAGGCCCTCGCGGCCGAACGGGTTGATACCGGGCACGGCGAGCTCGTGCGCGATCAGCGCGTGCAGGCACTTCACGCGCTCGGGCATGCCGCCCGCGCTCTGCATGCCCTCGGGCAGCGGCTCGACGCCCTCCTCCTTCGTCGCCTCGTCGCGGCGGCGCAGGTAGTCGGCGTGCGCGGCCTCGTAGGCGGCCCGGAGGTCCGGGTCGTCCGCGAGCCGGGCCTGCATCCCGCGCATCAGCCCGCCGCCCTCCAGCGTCCCGATCGCGGACGCCAGTTTCGGGCAGGTCAGGTAGAACAGCGTCGGGAACGGCGTGCCGTCCGGCAGCCGTGGCGCCGTCTCGATCACGGCAGGATTGCCGCACGGGCAGCGGTAGGCCACCCGCCGGACGCCGCGCGGCTCACGGCCGAGCTGCGCGGCGATGGCCGCAGTGTCGCGTTCGTCGATCATTTCCCGTCCCCACCCGCGGACCTCGCCGGCCCGCGTCGTGCCGCCTCCCCGCGGCACTGAATGCTCCGGCGTCCCGCGTCGCGGAACACCGTTCTCCAGGCGCCCCCGAGGGCGCCGTATCGGCCCGCCGGATTCCGTCACCCGGCAGGCCTTCGTCCCGAAGGCCCTGGCCCCGAAGGACGCCGTGACCTGCGGAACGTCGTAGCCCCGCGAAGACATCGCCCTCGCGGGGCATCACCCCGAAGGACATCGCCCCGGTGAGGGGCGGTGGCTCAGCGGGTGCGGTCGGCGGTCTCCACCGACCGCCAGAGCGTCTCGTACCACGGCGGGTGCTCGTCCACCCCGCCTCGCCGGACCTGTCCTTCGTCGCCCGCCCCGCCGTCCAGGACGATGTAGCACTTCTCGTGGGGCATGCAGTAGTGCAGCCTGCGCTTCGCCTCACGTTCAATGTACGACTTGTCGGTCAGCCGTTGCTTGCGTTGCGAGAGTTCCGCGACCTGTTTCTGCGCCACGGACTGCTTGTGCTCCAGGTCGGCGATCTCCTGGCGCTGCGCGATGTACTCCCGGACAGGGTAGGCGAGCGTCAGGGCGATGGCGCAGACCACGACGGCGAGGATGGCGGCCCGTCCGGTCAGGGCGGATCCGCCCTGCCTTCCGCGCTGCCTCCCCGATCCGGAGCCGGAGCCGGCCCTGGAGCCGGAGCCCGGGTCCGTCCGTCCGCCGTCGTCCGCCGCCATCACCGCTCCTCAGATCGGGGATCCGGCCGGGACGGGCTCCCGGCCGGTGCTCCGGACCGCGCTCAGGACCCCTGGGTGAAGCGCGGGAACGCGCTCGCTCCGGCGTACCGGGCGGCGTCGTCCAGGATGTCCTCGATGCGCAGCAGCTGGTTGTACTTGGCGACCCGGTCGGACCGGGCGGGCGCGCCGGGCTTGATCTGGCCGCAGTTGGTCGCGACCGCGAGGTCGGCGATCGTGGTGTCCTCGGTCTCGCCGGACCGGTGGCTCATCATGCAGCGGTAGCCGCTCGTCTGGGCGAGGGTGACCGCGTCCAGGGTCTCGGTGAGGGTGCCGATCTGGTTGACCTTGACCAGCAGGGCGTTCGCGATGCCCTCGCGGATGCCGCGGTCGAGGCGCTCGGGGTTGGTGACGAACAGGTCGTCGCCGACGAGCTGGACCTTCGCGCCGATGGCGTCGGTGAGGGACTTCCAGCCGGCCCAGTCCTCCTCGTTCAGCGGGTCCTCGATGGAGACCAGCGGGTAGGCGTCGACGAGCTCGCCGTAGTAGGCGGCCATGTCGTCGGCCGTGCGCTTGGAGCCCTCGAACTCGTAGACGCCCTCGGAGTGGAACTCCGAGGCGGCGACGTCCAGGGCGAGGGCGATGTCGCGGCCCGGCTCGAACCCGGCCTCGCGGATCGCCTCGAGGATGAGGTCGAGCGCGGCGCGGTTGGAGGACAGGTCCGGGGCGAAGCCGCCCTCGTCGCCGAGGCCGGTGTTGAGGCCCTGCCGCTTCAGGACGGACTTGAGCGCGTGGTAGGTCTCGGCGCCCCAGCGGACGGCCTCGGAGAACGTCGGCGCGCCGATCGGCGCGATCATGAACTCCTGGATGTCCACGTTGGTGTCGGCGTGCGCGCCGCCGTTCAGGATGTTCATCATCGGAACGGGCAGCACGTGCGCGTTCGGGCCGCCCAGGTAGCGGAACAGCGGCAGCCCGGACGAGTCGGCGGCGGCGCGGGCGACGGCGAGCGAGACGCCGAGGATGGCGTTCGCGCCGAGGGACGCCTTGTTCGGCGTGCCGTCAAGGTCGATCAGCGTCTGGTCGATCAGCCGCTGCTCGGTGGCCGGGTAGCCGACGAGCTTCTCGTCGATGCTCTCGTTGACGGCCTTGACGGCGCCGCGGACGCCCTTGCCGCCGTAGCGCTCGCCTCCGTCGCGCAGCTCGACGGCCTCGAACTGGCCGGTGGACGCTCCGCTCGGCACCATGGCACGGGACTCGGTCCCGTCCGCCAGAAGGACCTCGACCTCGACGGTCGGGTTGCCGCGGGAGTCCAGGACCTCGCGGGCGAGGACGGCCTCGATCGACGACACGGGCATCTCCCCAGTTGCATAGGCAAGCTCAGAACAGCGCGTCCGCGTGGGCGGACGCTCCCCGAGCCTATCCAGCGCCCCGAGCGGACGACCAACTGGCACGCCGGTACGGGCACGTCAGAACCGACACACCGCCTCTACCGGACGTGACACGACAAACCCGGTACGCAGTCGGGCCTCCCGGCCGCTTGACGCGAGCATTTCCCACATTGTCTACTTAGCGTGTCAATCCGACCTTATTAGTAGGGAATAGCGTGATGCACCGAAGGATCCGCCTGCACGCCGCCGCCGCGGCCCTGACCGTCCTGGCCGCCGCGGGGACGCTCAGCGCCTGTGGCGGCGGCGATGGCGGGTCCGGCGGCGCGCCCGCCCCGCTGAAGCTGGGGTACTTCCCGAACATCACGCACGCGACCGCCCTGGTCGGCATCCAGAAGGGCTTCTTCGCCAAGCACCTGGGCGCCGCGCCGAAGACCGCGACGTTCAACGCGGGCCCGGCCGCCGTCGAGGCGCTGTTCTCCGGCGCGGTGGACGCCACGTTCGTCGGGCCGAACCCGACCGTGAACGCGTGGGCCAAGTCGCACGGCAAGGCGATCAAGGTGATCTCGGGCGCGGCGTCCGGGGGCGTCTCGTTCGTCGTCAAGCCCGGCATCAACGGCCCGCAGGACCTCAGGGGCAAGAAGATCGCGACGCCGCAGCTCGGCAACACCCAGGACGTCGCGCTGCGCTACTGGCTGAAGAAGAACGGGCTGACCGCCAACAAGGACGGCTCCGGCGACGTCAAGGTCGTCCCGCAGGACAACGCGCAGACGATCCAGACCTTCCAGCAGGGCTCGATCGACGGCGCGTGGGTGCCCGAGCCCTACGCGTCCCGGCTGATCCTGGAAGGCAAGGGCAGGAAGCTGCTGGACGAGTCGTCCCTGTGGCCCGGCGGCAAGTTCGTCATCACCAACCTGATCGTCCGGCGGGACTTCGCCGACAAGCACCCGGACCAGGTCAAGAAGCTGCTCGAGGGTGTGGTCGAGACGACCGACTACATCAACGCCGACAAGTCCGGGGCCGAGCAGGCCACGAACGAGGCGCTGACGAGGCTGTCCGGCAAGCCGATCAAGCAGGACGTCCTCGACGCCGCGTTCAAGAACATCGCCTTCACCACCGACCCGGTCGCGTCGTCCCTGGTCGCGGGCGCGCAGCACGCCGAGGAGATCGGGATGCTGGAGAAGGTCGACCTGACCGGGATCTACGACCTCGGACCCCTCAACGACGTGCTCAAGGCACAGGGAAAGGCACAGGTCACCGACAAATGACACAGGCCGTCCAGGCCGCCGCGAGCCGGGCCGTGCCCTCCGGGGCAGCGGTCCGGCTCGACGGCGTCTCCAAAGCGTTCGGGCCTTTGCTGGCCCTCGACGACGTGTCCCTCACGGTCGAGCCGGGCGAGTTCGTGTGCCTGCTCGGCGCGTCCGGCTGCGGGAAGAGCACGCTGCTGAACCTGGCCGCGTCGCTGGACCGTCCGTCCGCCGGGACGATCGACACCGCCGGACGACGCGTCGCGCTGATGTTCCAGGAGCCCGCGCTGTTCCCGTGGCTGACGGTCACGGCGAACATCGAGCTGGCGCTGAAGACGCGTGGCGTCCCGCGCGCCGAGCGCCGCGGGCGGGCCGCCGAGCTGCTCGCGTCCGTGCACCTGGCCGGGTTCGAGAAGAGGCGTCCGCACGAACTGTCCGGCGGGATGCGGCAGCGCGTCGCGCTCGCCCGCGCGCTGGCCTTGACCATCGACACCGAGAACACCGGCACGCTCCTGCTCATGGACGAGCCGTTCGGCGCGCTCGACGCCATGACCCGCGACCTGCTGCACGACGAGATCGAGCGGATCTGGCGGGAGCGGAGCCTGAGCGTTCTGTTCGTCACGCACAACGTCCGCGAGGCCGTCCGGCTCGGCGACCGCGTGGTGCTGCTGTCGAGCCGTCCGGGCCGGGTCGTCGAGGAGTTCCCCGTCCCCCTCGCCCGGCCGCGCCGCATCGACTCCACCGAGGTCGCCGCGCTCGCCGGGACCATCACCGACCGGCTGCGCGAGGAGGTCGGACGCCATGGCGCCTGACGTGCGGACGAAGAGCGACAAGATCGACGCGGGCGCGAGGCCTGAGCTGGAGCGGCAGATCTCGGGGCTGGACGCGCTGGAGCTCGGCGGCGGGACGCGGCGCAACCCGGCCGCCCGCGCGTGGTCGGCGGTGTGGCCGATGGCGAGCGCCGTCGCGATCGGGCTGCTGGCCTGGCAGATCGTGGTGTGGTCGGGGTGGAAGCCGTCGTACGTGCTGCCCGGTCCCGCCGACACGCTGCCCGAGCTGGGCCGCCAGGTCACGACCGGGTCGTTCTGGGGCGCGGTCGGGCTGACGATGCAGCGCGCCGTCCTCGGGTTCGCGGTGTCGGTGCTGGTCGGGACGGTCGTGGGCGCGCTGGTGACGCAGTCGTCGGTGCTGCGCCGGGCGGTCGGGTCGCTGATCACCGGGTTGCAGACGATGCCGTCGATCGCCTGGTTCCCGCTCGCGATCCTGCTGTTCCAGCTGAGCGAGAAGGCGATCCTGTTCGTGGTGGTGCTGGGCGCGGCGCCGTCCATCGCGAACGGGCTGATCGCGGGCGTGGACTACACGCCGCCGATCCTGCTGCGTGCGGGGAAGGTGATGGGGCTGCGCGGGCTGAACCTGTACCGGCATCTCGTCCTGCCCGCGTCGCTGCCGTCGTTCGTGGCCGGGCTCAAGCAGGGCTGGGCGTTCGCGTGGCGGTCGCTGATGGCGGGCGAGCTGCTGGTGGTGATCTCGTCGCACACCTCGCTCGGCGTGCTGCTGTCGCAGGCCCGGGAGTTCTCCCAGACGGACGCGATGATCTCCTACATGATCGTGATCCTGGTGATCGGGATCGTGATGGACCGGCTGTTCGGCCTGGTGGACGGGGCGATCCGGAGCCGCTGGGGGCTCGCGGGGGACTGATCCGGAGCCGCTGGGGGCTCGCCGGGGACTGAGGCGGGACGCCGGAAAGGCCGTCCGGTAAGGGGGTTCCGTCCCGGTGTAACGGATCTTTGCCGGGTCCGGCGGGTCGCGTTTACCGTGCCCGGGGAACCCTCCGGGCGTGAACGGTCCGTCGGCGCGGCTGTGGCAGCGGGTGGCGCGGGACCCGTCGATCCGCACCCGGGTGACCGTCCGGGCGGTGATGATCACGCTCCTGCTGGTGATCCCGTTCTACCTGGTCGCGATGTTGCTGGTCACCGTCGAGGCGCGGCACTCCCAGGAGCAGAGGGTCGCCCGGCGGGCCCGCGTCGTCGCCGAACTCGTCCGGGACGGCCGGCTCGAGTCCCGGATCGCCGCGCCCCGCTCCGGCTCGCTCGCACAGGTCGTGGACGCGTCCGGGCGCGTGGTGGCGGCGACCGACGAGATGCGCGGACGCCCGGCGGTGAACTTCCGGATGCCGGTCGGCCTGGACAATCGCGTGGACGGGATCGGCTGCCACATCGACGCGCCCGGCGGCCGGTGCTTCCAGGTCGTGGCGATCCGGGCCGCCGGCAAGCAGGGCGATCTCGTCGTCTACGCGCTGGAGACGGCGCGTCCGTGGCTGCCGAGGCCGGGGGTGGCCGCGCTCTCTGCGCTGGTCATCCCGGCGGCGGCGGGGATCGTCGGGCTCGGCGCGTGGCGGGCGGCCGGGCGCGCGCTGCGCCCGGTGGACGCGATCCGCCGCAACCTGGACGAGATCACCGCGACCGACCTGGAGCGGCGGGTGCCCGAACCGTCCCGGCGGGACGAGATCCACGCCCTGTCCCGCAGCATCAACCAGACGCTCGACCGGCTGGAGGGGGCGGTGGCGCGGCAGCGCGCGTTCATCTCCGACCTGTCGCACGAGCTGCGCAGCCCGCTCACCGGCCTGCGGACGGAGCTGGAGCTCGCCCGCTCGGATCCGCACGCGTCCGACATGGCCGAGACGACCGAGGCGATGCTGCGCAACGCCGACCGGCTGGAGCAGGTGGTGAACGACCTGCTCGCGCTGGCCCGGCTGGACTCCGACAAGGGCCTCCACAAGGAGCCGCTGGACCTGCACGAGATCGCCGACCAGGAGGTGCTGCGCCGCCCGCGCCGGACGAAGGTGTCGGTCGTCGGCGATGACAAGGTCGTGGTGCGCGGCGGGCGGCTGGAGCTGGCCCGCGTCCTGACCAACCTGATCGACAACGCCGACCGGCACGCGGCCACGGCGGTCACGGTGCACGTCGGCGAGGACGGCGACCACGCGGTCGTGGAGGTCGTGGACGACGGCGGCGGCATCCCGCCCAGGGACCGCGAGCGGGTGTTCGACCGGTTCACCCGGCTCGCCGAGGCCCGGCACAAGGACGCCGGGGGCACCGGCCTCGGCCTCGCCATCTCCCGCGACATCATCGAGGCGCACGGCGGGACGCTCGCGATCGCCGACCGCGCCGACGGCTTCGAGGGCGCCCGGTTCATCCTCCGCCTCCCGAAGAACGGCGGCTCGGACCCGTCCCGGAGGCGGAACAACCACCCCCACGACGACCCGCCGGGATCGGAATCCCATGACTGACCCCGGTCTTTGGCTGACCTGGCCTGTCTGACCTCGGACGGTCAGCTTTCGAGGAACTCCGCGATCGCCCCGGCCAGCTCCTTGCGCGTCACGGCGCTCATGTGGTTGCCGGGGATCTCGGCGTAGCGGCCGTCCGGGAGCACGGTGGCCAGGTCCTTCGCGGAGCCGTTGTCGTGGTCGTCCGCCCCGGCGACGACCAGCGTCGGGAGCGTCATCTTCGCCAGCTCCTCGCGCGGGGTGTTCACGAAGGTGTCCAGGACGCGGAGCAGGGCCGTCCGGTCGCCGCCGACGGTCTTCAGGAACGCCTCGGCGCGCCACTCGGCGGTGCCGCGCTCGAACGTGCCGGGGTTGCTGAGGACGTTCCGGAAGTGGTCGCCGCGCCCCTCGGTCGAGGTGATCCCGGTCAGGCCCATGCCGGCGAGGATCGCCCGCACCGGGGTCGCGCCGCGCGCCAGCATCCGGGCGGTCGTGCGCGCGCCGAGCGAGTAGCCGCCGAGCACGTAGTCGGTCAGGTCGAGGTGCTCCAGCAGGTCGAACCCGTCGTCGGCGAGGACGTCCGGCGGATAGTGCGCCGGGTCGTGCGGCTTGCCGCTGTCCCCGTGCCCCCGCAGGTCGGGCATGATCACCCGGTAGCCGAGGTCGGCGAGCGCCTCGGCGTGCCCGTACCGGATCCAGTTCACCGTCGCGGTGGAGAAGTAGCCGTGGACGAGCACCAGCGGCCGCCCCTCCCCCAGCTCACGGAAGGCCAGCCGCACGCCGTCGCGCGCCGGGAAGTACTGAACGGGCACGTCGATCATCCCCCCAAAATACCCGCCGTCCCCGCCTTCGGGACACGCGTCAGGGTGTGAGCTGGGCGGTGATGAGGGCGTCGCCGGTGCGGGTCCGGTAGTAGAGGACGGAGCGGCCCGAGCGGCGGCGGTCGGCGAGGCGGGCGTCCAGAAGGATCTTGAGGTGGCGGCCGACGGAGCCGAGCGGGAGGCCGGTCAGCGCGACGAGCTGGGTGGTGCTCTTCGGGTCGGAAAGGAGGGTCAGGACGGCGGCGCGGCCTTCGCCGAGGAGGCGGGCGAGGGCCTGCGGGGCGAGGACGGGGTCGGGGGTGGCGAGCTCGCCCGCGCAGGGGTAGTACTTGGCGTACCGGACGCCGTCCGGCGTGGCCCCGTCCGACCAGCTCACCCAGCCTCGGGACGAGGTGATCGGGACGAGGAACAGCCGCACGCCGGAGACGTCGCGCGGCGGGTGCTCGGCGGCGTTGATCCGCAGGCGGCCGTCGCCGAGCCAGCGGATGCCGGGGCTCAGCCCCTCCAGCGCGGCGGCCCAGCCGTCCCGGCTGAGCTGGCGGGTCCGGGCGATGATGTCGGCTTCCAGGACGCGTCGGCGGCGCGTCCAGAACGGTTCGACGGCGTAGCGCCAGACCTCGGCGAGGGCGTCGGCGGCGATGGTGGGCAGGTCGTCGCGGCACAGGATCTCCGGCAGCGGCCCTCCCACCGAGACCGCGAGGTCGGCGCGGGCCTGCGCGGGCGGGGTCGCGCGGACGACCGCCAGTTCGTCCTCGAAGTCCGGTTCGAACGCGCCCCTGGGCGGGGGCGTGAGGAAGTCGGCGTTCCACCTCGTCCTCGAGGGGACGAGGCCCTCGAGGAGGATCCGGTGCGCGACCGGGTTCGCCCTCATGTGCGCGCGGTGGGCGGGCAGGACGGCGTCCATCCAGGCGCGGCGTCCGGGATGGTCGGCCTGTTGCGCTTCGAGGTCGCGCAGGCTGCCCAGGGTCTCGGCGAGCGGCGACAGGACGAACCGCCCGCTCGCCAGGGTGTCCGCGTCGAACAGCCACTCGCCCATGATGTTTCGCCTCCGCGCGAAACACTAAACGTCCCAGGACATGCGGCGAACAATCCTGTTCATGCGTACATATCGGGATCTGTTCCGGACGCCGGAGTACACGCCGCTGTTCGCGGTGGGCTCGGCGAGCACGGCGGGGAACGCGGTGAGCGGGCTCGCGCTCGGCACCCTGGTGTTCGAGGCGACGCGGTCGCCGCTGCTGTCCTCGCTGGCGATGTTCGGACCGTCCTTCGCCCAGCTCGTCGGGGCGACCACGCTGCTCTCGGCCGCCGACCGGCTGCCGCCGCGCGCCGCCCTCACCGTGACCGGCCTGGTGTTCGCCCTGACCACGGGCCTGATCGCGATCCCGGGGATACCGATCGGGGCGCTCTTCGCGCTCCTCGCCGTGCAGGGGCTCGCCGGGTCGCTCGCGGGCGGTGTCCGGTACGCGATGCTCACCGCGATCCTCCCGAAGGACGGATACATCCTCGGCCGGTCGGTGCTGAACATGTCGAGCGGGCTCATGCAGATCGGCGGGTTCGCGACCGGCGGCCTCCTGGTCGCGTTCCTGTCACCGCGTGGAACGGTCCTGGCCGGCGCGGGCCTGTACCTGGCCTCGGCGGTCGGCGCGCGGTTCGGGCTGTCGGCCCGTCCGGCGCACGCCAAGGGGCGCCCGTCCATCGCCGCGACCTGGCAGGGGAACGCGCGGCTGCTGACGTCCCCGTCCCGGTTGTACGTGTACATCGCGCTGTGGGTGCCGAACGGGCTGATCGTCGGCTGCGAGTCGCTGTTCGTGCCGTACTCGCCGTCCCACGCGGGCATGCTGCTCGCCGTCGCGGCCTTCGGGATGCTCACCGGGGACGTGCTCACCGGACGGTTCGTCCGGCCGGAGTGGCGTGAGCGGCTCGGCCCGTACCTGCGGCTGCTGCTCGCCGCGCCCTACCTGGTCTTCGCGCTCGACCCGGCCCTGCCCGTCGCGGTCGCGGCCGTCACCATCGCGTCCGTCGGCTACTGCGCGACACTGCTGCTCCAGGAGCGGCTCCTGGCCCTCACCCCGGACGAGCTGCACGGGCAGGCGCTCGGGCTGTTCTCCTCGGGGATGCTCGCGCTGCAGGGCGTCGGCGCGACGATCGCGGGCGCCGTCGCCCAGTTCACCGGCCCGGCCACCGGGATGGCGGTGATGGGGGGCGCGTCGGTCCTGATCACCCTCGCCGTCGCGCCGGGCCTGCGTCCGCCGGTGCCCGCCGAAGCGGTCTAGACCGTCCCGGATTCTCCAAATCGCGGCCATGTTTCCGCAGGTCGGGCATCCCCCGATCCGCGCGCGGAGATCACCGTGAGGTGACCGAGCAGAGCAGCGGGCAGAACGGCGAGTACGACGAGCGGCTGTGGAACCGGGGCGACGTCGTCCTGCGGTTCCCGGACGACCGCTCCGTGGGCGAGGTGCAGATCGTCGCCGTCGGGACCGAGGACGACGACATCACACTCGTGGACGCGCGCGGCGAGGTGACCGTCCCCGCCGGGCACATGGCGTCCCTGGAGATGCCGGACGGCGCCCCCGCCGGCGACCTGGCGTTCCTGGACGATCTCCCCGAGGACGCCCTCGCCGGTTTCGCCGCGACCGGGGTCATGGCCGCGGGCCTGAACCGCCTGGCCCGCCAGAAGGAGCTGTTCCAGGTCGTCCTTGAGGAGCCCGCCGGCGACGACGCCGCCCTGGGCCGCCTCGCCGACCTCCCCGAACTGGAGATCCTCGGCATCGAGGACGACACCAGCCCCGGCCACTGGTTCGGGCGCTTCGCCGGAACCGGCCTCATGAACCTGGAGGTCTCCCGCCGCAACACCGACCTCGAGGCCCTCGCCGGGATCGGCTCGATCGACGGCCTCTACTCCCTGCGCCTGCTCTCCGACGAGCTGATCGCCGACGGCCTCGACTCCCTCGGCTCCCTGGACGGCCTGGAGTCCCTCACCGTCTGGACCGACACCCCGCTCGAACCGTCCCACTTCATGTTCATCACCCGCCTCCCGGAACTGGAGATCCTGGAGGTCAAGTCGTCCGAGGGCGGCGACCTGCTCCGTCCCGACCACCTGCTCGACCTGATCCGCACCCTCCCGGACGTCGAGATCAACGGCCTCTGGTACCCGGCGGAGAAGCTCCCGTCCCTCACCCCGCAGGACATCGCCCACGTCGGCGACCAGAACGTGGTCGCCATCGACGACGCCGACGACTTCGACCGCCTCGTCGCCCGCGCCGGGGAGAAGCCCGTCCTGGCCTACTTCACCGCCAAGTGGTGCGGTCCCTGCAAGCAGTTCGGCCCCATCGTCGAACGCTTCGCCGCCGACAACGCCGAGCGAATCTCCACCGCCCGGATCGACATAGACGCCGCGCCCGAACTGGCCGAACGCTACGAGATCCAGGGCGTCCCCACCGTCCTGGTCATCCGCTCAGGCGAGGTCGTCGCAGGCCACGGCGGCTCCCTCCCCCGCCGCGACCTCGACCACTTCATCAAACACGCCCTCGAACACTGACCGGTCCGACCCCCCGGTGCCCCCGAGGCCGCAGCTCCCATCGTTGCTTCGAGCCGTCGCGATGAGTTTTCGGGGGCTGGACGGTCAGAAGGGGCGACAGGAAGGAGGCCGCGCATGGGCAAGGTCATTGCGATCGAGCATCTGACGCTGGACGGGGTGATGCAGGCTCCGGGGCATCCGGAGGAGGATCCGCGGGGAGGGTTCCGGCATGGCGGCTGGGCCGCCGAGCGGCAGGATCCGGCGATGCAGGCGGCCATGGGGACTCGGATGACGGAGGCGTGGTCGCTGCTCGTCGGGCGGGTGACCTACGCGCGGTTCTTCGACTACTGGCCCAAGCAGCCGTCGAACCCGATCACGGACGCGTTCAACCGCGTCCAGAAGTACGTGGTGTCGACGACGATGACCGAGCCGCTGCCGTGGGCGGGGTCGACGCTGCTCGACGGTGACGGGGCCGAGGCGGTCGCGAAGCTGAAGCTGCGGCTGGACGAGAACCTGGTGATCTTCGGCAGCGGGGGGCTCGTCCGGTCGCTGCTGCGGGACGGGCTGGTGGACGAGATGGTCCTCGTGATCCACCCGATCCTGCTCGGCTCGGGGATCCGGCTGTTCGCCGAGGAGGGCGATGAGCTGACCGCGTTCGACCTGGTCGGCTCGGTCGTCACCGAGAACGGGGTGTTCGTCGGGACGTACGCGTTCGCGAAAGGCTGAAGGCCCGTCCCGGGCGGGACGGGCCTTCGGATCAGTCGACGAGGTTCGCGGCGGTCACCGAGACCTCGATCTCGCCGGACGGGGTGACCCCCATCGCGGTGGCGAGCTTGCGGTAGCGGGCCGCCTCGTCGGAGCGGTCGCGGCGCTCGAGCGTCCGGGCCATGGCCTCGTACGCCCAGCCGTTGCCCGGGTCGATCTCGAGCAGGCGGCGGAACGCGTCCTCGGCGCGGCCGAGCTGGGCGCTGTGGAAGTACGCGCGGGCGAGCAGCTCGGCGACGGAGCCGTTGCCCGGCTCGGCCTCGGCGACCGGGGCCAGGATGCGCGACGCCGAGATGTAGTCACGCGCGTCGAAGAACATCTGGGCGCGCTGGAACTCGTCGTAGGTGTTCATCTGCTCCCTCCCGGTCCTGCTGTTCGTTGAACCTTCAACCAGGAGGGTCCGCGTTTCATTCCACGGCGACGTCGCGGAAGGAGACCTCAGGGCCGTCCTGCCCGGACGGCTTGATCCGGCCCAGGTAGAGGTACCGCCCGCGATAGGACGTGTCGGACACGGTCGCCCCGCCGGCGCCCTCGCGCCGGACGGTGATCGTCCACGGCGCGACGATCACCTGGACGCCCACCGTCGTGCCGGGCCGGGTGATCGGCGGGGTCCGGACGGACGTCAGCAGCCGGTGGTCCTTGTAGAGGTCGAGACGGCCGTCCTGGCGTAGGGCGAGGTCGTAGCCACCGGTCCGGGCGCCGTACGGGTCGTCCGTGGGTGAGGAGAACTGGATCGCGGCGGCGTCGGCGCGCCGGGCGCTGAGCCGGTCGAAGCGGACGGTCGCGCGCAGCGTGGAGGAGCGTCCGAGGGTGGCCCAGCCCTGCCGGGTGTAGAGGTCGGCGCGGCCGTACGGGATCGTCCACCAGCCGGGGGCGGTGAAGCGTCCGCGCTGGTAGAGGGTCATGGCGGCGGCGGTCTGGTCCTGGCCCATGTGGCCCGGCCAGTACGTGCCGGTGGCGAACGGGTCGGACGTGCGACGGTAGCGGGATCCGTGCAGGTAGACGGGGTCGTCGGTGTCGATCCCGCGCACGCCGAGCCGGTACAGGCGGTCGCGGCGCGTCTGGGACTCGACGTTGAAGCACGCCACGACCAGCCCCGCCCGGACGTACCGGGCGATCAGGGCGTCCGAGAGCTGCGAGTTGATCGAGACGCGCTGGATCCCGGCCTTCTTGACCTGCGAGGGCGTGGCGGCGTCCGCCTGACGGTCGGTGCCGACGAGGAACTGCGCGGTGATGCCCGCCTTCCGTGCCGCCACCGCGTCCGCGAGCCGGTCCGTCTGCATCTGGACGTGCCCGGCGAGGTGGCGTGCGACGACGTGCTTGATGACGAGGCGAGCCGCGCGGGAGTCCTTGGGGTGAGCGAGGAGCTGCTTGCGCGGCGCGTACTTCGCCAGCACCTCGTCCAGGAGGAGCGGGTGGGTGTCCTTGGCCGTCCCGCCGAACCACGCGTGCGCGTCGATGCGGAGCTTCTTGAACTGCTCGCTCGTACGGGCGTCGACGCGTCCGCGCTCTGGCGTGATGCGGTCGACGGACAGGTCGTGCCAGACGCCGCCGACGCCGTCCTTGAGCACCTGGACGTCGAACTCCAGCAGATCGGCGTCCGGATCGCGGATCCCGGCCTCGAACGCCGAAGCCGTGTTCTCCGGCGCGAGGAACGACCCGGACGCCCGGTGCGCGATGAAGAACCGCTGCGGCAACCGGAACCCGGTGCCCGTCTCCGCGCGGGTCGGGGGTGTCCAGATCGGGACAAGGACGACGGCGGTCACGGCGGCGACGAGGGGGCGGCGCATGGCGATCCTCGCTGGTGGGGGGGCGTGCCCCGGACGCTACTGACCCCGAGTGATCACACCGTGTCATTGAGGTGAACTTGCCCCACATACCTGGTTCTCCGTGTTCGCCCTTATAAGCACGGGATTCCAGTTAGATGTGCACCACTTCGTTCATGTCACCTTCACCCCAGAAGGAGCTCGATGCTCAGGAAGCTGCTCGTCACCGCCGCCACCGGCCTCGTGGCCACCGGCGTCGTCACCGGCGTGACCGCCCCGGCGAACGCCGCCCAGGCGTCCGCGCCGACGGTGTCCGCCGCGCGCTGCCACTCCCACAAGGTGCACCAGCACTGGGAGTGCGTCACCCCGGGGTCGTACTGCCCGAAGGCGGCGCGCCTGCACTACGGGTACGCGTACAAGACGGGCAAGCGGTACCGCTGCGTCCGGTACACCAACGGCCAGTGGCGCTGGAAGCGCGCCTGACACCTTGCGGTAGATGCCGCCCCGGCCCGCCCGGGGCGGTTCTTTTATGCCCGTTCGTTCTGGGACCCGGGCGTCGGGCGGTGGCCGGGGGACGGTGGAGGGCGATCGCGTCCGGCCGCCGGGCAGCAGGGTCCGGCGGGACGCCCGCATCCCGCCCCCGGGAGGAGCCTTGCGTACTCACCACTTCGCCGCCATCGCCGCCACCGCGGCACTCGCGGGCGGTGTCTTCGGCTACCTCGTCCACCCCTCGTCCGGCTCGGCGGCCTCCGCCGTGCCCGTCGCGGCCCCGCGACATACGTCCGGGACGCTGCACGTCGCCCTCAACATGCCCGCCTCCGACCGGACGCGGGCCTCGGCGCTCGGCTTCACCCTCTTCGACGTCGGCCCGGACGAGGTCGGCTCGCTGCCCGGGGACGGCCGCGCGCTGGTCTGGGTCGGGAACACCACGTGCGGCGGCTTCGACCAGT
This sequence comes from Spirillospora sp. NPDC052269, assembly GCF_040679435.1. Lineage (NCBI taxonomy): Bacteria > Bacillati > Actinomycetota > Actinomycetes > Streptosporangiales > Thermomonosporaceae > Spirillospora > Spirillospora sp. NPDC052269. The sequence goes on from NZ_JBFAUU010000023.1 coordinate 17,293, forward strand.
CCGCGAGCGACTTCGGCTCGACCGTCCAGCGCCTCGCCCACGACCCGCGCGTCTACGGCTGGTACCTGTCGGACGAGCCGAACCCCGCCGAGTGCCCCGGCATCGTGGGGCAGATCCGTAAGCGCGCCGACCTCATCCACCGGTACGCGCCGGGCCAGAAGGCGTTCGCGTCGCTGACCGACTGGACGATGACGCCGCTCAAGCCGTCCGCGACGCACCTGGACCTGATCGGCCTGGACCCGTATCCGTGCAGGTCGGACGCGTCGGACTGCGATCCGAAGGCGATCGGGAGGATGGTCGCGCAGGCCGACCGGGCCGGGTTCGCGCGGGCGATGATGGTGCCGGTGGTCCAGACGTTCGGACAGGGGTGCAGCGCGGGCGAGAAGAACTGGAAGTTGCCGACCTCCGCGCAGCTCACGACCATCCTCAGGCAGTGGGACGCGCTGGTGCCGCGGCCCGCGTTCGACATCAGCTACTCGTGGGGCCACCAGTCCGACTGGGCCTGCCCGACGCTCGCCGACTCCCCCGGCCTCCAGCAGGTCATGAAGCTCCACAACACTCGTCCGGCGCGGCGTCCGACCACTCCGGAACCGAGCACGCCGGGCACACCCAAGCCGACCTCGCCGGAACCGACGACGTCGCCGAGCTGCGCGGCGACGCCGGGCGGGCAGGATGGGACGTGATCTCACCCGAGGGAGCCTCCATGATCGAGAAGTCGGACGTCCGCGCCGCCGCCGCCCGGATCGCCGGGCATGTCCGGCGGACGCCGGTCATGGAGAGCGACGCGTTCGGCGTCCCGCTGTGGCTGAAGCTGGAGCAGACGCAGCACGGCGGGTCGTTCAAGGCGCGCGGCGCGTTCAACCGGCTGCTCCTCGCCGCCGAGCGGGACGGCCTCCCGTCCGCCGGGGTGGTCACGGCGTCCGGAGGGAACGCCGGGCTCGGGGTCGCGCACGCCGCCGCACGGCTCGGGACGCCCGCGCGGGTGTTCCTGCCGCGCAACGCGCCCGCCGTGAAGGTCGAGAAGCTGCGGGCGCTCGGCGCGGACGTCCGTCCGGTCGGCGAGAAGTACGCGGACGCGCAGGAGGCCGCGCTCAAGGACGTCGCCGACACCGGCGCGCTGCTCTGCCACGCCTACGACCAGCCGGAGATCGCCGCGGGCCAGGGCACGATCGGGCTGGAGCTGCTGGAGCAGACCGGCGGCGCGTTCGACACGGCGCTGGTCGTGGTCGGCGGCGGGGGCCTGATGGCCGGGATCGCGACCGCGCTGGACGGCGAGGCGAAGGTCGTCGCGGTCGAGCCCGAGCGGTGCCCGACCCTGCACACGGCGCTTGAGCTGGGCGAACGCACGACCGTCGCGGTGTCGGGGGTGGCGTCCGACTCGCTCGGCGCGTCCGAGATCGGCGAGATCGCGTTCGATGTGGCGCGGCGGACGGGCGTCCGGTCCGTCCTGGTGCCGGACGAGGCGATCGTCGAGGCGCGGCGGGCGCTCTGGGAGCGGCACCGCCTCGTCGCCGAGCACGGCACCGCCGCCGCGCTCGCGGCCCTGCTCACCGGGGCCTACACGCCCGCGGCGGACGAGCGGATCGCGATCGTGGTGTGCGGGGCGAACACCGACCCGTCCGATCTGGTGACCCGGTAGCCCATCCGGTGCCACTATGTCCGACATGAGCGAAATCACTGTGACTCCTGAACGCACGGCCCTGGTCGCGATCGACCTGATGGAGCGGATCGTCGCGCTGCCGACCGCCCCGCACAGCGGCACGGACGTCCTCGCCCGGTCGCTGAAACTGGCGGACGCCCTGCGCGAGGCCGGCGGGTCGGTCTTCTGGGTGCGCGTCGAGCGTCCCGGCGTGGACGAGCAGCCTCCGGGCAGCGGCCTGTCCCCCGAGATCGAGGTCGCCGCGTCCGACGTGGAGGTCGTGAAGCGGACGTGGGGCGCGTTCCAGGACACCGAGCTCGAGGCCGAGCTGCGGAGGCGCGGCGTCGACACGATCATCCTGACCGGCCTGGTGACCAACTTCGGCGTCGAGTCCACCGGACGCGTCGCCGAAGAGGCCGGGTTCCGGACGATCTTCGTCGAGGACGCCATGAGCGGCGTGGACGCCCACGCGCACGAGTTCGCCGTCGACTACGTCTTCCGGAAGCTCGGCCCGGTGGCGTCCGCGGACGAGATTCACCGGGCCGTTGTTTGCTCGCTTGCGCGATGACTTTAGAGTGGTGATGGAAACGTCCCTGGAAGGAGTCGAGTCGCCATGGGTGAGCTGTCGCCGTCGCACTGGCTGATCGTGATCATCGTGGCTCTGCTGCTGTTCGGCTCGGCGAAGCTGCCCAAGATGGCACGCTCGCTCGGGCAGTCCGCGCGGATCCTCAAGGCCGAGATGAACGGCCTGCACGACAAGGAGAAGGACGAGGACGCCCCCGCGTCCCCGTCCTCCCCTTCACCCGAACCCCGTCAGGTCGCGCAGGCCGCTCCCCCGGCGGAGGCCGCCCCGCGCCTGGTCAGCCAGGACGGCCAGGCCGTCGACCGCCAGGGCTGACCATGACGGGCACGCCCGCCCGGCCCGCCGCCTAGTGCGGGCCGGGGCGGCTGCGTGTGATGATCCAGTCGACCGTGTGCTGGGTGCGGGTGATGCGCTTGCGGACGTGCGGCTTGACCGGCGGCGCGGACGGGCCGGCCACGACACGGCCGGCCGGCGGGACGGCCACCCGGGCGGGCTCACCGGCGCTCTCGGCCGCGACCTCGGCCAGCGCGGACAGCAGGCGGGCGGCGCGGGCCAGTTCGCGCAGCGCCTCCGCCTCACCCGAGGTGGTGTCCGCGGTCAGCGCGCCCGTGTACAGCGCCTCGACCTCCGCCATCCGGACGCCGAGCGACAGCGTGGCGGCGTCGGCCGCCTTCTTCCCCCGCTTCATGCTCAGTGGTGCTCCCTCCGCGTTTCCCCGTACGTCCAGCAGTGTCTCCGCGATCACTCATTTGCGCAATCACTTTAATGTTCTCCGCACTCACCTCGTTTGATGCGCGCCGCAGCCGAGAGGTTGCCCTCCGGAGCCGATCCGGCCGGACGGATCTCACCCCGGACCGGACGGATCCCACCCCCGGTCGGACGGGCGTTTTGGATACCCTCGTACCAGAGCGGCGCCCACGCGGGGGCGGCTCATGGACGGCGCCGCACGGGCGGGGCCACGAACGGGCGGGAGGCGCACCGGTGAAGGAGCGGACGCGGGACACGGCGCGGCCCCCGGAGACGCTCTCGCCCGAGCTGCTCCAGGAGGCGGCGGGCCGCTTCGGCATGCTCGCCGCCACGATGCGCCTGCACATGGTGTGGGTGCTCGCGCAGGGCGAGCAGGACGTCAGCTCGCTGGCCGAGAAGGTCGGCGGCACGGTGCCCGCGGTCAGCCAGCACCTCGCCAAGCTCAAGCTGGCCGGGCTCGTCCGGTCCCGCCGGGAGGGCCGCCACCAGGTCTACGTGGTGGACGACCCGCACGTCGCGGCGATCGTCGCGCAGATGGTCGCCCACCTCCAGGGCGTCCCCGTGGAAGCGGCCCCCGTCCGTGGCCTCGGCGCCTGAGTCCGAACCGTTCGGCCTCGCGGCCCCGGCCGCCGAGGACCTGGTCGTCCCGCCGCCCGCGGACGCGCCGGACGACCTGCCCGACCTGCCCCGCTCCCACGCCATGCTCGCCGGGTACGCGGAGCGTCCGCCGCTGTCGGTGCTGCGCGGCCTGGAGACCTCCGCGCGCGGGCTGACCGAGGCCGACGCCGAGGACCGGCTGCTCCACCAGGAGGCGACGGCCACGTCCGCCGGCTCCGGGCGGGCCGTCCTGCTGCGGCATCTGCTGGTCGTCGCCAGGGACCCGTTCGTGCTGGTCCTGGTGCTGCTGAGCGCGGTCACCGCCGTCACCCGCGACCCGGCGGGCGCGGCGCTGATCGGCTCGCTGGCCGTGCTCAGCTCCCTGCTCCGGCTGCGCCAGGAGCGGCGCGGCAACCGGGCCGCCGCCGAGCTGCGCGCCCTCACCACGACGACCGCGACCGTGCTGCGCCGCGCCGACGCCGGATCCGCCGGCGTCGAGCGGGAGGTGCCGGTCGAGCAGGTCGTCCCGGGGGACGTGGTGCGGCTCGCGCCCGGCGACATGGTCCCGGCCGACCTGCGGCTGCTGAGCGCGACCGGGCTGCGCGTCGACCAGGCCGTCCTGACCGGCGAGTCGCTGCCCGCCGCCAAGCGCGCCGCGTGGACGGGACGGGCCGCGCCGCCGCCCGATCCGGACACGCCGCTGTTCGACCGTCCCGAGCTGTGCCTGATGGGGACGAGCGTGGTCAGCGGCACCGGCACGGCCGTGACGATCGCGACCGGCCCGCGCACCCACTTCGCCGCGCTCCAGCGGGACGTCCCGCGCGCCGCGCCGGAGACCGCGTTCGACCGCGGCGTCCGGACGGTGTCCTGGGCGCTGATCGCGATGGTCGCGGCGGCCGTGCCGATCGCGCTGCTGTTCACCGAGCCCGGCCGCACCCCGTGGTCGCACGCGCTGCTGTTCTCGGTGTCGATCGCGGTCGCGCTCACCCCCGAGATGCTGCCGCTGGTCGTGACGACCACGCTGGCGCGCGGCGCGGCGGCGCTGACCCGGGACGGCGTGATCGTCAAGCGGCTGCCCGCCGTCCACGACCTCGGCGCGATGGACACGCTGTGCGCCGACAAGACCGGCACGCTCACCCTCGACCGGCTGTCGCTGACGTCCCATGTGGACGCGTCGGGCGGGCCGGACGAGGAGGTCCTGCGCTGGGCCCGGCTGAACGCCTGGTTCGCGGCCGAGCTGGTGCCCGAGGCCGCCGGCGACACCATGGACGACGCGCTGCTGGACGGCGCCGAGCCGCCGTCCGACGACGTCCACGCCGTCGACGCCGTCCCGTTCGACTCCGACCGCCGCCGCGCGACCGTGGTGCTGCGCCGGGACGGCCACCTGGGCCGCGACCTGCTGGTCACCAAGGGCGCGGTCGAGGACGTCCTGCCGCTCTGCGACCGCGTCCGGACCGCGGCGGGCGACGTGCCGCTCACGCCGGACGAGCGGGACCGGCTCGCGGCGCTCACCGAGGAGCGGTCCGCGACCGGCGAGCGGCTGCTCGCGGTGGGCGTGGCGGACCGTCCGGCCTCCCGCCGCGACTACGCGCCCGGCGACGAGCGCGGCCTCACGCTCGTCGGATTCGTCGGGTTCCGGGACGAGCCCGACCCGTCCGCCCCCGCCGCGCTCGAACGGCTGGCCGGGCTCGGCGTGGCGCTGGTCGTGGTGACCGGCGACCACCCCCTCGTCGCCGTCCGGACCTGCCGGGACACCGGCCTCACCCCGGGCCGCGTGGTGCTCGGCACGGAGCTGGACGACCTCACGGGCGCCGAGCTGGACGCCCTGCTCACCCGCCCCGACGGCTCGTTCACGCCGGACGGCGCCACCCCGGTGTTCGCCCGGGTCGACCCGCGCCAGAAGGCCCGGGTCGTCGGCGCGCTGCGCCGCACCGGCCGGACGGTCGGGTTCCTCGGCGACGGCATCAACGACGCGCCCGCGCTGCGGGCCGCCGACGTCGGGATCTCGGTCACCGGCGCGGTGGACCTGGCCCGCGAGTCGGCCGACGTGGTCCTGGCGGGCCGCGACCTGTCGGTCCTCGCGCACGGCATCACCGAGGGCCGCCGGACGTTCGGCAACGGCGTCAAGTACATCCGGATCGCGGTGACCTCGAACCTGGGGAACGTCGTGTCCATGCTGGCGGCGAGCGTGCTGCTGCCGTTCATGCCGCTGCTGCCGCTCCAGGTGCTCGTCCAGAACCTGCTGTTCGACGTCTCGCAGCTCTCCCTGGCCCAGGACCGGGTCGACCCGGCGTCCCTGCGCGGCCCCCGGACCTTCGACCCGCGCGACCTGGCCCGGTTCGTGGCCGTGTTCGGGCCGCTCGGCGCGTTCTTCGACCTGGTCTCGTTCGGGCTGTTCTGGTGGCTGCTGGACGTCCGGACGGGCGCGGGCGGCGAGGCGCTGTTCCACACCGGGTTCCTGGTGGAGAACCTGCTCGGGCAGGCCCTCACCCTGCTGGTCCTGCGCGGCCGCGGCCGCCGCCGCGGATCTCCGCGGGCGGCCCGGACGGTCGTCGCGGCGGCCTGGCTGCTCTCGCTGACCGCGCTGCTCGTGCCCCTGTCGCCGCTGGCCGGGCCGCTCGGGCTGGTGCCGCTCCCGCCGGCCGCGATCCCCGTGCTGGGGGCCGTCCTGGCCGGGTACTGGGCGGCGCTGGTGGTCGTCCGGAACCGCTACTTCAGGGCAGAGAACCCCGAAGCGGACGCCCTCGCGGCGGTCGACCCGAGATCAACGGGCGACCCGGGATCAACGGGCGATCCGGGGGCGGCGGGCGATCCGGGGGCGGCGGGCGACGCATCAGTGGCGTGACCGGTCGGTCTTGTCCGGGCTGCCCTCCTCGCCCAGCTGCCTCTTGATCCGGTCGCGTTCGGCCTCCAGATCGGCGATCTGGCCCTCGATCTCCTCGCGCATCTGGAGATCTTGGCCGGAGTCGCCGAAATCCTGCGGGATGGCGCCGTACTCGGCGCCGAGCCCGGTGTTCTGGCCGCGCAGCCGGTTCAGCGCCGCCTCGACGTTCTCCAGCCGTTTTCGCAGGTCAGAAGCGCTCATGCCGGATGATATTCCCGTCCATCAGGGCACATAACGCACGCCAGACCCGGGAATCACTCAAATAAGGGACAAAGGAGGGGGAACGGTATGGTCCGCCGACACGACAACGAGGAAGAGCAGCAGCGGTACGAGGCCGAGATGGGCGACGACGAGCAGGACTACACGACCCGCTCGACCGAGCGCTACATCGAGGATCCGCCCGAGGACCTGGTGATCCAGGACGATCCCGACCCCGGGGACGGACGGCTCGGCATCCTCCGCGAGACCGGCGAGGAGTACCGGCGCGGCGACCGGCGGCGCGAGGAGACCGCCTGGGAGGACCGTCCCGCCGAGATCACCGCCATCCGGGGCCCCGGGGGCGAGTGCCCGGACGAGGACGCCTTCGCCGACGACCTGCACGCGCAGACCCGCCCCGGCGGCTACTCCGCGGAACCGGACTGACCGTCCCGGCCGCCCCTCCTCGCGACTACTCCGATGAACCCGGCCGGCCGTTCCGGCCGCCCGCCGAGGCGATGGCCGCCTCGACGGCGGCGGAGAACGCGTCCAGATCGTGGGAGCCCCCGTACTCGACGCCGTTCAGGAAGAACGTCGGCGTCCCGGTGACACCCGCCCGCTTCCCGCCCCTCCTGACCTCTCCCACCCTGCGTTCCAGCTCCCTGACGTCCTCCCAGGGGAAGAAGCCCAGCCGTTCCGAGTAGGCGAGCAGGTCGCGGTCGTTCAGCGCGAGCTGGTGCTCGAACAGCAGACGGTGCATCTCCCAGAACCTCCCGTGGGACGCCGCGGCCTCGGCGACCAGCGCCGCGGGCATCGCGTGCGGGTGGATCTCCTGGAGCGGGAAGTGCCGGAACACCAGCCGCAGCCGGTCCCCGAACCGCTCCTTCAGCTCGTCCACGACGGGCTGGACGGCCCCGCAGAACGGGCACTCGTAGTCGCCGTACTCGATCAGCGTGACCGGGGCGTCCGGCGGACCGAGGACGTGGTCGGCGGACGTGACGGGCGGCAGCGGCTCGCGCGCGGCGACCGGCACCGCCACGGCCGAGACCGGGGCGCACACGCCTCCCCGGTTCCAGGCCAGCCGGAAGATCACCCAGCCGAGCCCGGCGGCCAGCAGCGACCCGGCCAGGATGCCGATCTTCGCCTGGGACTGCAGGTCCGGCCGGTCGTTGAAGGCGAGGTCGGTGATGAACAGCGACACCGTGAACCCGATGCCCGCGACCGCCGCGCCGCCGAGCAGCTGCCCCCACACCAGGCTCCCGGGCAGGTCGCCCCAGTTCATCCGGAGCGGGATCCAGGTGCCGAGCGCGATCCCGGCGAACTTGCCGACGACCAGGCCGAGCATCACGCCGAGCGTGACCGGGGATGTCGCGGCCCGGCGCAGCGACTCCGGGTCGAGCCGGACGCCCGCGTTGGCCAGCGCGAACAGCGGGACGATCACGTAGCCCGTCCACGGATGCAGCATGTACTGGAGCCGCTCGTTGACCGACACGGTCGACACGACCGAGCGGTGCAGCTCCCGCGCCAGCTCCGGGCTCGGGTTCCGCTGAAGCCTCTGCATCAGCTCCCCGGCGCGCAGCCGCGCGGTGTCGGGCGGCGCGTACACGTTCACCAGGACGCCCAGCAGGATCCCGGCGATCGTCGGGTGGACGCCGCTGCGCAGCACCGCCACCCACATCAGGAACCCGAGCAGGAGGTAGACCGGCCCGCGCCCGACCCGCAGCCACCGGACGGCCACGATCAGCGCGAACAGCCCGAACGCGACGAGCAGCGGCACGACCGCGAGCTCCTTGGTGTAGAAGATCGCGACGACCAGGATCGCGCCCACGTCGTCCACGACTGCCAGGGTCAGCAGGAACACCCGCAGCGGGTCCGGGCAGCGCGCGCCGATCACCGCCAGCAGCCCCAGCACGAACGCCGTGTCGGACGCCATCGGGATGCCCCAGCCGCCCGAGCCGGGCCCGCCGACGTTGACCGCGTAGTAGAGCAGCGCCGGGACGATCATCCCGCCGAGCGCGGCCACCGCCGGGACGGCCACGACGCGCCGGTCGCGCAGCTGCCCGACCTTGACCTCGCGGCTGATCTCCAGGCCGATGACGAAGAAGAACAGCGCCATCAGCCCATCGTTGACCCACTCCCTGAGGGTCAGGCCCAGCACGTGGTGGCCGAGGATGACCGAGAGCTCGGTCTCCCAGAAGTGCTCGTAGGTGTCGCGGAAGGGCAGGTTCGCCCAGAGCAGCCCGGCCGCCGTCGCGGCGAGCAGCACCAGCGTGCTGCCGGTCTCGGTGGCGAGGAAGGCGCGCAGCCCCTCCGGGCCGCCGCGCCCCCGCTCCGCGGCCGGTTCGAAGGACTTCATCAGGCCGGACGCTCCGCCCATCGGGCCGTCTCCAGCCGCGCTCAGAGGCGGATCACGGTCTTGCCGCGCGCCCCGCCGCGCTTGGCTTCGGCGATCGCCGCGGGCGTCTCGGACAGGTCGACCTCGCGGCTGACGCGCACCGAGAACTTCCCGCGGTCGATCAGCTCGGCGAGGACCGTGAGCAGCTCACCGGACGCCTTGTTCTGGAAGTTGTAGGCCTTGATGCCGCGCTTCTTCAGGCCCGCCGTGTTCGCCTGCCCGATCGTGGACAGGACGACGCCGCCCTTCTTCAGCACCCCGGCCAGCAGGTCGAGCCGCCGCTCGTCGTCGACCAGGTCGATCAGGACGTCCAGGCCGTCCGGGTGGGCCTCGGTGATCGACTCGAACAGGTCGCCGTCGCGGTGGTCGACGGTCTCGTCCGCGCCGAGGGTGAGCATCATCTCGGTCATGTCGGGCGGCGCGGTGGCGATCACGTAGCCGCCCTTCAGCGCCGCGAACTGCACCGCGGCCTGCCCGACACCGCCGGTCGCGCCGATGATCAGGACGTTCTTCCCGTCCTCCACCTTGGCCTTCTCGACCATGTTGTAGGCGGTCATGCTCGCCGTCGGGACGGCCGCCGCCTGGCTGTAGACCATCTTCTGCGGCATCGTCGCGACCGGGCCGTCCTGCGCGCCGATGGCGAACTCGGCGTAGCTGCCGAGGCCTCGCGGGATGCCGCCGAACGACCCGTACACCTGGTCGCCCACCCGGAACCGGTCGACGCCCTCGCCGACCGCCTCGACCACGCCCGCGCCGTCCTGGCCGAGGATCAGCGGGAACCGCGCCTCGAGGACGTCCTTCAGGTAGCCGTCGGCGACCTTCCAGTCGAACGGGTTCATCCCCGCGGCGACCAGCTTGACCAGGATCTCGCCCGGTCCGGGCTCCGGCCGGTCGAGGTCCATGAGCGACGGCGTGGCGCCGTACTCCGACACGGCGATGGCACGCATGCGGCTCCCCTCGTCTTCCCCCCGTCGGGGATGATCTACCCAGGGGTTCGGGAAACCACACGACCGCGCAGGTCAGAGCCCTGCACGGCTCTCGGATCAGGGCTGGGGACTCGGCGAGAGGGTCGGGGACGGCGGGGTGGTCGGCGAGGTGCCGCCACCCTTCTTGTCGCCACCCTTCTTGCCCTTCTTATCCTTCTTGTCCTTCTTGGACGGGTCGGTCTCGCCGTCGCCCATGCTGAAGTAGTGCGACGGCGGACTGTGGAAATCGGTCCCGGACGTGCCGTCCAGCGCGGCCGACATCGTGTCCTGCCAGATCGGCGCCGGGATCGTCGCGCCGAACACCTCGCCGTAGCACTCCCCGCTCATGCACAGGTTGTCCATCGGGTACTTGTAGCCGCCGCGCGGGTCGCCGACCCACACCGCGGACGCCAGGTCCGGTGTGTACCCGGCGAACCAGGCGGCGGAGAAGTTGTCCACCGTGCCGGTCTTCCCGGCCGCCGGGCGCCCGATCCCCGACCCGGCCGCGGTGCCCTTCGTGAGCACGCCCTGCAGGATGTAGTTCACGGCGTCCGCGACGCCCTTGTCGAGCACCTGCTTGCAGCCCGCCGACGGCACCTTCATCGCCTTGCCGTTCGTGTCGGTCACCGACGTGATCGCGACCGGACGGCAGTACTTCCCGCGCGCGGCGAACGTCGCGTAGGCCGAGGCGAGCCGCAGCGGCGACACCGGGTTGAAGCCGAGCGTGAAGGACGGGTACTCCTCCAGCGGCTTCCCGTTGGCCTGCCGCATCCCGAGCTTCTCGGCCATCTGCACGGTCTCGCAGAGCCCGATCTCCTTCTCGAGGCCGAGGAAGAAGGTGTTCACCGAGTGCCAGGTGCCCGTGACCAGCGAGAACTGCTGGCCGCCCTCGCCGTCGGCGGAGTTGCGCAGCGAGGCGTTCGGGTCGCCGACCCGCTTGCCGTCGCAGTTCCGGTAGCCGGTCGGGGTGAACGACGTCGGCGCGTCCATCATGGTCCCGAACGGCATGTCGTCCTGGAGCGCGGCGGCCAGCGTGAACACCTTGAACGTGGACCCGGACTGCATGCCGATGCTCGACCCGTGGTCGGCGTCGGCGGCGAAGTTGATCCAGGTCTTGCCGCGCTGGTTGTCCGGGCCGAGGTCGCGGTCGACGGCCATCCCGCGGATCGCGCCCGTGCCCGGCTCGACCAGCGCCTCGGCGGCGGCCTTGTGCGCGGAGTTGCGCGGCGGGACGTGGCCGTCCACCGCCTTCTGCGCCGCGTTCTGCGTCTTCCAGTTCAGCGTCGTCCGGATCGTGAGGCCGCCCTGCTTGAGCAGCTTCTCCCGGTCCGCCTTCGTCTTCCCGAACGCCGCGTTCGTCAGGATCTCCCGCTGCACGTAGTCGCAGAAGAACGGCGCGGAACTGCTCACGCAGCCGTTGCGCGCCTGGTGCACGTGGAGCTGGACGGGCTGCTTGGCGGCGGCGTCCGCGGTGGCCTGCGGGATCCATCCCAGCTGGGCCATCCGGGCGAGCACCACGTCGCGGCGCTGGCGCGCGGCGTCCGGGTGGTTCACCGGGTCGTAGGCGAAGGGGTAGCGGACGATGCCCGCGAGCAGTGCCGCCTCCGGCAGGTTCAGCTGCGCCGCGTGCTTGGAGAAGTAGTGCCGGGACGCCGCCTCGACGCCGTACGCGCCGTCCCCGAAGTAGGCGATGTTCAGGTAGCGGCGCAGGATCTCGTCCTTGGAGTACCGCTTCTCCATCGCGACCGCGTACCGCAGCTCGCGCATCTTGCGTCCCGCCGACAGCTCCGTCGCGTCCTTGCGCTGGGTCGCGGTGGTGGCCTGGGTGAGCAGCAGGTTCTTGACGTACTGCTGGGTGATGCCCGACCCGCCCTGGGTGACCTGCCCGTGCCCGAGGTTGCTGATCAGCGCGCGCAGCGTGCCCTTGGAGTCGAGCGCGCCGTGCTGGTAGAACCGGCTGTCCTCGATCGCCAGGACGGCCTGCCGCGCGACCGGCGCGATCTTGGCGAACGGGACGTCGATCCGGTTCTGGAAGTAGAACGTCGCGATCGAGCTGCCGTCCGCCGCGAGGATCGTGGACCGCTCCGGCACGCCGCTGGTGTCGACGCCGTCCGGGACGTCCTCGAACCAGCCGGCGGCGTCGCGCGTGGACACCCCCGCGGTGAAGGCCGCCGGCAGCAGCAGGAGCGCGACCAGCACCCCGGCCAGCGTCGCGAAGCCGAACAGCCCGCGCACGGCCCGGAGCTTGTCCGGCGTCTCGTCGTCCCGCAGTCCAGGCAGCACCGCCCCAGGGTAAACGGCTGACCAAGCCCCGGCCAGACCTTCGCCGATCTTCCTCGGGACGGTCCGGATCCGGTCGCAGGGCCCGTGGCAACGGCCCTGAGACGCCCTGGGACGATCACCCGGACGCGGTCACCCGGCCGCCGTCACTCCGATTCGGCGGGGTGCTTCCGCTCCCACGCGCGGACACGGTCCGCGAACGCCCGGGCCGCCGCGCGCAGTTCGGCCTCGGCGTCCACACCCTCCGCCTGAGCCTGCCTGACCAGCGAGAACAGCCGGGATCCGAGGTCGGAGCCGGCCACCTCGTAGTCGTCCTCGGGCAGCTCTACGCGCGCCGCGCGGCGCTGCAGCTGCGCGGCGAGACTCAGCGCGGGCTGCCCCATCGGGACGCCGTCCAGCACCGAGGCTGCCTCGCCCTTCTTCTCCGCCCGCTCGGCCGCCTTGATCTGCTCCCAGTTGGCGTTCACCTCGTCGGCGTCCCGGACGGTCACGTCCGCGAACACGTGCGGGTGCCGCCGGACGAGCTTGTCGACGATCCCCGCGGCCACGTCGTCGATGGTGAACGCGGTGTCGTCGTCCCGCTCGGACGCCACGACCGCGTGGAACGCGACCTGCATCAGCACGTCGCCGAGCTCCTCGCGCAGCGCGCCGTAGTCGCCGCCGGAGATCGCGTCGTCGACCTCGTACGACTCCTCCAGGAGGTACTTCATCAGCGACTCGTGGGTCTGCTTGCGGTCCCACGGGCACTCGCGGCGCAGCGTGTCCATGACCGTGACCAGGTCGAGGAGCCGCGCGCCCGGCAGGTCGTACGAGCCGTGCAGCGCCTCGACGTCGAGCGGATCGTCCACGACCCGCTGCCCGATCTCGCGCATCAACCGCTCATCGCCGTCCTGCCCGGCGACCCAGACCACCCCGGGTTCCCGACGCGCCAGGTCGACCAGCGCGGACGGGTCCGGATCGGTGACCTGCTCGGCGTGGATCCCGGCCTCGGCGAGGTAGGGCAGCAGCGGATGGTCGTTCCGCGCCAGCACGCGCGGGGCCGAGCGCAGCGCCTCCCAGGCGCGCCAGGTCAGCAGGCCGGGCGCGACCCGGTGGGAGGTCGCCAGCAGGATGAGACTCATGGGTTATGCACACCTGATTCGAAAGCGGACAGCCGGTACACGACCGGGTCGATCGTGATCTTCTCCGGGTCGTACACGCCGTACCGGGGGTTGAGGCGGATCTTCAGCTCCTTCGCCGCGTCCGTGAACGCCTTGGCCACCCGCTTGAACGCCTGCTGCGTCGCGGGCGACTGGGCGTTCTGGTCCGCGCCGAACCGCTCGATCAGCTTGAGCTCGATCACCTTCGACCGCGCCATGTCCCGCACCCGGTCCGTCGGCAGGCCGAGCAGGAGGGTCCGGGACACCGCGTTCACCGCCGGGTCCTGGTTCAGCAGCGCGACGACCTGGGAGACGTCCCCATCGGTCGCCTCGACCCCGTTGTCCTTCGCCGCCCGGTCCGCGATCTTGAGGTAGACCATGGTGTTCAGGGTCATGCGGAGGTCGAGCTCGCTCACCTTGGAGGGATCCAGCAACTCCTGCTTGCGCTGTTCATCCCGAATGGCGTTGGCCTGGGGATCGGCATTGATCTGCGGCTTCCATTCCCGGACGGTCCCGTTCAGTGTGGCGACGCCGATCCGGTCATCCCCCACCAGCGCCGCGGCACCCGCGCTCACCTGACCGCACCCCGACAGCAGGACGGCCGACAGCGGCAGGGCGGCGAGTGCCGTGATCCTCGTCTTCTTCATGATCGAAACCCTAGGCATGATCGAAACCCTAGGCCCGCGCGGGTTCGAGGAACAGGGCCTCGACGAGGTCGGTGGCCCATTTCAGCAGCTCCTGGTCGCGCAGCGGCGTCCCGCCGAGCGGCTTGGTCTTGGGCGCCGGGACGAGCAGCGTGTTCGTCGCCGGCTTCAGCAGGCTCTTCGGGTAGAGCCGCTGCAGCCGCACCTGCCGCGAGTCGGGCAGGTCGGCCGGCGCGAACTTGATGAACGTGCCCTGGACGACCACGTCGCTCAGCCCCGCCTTCCGCGCCTTCGCCCGGAACCGCGCGACCTCCAGCAGGTTCAGCACCGGGACGGGCAGCGGGCCGAACCGGTCCTTCAGCTCGTCCGCGACGGCGGCGATCTCCTCGTCGGAGGCGATCGCGGCGATCCGGCGGTAGGCGTCGAGGCGGAGCCGCTCGCCCGGGATGTACTCGTGCGGCAGGTGCGCGTCGACCGGCAGCTCGACCCTGGTCTCGGGCAGCTCCTCGGCCCTCGCGCCGCCCTCCTTCAGGTCCCGGACGGCCTCGCCGACCATCCGGACGTACAGGTCGAACCCGACGCCCGCGACGTGCCCGGACTGCTCCGCGCCGAGGATGTTGCCCGCGCCGCGGATCTCCAGGTCCTTCATCGCGACGTACATGCCCGCGCCGACCTCGGTGTGCTGCGCGAGCGTCGCGAGCCGCTCGTGCGCGGTCTCGGTCAGCGGCGACTCCGGCGGGTACAGGAAGTAGGAGTAGGCGCGCTCGCGGCCGCGTCCGACGCGTCCGCGGAGCTGGTGCAGCTGCGACAGGCCGTACATGTCGGCGCGGTCGACGATCAGGGTGTTGGCGTTCGGGACGTCCAGGCCGGACTCGACGATCGTGGTCGCCACGAGCACGTCGAAGTTCTTCTCCCAGAAGTCGACCATGACCTTCTCGAGCTCGTGCTCGTTCATCTGGCCGTGCGCGACCGCGATCCGCGCCTCCGGGACGAGCTGCTGGATCTGCGCCGCGACCTTGTTGATCGACCGGACCCGGTTGTGCACGAAGAACACCTGTCCCTCGCGCAGCAGCTCGCGCCGGATCGCGGCGCCGATCTGCTTCTCCTCGTACGGCCCGACGAAGGTCAGCACGGGGTGCCGCTCCTCCGGCGGGGTGAGGATCGTGGACATCTCGCGGATGCCCGTCAGGCCCATCTCCAGGGTGCGCGGGATCGGCGTCGCCGACATCGCCAGGACGTCCACCTGGGTGCGCAGCCGCTTCAGCTCCTCCTTGTGCTCGACGCCGAACCGCTGCTCCTCGTCGATGATCACCAGGCCGAGCTGCTTGAACCGGGTCTGCGCCGACAGCAGCCGGTGGGTGCCGACCACGACGTCCACGGTGCCCTTGGCCAGGCCGTCCAGGGTCTCCTTGATCTCGGCCTCGGTCTGGAACCGGCTGATCGGCTTCACGGTGATCGGGAACGCCGAGAACCGCTCGGAGAACGTCGACAGGTGCTGCTGGACGAGCAGCGTCGTCGGCACCAGCACCGCGACCTGCCGCCCGTCCTGGACGGCCTTGAACGCCGCCCGGACCGCGATCTCGGTCTTGCCGTAGCCGACGTCGCCGCAGATCAGCCGGTCCATCGGGACCGGCCGCTCCATGTCGGACTTGACCTCGTCGATCGCGGCGAGCTGGTCGGGCGTCTCCACATAGGGGAAGGCGTCCTCCAGCTCGCGCTGCCACGGGGTGTCCGCGCCGAACGCGTGGCCGGGGCTCGCCATCCGCGCCGAGTACAGCCGGATCAGCTCGCCCGCGATCTGCTTGACCGCCTTGCGCGCCCGCGTCTTGGCCTTCTGCCAGTCCGCGCCGCCGAGCCGGTGCAGGCTCGGCGCCTCGCCGCCGACGTACCGGGTCAGCTCCTCCAGCTGGTCGGTCGGGACGAACAGCCGGTCGCTCTTGGCGTACTCCAGGATCAGGTACTCGCGGGTCGCGCCCTGCACCTTGCGGCTGACCATCTCGACGTACCGTCCGACGCCGTGCTGCTCGTGCACCACGTAGTCGCCGGCCCGCAGCTGCAGCGGGTCGATGCCGCCGCGCCGCCGGGACGGCATGCGCCGCATGTCCTTGGTGGACGACTTCTGCCCGGACAGGTCGGTCTCGGTGAGGACGGCGAGCTTCACCTCGTCCCAGACGAACCCGTTCTCCAGCAGGCCCGTCGACACGTTCACCAGGCCCGGCTTCGGCTCGCCCGGAAGGTCGGTGAGCGTCGCGCCGAGCCCCTCCTCGCCGACCAGCTGGACGAGCCGCTCGGCGGGCCCGTGCCCGGCCGTGACCAGGACGACCCGCCAGCCGCCGTCGATCCACGCCTTGAGGTCGCCCATCACCCGGGCGGTGTCGCCCCGGTACGCCTCGGCGGGGTGGACGCGCAGGTCGAGCTCCTCCTCCTGGGTGAGGGCGGAGACCGTCCAGCGGTGCAGGCCGAGCGCGTCGTTGTGCTCGACGACCTCCTCCAGCGACCGGAACGCGGCCGCGCCGAGGTCGATCGGGGCCTCGCCGCCGGCCGCCGCGTTCACCCAGCTCGCGTCCAGGAACTCCTGGCTGGTGCGGACGAGCTCGACGGACCGCGTGCGGATCCGCTCCGGCTCGCACACCAGCAGCGCCGAGCCCTTGGGCAGCAGGTCGGTGAGCAGCTCCATGCTCTCGGCGAGGACGGGCGAGAACGCCTCCATGCCCTCGACCGTGTCGCCGTCGGCGATCCGCAGCAGGATCTCCTCGAGCGCCGGGTGCCGTCCGGCCAGGTCGCGGGCGCGCTCCCGGACGGTGTCGGTCAGCGGCAGCTCACGGCACGGCGGGGCCCACAGGCCGTCCCGCGCGATCTCCAGGGACCGCTGGTCGGCGGCCTTGAAGTAGCGGATCTCCTCGACCGTGTCGCCCCAGAACTCGACCCGGAGCGGGTGCTCCTCGGTCGGCGGGAACACGTCCAGGATGCCGCCGCGGACGGCGATCTCACCGCGCTTCTCGACCAGGTCGACGCGGTGGTACCCGGCGTCCACGAGCCTGCGGACGATGTCGTCGAGGTCGGCGTCCTCGCCGCTGTGCAGCCGCACCGGCTCGAGATCGGCGAGCCCGGCCACGATCGGCTGCAGAACGGCCCGGACCGGCGTGACCACGACATCAAGCCGGCCTGCTTTCCCCAACCAACCAACCCCGTCCGACCTCCCGGCTGCACCTTCGTCCACATCCGGGTGGACGAGCCGTCGCAGGACGGCGAGGCGCTGGCCGACGGTGTCAGAGCGGGGCGACAGCTTCTCGTGCGGGAGGGTCTCCCAGGCGGGGAAGTGCGCGACGCGGTCGGTTTCGAGGAGGCTGGTGAGCGCGGAGGCGAGATCCTCGGCCTCGCGCGCGGTCGCGGTCACCGCCAGCACGACCCCGCCGTCACCGGCGGGGCCGGTGCGGTGCAGGGCGCGCGAGAGCGCGGCTCCGAGGATCGGCCAGAGGGACGGCGGCGCCACCACGGACCGGGGGTCGTCGGGGCTGGCCAGCGCGGTGCGGAGCGCCTCATCGGTGTAAGCGAGATCAACAAGTCCAGAAAGCGTCATCACAGCCTGCAACGTCATCGCCCCGCCGAACAATCCGCGGCGCCCGCTGCCACGACCTGATTCGGGGCAGCCCGAAAAGCCGGAGAATCCACTACCACCCCGGTACACGCCCCACCCTACGCGGCGCCCACGACAACCCGCGCGGACTCGTCCCACTCGCCGCGTCGCGCATTCGGCCGTAAATCGTTTGACGCCATCGTCTAATCTGAGACATCGATGTCGCAAACGAGACACTGATGGGTAGCATGCGAAGCACAGACGAGATCATCGAGGCCGCGAACCGGCACCTGACCGCCGACCCGATCGCCTCGATGGCCCAGCTGGCCGAGGCCGCCGGAGTGAGCCGCGCCACCCTGCACCGGCACTTCGCCACGCGGGAGGACCTGCTGCGCGCGCTCGGCGAGGCCTCCGCCCGCCGCTGGGAGGAGTCCCAGGACGCGGCGGACATCGACGCCGCGGCCGCGTCCGGCGACCCGGACCGCCTGGCCACCGCCCTGCGCGCGATGCTGACCGCCTTCGTCGTGGACGCCGGCGACTTCGGCTTCGCACTCACCGACCACTTCGTGAACCACCTCCCGGAACTGGTCGAGTGGGCCACGCGCCTGGAAGAGCGCGAGATCGCCTTCTACGCGGCCTGCCAGGACGCCGGGGTCCTGCGCGCCGACCTGCCGGTCCGCTGGGTGAGCAACACGGTCTACGGCCTGATGATCAGCGTCCGGGAGAGCCTGCGCCGCGGCGACGTGGCCCGCCGCGACGTCCCCGACCTGCTCCTCGGCACCTTCATGACCGGCGCGGGCCCGACCGAGAACGACAACGGAGGAAGACCATGACGACCGCGAAGCCGGTCGAGGGGACCCGGCGTCCGGACCAGGACGCCCGGACCGGAACGCCCGCGCCGCATCCCCGGCGGTGGGCGGGGCTGGCCGTGCTGTCGGCGAGCCTCCTGCTCGTCGTCATGGACATGACCGTCCTGAACGTGGCGCTGCCGGAGATCGCCGCCGACCTGCGGCCGGACTCGATCTCGCTGCTCTGGATGGTCGACGTCTACTCGCTCGTCGTGTCCGGGCTGCTGGTCACGTGGGCGGCCGTCGGCGACCGGTGGGGGCGCAAGCGGATGCTGCTCACCGGGTTCGCCCTGTTCGGCCTGGCCTCGCTGGCCGTCATGTGGGCGAACTCACCGGGCGCGGTCATCGCCGTGCGCGCCCTGCTCGGGGTCGGCGGCGCGATGATCATGCCGTCCACGCTGTCGATGATCCGGAACCTGTTCACCGACCCGCGCGAGCGCGCGACGGCGCTCGGGATCTGGGCGACCATGGCCGCGCTCGGCGGCGCCCTCGGCCCGATCCTGGGCGGCGCGCTGCTGGAGGCGTTCTCCTGGCACTCGGCGTTCCTGGTGAACGTCCCGGTCATGGCCATCGCGCTCGTCGCGGGCTGGTTCCTGCTGCCCGAGTCGCGCAACCCGAGCCCGGGTCCGTGGGACGCGCTCGGCGCGGCCCTGTCGATCGTCGGGATGGTCGGCCTCGTCTACGCGATCAAGCACTTCGGCAAGGACGGCGTCACCGGCGAGTCGCTCGCCGCCGCCGCGGTCGCGGTCGGCGCGCTGGGCTGGTTCGTCCGGCGCTGCCTGCGCCGCGAGCACCCGCTGCTGGACGTCCGGCTGCTGCGCGGACGGGCGTTCTCGGCCGGAGTCGTCACCGCGCTGACCGTGAGCGTCGCGGCCGCCGCGACGATGCTGCTGCTCGCGCAGTGGATGCAGGTCGTCCAGGGGTACTCGCCGCTGGAGTCCGGGATCCGGCTGCTGCCGGAGGCGGTCGGCGCGGCGGTGTTCTCGCCGCTCGCCCCGGCCATCGCGAACCGGATCGGCGCGCGGGCCGTGCTGTCCGGCGGACTGCTGCTGATCGGCGCCGGTTTCGCGGCCCTGTTCCTCGGCCCCCAGCCGCTCGGCTATCCGACCGTCGCGGTCTCGCTGTTCGTCGTCGGGGTCGGGCTCGGCGCGCTGGCCGTGGCGTCCGCGGTGATCATGGCGGGCGCGCCCGCCGAGCGGTCCGGCAGCGCCGCAGCGTTCGAGGAGACCAGCTACGAGCTGGGCGGCGCGCTCGGCGTCGCGGTCCTCGGCAGCGTCGCCGCCGTGATGTTCCGGAACGGGCTGCCGCTGTCCGACCTGGCGTCCGCCGGGATCACCGGACGGGCCGCCGACCAGGCCCGCGAGTCCATCGCGGGCGCGATCGAGGTCGCCGGCCCGGGCGGCGCGCAGGTGGTCGAGCAGGCCAAGTCGGCGTTCACGACGTCCCTGGAGTGGACCGGGATCGCGGGCGGCGCGCTGATGCTGGCCGCCGCCGTCGCGGTCTGGCTGCTGACCCCGCGCGACCTGGACCTGACCGAGGTCGAGCACTGACCCGGCCCGAGGACGCGGCGGGCGGGTTTCGGGCGGACCGCAACACGCTCGTGCGTCTTCCCAGGAACCCGCCAAGAAAAGATAAATAGCGGACACTGTGCGATCTCGCGGCTACGCTGCGCACTTGTGACCGATCTGCGCACCACACCGGTCAGCCCGGACGTCCTGTTCTCCGAACGCGTCCGGCAGTACGCCGCCGACCGGGCGCCGCACCGGCTGCAGCTGCTGGAGGCCGGCTGCGGGTGGGGGCATCCGCTCGACCTCGGGCGACTCGACGTCCAGGCCACCGGCGTGGACCTCGACCTGCCCGCGCTGCGCGCCCGCACCCGCGCCCGCGCCGACCTGGACGCCTGGCACCTGGGCGACCTGCGGGACGTGCCGATGCCGCCGCGCGCCTTCGACGTGGTCCACGCTCCCTACCTGATCGAGCGGCTGCGCAACGCCGAGCTCGTGCTCGACCGCATGGCGGCCGCGCTCAAGCCCGGCGGCCTGCTCCTGGTCCGGATGCGCGACCGCGACACCGCCTTCGGCTTCCTCGACCGCAACGTCCCCGGCCTGCTACGCCGCCTCGCCGTCCGCGCCGCGTCCAGCCGCGTGCCCCGTCCTCGTCCGGCGGCCCGCCGTCCGGCTCCCGAACCGGAGCACGTCTCCGGGACGCTGGCGCCGGAGCCGCGCGACGGCTTCCGGCTCGACGACGCGACGCCGCCGGACGGACTCCCGGTGATCGGCGCGCTGGTCGACGACGCGCTGGTCGACGGCGTGGCGGAGGCGGGCGCGGCGGGTGGGCGTGCGCGTGTGCCGGGTGGGCGCGCGGCGGCGAGGCGCCTGGTGTCCGGACGCGCGGACGGGAACGGGGGCATCCCGCTGCCGCCGCCCGCGCCGACGGTGTACGACCGGGTCGCGTCGCGGGCCGGGATGGAGTGGTACTGCGGGATGCGCGGCCTGGTCGTGGCCGAGCAGTACGCCTCGCGGGACTGCATGACCGTCCTCGGCGCGGGGACGGGGCTGGTCGCCGCGGCGTGCCGCAGCGTGGCGGCGGCGAGCCGGGGGCGGCTGACCGCCTCGCACTCCGAGGTGGTCCTGGTGATCCGCAAGCCGGAGAACCGGTACGCCAGAGTGATCTGACGGAACGGCGTGCGAGATGCGCGGCGGCCCGCGGGCTCGGTAAATTCCTGCGGTAAACCCCTAGTGACCTGGATCGGCCCGGCCTGTGCGCCGGGCGGGATCGGAGACCGCGGTGACCGCCGAAGCCGGCCTTCCCGACATGCTGCGCGACCTGCCCACCTGGACGCCCGACCCGGTGGAGCTCGCGGATCTGGAGCTGCTGCTGTCGGGCGTGTTCCGGCCGCTGCCGGGGTTCCTCGGGTCGTTCGACACGGCGATGGTGATCGCCGGCGGGCGGCTCGCCGACGGGACGCCGTGGCCGGTCCCGGTCACGCTGACCGTCCCGAAGGAGCTGACGGCGCACGAGCGGGTCGTCCTGCAGGATCCGGAGGGCGTGCCGCTGGCCGTCCTGACGGTCGGCGAGGCCTGGCAGGACCCGACCACCCAGAGCTGGCGGCTCGCCGGTCCGCTGGAGGCGCTGCGCGCGCCCGCGCACGGGCCGTTCCACAGGCTGCGCCGCCGTCCGGAAGAGATCGAACCGGTCGAGGGCCCGGTGTTGGCCGTCGCCGTTCGCGAGCCTCTGCACCGGCGTGGTCTCGGGCAGATCCGTCAGGTCGCGGAAGGGTTGGGCGCGCGTGTGCTGGTCCTGCCGCTGCTGAGCGGCGGTCATGACGAGTCCCTCGTGCGCGCGCTTCTCGCCGTCCGGCGGGAGCTGCCGGAGGGCACCCGGGTGATCCCGGTGCCGCTGCCCGCCCGCCCCTCGGCCACCGCCCGCGCCGCGGCCGGTGAGCACGCGCAGGACGCCGCCAACGGGCGCGACGCGGACGCTGAACGCGACACGCTCCTGCGCGCGCAGGTGGCCGCCGCCTACGGCGCGACGCATCTGCTGGCGTCCGCCGAGGTGGAGGGCACGGCGATCCCCGTGATCGTCCCGGAGCCTTGGGCCTACGACGCGGACGTGGAGGTCTGGCGGCCGGTCGCGCGCATCGAGCCCGACCACGTCAAGGCGGAGCTGACCGTCGAGCAGCTCGGCGAGCTGCTCGACCGCGGGGAGCCGGTCCCCGACTGGTTCACCCCGCCCGCCGTCGCGGCCGAGCTGGCCGTCGCGCGCCCGCCGAAGCACGAGCGCGGCCTCACGGTCTTCTTCACCGGACTGTCCGGGTCGGGCAAGTCGACCATCGCGCGCGGCGTCTACGACGCCGTCGTCGAGCGCGGCGGGCGCACCGTCACCCTCCTGGACGGCGACGTCGTCCGGCGCCTGCTCTCGGCGGGCCTGACGTTCTCGCGCGGCGACCGCGACCTGAACATCCGCCGCATCGGCTTCGTCGCGGCCGAGATCACCCGGCACGGCGGCGTCGCCGTGTGCGCGCCGATCGCGCCGTACGCGGCCACGCGCGCCGAGGTCCGCCGGATGGTCGAGGCGGCGGGCGACTTCGTCCTCGTGCACGTCTCCACGCCGCTGGAGGAGTGCGAGCGCCGCGACCGCAAGGGCCTGTACGCCAAGGCGCGCGCGGGGCAGATCCCCGAGTTCACCGGCGTCTCCGACCCGTACGAGGAGCCCGTGGACGCCGACCTCACCCTCGACACGTCCCGGATGACGCCGGACGAGGCCGTCGCGGCCGTCGTCGGCCTGCTCACGGACGGCGCCTGGCTCCGCCCGGAGTAGGGGCCCCACCCCGGCAAGGGGGCTCCCGCGGTTTTGGGAGTGCCCGCAACGGGGGTTTCCCACAGCGGGGTTTCGCGCGCCGGGGTTCTGCCCGGTGGCGAACCCTCGTAGGCTGGTTATCGAGTTTTCCGACATGTCAGGTAGGTCATGCCGATGCACTTCGATTGGGCGATGGCCGGCGGCTCGTTCCTCGTCGCCGTCGTCGTCGGACTGACCGGGATGGGCGGCGGGGCGCTGATGACCCCGATGCTGGTGACGTTCTTCGGGGTCAGTCCGCTGGCCGCGGTCTCCAGCGACCTGGTCGCGGCGGCCGTGATGAAACCGGTCGGGAGCGCCGTCCACCTGCGCCGCGGCACGGTGAACCTGCGCCTGGTCGGCTGGCTGTGCGCGGGGTCGGTGCCCGCCGCGTTCGCCGGGGTGCTGGTCGCGCGCGCCCTCGGCGACGGCGCGGGCGTCGAGGACGTGGTCCAGAAGGCGATGGGCGTGGCGCTGCTGGTCGCCGCCGCCGGGATCGTCCTCAAGGCGTGGCTGACGCGCGGGCGCGCGTCGGGCGACGAGGGCGAACGCGCGCCCGACATCGTCGTCCGGCCGCTGCCGACGGTGATCGTGGGGCTGGTCGGCGGGCTGGTGGTCGGGATGACCTCGGTCGGGTCCGGATCGCTGATCATCGTGGCGCTGCTGACGCTGTACCCGGCGCTGCGCGCGAACCAGCTCGTCGGGACGGACCTGCTGCAGGCGGTGCCGCTGGTGTTCTCGGCGGCGCTCGGGCACCTGCTGTTCGGCGACTTCCAGTTGCAGGTCACCGCGGCGCTGCTCGTCGGATCGATCCCGGGCGTCTACCTGGGGTCGCGGATCTCGTCGCGCGCGCCGGGCGGGATCATCCGGCGCGTGCTGGCGTTCGTCCTAGTGGTGTCCGGCCTGAAGATGTTCGGCGTCACCGCCGTCCCGCTCGCCTGGGTCATGGTCGCCATGGCCATCGCGGCCACGGCGTTCTGGGCCCTGTCCCGCGCGCGTGCGCGTGCCCGCGGCCCACGGCAGGACGGCCCCGGCGGCGAACGCGAATCCGGACAGGAGCAGCCCGGAGACCAGCCATCCTCCGGCCACGTCGGTGACCCAGTGGCGCCCTAGGTCGAGCCTTGTGTAGCCCTCGACCACCCCGGACAGCACGACGAGCGTGAACGCGGCGGTGATCCAGCGGGGGCTCGACGCCCAGCGCATTCCTCGTGCGCGCGCGTACTGGAAGACCAGGAAGACGCAGAAGCCGCCCTGCGCGAGCAGCCGCATCGTCGCACCGGACGGGTACGTGCCCGGGTTGGTCGGCGGATGCCCGCGGTCCACGAGCGCGGCGAGCGCGAGCTGCCCCCAGTACTGCGTCACGAACATCGCCGCGATGAGGACGACCGGAACCCACCGGCGCCGCCGCGCCAGGAGCAGCGTCACGACCATGGACGCGATCGCGAAGTAGCGCGTCGCGGGACGGTCGCCGACCTGCGTGACCTGCGCCATCAGGGTCGTCCAGCCGCCGTGCAGGCGGTGCGCGGCGATCCAGTGGTAGACCGGCCAGTCGATCGCGTGCTGCCCGAACCGGAAGGCGGCGAGCCGTCCGAACGGCCACGCGACGACCAGGGTCGCACCGATGACCGCCGCACCGAGCAGCACGAACGCGGCCCACGGGCCGAGCGTCCGGACGAGCTCCGCGCGCGCGTCGAGGAGCCTCCGCCGGACGCGTCCGACCGGGTTCGCGCCGTTCAGGGCGTCCGAGACCTTCCCGACCAGGGTCGGACGGGCCAGGAAGACCACCCCGGCGATCAGGACGGAGGCGAGGACGACCGCGCCGCAGAGCACAACTGGCATGCGGCAAACGATAGTCACCCGGCAATCAGGAACTATCCAGAAACCTCGTACACGGCGGCCCGTTCAGGCGTTTCGGCCGGACGCGGATCTTCCCGGCGCAGCAGGAACCAGAGCAGCGCCGCCGAGACCAGCCCGCCGCCGCCGAGGCAGTACGGCGCCAGCGCCGCGCGACCGGGAGCCGCCGCGAGCAGGACGAGCAGCACCAGCAGCCCGAACGCGCTCTCGACGCCCCGCACGGCGAACACCATCCGGGACTTCTTGCGCGCGGTCGCCAGGCTCGCCAGCGGCAGCGTGCAGGCGAAGCAGACCGCGTACAGGCCCCATCCGGCGAGGGCCGTCCGGTTCACGTCGAAGGAGCCGCCGGTCACGACCGGGCCGAGCCAGTCGACCAGGACGATCCCGCCGAGGCTCAGGACCAGCGCGATCCCGGCCATCAGCCCGCAGGCGCGCAGCGCGGCCCGTGCGGGCATCGGCGTGCCCTCCCGCTCGGCCTTCGCGAAGTCGCCGAGCAGGAACCAGCCCGCGCCGTTCACGAACGTCATCGCGGGCGCGAGCAGCAGCCGCGCCGCCTCCACCCCGGCCAGCGCCGCGGTCGACGCGAACGCCGCGATCATGATCCGGGCCAGCAGCAGCGCGCCCGGCCGGACCCCGGCCTGCACCGACCGCCACCAGGCGAACTCCAGGATCTCCCGCAGCGCCGTCCCGCGCAGCGGCGCGCCCGCGTACTCCTCGGCGGGCAGCCGGACCCTGGCCAGCACGATCGAGGCGACGCAGCCGACGCACATCGCGGCCAGCAGCAGCTCGACCGAGCCGTCCACGCCGGCCCCGACCGCGATCCCGAGGGCCGCGAGCGTCACCACCAGGTAGGACGCGTCGTTGAGGGTGAGCCGCCAGAACTCCATCCGCGCGGTGAAGATCCGCCGTCCGGTCTCATTCAGCAGCCACAGCGCCACGAGCAGCGCGAACAGCGCCGTCCCGGCCACCCCGGCGAGGCCCATCGCGACCGACACGACCGCCCCGACCACCGCGCCCGCCGCGACCGTCCCGGCCACCGACCAGATCAGGGCGCCCCGGACCTTCGGGTCGAACCGGTCGAAGACCGTGAGGGTGTCCCCGACGAAGCTGGTCTGCACGGACGTGATCATGACCAGCACGGCGAAGAACAGCGCGTACGCCCCGTACCCGGACGCCCCGAGCGTCCGCGCCGCCAGCGACTGCACCACCAGGCTGCCGCCCGCCGTGACGAACTGCACCGCCACCGCGCCGCCCGCCGACGACAGCAGCTTCCCGGCCTTCCCTGAGAGCCCCTTGCGCATCAGTCGAGGTCGTAGCGCTTCGGCGCCGACTCGCCGGACGCGTCCTTGGCGCCGTCGTCCTTGGCGTCCTTGGCATCGGCCGCCTTCCGGGCCGATTCGTCCTTGACCGGCTCGGCCGAGAGGCCTCCCTTAGCAGAACCGGAATTCCCTTGCTTCGCGCCCGACTTCGCTAGGCCGGCCGCGGAGAGCATCTCGTCATCCACAATCCGGAGGTCTTCCACCGTGCGTCCGGGGTCGCCCGCAGAATCGGAAGAGCCCTCAGTCCAGAGGTCCACGGGGATGCGCGATCCGGCGTCCTTCCCGCCGGGCGCCTCGTCCGCTGGGGCGTCCTTCCCCTCGTCCTTGCCCGCGGCGCGCGGCGGCGTGGAGGCCAGCCCGGTCTCCAGCGCCTTCGCCGGGTCGCGGAACGAAACGTCCTCCCGAGAGGATCCACGCGAATGAGCCCCACCGGAACGCGACCGTCCACTGCTCCGCCGCGACCGCCCGGAAGCGACGGGCGCCCCGTCCTCCCCGGCCGTCGAAGCCTTCTCGCCGGGCTCGGATCCGGTGTTCGAAGCCCCCAGCTCGGGCGCCCGCCCGAACCCGCTCTCCGCCGCCGCGTCCGCCCGCGAGCCACCGCTCAGCGGGTCGGCGGAACGCGAGCCGACGCCGAGCGGATCGGACGAGTCGGCCCCCAGCGGATCGGCGGCCGAGCCCGCGGAGTGCCGTCCGGACCGCGCACCGGCGACCCGCCGCCCGTCCACGTCAGAGGTCCCACGCGTCCCGCGCTCAGCGCCGGACGTCCCGAACCCCGAGCCGTCCCCACGAGAGGAGACCCCGGCGGCCGCGTCCCCGGACCATCCACTGTTCCCGCCGGCCACATAAGTGTCACCAGGCGCCGAATCACGCCCCCGAGCCCCAGCCGCACCAGAAGGCGAGCCAGGCCCACTCCGACGCGAGCCCGCACCGCCCGCCTGCCCATCGGCCCCAGCACCACGCGTGCCGGTGCCCTCCACAGACGCGCCAGCGCCACGAACGCCGGTCTCATTCGCTTGGGAGGCGGCACCACTGCCATAGGCACCGGTACCCGCACCCCGGGCGCTGGCGCCCTCCACAGACGCGCCGCCGCCACGGGCACTGCTCTCGTTCGCGTGCGAAGCGGCGCCGCTGCCGTAGGCGTCGGTGCCGTAGGCGTCGGTGCCTGCACCACGCATGGTGGGGGCGTCCACGGACGTCCCGGCGCCACGGACGCCGGTCTCGCTCGCGTGGGAGGCGGCGCCGCTGCCGTAGGCGCCCGCGCCCCGGGCGCTGGTGCCGTCCACGGACGTCCCGGCGCCACGGACGCCGGTCTCGTTCGGGTGCGAGGCGGTGCCACTGCCGTGGGCGTCGGTGCCTGCACCACGCGTGGTCCGGGCGTCCACGGACGTGCCGGCGGCGCGGGGGGCGGCGGGGTCTGCGGGCGGGTTGGTGCCGCGTGTGGTGGTGGCGTTGGTGCGCGGGGTGCCGTTGACCTGAGGGGTGGCGTTGGTGCGGGGGGTGTTGACGTAGGAGTTCGTCGCGTCTGGGCGGGGGGTGCCGTTGGTGTAGGCGCTGCCCGGGTGGGACGGGGTGGGGTCCGTGGGCGGGAAGGGGGGGTTGCTGCGGCGAGGAGAGGTGTCGCCGTGGCGCGGATAGGTGTCGGCATGGCGGGGGGAGGTGTCACCGCGGCGGCCCGGGGCCGCGCTGTGGCGGCCCGAGTCGGTGGCGCGGGGGTCGGGGTAGACGACCGGGTTGGGGGACGTGTGCCCCGCGGGGAGCGCCGGACGGGCGGTGGGGCCGTAGACCTCGTCGTCGGACCAGACGGTTTCGAGGCGGCGCTCGGGGCCGCCCGGGCGGGAGCCCCGGGGGCCGCGCCGGAGGGGGCCGCCGGAGGTGGCGCGCAGGAAGGAGACGACACAGGCGAGGATCGCGCCGATGGCCAGGCCGATGACCGCGTTCTGCGGCAGCTGGTCAGGGGTGGACGCGCCGGAGTCGGCGCTGTCCACGAACTGCACGCCGTCGTTGGCGTTGGCGCGGGCGGACAGGACGCCGCTCTCCTGGGACTGGAGCTTGGCGAGGTTGGCCGCCAGCACCCGGCCCTCGCGGGTGCTCGACGAGGTGTTCTCCAGGGAGCGGGTGATCTCCCGCTCGCTGTTCTGGATGTTCTTGAGCTGGGTGTCGAGCTTGGCGGTCGCGGTCGCGATCGTCTCCTCCTGGTACGCCTGGACGACCGCGTTGGCGATCAACGCGGCCTCGGGCATGTCACCGCCGGAGGCGTTCACGATCACCACGCCGCTGTCGGGCTTGGTGGAGGTCTTCACGCGTCCGCGCAGGGCCGCCGCGGTCAGGGCGGGGCCGTGCTTGGACTTGATGAGCTCGGCGGCCCGGCCGAGGACGGGGGCCGAGCCCGCGAAGGCCGCGCGCTGCGCGGTGTAGGCGGCGTAGCCGGGCCCGGACACCACGCCCTGCCGCAGGACGTTGTTGTTGTTCGTCGGGTCGGTGACGGCGAAGCGGGCCGTCGCGGTCGCGCCCCCGAGCAGGAACGCGGTCGCCGCGACCGAGGCGAGCACGCAGGCCACCACGATGAGGGACGACATCAGCCGGTAGCGCCACACGGCCTCGACGAGACTGATCTCGGAGGTCGCCGGTGGGGCGGGGTTCGGTGCGGTCATCGTGTTGCTTCTCATCCTCTGGGCGGTCGGGCAGATCCTTGCGGAGGGGGGAGAACAGAACGGGCGGTGGCGACAAAGCAGGCTACGCGGTCGCCGCCGTCGCGTTCATCTCCGCTCGAAGATCAGGAGCGGTCGAGGCTCGGCATCGGTCATCGTCGTCGCTGGTCGGAGGCGTCGGCCGGGGCGGGGACTTTCGCGGGATCGAAGGCGTCGGCTCGGGCGGGGCTTCGCGGGATCGGAGGTTCGCGGGATCGGAGGCTCCGGCCGAGTCGGAGGCGTCGGCCGGATCGGGTCGGGGGACGTGGAGGGACGAGGTCGGATCGGGCTCCGGGTCAGGGGGTGGGGGCGGTCAGGGCGGTGACGGCCTCGCGGAGTTCCCGGTGGTAGCGGGCGGTGCCGAAGCGGGTGGTCGCGTCCGCGCGGGCTCGTTTGGCCATGGTCAGGGCGGAGTTCCAGTCGTCCAGCAGGCGGGTAAGGGCGTCCGCCAGGGCCTCAGGGTCGTCGGGGGTGACCCGGACGCCGGTCTCGCCGTCGATGACGATCTCGGTGAGCCCCTGGGTGGCGGAGACCACGACGGGCCGGCCGGCCAGCATGGCCTCCACCGCGACGTTACCGAACGGCTCGACCCGCGAGGGCACGATCGCGACGTCCGCTTCGGCGAAGGAGGCCCACACCGAGGGGCGGAAGCCCGCGAACTCGATCGCCGGGCTGCCGCCCGCGAGGGTGCGCAACTCCTCCTCGAACCACTCGTAACCTGGGAAGACGTCGCCGACGAGGGTCAGGCGGACGGGGACTCCGCGATCATGCAGGAGCCGGACGGCCCGGACCGCCACATCTGTGCCCTTGCGGGGTGACAGCCGTCCGACCAGGACGATACGGGCCGTGCCGGACAGTTCGGCGCGGGGTTCGGCGACCGGCTCGGACGGCCCGTCCACGCCGTTGTAGATGATCTGGGCGCGGCCGCCGGCGGAGCCGAGCGCGGCGGCGCTGGCGCGGCTGTTGACGATCACGGAGCGGGCCAGGCGCAGCGGGGCGGCGAGGGCCGTGCGCACCGGGCCGGGGACGCCGTCCTCGGCCTCGTGGACGTGGCACAGCGCGGGGACGCGCGCCAGACGTGCCGCGACCAGCCACAACGGGATCGTCACGGTGTTGACGTAGAGGGCGGTGGCCCGTTCACGGCGCAGCAGCCGCCACGCGGCGGGCAGCGAGCGGGCCGAGTCGAACGCGAGCCGCAGCATGCCCACCGGGGTCATGTACGCCTTGCGCAGGACGGGTACGGGAATCACCTCCACGCAGGCGCCGGCGTCGCGGAGCGCCTGCGAGAGGGGGCCGTCGGCCGGTAGCGTCACAAGGACGTCCCTGTCGCGAGCGAGACCGCGCACGGATTCGACGAGCATCCGGTCGGATCCGTAGAGATCCGGTGACGGATGCGCCAGCACCACGACGGGTCTGGTTCCTCGCTGGCCCACACTTCCCCTTCCGCCGCATCTGTCAGGCTTTGATAGAACAGACTCCCGCAACCCTCAGATTAACTCCGCATTACCCCTGGATGCGCGAGGCCCGTCCGGTCCTCCCCCCGCCGGCCCGGGCAGCCGCAGGGACCGCAATCGAAGGCATCGGAGGCTCCCCGTGCGCATCGCCATGATCGGCACCCGAGGTGTTCCCGCACGTTACGGCGGGTTCGAGACCGCCATCGAGGAGATCGGACGCAGGCTCGCGGACGCCGGGCACGAGGTCACGGTCTACTGCCGGGGCGAACGGCATCCGGACAGCACCTATCTGGGGATGCGGCTCGTCCACCTCCCGGCGGTGAAGAAGAAGGTCGCCGAGACGCTGACCCACACCGCCCTGTCGGTCACGCACGCCGCGGGCCGCCGGGTCACCGGGCGCGGCCCGGACGCGGCGCTGGTGTTCAACGCGGCGAACGCGCCCCTGCTGCCCGTCCTGCGCGCCATGCGCATCCCGGTCGCCACGCACGTGGACGGCCTGGAATGGAAGCGCACGAAGTGGAGCGGCTCGGGACGGCGCTACTACCTGGCCGTCGAGCGGCTGGCCGTGCGCTGGTCGGACGCCTTGATCGCGGACGCGATCGGCATCCGCGACTACTACCGGGAGAAGTTCGGCGCGGAGTCGGTCTTCATCCCGTACGGGGCGCCGATCCTGGAGGGCGCCGACACCGGCAAGCTCGCCGAGGCGGGCTACGAGCCGGGCGGGTTCCACCTGGTCGTGGCCCGGTTCGAGCCGGAGAACCACGTCCACCTCGCGGTCGAGGGGTACCGGCGCAGCGCGGCGCGCAAGCCCCTGGTCGTGGTCGGTTCGGCCCCGTACGCGGACGAGTACACCGCGCGCGTGCGCGAGCTCGCGGGCGACGACCCGCGCATCACCTTCCTCGGCGGCGTCTGGGACCAGGATCTCCTCGACTCCCTCTACGCGGGCGCGCTCACCTACGTCCACGGGCATTCCGTGGGCGGGACGAACCCGTCCCTCCTGCGCGCGATGGGCGCGGGCGCGTCCGTCCTCGCCTACGACGTGAACTTCAACCGCGAGGTCCTCGGCGAGGACGCGGGACGGTTCTTCGGCGATCCCGCGGCCCTCGCGCACGAGCTCGAGGCCGCCGAGGCCGACCCGGGCCATGCCGCCGACCGCGGCGAGGAGGCCCGCAAGCGCGCCGCGGAGCGCTACGTCTGGGACGACATCGCCCGCGACTACGAGCGCCTCTGCGAGGACCTCGCCGAGCGCCGCCTGACCCGCCGCACCGTCCGCCCGAAGCGGTGACGACCCGGCGACCGGCAGGGCCGCATTCCCCTTCCTCCCAGGTCACGGTGCCGCAGGGGGTCTTCGTGCGGGCTCCGGGGGCCGGGAACGTGCTGGTGCCCGTTTCGTCGCGGCGGGAGGCGCTGGCCGGGGTCTCGCTGCTGACGAAGTCGAAGCCGGTCGCGGTGACGGCGCAGTGGGCGCTCTACGGAGCCGTGGCCTTCGCGGGGCCGCGCGTTCTACCCGGGACGCGGACGTCCTGGGAGGCGCCCGGCGATCCGGCGCTGTGGCAGGACGTCGCGGACGGCGTCGGCGGATTCGATGGCCTGGCGGTCTACGAGCGTCCGCAGGCATCGCGCAGTGGAGTAGCGGCGGTGCTACTGCGCGCAGGCCAACCTGTCGGTTTTCTGAAAGTTCGTGAGGACGCGGGCGAGCTCGATCGTGAGGAGCGAGCGCTGCGCGCGTTCGCGAACGGCTGCTCCGCCGCCTTCCGCGTCCCGATGGTGCTGGGACGGGGCGAGACGGCGGGCGGCCACTGGATGGTCATCGAGGCCATGCCGCCGCGTCCGGCGCGTCCCGTCCGGAGGCCCGATCTCGCGGGCGTCGTCGAGGCCGTCCAGGGCGCCCTCGCTCCCGTCCTGCCGCGCGGGGAGGCTCCAGAAGCCTGGCGGCCCATGCACGGGGATCTCACCGCCTGGAACCTGCGGATGTGCGGGCGCGGCCTGCCCTGGCTGATCGACTGGGAGGACGCGGCGTGGGCTCCCCCGCACGCCGACCTCGTCTACTACCGCGCGACTGCGAGCGCCGCGCTGGGCGCTCCGCTGGGGACGCTGCCGCCGGACGTGTCCGAGGCCGCCGCCTTCTGGACCGAGCGCGTCGCACGCCGCGCGGGCGGAGACCACGACGCGGCCCTCAACCAGCGCCTCCTCGACATCCTCCGCGCCCTCTAGACGACACCTCAGGCAACGCAAAAGCCGCCACCCCAGGACGTCAGGGGCGGCGGCTTCCGCGTTGCGCGTGCGCCTAGCGGGTGACGGCGTTGGAGGCCGGGGTGGTGAAGCTGTTGCCCAGCGCGTCCTTCACGCGGATCTTGTAGGTGTGCCGCCCCTTCGGGGCGGCGGTGTCGGTGAAGCTCAGCGACGGCATCGCCCAGAACGTGGACGTCTTGGTGATGCTGCCGATCGGCTTGGTGCCGCTGTCGCGCAGGACCTCGTAGGTGAGGCCGGCGTTGTCCATGTCCCAGGTGGCCGTCCAGCTCAGGGCGACCTTGCCGGACGAGACGGACGCGCGCGGGGCGGCCATGGCGCGGGGGCCGGACTTGTTCGGGGCCTTGGCGCGGATCCCGAACCGGACGAGGCCCTGCTGCGCCTTGCCGTTCACCGAGGGGAACTCGCCGCCGAGCGCGATGATGTTGGCGTTCCCGGTGATCGCCCACGCGGCCTGGTACTGCTTGGTGAACGTGCCGGAGGCCAGCGTCGGGAACCAGTGCAGCAGGCTCGGGATCGGCTGCTTGCTGTAGTTGCTGTTGCTGCCCGGCTCGCTCTGGTCGCGGCCGGTCGGCGCGGCGGTCTCGGCCAGCGTCCGGTGCCAGGAGGCCGGGGTCGTCTCCTGGAACGCGCCGAGGGACGAGCAGTCGTGCGCGTGCGACACGCTGTACACGGCCTTGCCGAGCGGCAGGATCGAGTAGGTCGCGCCGTAGCAGTTGTCCAGCCAGACCAGGTCGCCGCCGCTGGCCTTGGCGGCGAAGCGCCCGTCGTACCAGTGGTGGCCCTCGCCGTCGGCCGCGCCGAACACCGTGTCGCCCTGGACCTGCAGGTCGGTGACGTACGAGAAGTCCGTCCCCTGCCGGGACGGGACGGGGCGGCTGCTCCACGGGGCCAGGGCGCCGTTGGAGGTGTAGACGGCGCCGACGCCGACCTTGGCCTGCCCGTCGAGCTGCTGGAAGCGTCCGCCGATCAGGACGGTCTTGCCGCCGGGGGCGAGCGCGAGCGCGAACACCTCGTCGTCGTCCGCGGTCGGGCGCCAGGTGTCGATGTTGGCGCCGTTGGACGCCTTCACCGCGGCGAGCCGGGTGCGGGCCTTGCCGTTGACGTTGAAGAAGTTGCCGCCGAAGTAGACGGCCGAGTCGGTCGCGGCGATGCCGCGGACCTTGTTGGACACGACCGGGTTGAACGCGTCGACGAGCTTGCCGGTCTTGGTGTCGAAGGCGGCGAGGCGAGTGTGCGCCTTGCCGTCGACGGTGGTGAACTCGCCGCCGACGTAGACGCGCTTGCCGTCCGGCGAGGCGACGACCCGCAGGCCCTGGCCGTTCAGCTTGTGGTTGAACGTCGTGACGAGGTTGCCCGTGCTCAGGCTGAACGCGAGGAGGTTCTGGCGGGTGACCTCCTTGGCGTTGCCCGGCTTGGTGCCCGGCGGACGCGCCTTGGTGAAGTTCCCGGTCGCGTAGACCGTGTCGCCGACCGTCGCCATGCTCCAGACGACGCCGTTCACCTGCCAGGTCGGCAGCGCGTCGGCGCTCATCGTCGCGGGCGTCCCGGACGGCGGCGCGGTGTCGGCGGTCGCGGAGCCGACCGGGACGAACGCCGCGCCGAGCAGCGCCGCCCCTCCGGCGAGCGCGACGCCGGATCGTCTGATCCGGCGGGTGGACGTTTCTGGTCGCGTGTGAGCCCTCACGAATCGCTTCCCTCAATGCCCCGGAGACTCGGTGGCCGCTCGGCCACCACGGTCAGGGGGAGATCGTAGTACTTGTCCGCATTCGCCTCAGCGCATCTCAGAGAAAGACAGCAAAGAGGGCGAGTCCTCGGAAGAGGACCCGCCCTCAGACGCGGGGGCGCCCGGCGAACCGCCGGACACCCCACGCGCTTCGGCTTTGGCCGGACGACGTGGCGCGCTCCGCTCAGGCGCACCACCCCGGAGACCAGGTCAGGGGGCCAGACGGTCCGCCCGGAGGTCATCCAGCGAGAGACGCACCGGAACGGCCGTGTTCTTCGCAGTGTAGGCCCGCACCCCGACGCCGCCCCCGCGTTGCAGAGCGGCTGTGGCGTCGGTCATAGAGAGCGTCCACGCCGAAGGCTCGGACTGCCCGGCGGCCCAGACCTTCGCGCGCAGCGTCGTCGGGGCCGTCCCTACCGCCTGGACGCGCACGCGCAGCCGCGTCCACGCGTTGAACGCGATGCCCGAAATGACCTTCTCCGACCCGAGCGCGGTCTCCGTGCCGGACGCGTTCGTCTTACTCAGACGCAGGTAGACCTTGCCCGCCGCCATCCGGACGCGGGCCCGGTACTCGCCCGCGCCGCCGATCGTGCGGGGCGTCCCGTAGGCCGCGACGCCCGCGCCGGTCGGGTTGCGGTCGGCGGAGAGCTGGAAGGTCAGGTCGTTGCTCGTCGACGCCACCGACTTCAGCCCGGCGCCGCCGAGCGCGCCGGCCTTGGTCATCTTGATCCAGCCGACGCCGCCGCTGGTCGAGAACGTGCCGCCGTAGACCGTCCACGCGCCGCCCGGCGTCGTGGAGCCCCACCCGGACGCGACGGTCCGGGTGAAGCCGTCGGTGACCAGGTTCTGCGGCTTGACCGCGACGGACGAGGTGAACTCGGTCGCGACGCCCTTGTCGTCGGTGACCTTCAGCTTGACCGTGTAGCTCCCGGCGGCCTGGTACAGGTGCACGGGCTTCACGCCGGCGCCGGTCGTCTTGTCGCCGAAGTCCCAGGCGTAGGACTTGATCGAGCCGTCCGGGTCGGACGACTTCGCCCCGTCGAACGTGCAGGACAGCTGCGCGCAGGACGGCGTGAACGTCGCGACCGGCGGCTCGTTCGGCTTCTCGGCCCCGGACCCGATCGCGAAGTGCCGGTTCAGGTCGGCGCCGGTCAGCACGGACGGGTAGTACGCGACCTCGTCGATGTCGCCCTTGAAGTACGCGCTGCCCGCCTGCGGCCAGCTCGCGAGGTTGTCGCCGCCGATCCGCCAGTAGCCGTCGTAGTTCTGCCCGAACGTGGTGTCCGGGTCGGCGGCCTGCTGCTCGCCGTCCACGAACAGCTTCATGCCCGAGGACGAGCCGAGCGTCCCCGCGACGTGGTGCCACTTCCCGTCGTTCAGGCCGGAGCTGCTGCGCACCGTCTTGGTCTGACCGTCGTAGACGCCGAACATCACGGCGCCGTCACCGGTCATGTACAGCTGACGGTCGTAGGACGCGCTGAGCCCCGACTCCTTGTCGCCGAACCCGATGATCTTCCCGCCGGACGTGCTCGTGGTCTTGACCCAGGCCTCGAGGGTCAGCTCGTCCGGGTTGGGCGTGGGCGCTCCCCCGGCCGTCCCGTCGGGGGAACCGTCGAAGGTCGCGGCGTGGCCGTCGTCTCCGGCGATCGCGCCCTGGGCGTTCCGGTCGACGCCGGAGCCCGCGGTCAGGTCGCCCCCGCCCGCGTAGTCCAGGACCTTGCCGGACGGCTCGTCCAGGCGCCAGTAGCCCGCCGCTCCGTCCGCGGCGACGATGTCGGCGTACGAGCCGACCTTGCCGTCACCAGGCCGGGCCGCGCTGGACGGCACGGTGCGCGTCCCATTGCCCGAAGGATCCTTGGCACGGACCTCATAAGTGTGATCAACACCCGGCGCGGCCGTCTTGTCGATGAAAGCGACGGTCGGCCGCTTCCAGAACGTCGAGGTGCGGGTGACGGTTCCGATCGGGTCCTTGGCGCCGTCCCGAAGCACCTCGTAGGTGAGGGCGGGGTCGTCCATGTCCCAGGTGGTCTGCCAGCTGACGCGGATACGCCCACCAGGCAATGACGTCGCTGTCGGCCCGGGGGCAGGGGTGGCGAAGCCGTCCGGACGCGGGGCGGACTTGTTCGGCGCCTTCGCACGGCTGGCGAACCGGACGAGCCCCTGCTGCGGGGTGCCGTTCACGCTCGGGAACTCTCCCCCGAGGGCGATGTAGTCGTCACTTCCGGTGATCGCCCAGGCCGCCTGGCCCTGGCCGGTGAACGTGCCGGCGGTCAGCGTCGGGAACCAGTGCATCAGGCTCGGGACGGGCTGCCGGCTGTAGTTGCTGTTGCTGCCCGGTGCCGAGTGGTCGACGCCGGTCGGGTCAGCGGTCTCGGCGAGCGTCCGGTGCCAGGTGACCGGGTTGGTCTCACGGAAGTCGCCCGTCGAGGTGCAGTCGTGCGCGTGCGAGACGCTGTAGATCGTCTTGCCGCGCGGCAGCATCGAGTACGTCGCGCCGTAGCAGTTGTCCAGCCAGACGAGCTTGCCGTCGTCGGCCTTGGCGGCGAAGCGCCCGTCGTACCAGTGGTGGCCCTCGCCGTCGGCGGCGCCGAACACCGTGTCGCCCTGTACCTGCAGGTCGGTGACGTACGAGAAGTTGTCGCCCTGCCTGGACGGGATGGGCCGCGCCTCGAACGGCAGGGTCGCGCCGCTCACCGAGTCGATCTGGCCGATCCCGACGTGCGGCTCGCCGTTGATCGTCTGGAACCGCCCGCCGACCAGGACACCGCCCTTCGGCGCGATGGCCAGCGCGAACACCTCATTGTCGTCCGCCTTCGGCGCCCACGACAGGTTCGTCCCGTCGGACGCCCTGACCGCCGCGAGCCGCGTCCGGCCCTGGCCGTTGACGTTGAAGAAGTTGCCGCCGAAGTAGACGGTCGAGTCGGTCGCGGTGATGCCGCGGACGATGTTGGACACGACCGGGTTGAAGGCGTCCACGAGGGCGCCGGACGCGGTGTCGAACGCGGCGAGGCGGGTGTGCGACCTGCCGTCGACGGTCGTGAACTCGCCGCCGACATAGACCCGCTTGCCGTCCGGCGAGGCGACGACCCGCAGGCCCTGGCCGTTCAGGCTGTGGTCGAAGGACTTCACGAGCTCGCCGGTGCTCAGGCTGAACGCGAGGAGGTTCCCGCGGTCGACCTCCTGCGTCCCCGGGGCCGCGCCCGGCGGACGGGCCTTGGTGAACTTGCCGGTCGCGTAGACCGTGTCACCGACGGTCGCCATGCTCCAGACGACGCCGTTCACCTGCCAGGTCGGCAGTGCGTCCGCGCTGACCGTGGGCGGGGTGGCGGCCGAGTCGGCGGCCGTGCTCGACACGGTGGCGGAGTGCTCCGGGACGGCGAAGACGATCGCGCCCGCGACGGCGGTCGTCAGCGCGACGCCTCCGGCGAGCGCGGCGCTCCGCCGGGAGAGGCGGGGGACGCGGGGGGCTCGGCGCCGCGCGGGGTCTCCGGACGGGCGCGAGGTGAGTCGTCGATTCAGACGAACATTCACAAGCTGGGATCCTCCACAAGAAGGGAGCGGGGCGGGACAACAGCCCCCAGAAGTAAGCGTTAGGTTAACGACTACCAGCCGGACGGCCCTGGGCGGAGTGGCCAATGCGCCTGAATCGTGACCGGGGGTCCCGTCCGTCCGCCTAGACTCGTACGACCTCCCCCAAGCCTGGCACGTCGGCCGGGCGCGTTCCCGAACCTCGAGGAGTTCTCCCCATGGCCGTTCCGCGTTCGCTCCGAGTCGCCCCGGTCGCGGTGCTGACCGTGGCGCTGGCGCTGACCGGCTGCTCGTCGGAGAAGAAGAAGGACGCCAAGCCCGGCCCGCCGCCCCCGGCGCCCAGCGAGCAGCCCGAGGGGCAGGCCAACGCCGCGCCGGGCGCGAAGGCGGTGACGATGTCGGGCGGGCTGAAGAAGCCCGTCACCTACAGCGACAAGGTCACGGTCGCGGTCAGCGGCGTCCGGTACGTGAAGAATCACAAGCAGGGGCCGGGCGAGGTCACCGGACAGACGCTCACCATCTTCACACTGAAGTTCAGCAACGGATCCGGGCAGGCTCTCGACCTGAACGGCGTGAAGGTCGTCGCGAAGTACGGCGCGGGCAAGCAGACCGCGAGTCCGACGTCCTACGCGAACCTGAACGATTTCTACGGGACGGTCAAGCCCGGCGCGAGCAAGTCCGCCTCCTACGCGTTCGACCTGCCCAGCCAGGGGTACAAGTCGGTTATGCTCGGCGTCTCGTTCGACGGCAAGCACAAGACCGCCCTTTTCACCGGCGCGATCCACCCCTAGCTCATGCGTATCAGCCGTACCGCCCGGGTGGGGATGGGCTTCGCGATCGCCGTCCCGGTCGTCGCGGGCGGTGTCATCGGGTGGCAGCAGGCTTTCCAGGTCGACCCGGAGAGCAGGCCGCGCGCGGTGAACACCAGCCCCGCGCCGCAGGCCGAGTCCGGCGCGGGCTCGCTACCCGTCGGACGCACCTCCTACAGGATCCCGCGCGGGGCCGTGATCGTCGCGCCGTCCGGCAGTGACGCCGCCGCCGGATCGGCGTCCGCGCCGCTGCGCACCCTCGCCGCCGCGATCACCCGCGCGCCCGAGGGCGGCACGATCGTGCTGCGGCACGGCGTCTACCACGAGTCCGTGACCGTCCCCGAGGGGCGGCGGCTGATCATCCAGGCGCATCCGGGCGAGGCCGTGTGGCTGGACGGAAGCTCCCGCATCACCTCCTGGAAGCGGTCCGGGTCCGTGTGGGCGGCGGGCGGCTGGACGTACCGCTTCGACGACAGCCCCAGCTACACCAAGGGCGCCGCGGACGGCACCAACCCCGCCTTCAAGTTCCTCGACCCCGCCTACCCGATGGCCTCGCACCCCGAGCAGATCTGGGTGAACGGCGTCGCGCAGCAGCAGGTCGCGTCGGCGGGCCAGGTCAGGCCCGGCACGTTCTTCGTGGACCTGCGCGGCCGGCGGCTGCTGCTCGGGTCCGACCCGTCCGGGCGCGAGGTGCGGGCGAGCACGCTCCAGGAGGCCGTCACGCTCCAGGGCGCGGGCTCGGTGCTGCGCGGGATCGGCGTCCGCCGGTACGCCACGTCCATCCCGCAGCTCGGCACGGTCAAGGTGCTCGGCGCGAACGTCACGGTCGAGAACCTCACGGTCACCGACTCGGCGTCCACGGGCCTGTCGGTGGACGCGCCGCACGCCCGGCTGAGCGGGATCACCTCGCTCCGCTCCGGGATGCTCGGCATGCACGCCAACTACGCCGACGACCTGCGGATGGAGAACGTCCTCGCGAAGGGCAACAACACCGAGCACTTCCGTCCCGCGCCGGTCTCCGGCGGCATCAAGATCACCCGGTCCCGGAAGGTCGCCGTCGCCGGCGGGGTCGTCTCCGACAACCGCGGCAAGGGGCTGTGGTTCGACGAGTCCGTCCAGAACATCACGGTCACCGGGCTCCGCGTCGTCCGCAACTCCGACCACGGCCTGGTGCTGGAGCTCTGCGCGCAGGCCGTGATCGCCGACAACGTGGTGGGCGACAACGGCGAGGACGGCCTGAAGATCAACGACACCTCGGCCGTCCGGGTCTGGAACAACACCCTGACCCGCAACGGCCGTGACCTGCACCTCATCCAGGACCACCGCGCCGACGACCCGACCGCCCCCGCGCACGCCACCGGCAGCGACCCGAGGCACGCCCCCGACCCCGCGATGACCTGGCGGATCGGCCAGATCACGATCGCCAACAACCTCGTCGCCCTGGGCCGCGACGCCACGCCCTGCCTGCTCTGCGTCGAGGACACCACCCACCAGCGCGCCGCGTCCCAGATCGGCCTCACCGTCAACGGCAACGCCTACTCCCGCCGCGACGCGAGCCACCCGCGCGCCCTGGTCGTCTGGCCCACCGGCAAGGGCGACCCGAAGAGCTTCGACGACAAGGCCGCCTTCCGCGACGCCACCGGCCAGGAGCGGAGCAAGACCCCCCTCCCCCTCCCGGCCGACATCGCCAAGCTCCTGAAGAAGCCCACCGGTACCGCCCACCAGGGCGCCTGGCGCCCCTGATCCGGACGGCCCCTCGACCGGCCCGCTAGGGCTTGGTCCAGGGGAGGTCGCGTTCCAGGAGCCTCTCCAGGTCGGCGTTGAAGGGGGCGTAGTGCTCCGCGAGCGACCGGCGGGTGGCGTCCTTCAGGTCGGCGCTGGGGGCCGGGTTCCAGACCTTGGACGCGGCCTTGGGGAGCGCGGCCGCGGGGAGGCCGAGGAAGGCCGCGACGCCGTCGATGGCGCGCTGCTGGTCGGCGTAGAACTCCTCGGCG
Source organism: Spirillospora sp. NPDC052269 (assembly GCF_040679435.1). NCBI lineage: Bacteria > Bacillati > Actinomycetota > Actinomycetes > Streptosporangiales > Thermomonosporaceae > Spirillospora > Spirillospora sp. NPDC052269. The sequence continues at coordinate 57,742 of NZ_JBFAUU010000023.1, forward strand.
ACCAGGACGTGGACGCGCTCGGGCGGGAAGTGCAGGAGCCAGCGGCGCAGGTGCGGGGCGTACTCGCTCTGCGCCCGGTACGACTGCTGCTCGTGGGCGTAGCTGCGGTAGCCGGGGACGGTGCGGATCTTCTCCTCCTCGCCCGCGAGCCGGTCGGTCTCGGCGGCGAGGGCGTCCTCGAAGGTCTCCAGCTCCTCGGCGTGCTGGCGGCGGCGCTCGCGGTAGTGCGAGAAGGCGCGTTCGACCGGGTCGCGGAGAACGAGAAGGATCTTGGTGTCCGGGACGTCCAGCCCGGCGCGCTCGGCGGCGAGCGGGTGGAACAGGTAGTAGGGCGAGCCCTCCCCCACCAGGACGGGGCCGCCCGCCCGCTTGGACGCGCCGCGCCGCGCGGCGATCGTCGGGAAGTGCGAGCGGTACCAGGCGTCGCCCTCGTCGTAGTGCGAGTCGAAGTAGTGGACGCCCTTGGTGTCGTTGCGCTTGGGCAGGATCCGGGCGCTCGGGAACAGCGGCATGATCCGCGGATGCTCGAGCAGCCCGTAGTAGAGCGAGGTGGAACCGCCCCGTTTCGCCCCGATCAGCAGGAAGTCGGGGCCGGGCCGGAGCGCGGCGGTCGTCATTCCGTACCGGCGGATCAGGGTGCGTCCGGCGCCGATGACCGGTTCGGGGAGGAGGTCGCGATTCACGCTGACAGCGTAGTTGCGCCCGCGGCCCCGCCTATCCTGTGGGAGCGATGCCTTCCCTTTTCCCCCGTCCGGCCGTGCGCCGCCCCGCCGTGGTCCTCGAACAGGGCCGCCGCTGGGCCGTGCTGCTGCCCATGGCGTTGATGCTGGCCAGCGACTACAAGCTGCGCAGCCGTCCGGTGGACGAGACGGTCGGCGGCAGCCCGGACCTGACGGTCTTCCTGGAGATCGCCGTCTACGGACTCGCCGCCCTGTACCTGTACCTCCGGTTCGGGATGCGGCCGCCGGTGCGCCGGACGACCGGGCTGCTCTTCGCCGCCTGGGCGTTCAGCGGGTACGTGGCGATGTCGGCGCTGTGGTCGCCGTTCATGTCCCTCGGGGCGGTCCGCGGCGTCCAGCTGATGGTCACGATGGCGCTCGTCCAGGTGCTCGCGACGCGGGCGACGGTCGCCGACCTGCACCGGCTGGCGCACGCGTTCGTGATCGTGGTGCTGGCGTCGGTGGTGATCGGCGTCGCGCACCCGTTCCCCCGGACGCCGCAGACCCTCACCCGGTTCAACTGGCTGTACGTGCACCCGGTGATCGCGGGCGTGTACCTCGGCGTCGCGGTGCTGCTGATCTTCGGGCTGCTGATCCGCAGCCGGGTGTACGGGGAGCGGGCGCGCGGCTGGCCGCCGCTGGTGTACGCGGGCGTCCTGCTGGTGCTGATGGGCGCGCTGGTCGCGACCGGGACGCGCGGCGCGGCGGCGGGCGCGGCGGCGGGGCTGCTGGTGCTGATGGCGACGGCGCGCGGCCCGCGCGGCCGGATCGACCTGGTCGTGGTGGGCGGGGCCGTCGGCGCGGTCGGCGTGCTCGCCTTCTCCGACAAGATCATGGGCTTCGTGGCGCGCGGCGAGACGGCCGACAAGCTCGCGTCGCTGAACTCGCGCACCGACCTGTGGACGCTCGCCATGCGCGCCTACAGCGAGAAGCCGATCTTCGGCCACGGGCTGGGCGCGTCCCGCGGGCTGTTCCTGCAGGACATCGGCCTCGGCGGCGGGCACAACGCGTTCATCAACGCCCTGGTCGACAACGGGACGGTCGGCACGGCGCTGTTCGTGGCGCTGCTGCTGACGCTCGGCACGGTGCTGCTCATCCTCGTCCGCCGCAAGGACCTGCGCGGCGACGCGGGCACGCTGCTCGGCATCCTGGCGTTCTTCCTGGTGGACGGCATCACCACCGAGGGCCTCGCGATGCCCGCGAACGTGTCCGGGATCTGGCTGCTGCTCCTGGTCGCCTGGACCGAGGCCCTGCGCCGCAGCCGCCCCTGGGCCCCGGAACCCGTCGAGCCCGTCGAGACGGGCGGGACGACCACGACGGGCGGGACGCGGATCATCGTGTCCTCAGTCGCGGACGCGTCGCCGCCGGCCCCGCAGGTAGAGTCCCCCACCCAGCGCCCCTAGCAGGGCGAGCCCGGCGAGCGACCCCATACCGAGCACGCCGCCCGGCATCGTCTCCTTCGCGGGGTGGTAGGCCCCCACGGGATCGGACACGGCCCGTCCGGCGGGCGCGCTGGACGTGCCCGCCTTCGGCCGGCCGCCGTCCGCGAGGGGCAGCGCGAGGACGCGCGGGTGCGCGCCCGCCTCGGCGATCAGCACACGGCCGCCGTCCGGCGCGACGGCGATCGCGTCGCCCTTCGCGGCCGTTTTGAGCACCTGGGTGACCCTGTCGCGGATCCCGGCGAGGACGCGGACGTCGCCGGAGCCGCGCAGGACGACCCGTCCGTCCGGGGCGAACGCGCCGCCGCGCACCCCGAACGGCAGCCGCCGCACCCGGGTCAGCCGGTTCACGACGCGCGAGCCGAGCGCGGCGGGCAGCGCGTAGACGGACGCGGCGGTCGCACTCCGGGTCACGACGTAGAGCCGCTGCTCGGCCGGGTCGCCGATGATCGTTCCCGCCTCGTGCGCGCCGTCCGGGTAGGCGACCTGGTACTTCCTGGCGGCGAGCGCGGCGTCCGCGAGCCTGGCCGGTTCCGGCACCCGGTACAGGGTGAGGGTGTCGTGCCGGGCGCCCGAGGCGTTCAGGTCGGCGAGGTAGAGCATGCCCGCGCCGCCGTCGCCCTTGACGACCGCGAGCGTGTCCCAGCCGCGCGTGCCCGGGACGGTGAAGGACGCCTTCGTCTTCCCGTCGTCGCCCACGGCGAACAGGCGGTTCCTGCGGGCGTCGAGCGTCCACCACACGTCCGGATGGGCGATGCCCCGCACCAGCGCCCCCGGGTCGGAGAGCCGCGCGTCGGAGGGGCGGAAGGCCACCGAGGCCTGCGGTGTGGAGGTCGGGACCGGGTTCGGTGCGGCGGCCGCCGGGGCCTCGACCGCGGCGACCAGCCCGGCGACCGAGACCGCCAGGGCGCCCGAGCGCAGCGCGGCGGACGTGCCGGTCCGCGCACCGGCGGAGGTGCTGGATCGCACGACGTGACCTGCCTCTCCTCGACCGACCGTGTGGCATTCTTGCGCATGTGGAACCACTTGGCATCAAGGGGGCGTTCATCGTTACGCCCCGCGTGCACGGCGACGACCGCGGCTCCTTCCACGAGTGGTTCCGGGCGGACGCCCTGCGCGAGCGACTCGGCCACGACCTGAGGCTGGAGCAGGCGAACTGCTCGGTCTCGGCGCGCGGCGTCCTGCGCGGCGTCCATTTCGCGGACGTCCCGCCGGGCCAGGCCAAGTACATCTCGTGCGTGCGCGGCGCGCTGCTGGACGTCGTGGTCGACCTCCGCGTCGGCTCCCCCACCTTCGGCCGGTCCGAGGCCGTCCGGCTGGACGCGGAGAACCGGCGCTGCATGTACCTCGCCGAGGGCCTCGGGCACGCCTTCGTCGCCCTCGAGGACGACACGACCGCGATCTACCTGTGCTCGGAGCCCTACAACCCGCCGCGCGAGCACGGCGTCCACCCGCTCGACCCCGACCTCGGCATCGCCTGGCCGGACGGCCTCGACCTCGTCCTGTCGGACAAGGACGCCGCCGCGCCGTCCCTCGCCGAGGCCCTGGCCGCCGGTCTCCTCCCCGACTACCAGGACTGCCTCGCCTACTACGACAAGCTCGGCGCCGCGTTCTCCTGAGCCGCGCCGCCGGCGTCCGGCAGGCCGTCGCGGGACAGGCCGTCGCGTTCCCCCCGGGTCGTCCGATAGGGGCAACTATGCTCCGAGCGGTGACCGAACGGACGAACGAGAACGCCATCAGACAGTGGAACGGTGTCCCTCGCGAGGCGTTGGAGGCCATGGAGCCGGACGGGGACCTCGCCAAGCGGCACCTCATCAACCCGGTGCTGCTGCGCCTGCTCGGCGAGGTGCGCGGCCGCCGGATCCTGGACGCCGGATGCGGCCACGGCTACCTCAGCCGCATGCTGGCCGCGCGCGGCGCCCGCGTGACCGGCGTCGAGCCGACCGACACGATGTACGGCTACTGCCTGGAGAGGGAGCGGGAGCTCGGCCAGGGCATCCGCTACGTCCAGTCCGACCTGGAGGGGCTGCCGGAGGTCGGTGACGGCTTCGACGCCGTCGTGTGCAGCATGGCGCTGCCCGCCATCCCGGACTGGAGGCCCGCCATGCGGGCCTGTGTGGACGCCCTGGGCCCCGGCGGGCTGTTCGTGTTCACTGTGAACCATCCAGCCTTCGAGATGCTCCTGACGTCATGGCGGGAGCACGGCGAGTACCGGCTGCGGCGCTATCTGGAGGAGTACGAGATCCCCCAGTCGTACGCCTCGGACTTCCACCGCCCGATCTCCGCCTACCTCAACGAGATGGCCGCGCTCGGCTGCCGCCTGCTGGAGCTGGCCGAGCCGGGCCTGAACCCGGAGGCCGCCCGCGAGGCCGCCGAGAGCACCCCCGGCATCGAGGGCTACGTCCACCTGCCGAACTTCATGATCGTCGCGGCCTCGAAGGGGTAGCGGCGGAGAAGGCCGGCGGCGGACGGGGGCAGCGGCCGAGGGCCAGATGCGGCCAGGCGGCGTGCAGCGCCTCGCGCCAGTCGCGCATCGGCTCCAGGCCCGCGCGGGCCCAGGCGCCGTGCCCCAGGACGGAGTTCATCGGCCGCCGCGCCGGACGCGGGAACCGGTCGGTCGTCGTCGGCCGGACCCGCTCCGGGTCGTGCCCGAGCAGCGTGAACACCTCGCGGGCCAGCCCGTACCAGGTCGTCTCGCCCGCGTTCGTCCCGTGGTAGTTCCCGTAGGGCGCGCCGGACGCGGCCAGCCGGACGATCTGGTCGGCGAGGTCGCCCGTCCAGGTGGGCTGGCCGATCTGGTCGTCCACGACGTCCACGAACTCGCGCTCGGCGGCGAGCCGGGCCATCGTGGCGACGAAGTTCCCGCCGTGCGCGCCGTACAGCCAGGCCGTCCGGACGACGTAGGTGGACTCGTGCTTGCGCGCGGCCTCCTCGCCCCACATCTTCGAGAAGCCGTACTCGTTGATCGGCGCGGTCTCGTCGTCCTCGTCGGAGGGCTCGTGACCGGGGAAGACGTAGTCGGACGAGATCTGCACCAGCCGCGCGCCCGTGGCCTCGCACGCCTCGGCGAGGAGACCCACGGCCGTGGAGTTGACGTTGAAGACCCGGTCGTCCTCCTCGGCGGCGTCCACGTCCGTCCAGGCGGCGCAGTTGACCACCACGTCCGGACGATGCGCCGCGACGGCCTCCTTCACGGCATAGGGGTGGCTGATGTCCAGGGACGCGCGGTCGAGCGCGACGACGTCCGCGCCCTCGGCGGCCAGGCGCGCGACGAGGTCGGTGCCCAGCATCCCCCGGGCACCGGTGACCAGCCATTTCACAAGGCTTCCCCGATCCGCTTCTTCAGCGGCTCCCACCAGTCGCGCCGGTCGGCGTACCACCGGACGGTCTCGGCGAGCCCGTCCTCGAACGCGATCTGCGGCGCGTAGCCGAGGGCGCGGAGCCTGGTGTCGTCCAGCGAGTACCGGCGGTCGTGGCCCTTGCGGTCCGGGACGCGCTCGACCCGGTCCCAGTCCACCCCGAGGGCGTCCAGCAGGTGCTGCGTGAGCTGGAGGTTCGTGAGTTCGGCCGTCCCGGCGATGTGGTAGACCCCGCCGGGCTCGCCGCGCTCGGCCACCACCTGGATGCCCCGGCAGTGGTCGGCGGCGTGGATCCAGTCGCGGACGTTCCCGCCGTCCCCGTACAGGGGGACGGACAGGCCGTCCATCAGGTTCGTCACGAACAGCGGGATGACCTTCTCCGGGAACTGGTACGGCCCGTAGTTGTTCCCGCAGCGCGTGATCGACACCGGCAGGCCGTGCGTGACGGCGTACGCCCGCGCGATCATGTCGCCGCCCGCCTTGGCCGCCGAGTACGGCGACCGGGGCGCGAGCGGCGCGGACTCGTCCCACGAGCCCTCGTCGACGCTGCCGTACACCTCGTCCGTCGACACCTGGACGACCCGGGACACGCCCGCGTCCAGGCACGCCTGCATGAGCGCCTGGACGCCCTGCACGTTCGTCCGGACGAACTCCCCGGCGCTCGCGATCGACCGGTCCACGTGCGACTCGGCCGCGAAGTTGACGACGACGTCGTGGCCGGGCACGAGGTCCGCGAGCAGCGCTTCGTCGCACACGTCCCCGAGCACGAACCGGTACCCGCCCGCGACCGGGTCCAGGTTCGCGAGGTTGCCCGCGTACGTCAGCCGGTCGAGGACGGTCACCTCCGCCCCCGCGAAGGCCGGGTACGCCCCCGACAGGACGTCGCGCACGTACTGGGACCCGATGAACCCGGCCCCGCCGGTCACCAGAATTCTCATTGTCGAATCTGCACCTTGCTGTGGTCGCCGAGGACGAGACGGTGGGCGCGGGGGACGTTCGGCGCGGGCGTCACCTCGGCCTCGCGGCCGATCAGCGAGCACTCGATCCGGCCCACCCCGTCGATGGACGCCCCGCGCAGCACGATGGAGTACTCGATCTCACTGTCGATCACCCGGCAGTCCCGGTCGATCGAGGTGAACGGCCCGAGGTAGGAGTCGCGCACCACCGACCCCGCGCCGACGATCACCGGCCCGACGATCCGCGACCCGGTCACCGTCGCGCCCGCCTCGACCACGACCCGCCCGATCAGCTCGGACGCGCCGTCCACCGAGCCCTCGACCGACGGCTCGACGCCCTCCAGCACCAGCCGGTTGACCTCGAGCATGTCGGTGACGTTGCCGGTGTCCTTCCAGTATCCCGAGATCACCGTGGACTCGACCCGGCGGCCCGCGTCGATCAGTCCCTGGATCGCGTCGGTGATCTCCAGCTCGTCCCGCCAGGACGGCTTGAGCCGCGCGACCGCCTCGTGCACCCGGGGCCCGAAGATGTAGACGCCGACGAGCGCCAGGTCGCTCTTGGGCTCCCGGGGCTTCTCCTCCAGGCCGACGACGCGTCCGGCGTCGTCCAGCTCGGCGACGCCGAACGCGCGCGGGTCGGACACCTGGGTGAGCATGATCTGCGCGTCCGGGCGCTCGTCCCGGAACCGCTGGACGATCCCGTCGATCCCGCCGACGACGAAGTTGTCGCCGAGGTACATCACGAAGTCGTCGTCCCCGAGGTACTCGCGCGCGATCAGCACGGCGTGGGCCAGCCCGCGCGGGGCGTCCTGGGGCAGGTAGGTGACCTCGAGCCCGAACCGCGAGCCGTCCCCGACCGCGTCCTCGATCTCGGCGGCCGTGTCGCCGACGACGATCCCGACCTCGCGGATCCCCGCGTCCCGGATCGCCTCCAGCCCGTAGAACAGCACCGGTTTGTTGGCCACCGGGACCAGCTGCTTGGCCGAGGTGTGCGTGATCGGCCGCAGCCGCGACCCCGATCCGCCCGCCAGCACGAGCGCCTTCACCTGACACCCCCGCCGGTCCAGGGGGGAACGAGACGGTTCAAAGTGGCTCCAGAGACCCCGAAGGAAACACCTTCGACATTACCGGCCCTCGGGACGACCCCGGCCGCGCTCACCCCTGGCCACAACCAGCCATCACACAGTGAGCACGGGGCTCGTGAGAGTGCGCATGATCCCCGACCGCGTGAACGCGGCGTTGGCCACGTGGACGCCGGACGCGATCGGGACGGACACCGAGACGCTCCAGGCCTTCCCGACGACCTGGTCGCAGGACGACGGCAGGTCGCCGAGGGCGACGCACAGCTCCATGCCGTCCACCGCCGGGCCGGACGCCGAGGCGGTCACGACGATGGCCGTCCTGGTCGTCCTGATGCACGTCCGCCCGGTGCCGCCGGGGAGGTTCAGGCTGCTGCACCCACCGCCGGCCCCCGCGTGCGTGTGCGCGTGCGCCGGACGGGCCGGGCCGGCGAGGGCCGTCATGGCCAGTGTGAGGGCGGTCGCGATCCCCATGGCCAGTTCCGCATGGCGCATGGCCGCCTCCATGGGGGCGGAACCGAACGGCGCGTTCGACGCGGGCATGGGCTGGGCAGGCCTCCAGCTCCAGCGTCCGAGGCCCCAGGGGATTCTGTCCATGGGACGTCCTCCAGTGGCCACCCGCGGACCCGCGAGGACGGCTCGGGCGGCCGCCACGTTGGCTCCGACGGCCGCCCGGAGCGATGTTCCCCGCTCAAACACCGCTCAGGAGCGAGTCTCCGGGGTGGCGGCACGCGCGGTCCATGGATTAGGGGCAGGGCCTAATACGTGGACATTTGCGTCCGGCCTGAAGTGGCCGCCCACGGAAGGGGGTCCATGGCGGATGATCTTTCCTGGGGGGATTCCCGGGGAGAGGAGTCCGGCGGTGCCGAGCATTTCCTTCGACGCGGCCGATCTGGCGAACACCCGGTTCGCCATCTCGCCGCTCGGACATCTGGTGCACGGGGTCCAGGGCAGCGCGTGCAGCGCCCGGTCGGGCCTGCGGCAGCAGTGGTGGCGGACGGCCAGGCGGCACGTCCCCGAGGGCAGCGTCCGGCTGGTCGCGCTCCTCAACGCCGACCCGACGAGCCTGCCCTCGTGGTCGCTGCCGCCCGCGATCGACGGCGTCCTGGAACCGACGTTCGACCAGGAGCTCGAATATCTGGAGTCGCTGGGGCCGTACGACACCCCGGGGCTGCTGGACGCCGTGCGCGCGCTGTTCCGGGCCTGCATGGCCGACGACTGGCCGGACATCCGGCGGCGGCTGCGCGCCGACCTCGGCCACCGGACGGAGACGATGCTCAGCGGTGGCCCCACCGCCGTCCTGAGCACGCTGCACCCGGCGATGACCTGGCAGGACGGCCGGCTGATCGTCACCACCAGCGCGTCCGGCCTGCGCCGCCACCCGGACGGCAGCGGACTGCGGCTGATGCCGTGCGCGTTCGGCCGGGACGGCCTGCACCCGATCATGGACGCCACCGAGCACCCGATCCTGGTGTACTCGGCGCTCCCGCAGGAGGCGCCCGCCCCGGCGCGCGACCGGGACCTGCTGGTCGTGCTGCTCGGCGCGGGACGCGCGCGGGCACTGCGGGCGCTCGCCGGGTCCCCCGCGTCCACCAGCGAGCTGGCGCGGCGGCTCGGGGTGTCCGCGCCGACCGCGTCCGTCCACGCGGCGACGCTGCGCGAGGCGGGGCTGACCGCGTCGATGCGCGACGGACGCAGCGTCCTGCACCACGTCACGCCGCTCGGCATCGGCCTGCTCGCGGCCAACCCCGTCCCGCAACTGGCCCGCGGCTAGCGGGCCGGGTCAGCGGGCCGGATCAGCGGGCCGGATCAGCGGGCGGAGATGATCATCCCCGCCGCGACGGTGTTGTTGGTGGCCTCGTCGATCAGGATGAATCCGCCGGTCAGCCGGTTGCGGGCGTAGTCGTCCACGAACAGCGGCTGGGTGACGCGGAGGCCGATCCGGCCGATCTCGTTCAGGCCGAGACCGTCCGCCTCCTCGTCGCGGTGCAGGGTGTTGACGTCCAGCCGGTAGTTCAGGTCCTTGACCATCGCGCGCGCGGTGCGGGTGCTGTGCTTGATGATCAGCTTGGTGCGCGGGGTGAGCCTCCGGTCCGGGGTCATCCAGCAGACCATCGCGTCCAGGTCCTGCGCGACCTCGGGACGGTTGTTCGGACGCGCGATCATGTCGCCGCGGCTGATGTCGATGTCGTCGGCGAGCCGCAGCGTCACCGACATCGGCGCGTACGCCTCGCGCACCGGGCCGTTCGGCCCGTCGATGTGCGTGATCGTCGTGGTCAGCCCGGACGGCAGGTGCACGACCTCGTCGCCCGGCTTCAGCACGCCGCCCGCGACCTGCCCCGCGTAGCCGCGGTAGTCGTGCAGCTCGGGGTCGGTGCTCTTGTGCGGGCGGATCACGTACTGCACCGGGAACCGCACGTCGATGAGGTTCCGGTCGGACGCGATGTGGACGTGCTCCAGGTGGTGCAGCAGCGAGCTCCCCTCGTACCAGGGCATGTTCACCGACCGCTCCACCACGTTGTCGCCGTGCAGCGCCGAGATCGGCACGAACGTCAGGTCGGTGATGTCGAGCTTGGCCGCGAACGCGGTGAACTCGTCGACGATCCGCTCGTAGACGGCCCGGTCGTAGTCGACCAGGTCCATCTTGTTCACCGCGACGACCAGGTGCGGCACCTTCAGCAGCGTCGCCAGGAACGCGTGCCGCCGGGACTGCTCCAGGATGCCCTTGCGCGCGTCCACCAGGATGATCGCGAGGTCCGCCGTGGACGCCCCGGTCACCATGTTCCGGGTGTACTGGATGTGCCCCGGGGTGTCGGCGATGATGAACTTGCGGCGCGGCGTCGCGAAGTACCGGTACGCCACGTCGATGGTGATGCCCTGCTCCCGCTCGGCCCGCAGGCCGTCGGTGAGCAGCGCGAGGTTGGTGTACTCCTCGCCCCGGTCGGCGGAGGTCCGCTCGACCGCCTCCAGCTGGTCCTCGAAGATCGACTTGGAGTCGAAGAGCAGCCGGCCGATCAGCGTGGACTTGCCGTCGTCGACCGAGCCCGCCGTCGCGAACCGCAGGATGTCCATGGGCTTCCCGGTCGCACCCATTGCAGCGCTCACTAGAAGTACCCCTCCTTCTTGCGGTCCTCCATGGCGGCCTCGGAGGCCCGGTCGTCGGCGCGGGTCTGCCCGCGCTCGGTGATCCGGGTGGCCGCGATCTCCTCGATGACCTGCTCCAGCGTCGACGCCGCCGACTTCACCGCGCCCGTGCAGGACGCGTCGCCGACCGTGCGGTACCGGACGGTCGCCTCGAACTCCGGCTCGTCGTCGCCGCGCCTGGCGAAGCCGGTCTGCGCGTCCAGCAGCATGCCGTCGCGCTCGAACACCCGGCGGGTGTGCGCGAAGTAGATGGGCGGCAGCTCCAGCTCCTCGCGCCGGACGTAGTCCCAGATGTCCAGCTCGGTCCAGTTCGAGATCGGGAACACCCGGACGTGCTCACCCTGCCGGATGCGCGTGTTGTACAGGTTCCACAGCTCGGGACGCTGGTTCTTCGGGTCCCACTGCCCGAACTCGTCGCGGAACGACACGACGCGCTCCTTGGCGCGGGCCTTCTCCTCGTCGCGGCGGGCGCCGCCGAACGCGGCGTCGAACCGGTGCTCCTCGATCGCGTCCAGCAGCGTCGTGGTCTGCAGCCGGTTGCGGGACGCGCGCCGGCCGGTCTCCTCCGCGACGCGTCCCGCGTCGATGGACTCCTGCACGGACGCGACGACCAGGCGCAGGCCCAGCTCCTCCACGCGCCGGTCGCGGTACTCGATGACCTCGGGGAAGTTGTGCCCGGTGTCGACGTGCATGACCGGGAACGGGACGGGTGCGGGCCAGAACGCCTTCTGCGCCAGGCGCAGCATCACGATGCTGTCCTTGCCGCCGGAGAAGAGCAGGACGGGCCGCTCGAACTCGGCGGCCACCTCCCGGATGATGTGGATCGACTCGGCTTCCAGCACGTCCAGTTGGGACAGCAGGTAATCGGAACGCTGCATGGGTGGCGACTTCCTGACTTCGGGGCGGCGCAGGTCGGGGCTGGTCATGAGGCGGTGTCCGGCAGGTCCCGGATGCCGTCCAGCAGCGTCGACGACGATCCGGGGTGGCACACCAGGATATCCGGCAGCCGGGGATCGGCCAGGTTGTAGACCAGTGGCGACCCGTCCACACGCGACGCGTGCGCGCCCGCCGCGAGCGCGACCGCGGCCGGGGCCGCCGAGTCCCACTCGTACTGGCCGCCCGCGTGGACGTAGCCGTCCACCTCGCCGAGCAGCACGGCCGAGATCTTCGCGCCCGCCGACCCGATCGGCACGAGGCCGAGCTCGACCGGCACGAGCTTCGCGAGCTCGTCGAGGAACGCGGGCGGACGCGACCGGCTCACCGCGATCCGCAGCCGCCCGGGCTCGGCGGGCTCCGGCACGACCAGCTCCCCCGCCTCCGCCCGCGCGGAACCGAGGGTGCCCGCCGTCCAGCCGGACGCCGCGGGGCCCGTGGGCAGGACGGCCGCGCCGGACGCCGTGGTGTGGAGGGTCACGCCTCGCGCGGGCAGCGCGACCGCGCCCGCCGCGAGGTGGTCGCCGGTCCAGAGCGCGACGTGGACGGCCCAGTCGAGCCGTCCCTCCTCGCTGAACTCGCGGGTGCCGTCGAGCGGGTCGATGATCCAGACGCGCGGCGCGGCGAGCCGGTCCTCGACCGCGGTGTTGGCGGTCGGCGCGGCGGACGATCCGGCGGACCGCTTGCCCGCGACCGACGCCCGTCCCTCCTCGGAGAGCACCGCGTCGTCCGGACGGCGCTCGGCGAGCCTCGCCATCAGGTACTCGTGCGCCCGCAGGTCACCGGTGTCCTTGAGCGTGCGCGCGTCGCCGAAGCCCAGCTCGTCGCGGACGGAGAGGAGCAGCCGCCCCGCCTCCGTCGCCAGCTCGGCCGCCAGCGCGTGGTCCGTCGTCCGGTCCGTTCCGAGGTCCGTCATCCCGTCCGTCCCCTATTCCCGACTCAGCCGATCAGTTGGGTCAACAATGCCATGTCCACCGGAACCGGACACATCTGGACCCATCCCAGCGGCTCAGTACGCGCCCGAACCCCTGACCACCGCCGACCACGTCTTCCACATGATCTGGAGGTCCATCGCCAGCGACCAGTTCTCCACGTACCGCAGGTCGAGCCGGACCGACTCCTCCCAGCTGAGGTCGGACCGCCCGCTCACCTGCCAGAGCCCGGTCAACCCGGGCCGGACCACCAGCCGCCGGTACACGTCGCCACCGTACCTGGCGACCTCCTCCGGCAGGGGCGGACGCGGTCCCACCAGGGACATCTCACCGCGCAGGACATTGATCAGCTGGGGCAGCTCGTCCAGGGAGTAGCGCCGCAGCAGCCGGCCCACCCGGGTCACCCGGGGATCGGAGCGGATCTTGAACAGGACGCCGTCGTGCTCGTTGTCGTCCATCAGCTCGGCCTTGCGGTTCTCGGCGTCCACGACCATCGTGCGGAACTTCAGCACGGTGAACTCGCGGCCGCCGCGCCCGACCCGGACCTGCCGGAACAGCACCGGCCCGCGGTCGGTCAGCTTCACCGCCGCGGCGACGGTCAGCATCAGCGGGCTCAGCACGAGCAGGGCCAGCCCCGCGCCGACCCGGTCGAGCAGCCCCTTGAGCGCCTTGCGGACGCCGTCCAGCTCCGGATGCTCCACGTGCAGCAGCGGCAGCCCGGACACCGGGCGGATCGAGATGCGCGGGCCCGCCACGTCCATCAGCGCGGGCGCGACGGCGAGCTCCACGTCGTCCCGCTCGATCTGCCAGGCCAGCCGGCGCAGCGCCACGCCGTCCATCTCGGGACAGGCCAGGACGGCGACCGAGTCGGCCCCGACCCGCTCCACGACCTGCGCGACCTGGCCGAAATCACCTTCGACCGGGACCTTGCGGACCGGGCCGCCCCGGTCGCTCGGCGGCAGGCACACCGCCACGACGTCCATGCCGTGGTACCGCTTCTGCCGCAGCAGGCGGATCAGGTCCGACAGCGCCGCGCGGTGCCCGACCGCGACGACCCGGCGCATGCAGTCGCCCTTCCAGCGCCGCCGGTGCAGCCGCTTGCGCAGCCGGAACCGCGCGACCAGGGTCAGGAGGACGCCGAGCGGCAGCGCGATCGCCACGTAGCCGCGAGCGATCTCGATCTTGAACGCGTAGGAGAGCATCGCGACGGACGCGGCGAGCAGGAACCCCGCGCGCAGCACGCGGTGGAACTCCTCGTACCCGACGCCGGTGTAACGCGGCCGGTAGGCCCGGCACAACGCGAGCCCGACCAGCCAGAACATCGGCAGGATCAGGCTGAACCCCAGGTAGGGAACGTCGTCATCGGACGGAACGCCGGGGAACCTCACCGCGAACGCCACACCCGCGCCCAGGAGCATGGCCAGCGCGTCGAGCGCCACCGCGGCCCGCTGGTAAGCCCGCATCCATCGCTGGACACCAGACCGTGCCCGGGCCGCCCCGGAGGACTCGGCTTCCGAGAGAAGCCCGTCCACCACGGTCATGCACTGATCACCGCCTTGCTCGCCTGCCCCGGAGAGTGGTTCACACCTCGGTGACGGCCGAATACCGCACGAGGTTCACATGCGCCCAGATGCACCACGTTGTGATGCATCTTACGGGCGTCACGAAACGTGGAAGACGTTCTGTGCGGCGTCCAGGCCGTCCGTGAGCAACGCCTCCACGGCGTCACCTGCGCGTTCGGCGTTCAGATCGAGTTCCTTGCGCTCGGTCGACGAGAAGTCCTTGAGGACGAAGTCGGCGGCGTCCATCCGGCCGGGCGGACGGCCCACGCCGAAGCGAACCCGCAGGTAGTCCTTGTCGCCGAGGGACTTGGTGATGGACCGCAGCCCGTTGTGCCCGTTGTCCCCGCCGCCCTTCTTGAGGCGGATCGCCCCGTACGGGATGTCGAGCTCGTCGTGGACGACGATCGTGCGCTCGAGCGGGACCTTGTAGAAGTCGCGCAGCGCCTTCACCGGGCCGCCCGAATCGTTCATGTACGAGCGCGGCTTGGCGAGGATGACGCGGGCGCCCGCGAGCCGCCCTTCCAGGACGTCCGCGCGCCCCTTGTGCGACTTGAACCGGCCGCCGACGCGTCCGCCCAGGACGTCCAGCACCATGAACCCGGCGTTGTGCCGGTTGCCCGCGTAGGACGGCCCGGGGTTGCCCAGTCCCACGACCAGCCACAGATCAGTGCTCACCACGGTTCCTCGGAGAAAAGGGCACGGCCCCTTCCGGTGCGGACGCACCGGAAGGGGCCGTGCTCAAAGTTGCTGAACGAGCGTCAGACCGGACCGGTCGTCACTCGGCGGCGGCCTCGGCGGCCTCAGCCTCGGTCGGCACCTCGGCCTCGGCCTCGGCGGCCTCGCCCTCGGTGTCGCCCGCGGACACCGACGCGTCGTTGATCTGCAGGATCAGCGCCTCGGTGTCGGTGACCAGCGTGACGCCGGCCGGAAGCTTCACGGCGGAGGCGAGCACCTGGGTGCCGATCTCCAGGCCGTCGATCGAGACGTCCACGGCGGACGGGATGTGGGTGGCCTCGGCCTCGACCGACAGCTGGACGGTCTCCTGGGCCACGACGCCGCCGGCGATGACGTCGCCGACCACGTTCACCGGGATGTCGACGTTGACCTTCTCGCCGCGCTTCACCGCGAGCAGGTCGACGTGCTCGATGGAGCCCTTGACCGGGTCGCGCTGGACGTCCTTCGGCAGGGCCAGCTCGGCGTCCTTGCCGTCGAACTGGATCGACAGCAGCACGTTGGCGGTCTTCAGGGCGAGCATGAGCTCGTGACCCGGCAGCGCGATGTGCACGGGGTCGGTGCCGTGGCCGTAGAGGACGGCGGGCACCTTGCCGGCCCGGCGGGTGCGCCGCGCGGCACCCTTACCGAACTCGGTGCGCGGCTCGGCGGCGATGCGTACCTCGGACACGGCGAAAACTCCTCGTTGTTGCGATCCACGGCCGACCACACGGTCGTCCGCTACGGACAGTGCGAAATCAGGCGTTGCTCGATGCGTCATGCGATGCGTCATGCGCCTCGAAGACTCGTTCGCGTTCCCCCGGGGAGTGCGGAACCTGCCCAGGTTCCACTGCCAGGGCCGCACTGAACCGACCCGGGGACATACGCGGATTCACAGAGTCTAGCCGATGGCCGGAACGCCTCAGTCCACCGGCCGCCGCATCGCGCGGGCGCCGGACGGGCCCATCGGGACGATCCACCCGTGATCGCCGGAGCGGCGGCCCGTGGAACGCGCGAACGCCCGGCCCGCGAGGCGGACCGGGCGTTCGTCGGGGTCGATCAGCTGTGACCGCCGAACAGGCTGGTCACCGAGCCGTCGGAGAACACCTCGTGGATCGCGCGGGCGACCAGCGGGGCGATCGACAGGACGGTCAGCTTGTCGAACTGCTTGTCCTCCGGGATCGGCAGCGTGTTGGTCAGCACGACCTCGGAGATCCGGGAGTTCTTCAGCCGGTCCACGGCCGGGCCGGACAGCACGCCGTGGGTGGCGGCGACGACGACCTTGGTCGCGCCCTGCTCGAACAGCGCGTCGGCGGCCTTCACGATCGTCCCGGCGGTGTCGATCATGTCGTCGACGACCACGCAGGTGCGGCCCTTGACGTTGCCGACGACGTCGAAGACCTTGACCTCGTTGGCCACGTCCGGGTCGCGCTTCTTGTGGATGATCGCCATCGGGACGCCGCCGAGGCGGTCCGACCAGCGCTCGGTGACGCGCACCCGGCCGGCGTCCGGCGCGACCACGGTGACCTGGGACAGGTCCAGCTTGTCCTCGAAGTGGTCGGCCAGCAGGTCCAGTGCGAACAGGTGGTCGACCGGGCCGTCGAAGAAGCCCTGGATCTGCGCGGTGTGCAGGTCGACGGTGATCAGCCGGTCCGCGCCCGCGGTCTTGAACAGGTCGGCCATCAGCCGGGCCGAGATCGGCTCGCGGCCGCGGTGCTTCTTGTCCTGCCGCGCGTAGCCGAAGAACGGCGCGACCACGGTGATCCGCTTGGCGGAGGCGCGCTTCAGCGCGTCCACCATGATCAGCTGCTCCATGATCCACTGGTTGATCGGCGCGGTGTGGCTCTGCACCACGAACGCGTCGCTGCCACGGACCGACTCCAGGAACCGGACGAAGGTCTCGCCGTTGGCGAAGTCGTAGGCGGAGGTCGGCGTCAGCTCGACGTCGAGGTTCGCCGCGACCTCTTTTGCCAGTTCCGGGTGGGCGCGGCCGGTGAAGAGCATCAGCTTCTTCTGGCCGCTGGTCATGATCCCACTCACTTGGACGACTCCCCCTCAGTTGCGCCGCTCACTCGCCGGCCTCGCTCTCGTCCCGCTCCGGGATCTCTTCCCGCTCCGGGTCCGCGTTCTCGCGGGCCCGGCGGGCCGCCTCGGCGTAAGGGGTGCCGGAGCGCCTGCGCTCGACCCACCCCTCGATGTTGCGCTGCCGCCCGCGGGCGACGGCGATGGCGCCGTGCGGCACGTCACTGGTGATCGCCGACCCTGCGGCGGTGGTCGCCCCGTCGCCCAGCTCGACCGGTGCGATCAGCACCGTGTTGCTGCCGACGAACGCGCGGGTCCCGATCACGGTCCGGGACTTGGTCACGCCGTCGTAGTTGGCGAAGATCGTGCCCGCGCCGATGTTGGCGCCCGGCCCGATCTCGGCGTCCCCGGCGTAGGTGAGGTGCGGGACCTTCGCACCCTCGCCGACGTGCGAGTTCTTCATCTCGACGTACGTACCCGCCTTGGCCTTGCGGTCAAGCCTGGTGCCGGGACGCAGATAGGCGTAGGGCCCGACGCTGGCCTCCGGGCCGATCTCGGCCTCGACGCAGACCGCGTTGACCACGCGGGCGTCCTCGCCGACCGTGGTGTCGGTGAGGGTGCAGCCGGGGCCGACCTCGGCGCCCGCGGCGAGCCGGGTGGCGCCGTGGAGCTGGGTGTTCGGGTGGACGACCGCGTCCGGTTCGATGGCGACCTGGACGTCGACCCAGACGGACGCGGGGTCGACGATGGTCACCCCCGCGCGCATGAAGCCTTCCAGGAGGCGGTCGTTGAGCTGGCGGCGGGCCTGGGCGAGCTGGACCCGGTCGTTCACGCCCTGCGTCTCCACCCAGTCCGGGACGAGATGGGCGCCGGCGCGGTGGCCGTCCCCGCGCAGGATCGCGACGACGTCGGTGAGGTACTCCTCGCCGCTGGCGTTGTCGGTGCTGACCCGCTTGAGCGCGTCGGCCAGCAGGGCGCCGTCGAAGGCGTACATGCCGACGTTGATCTCGCGGATCCCGCGCTGGGCGTCGGTGGCGTCCTTGTGCTCGACGATGCCCGTGACCGCGCCGTCCTCCTCCCGGAGGATGCGGCCGTAGCCGGTGGCGTCGGGCATCTCGGTGGTCAGGACGGTCACGGCGTTGCCCTCGCCCTCGTGCGTGCGCACGAGCTCGGCGAGGGTCTCGCCGCGCAGCAGCGGGTGGTCGCCGTTGGTGACGACCACGGTCCCGTGGAGTTCCCCGGCGTGCTCCAGCGCGGTGCGGACGGCGTGACCGGTGCCGCCCTGACGCTCCTGGACGACCGGGACGGCGTGCGGCGCGGCCCCCTCGAGATGCTCGGTGACCTGCTCGCGCCGGTGGCCGACGACCACGAGCGTCCGCTCGGGGTCGAGGGCTCCCGCCGCGGCCAGGACGTGGCCGAGCATGGAGCGCCCGCACAGCTCGTGCAGGACCTTGGAGGTACGGGACTTCATCCGGGAGCCCTCACCTGCGGCGAGGACGATGACGGCAGCCGGGCGGCTGGCACTCACTAGGAGGCTCCTCGGCATCGCGGACGGGTGTCGTGTCGAGATGCGCGCCTGCGCTCGTTCACCTGCCGTCGACCGGGATCCGGAGAACGGCGGGGCAGGTCAGAGCGCACCCGACACCCGAAGGATACCGTCCGGCCCGGATCTGTCAGCCAGCACCCGAGCCGGGAGGAAGCCGGTCAGCTCCGGCGCAAGGATTCGAACCTTGTCTAAGGGCACCAAAAACCCTTGTGCTGCCACTTACACCACGCCGGATCGCCCGGCGGGGACGACCGCCCCGCCGATCAGCACAAGGATACCGAAGCCGGGCCCCGCCTCCGGTACCCCTTTTTTCAGGCCCCGAGCCATTCGGGCAGGGGCTCCCGGGCCTCCAGCCACGCCGCGGGCGGGGCCGTCCGGACGCCCAGGATCCCGCCCACGATGGCCGCGGTGGTGTCCATGTCGCCCCCGACGGACGCGCACGCGCGGACGGCCCGCTCGTATTCGCCCAGGTGGGTGGCGACGACCCACAGGCAGAAGGGGACGGTGTCCTGCGCGGAGATCCGGGAGCCGTTCCCGAGCTCGTGCGCGGCCTCCTTGGGCGCATCCGCCGCCGTCCGGTGCAGCAGGTTCAGCGCGCGCCGCAGACCGCGCCGGACGTACTGTCCGGAACCGGGCGTGTGGTCGAGAGCGATTTCGATCACATCTCGGGGGGACGGGTCGTCCGCGCGGGCGACGTGGGCCGCCGCGACCGCGACCGCCACGGCCCCGGCGACGCCCTCCGGATGGACATGGGTGACCTCCGCGGACAGCTCGGCCTCCTGGGCGGCGCGGTCCGGGTCGTCCGCGAAGTAGGCGCCGAGCGGGGCGACGCGCATCGCCGCGCCGTTGCCGTAGGAGCCCTTGCCCTCGAAGGAGTCGCAGGCGGCGACGCGCCAGTCGTGGCCGGACCGGACGCGGGTCAGCAGTTCGGCCGCGCCGACGCCGTACCGGCGGCCGACGTCCATGCGCTCGGCGAAGCGGGCGGCGAGGTCGTCCTGCTCGATCCGGTCGTGCCGGGCGAGGACGTCAACGATCGTGCAGGCCATCTCGGTGTCGTCCGACCAGCCCCAGGGCGCGGGCGGCAGGTCGCGGTCGGGTACGAGGTCCCGGTTGTCGAGCTCGAAGAAGCGGTCGCCGAAGGCGTCGCCCACCGAGAGTCCGTCCAGGGACGCGAGGGCGCGGGTGAGGGGTGCCATGCGGGCTCCGTCCGGGTGAGGGGTCCGAGCGTGCGGGCTGCCCTGATGGGCGGGTGCGGCGCGGGGTGACCACATGGTGACCGTAACGCGACTTTCGGGCGCTGTGAGCGATTTTACTTTCGGGCGCTGTTTACTTACGGGAGCGTAGGTTACGTTGACGTAGGTAGGCGCTCCAGGAGAAAGCGCTCTCTGAGCAGGAAGAAGTGGTGACGCATGTCCTCAGCCCCCGTCGTCGACGCAACGGAGCGACGCAAGGCGCAACCGGAATTCGACGCCGAGCCCCAGGGGACGGCGGAGAAGGTTCTGGTGGCGGTCTTCACCGGTGTCCCCTTCCTCGCGCTCTTCGCCGCGGTCCCGATGCTGTGGGGCAGCTTCCTCGGCTGGACGGACGTCGTCCTCGCCGCGATCTTCTACGTGCTCACCGCCGGCGGGATCACCGTCGGGTACCACCGGTACTTCACGCACGGGTCCTTCAAGGCCAACCGCGGCCTGAAGATCTTCCTGGCACTGGCCGGCAGCCTCGCCATGGAGGGCCCGGTCATCACCTGGGTCGCCGACCACCGGCGGCACCACAAGCACTCCGACATGGAGCTCGACCCGCACTCGCCGTGGCGGTTCGGCTCGGACTGGAAGGCCCTCACCAAGGGCCTCGCCTGGGCGCACTACGGCTGGCTGTTCGACGGCAACCGCACCAACAAGCGCCGCTACACCCCCGACCTGCTCAAGGACCGCGACATCGCGGCCCTCCACCGCTGGTTCCCGGGCCTGGTCGCGGTGACCCTGATCCTGCCGGGCGTCCTCGGCGGCCTCATCACCTGGTCCTTCCAGGGCGCGGTCACCGCGTTCTTCTGGGCCGGGCTCGTCCGGGTCACCCTCGTCCACCACGTGACCTGGTCGATCAACTCGATCTGCCACACCTTCGGCGCCGAGCACTTCGAGTCGCGCGACAAGTCCCGCAACGTGTGGTGGCTGGCGATCCCGTCGCTGGGCGAGTCCTGGCACAACCTGCACCACTCCGACCCGACGTGCGCGCGGCACGGCGTCCTCAAGGGCCAGATCGACATCAGCGCCCGGATCATCTGGGCGTTCGAGAGGCTGGGCTGGGCGACGAACGTCCGCTGGCCCAACGCCGAGCGCCTCGCCTCCCGCCGCCTGGACCGCTCCGCGATCGCCGAAACGGTCGCGGATGCCGCCCCGGGCGGCGAGAGGGCCGCGTGACCGTCACAATTGACGACGTGACTGAACCCGCCCCAAGGTCGCGCAGGAAGCGCATGACCGGCAAGGAAAGACGCGAGCAGCTCCTCACGATCGGACGGACGCTGTTCGCCGAGCGGGGCCTGGACGGCACCTCGGTGGAGGAGATCGCCGCCGCG
This sequence comes from Spirillospora sp. NPDC052269, assembly GCF_040679435.1. Classification (NCBI taxonomy): domain Bacteria; kingdom Bacillati; phylum Actinomycetota; class Actinomycetes; order Streptosporangiales; family Thermomonosporaceae; genus Spirillospora; species Spirillospora sp. NPDC052269. Next base: position 78,713 of record NZ_JBFAUU010000023.1, read on the forward strand.
GCGGGGGTCTCCAAGCCCGTGGTGTACGAGCACTTCGGCGGCAAGGAGGGCCTGTACGCGGTCGTCGTGGACCGCGAGTTCGAGCGGCTGCTCGCCCTGGTGACCGACGCCCTGAACTCGGCGGTCCACTACCGCTCGAAGCTGGAGAAGGCCGCCCTCGGGCTGCTCGAGTACATCGAGGAGAGCCCCGACGGGTTCCGCATCCTGGTGCGGGACTCGCACGGCGGCACCGGCACCGGCTCCTACGCGAGCCTGCTGAGCGAGATCGCCGGTGAGGTCGAGCACATCCTCGCGCAGGAGTTCAAGCGCCACGGCTACGACGACAAGGCCGCGCCCATGTACGCGCAGTCGCTCGTCGGGATGGTCGCGCTGACCGGCCAGTGGTGGCTGGACGTGCGCAAGCCCGGCCGCGAGGAGGTCGCCGCCCACATCGTCAACCTCGCCTGGAACGGCCTGTCCGGCCTCGAACCGCGCCCCTTCCTCGACCCGAGGCAGCGCCGCAAGGAGCAGGAGCGGATCGAGAGGCTGCGGGAGAAGGCCAGGGCCAAGGCCGACAAGGCCGAGGCGAAGGCCGGACGCGCCGAGGAGAAGGCCGCCGCGAAGGCCGAGAAGGCCCAGCGCAGGGCCCGCCGCGAGGACGGCTCCGACGACGAGGGCGTCCCGCCGGAGACGGACGAGACCGCGACCGAGACCTCGACAGAGGCCGAGATCGTCAGCGACCCCTTCCTCGACCCCGCGGCCACCCACTGAGGCGCGCCCCAGACGAAAGGGCGGCCCCGCACCACGCGGGAGCCGCCCTTTACTTTTTCTTTGCCATGCACCGTCCGGCCGTCACGCGGACCGGAGGAACGCGCTCATGCTCCGCGGCATCACGCCCGTCCGGCCGTCACGCGGGTTGGAGGAACTCCAGCCGGTTGCCGGCGGGGTCGGTGGCGTAGAAGCGCCGGTAGCCGGGGAACAGGCCGTCCGGGATCACCTCGTGACCGGCCGCGCGGAGGACGTCCGCCAGCGCGTCCAGGTCGTCCACGAGGAAGGCGGGATGGGCCTTCTTCGGCGCGCGGAACTCCGGGTCGGCGCCGACGTGCAGCTCCAGTCCGGGACCCCGGAACCAGGCGCCGCCGCGCTTGGCGAGCTCCTCGGGCTTCGGGATCTCGGTGAACCCCAGCACCCCGGCGTAGAAGGCGCGCATGGCGTCCTCGGATCCGGCCGGAGCCGCGATCTGGACATGGTGGTAGCCCTTGATGGCCATGGGGTTCTCCCTGGAAGGTATGGGACGCCGTCCGCCGTACGGGGTGACGCACCGCAGGGGAACGGAATCGCTTCCCCCGTCCGGCGGACGGCATCCTGCTCTAGGGATCGGCGCGCTTCGCGGCGACCACGAAGATGCGCCGGAAGGGGAACACCGTTCCGTAGGGGGTCCGCGGGTACGCCTCGCGGAGCAGGTCCCGGTACTCGCGGGCGAACCCGTCCGCGTCGGACGGGCTCAGGGCGGTCAGGACGGGCCGCAGCGCCGTCCCCTTGACCCACTCCAGCACCGGGTCGTCGCCCTGGAGCACCTGCGAGTAGGTGGTCTCCCAGGCGTCCACGCGGCAGCCGAGCCGGGCCAGGACGTCGAGGTAGCCCGACGCGTCGAGGACCGGGTCGGGCCGGACGATCCCGCCGAGCCGGTCGCGCCAGCGCGGCGACTCGCACAGCTCGCGCAGCAGGACGTGGCTCGGGGCGCCGAAGTTGCCCGGCACCTGGAAGGCGAGGACGCCGCCGCCGGTCAGCGCGTCCAGCCAGCGCGGGAACAGCTCCGCGTGCTCCGGGACCCAGTGCAGGACGGCGTTGGCGACGATCAGGTCGACCGGACGCTCCGGACGCCAGTCCGCGACGTCCCAGACGCCGAAGGCGAGCCGTCCGGGGATCTCGTGCGCGCGAGCGGCCTGGATCATCTCCAGGGAGCTGTCGTAGCCGTCGATCACGGCGTCCGGCCAGCGGGCCGCCAGGGCGGCGGTCAGCTCGCCCGGACCGCAGCCGAGATCGACCACGTAGCCCGGGCGCTCCAGCCCGGCACGCGCGACCAGCTCGAAGAACGCCCTGCCGCGTTCGCCGCCGAAGGCCCCGTACTGCTCGGGGTCCCAGACGGCCGCGGGCGGGCGACGCATATCTCTCGACATCAAGACAGATGATGCCCCGCCGCTATCTTGATGTCAAGAAAGTCGTCTCGATATCAAGACAGGTAGGGTGACCTCATGCACGACGAGGTCGATCGGCTCGTCGAGTCCTGGCACACCGAGCGCCCGGACCTCGACGTCTCCCCCCTGCTGGTCCTGAGCCGGGTCTCCCGCCTGGCCCGCCACCTGGACCGCGCCCGCCGCGCCGTGTTCGCCGAACACGACCTGGAGTCGTGGGAGTTCGACGTCCTCACCGCGCTCCGCCGCGCCGGAGCGCCCTACGAGCTCTCCCCCGGCCGCCTGCTGCGCGCCACCCTGGTCACCTCGGGCACCATGACCAACCGGATCGACCGCCTCACGGCCGCCGGCCTGGTCGAACGCCATCCGGACCCGGCCGACAAGCGCGGCGTGCTCGTCCGGCTGACCGACGCGGGCCGCACCCGTGTGGACGCCGCCTTCTCGGCCCTGCTGGAACGCGAGCACGAGTTCCTGGACGGGCTCAGCACCGCCGACCGCGAAACCCTCGGCGGGCTGCTGCGCACCCTCCTGGTGCCCTTCGACACCGACCAGGACTGACCGCTAGGCCCGCTCGATCTCGTACAGATAGACGTCCAGATCGTCGCTGATCGTGAAGCCGATCACGTGATCGCCCGCCCGGAGGTGCCAGGAGCCTTCGCCGTCCGGCGTCGCGGAGTCGGGAACGCCCTCGCGCATGATGGCGATGACGGCCCGGGCGACCTCGGCCTGCGCTGCTTTGGAGAGCTGCTCGTAAGCCTGATGGGCCAGCCGCTCCCACTCAACGTAGTAGGACACTAGGAGTCCGCCTCGGCCCGGGCCGCCCGCCCGTCGGCGATCTCCGTGAGCAGTTCCTCGCGGACGCCGTCGGGAAGGTTCGAACCCTCGACGAACTCCTCCGCGCTCATGCGGATGACCTCGCCGCGCCCCCTCCGCCGTTCCGTCTGGATCGCGTTCTTGCGCAGCCGCCGGTACTCCTCCAGGGGGACGATGACGGCGGACTCGCCGCCGAGACGGATCACCTGGTGGTCGTCGCCCTCGGGCAGCACACGCTCAGCCATGAGTCCCATGCTAGGTGCCATGGGGTCGACGCTAGGGGAGGCGGCCCTGTTGCGACTCAGGAATGCCTTAATGTCCGGTTATTCGACGTCCTCGGCGAGCATGAGCCACTCTTCCTCGACTTCGGCGGCTTCGGTCTGGAGGGCCTTGAGCTCGGCGTCGAGCTCCTGGAGCCTGCCGTAGTCGGTGGCGTGCTCGGCGAGCTTCTCGTGCAGGGCGGCCTGCTGCTTGGCCAGCTTGTCGAGGCGGCGTTCCAGGCGGTCGAGCTCCTTGCGGGCCTTCCAGTCCTGGCTGCTGCTCTTGGGCTTGGCGGCGGGCTGGGGCGCCTGCGCGGCCGCGGCCGCGGCGCGGACGGCCTCGGCGGTCTTGGTGGTCGCCCCGCCGGACGCGCGCCGGTCGAGGTACTCGTCGATGCCGCCCGGCAGGAACGAGATCCTGCCGTTGCCCAGGAGGGCGACCACGTGGTCGGTGACGCGCTCCAGGAAGTACCGGTCGTGGCTGACGACGACGAGGGTGCCCGGCCAGCCGTCGAGGATGTCCTCGAGCTCGGTGAGGGTCTCGATGTCGAGGTCGTTGGTCGGCTCGTCCAGCAGCAGGACGTTCGGCTCGCCCATCAGCAGGCGCAGGACCTGCAGGCGGCGGCGCTCGCCGCCGGACAGGTCGCCGACCGGCGTCCACTGCCGGTCGCCGCGGAAGCCGAGGCGCTCCAGCAGCTGGGACGCCGTCCACTCGCGCTTGCCGACGGTGATCCGGCGCTTGATCTCCTCGACCGACTCCAGGACGCGCCGGGACGGGTCGAGCTCGTCCAGGTTCTGGGAAAGGTGCGCCAGCTGGACGGTCTTCCCGCGGACGACCTTGCCGGACGCGGGCTGGACGTCGCCGTCCAGCAGGCGCAGGAGCGTCGACTTGCCGCTGCCGTTCACGCCGACCAGGCCGAGCCGGTCGCCGGGCCCGAGCTGCCAGGTCAGCCGCTCGAAGATGTCGTTGCCGCCGACCGTGACCGTCACGTCCTCGAGGTCGAAGACGGTCTTGCCGAGGCGGGCGGTCGCGAACTTGGTCAGCTCGACGGTGTCGCGGAGCGGCGGCTCGTCGGCGATCAGCGCCTGCGCGGCGTCCACCCGGAACTTGGGCTTGGACGTGCGGGCCTGCGGGCCGCGGCGCAGCCACGCCAGCTCCTTGCGCAGCAGGTTCTGCCGCTTGGCCTCGGTCGCGGCGGCGATCCGGGAGCGCTCGGCCTTCGCCAGGACGAACGCCGAGTAACCGCCCTCGTACCGCTCGACCTTGCCGTCCACGACCTCCCAGGTGCGGTCGGTGACCTCGTCCAGGAACCAGCGGTCGTGGGTGACGACCAGCAGCGCGACCCGGCGCTCCTTCAGGTGCCGGGCCAGCCAGGCGATCGCCTCGATGTCCAGGTGGTTGGTCGGCTCGTCCAGGACGAACAGGTCGGACTCGGGGACCAGCAGGCGCGCGAGGGCCACCCGGCGGCGCTCACCGCCGGACATCCCGGCGATCGGGGCGTCGAGCGGCAGGTCCGACAGCAGGCCGGAGAGGATCTCCCGGACCCGCATGTCGCCCGCCCACTCGTGCTCGGCCCGGTCGCCCAGCACCATGGAGCTGACGGTCGCGCCCTCCGGGAACTCGTCGCGCTGGGTGAGGTAGCCCATGCGGAGACCACGGGTGTGGGTGACGCGGCCGTCGTCCGGCTCCAGAAGGCGGGCGAGGATCGCGACCAGGGTGGACTTGCCGCCCCCGTTGCGTCCGACGACGCCGATCCGGTCGCCCTCGTCCAGGCCCAGGGACACCCCGCTCAGAAGCGGGGACGGTCCGTACGACTTGCTGATGTTCTCAACATTGATCAGATTCACGGCGGTCTCAGACTACCGTCGCGCCGGGAACGGGACCGTGCGCGCGGACGACCTGCCGGGCCACGCCCGTCTGGGCGAGCGCGGCGGCCAGGTCGGCCGCATGGCCGGACGACTCGGCGAGGAACGCCGTGGTCGGGCCGGATCCGGAGACCAGCGAGCCGATCGCGCCCAGCTCCCGGCCCGCGTCCAGGGTGCGGCGCAGCGAGGGGCGCAGCATCAGCGCGGCGGGCTGGAGATCGTTGGTCAGGGCCGCGCCCAGGGCTCGGGCGTCCCCGGCCGCCAGGGCCTTCATCAGCGCCTCGGACGGCTGCGGCCATGGCACCGGCTCGTCCAGCGCCGCGCGCATCCGGTCGCACTCGCCGTAGACGGCCGGGGTGGACAGGCCGCCGTCCGCCGTCGCGAACACCCAGTGGAACGTGCCGGACGTCTCGACCGGCGTGAGCCGCTCGCCCCGGCCGAGGCCGATCGCGGTGTCGCCGAGCAGCGCGAACGGCACATCACTGCCGATCTTGGCGGCCAGGTCCGGCAGGGTCGGGAGGGCGAGGTCGGCCTTCCAGAGCCGGGCGCAGGCCAGCAGGGCCGCGGCGGCGTCGGCGCTGCCGCCGGCCATGCCGCCCGCGACCGGGATCGCCTTGCGGATGCGCAGCTCCACGTTCGGCTCGACGCCGAGGCTCTCGGCCAGCAGCCGGGCGGCGCGCAGGGCCAGGTTGTCGCCGTCGACCGGGACGTCCTCGATCGCGACCTGCGCGTCCGGGGCGGCCTCGACCGTCACCACCGGCGCGTCCGCGGGGAGGGCCGTCACCTCGTCGAACAGCGACACGGCGTGGAAGACGTTGACCAGGTCGTGGTAGCCGTCGTCGCGGAGGGGCCCGACGCCGAGCTGGAGGTTCACCTTCGCGGGGACGCGCACCGTCACTGGAGTCACGCTTACCGAGCGTACGGTAAGCGCGACCCGCCCCGAGCCGTCAGGCCCCGGAACCCGGGGCCTTTCAGGAGCCGGGGGTGACGGGGAGGTTGCGGGGGTTGAAGAACGGCATGGTCGCCAGCTCGCGGAGCGCCGAGACGGCCCGCTTGTCGCCGGAGACCGAGAACCGGTGCGCCTGGTCGCGCGGCTCGCTCGCGTCCTCGTCGGAGTCGTAGTAGGCGACGGCCTTCACCTGCGGGTGCTCCTGCAGGTACTTGCTGGCGTTGCGCAGCCACTCGGCCCGCCGCGAGCCGTAGGACGCCGGGACGCCGAACTCGCCGATCATGACCGGGCGCGGGTGGTGCTGCGCCCACTCCAGGAACTTGCGGGCCGCCTCGGACAGGTCGCGGTACTCGTAGTCGGCGCCGGGGTAGACGTCGGCGCAGACCCAGTCCACCTCGTCGTCGCCCGGGTAGTAGTCGGGCGCGACGTCGGGGAAGCCCCGCGCGGACGGGCACCAGACCCACGCGACGTTGTCGACCTTCTCCTCGTTGAAGATCAGCCGCAGGTGCTTCCAGGCCGCGACGTAGTCCACCGGCTCGTGGATCTTGGCCGCGGCGGCCCGGTCCATGTCCCGCTGCCAGCGCAGGAACACCGGCTTGCGGGCCGCCTTCAGGGCCCGGGCGCGCTGCCGGACCATGTCGTCGAATTTGCCCTCGAGGATCTGCTTGGTGTCCCCGGACGACCAGCTCAGCAGCAGGTACCGGTCACTGGCCAGGACGGCCTTGTCGGCGTCGTCCGGGAAGTCGGCCTTCCAGCCGTGGTAGCTCTGCGCGATGTCCAGCTTGCGGCCGAGCTGCTGCTCGAAACCCTCCAGCGCGGTGATCGACGCCGTGGACGAGGACGACTCGTCCGGGCTGGCCGTCGCCGACTTCGTCGGGCTCGGGGCGCCGCTGGGGAGCGCGGTGCGCTCGTCCGGGGAGACCCAGGCGCCGAAGTAGGCCCCGCGCTGCGGCGGGGTCGGCGCGACGCCCTGCTTGACCGTGGTGGTGATCCGCGGTGTGGCGCGGGCTCCGTCCGAGCAACCCGCCGCGGCCAGCGCGAGCACCGCCGCGACCGCCGTCCCCGTCAGGACGCGGTCACGTGCCCGCACCGCCCGGTAGGCCCCCGTCACCCGCGCGCTCAGCATGGTCCTCCGCCTCTTCCGGTTCCGGCGAGCGCCCCTGGCCGCGCGTCTCGCCCACAGGACGATACTGGGCGATGCGGGCGAACGCGGCCACGTCGAGCTGCTCGCCCCGGGTCTTCGGGTCGACTCCGGCGGCGCGCAGGGCCTCCTCGGCGGCCGGGGCGGAGCCCGCCCAGCCCGCCAGCGCGGCCCGCAGCGTCTTGCGGCGCTGGGCGAACGCCGCGTCCACCACGGCGAACACCTCCTTGCGGGAGGCGGTGGTCTCCGGCGGGGACGTCCGGGTGAAGGCGACCAGCCCGGAGTCCACGTTCGGAGCCGGCCAGAAAACGGCGCGGCCGACCGGACCGGCCCGGCGGGCGTCCCCGTACCAGGCCAGCTTCACCGACGGCACGCCGTAGATCTTTCCGCCGGGGGCGGCGGTCATCCGGTCGGCGACCTCGGCCTGCACCATGACCAGCACCCGCCGCAGCGACGGCAGCTTCTCCAGCAGGTGCAGGACGACCGGGACGGCCACGTTGTAGGGCAGGTTCGCGACCAGCGCGGTCGGCTCCGGCCCCGGCAGTTCTGTGATCTTCAACGCGTCCCGGTGGACGACCTCCAGCCGGTCCGCGAGATCCGGCTCACGCGCCGCGACGGTGATCGGCAGCGCGCGGGCGAGCGCCGCGTCGATCTCGACGGCCACCACGCGCCGGACCTCCGGCAGCAGCGCCAGCGTCAGCGAGCCGAGGCCCGGCCCGACCTCGACCACCACGTCGTCCGGCGCCAGCTCCGCCGACCGGACGATCCGCCGGACGGTGTTGGCGTCGATGACGAAGTTCTGGCCGAGCGTCTTGGTCGGCCGGATGCCGAGCGCCCCCGCCAGCTCGCGAATGTCGGCCGGGCCGAGAAGTCCCTGAGATTCCCCCACGTCCCCAAGTCTTCCAGGTGCCCGGGGATGCTCCGGCGCTCAGGAGAACAGGAAGTGCCCGCAGTTCGGCCACTGGCCCTGCCAGCGGCCGCCCACGCGCTTGTAGAGCAGCTGCGCGCGGTAGGTCTGCTCGGCGGCCGGCGCGTCGCTCGGCTTGCCCGAGCCGCCCACCGACGCCCAGGACGGGAGGGAGAACTGGTAGAGCCCGTAGTACCCGGCCGGGTTGACCGAGCGCGGGTTGCCGCCGGACTCGCATTTGGCCAGTCCCGCCCAGTTCAGCTTGGCCGCGTCCCCGCCCCCGCCGCTCTCCGGCCCGACGCCGAGGATCCGCGGGACGGCCTTCTGCTTCAACTTCTGGAAGATCACGGCCTTGACCTTCTTGCCCTTCCGCTTCACCCACGCGGTCTGGACGATCTTGATCTCCGGCTTGCCCTTCCGCAGCTCCTTCTGGCTGAACGGCGCCAGCGACGACATCTTCTTCTTCACCGTCGGCGGATCCGTCGTGACGGTCTTCGTCTGCGGCTTCGACAGCAGCCGCGTCACCTTGATCGTGTTCTCGGGAGCGGCCGTCTTCGCCGGATTCACCAGGTCGAACCGCCCCAGCGCGATATGCGCCTGGTCCAGCACCTGCTGGACGGTCTGCCCGGTCGTCATGACCTCGGTGCGGGCCGTGTCCACCATGATCACGATCTTCTTCGGCGGCGGCCCGGACGGCGACGCGGCGTTGTCCCCCGCCGCGGCCTTCGCGGGCGGAGCGGCCTTCGACCCGCCTCCTCCGCCGCACGCGGCGGCGAGCAGGGTGACGGCGGCCAAGGGCACGACGAGACTCGAGGGACGGCGCACGAGGATCTCCTCCGGGGGGCGGGACGGTCGTTCGAGGGGTCGCCGCGTCCGGACGGCTCTGAGGGGGGCGTCCGGCACGGCCTTGGGGGGGGTGCCGTCCCGATGGGCGAGAACCTAGCGCCACCATCGCCCCACACGCCACCACTAGCCCGGAACATCACCCCACATTCCAGACCGAAATCCCCAAAACCTCTCCACTGTCGTGGCGGTAGCCTTCGTTCTCATCCGATTGCGGACGTCCTGAGGAGCCTCATGCGCGCGCTGCGTTCTCGGGCCGCGGTGATCCTCTACGTGGCCGCCCTGGCGTGCGCCGTCTGGCCCGTCGCGGTCGGGTACACGGTGCTGGCAGGCGAGAAGGCCACCGCGCGCGTCCTGTCCTGCCATCGCACGCACACCGGCCGCGTCCACAACACGACCTGCACCGGCGCGTGGGTCGCGTCGGACGGCTCCCCCGGCGAGGGCGAGATCTACAACGTGGACGAGCACGACTACGGCCACGACATCACGATCCGCCTCGGCCCGTTCGGGCCCTACGGGCACGGGTGGGCACGGCACGTCCCGCCCGCGACCGCCGGCTTCGGCCTCGGGATCGCCGCCTGCCTCGGCGTCCTGGTCATGCTCGTCCTGGACCGCCGGAAGAAGGACGCCGCCGCCGCGTGGCGCGCCTCCCAGAAGCGCTGAGCCCAGCGGTGAAGACCTGGGGTGCCTGTCGGCTCTTCGGGGCTACCAGGGGCCGAAGACGCGTTCGCCGTTGGCGGCGATGGCGTGGCAGAGGTCTTCCAGCCGGACGCCCTTGTAGTCGGCCATGAAGCGGACCGTGTGCGGGATCAGGTAGGACGCGTTCGGCTTGCCCCGGTTCGGGACGGGGGTGAGGAACGGGGCGTCGGTCTCGACCAGGATCAGCTCGAGGGGCGCGACCATCAGGGCGTCCCGCAGGGACTGGGCGTTCTTGAAGGTGATGTTGCCCGCGAAGCTCATCACGTAGCCGCGCTCGGCGCAGATCTCGGCCATCGCGGCGTCGCCGGAGAAGCAGTGGAACACCGTCTTCTCGGGCGCGCCCTCCTCGTCCAGGACGCGCAGGACGTCGTCGTGCGCGTCGCGGTCGTGGATCACCAGGGCCTTGCCGCTGCGCTTGGCGATCTCGATGTGCGCGCGGAACGAGCGGTGCTGGTCCTCCTTGGGGGCCCAGTCGCGATAGTAGTCGAGCCCGGTCTCACCGATCGCGCGGACCTTGGGACGCCGCGCCAGGTCGGCGATGTCGTCGAGGACCGCGTCGGTGATGCCGGTCGTGTCGTTGGGATGGATCGCCACGCCCGCGTACACGTCGTCGAACTCGTCGGCGGTGTCGGCGCACAGCCGCGAGGACGGCAGGTCGACCCCGATCGTGACGATCCGGGCGATGCCCGCCGCCTTCGCGGACGCGACCTGCTCCTGGACGGGCAGCCCGACCAGGTCGAGGTGGCAGTGGCTGTCGAAGACGTCCACCGGCAACCGGTCGGGCAGCGGCGGGAACGGGCGGGCGGCCTCGCCGTTCCCGCCCGCTCCCCCGCTCACTCGCCCTCCAGCCGGGCCAGCTCCTCGGTGACGACCGAGTCGTCCAGCTTGGTGAACAGCGGGGTCGGCTTGGTCAGCGGCACGCCCGGGGTGATCGGACGCGACTCCCAGACGGCCTTCTCGACGGTGTAGTCGCCGGTCAGGATCGGGTAGTCGGGGCCGCCGTCCTCCGAGACGGTCTCCAGCCGCGGCTGCGCGGCCCACACGCCGTCGCCGCCGAGCATCTCGTGCACCTTCTGCGACGAGGACGGCAGGAACGGGGTGAGCAGCGTCTTGGCGTCGTCGACCACCTGCAGCGCGGTGTGCAGGATCGACTGGACGCGGGCCGGGTCGTCCTTGAGCTTCCAGGGGGCCTGGTCGGACAGGTACCGGTTGGCGTCGCGGACGACCTCGAGCGCCTCGGTGATGCCGTTCTTGAACCGGGACCGCTCGAGCTCGGCGCCGACCTTGCCGAACGCCTCGCGGCTGCGCGCGAGCAGCGCCCGGTCGGTGTCGTTCAGGTCGCCCGCCTCGGGGATGGCGCCGTAGTTCTTGGCGGCCATGTTCACCGACCGGTTGACCAGGTTGCCCCAGGCCGCGACCAGCTCGTCGTTGTTGCGGCGGACGAACCCCGACCAGGTGAAGTCGGTGTCGTTGTTCTCCGGCCCGGCGACCGCGATGTAGTACCGCAGCGCGTCGACGTCGTACCGCTCGAGGAAGTCCTTCACGTAGATGACGACCTGGCGGGACGAGGAGAACTTGCGGCCCTCCATCGTCAGGAACTCCGAGGACACGACCTCGGTGGGCACGTTCAGCGCGCCGAGCGAGCCGGGCGTGCCGCCCTTGTCGCCCTGGCCGTTGTAGCCCATCAGGATCGCCGGCCAGATCTCGGCGTGGAAGACGATGTTGTCCTTGCCCATGAAGTAGTAGGACAGGGCGTCCGGGTCCTGCCACCAGGCGCGCCACGCCTCGGGGTCGCCGGAGCGGCGGGCCCACTCGACCGAGGCCGAGAAGTAGCCGATGACGGCGTCGAACCAGACGTACAGCTTCTTGGAGGGGTTCTCGCGCCAGCCGTCCAGCGGGATGGGCACGCCCCAGTCGAGGTCGCGGGAGATCGCGCGCGGCTGCAGGTCGTCCAGCAGGTTGAGGGCGAACTTCAGCACGTTCGGCCGCCACTGGCCCTGCTTGGACTTCAGGTACCGGCCGAGGACCTCGGTGAAGGCCGGGAGGTCGAGCATGAAGTGCTCGGTCTCCACGAACTTCGGGGTCTCGCCGTTGATGCGCGACACCGGGTTGATCAGGTCGATCGGGTCGAGCTGGTTGCCGCAGTTGTCGCACTGGTCGCCGCGCGCGCCGTCGTAGCCGCAGATCGGGCAGGTGCCCTCGATGTAGCGGTCGGGCAGGGTGCGGCCGGTGGACGGCGAGATCGCGCCCATCGTGGTCTTGGGGAAGATGTACCCGTTGTCGTACAGGCCCTTGAAGACCTCCTGGACGACCGCGTAGTGGTTGCGCGTGCTCGTCCGGGTGAACAGGTCGTAGCTCATGCCGAGGCCGCGGAGGTCCTCGGCGATGGCGAGGTTGTAGCGGTCGGCCAGCTCGCGGGGGGTCACGCCCTCCTTGTCGGCCTGGACCTGGATCGGCGTGCCGTGCTCGTCGGTGCCGCTCACCATGAGGACCTGGTTGCCCGCCATCCGCTGGTAGCGGCTGAACATGTCGGCGGGCAGCGCGAAACCGGAGACGTGCCCGAGGTGGCGGGGCCCGTTGGCGTACGGCCAGGCGGGCGCGGTGAGGATGTGTCGGCTCGACGAGGACATGGTTCAAGGGTAGAGGGCCCGGTCGGGCCGTCCGAACGGATATCCCCGCCTGTGGATGACCGATTCCGAACGCCTGATCACAGAGGGGCGGACGCTTGCTGAAAGGTCACTGACGGTTCGGCGTCGTCGCGGGCCCTCGGCGGCGGGGTCCCGCTACCCTGCAGAACTGGCCGATGACGTGCGGAGATGCTGGAGCGGAGCAGGGTTTTGGTAGACGCGGAAACGGCCCCCACGGCCGTCTCTGGGGCCCCGGCCGACACTCCCCGGGCGCGCGCGGGGGGCTGGCTGCGGCGGCACCGGCTGGTGCTGGCCCTGATCGCCCTGGTCGCGGCCTGCGGGGTGGGCCTCCAGTACGTCCTGATGGTCCCGCCGTTGTACTTCGACCCGTACTACGTGTGGCTCGCGGCCCGCGACTGGCCGAACGTCCCCCTTGAGCAGTGGCCGTTCTCCGAGGTCCCGCACCAGGTGACGCGGGTCGGGCTGGTGCTGCCCGCCCGGCTGGCGCAGGAGGTGCTCGGGCCGGGGCAGATCGCCTACTTCACGGTCACGGCGCTCGGCGTGGCGCTGTTCCTCGTCGGCTGCTTCCTGGCCGTCCGGTCGCTGTTCGGGAACCTGGCGGGGCTGGCGTCCGTGCTGGTCATCCTGGTGAACCCGCTGTTCACGATGACCAACCCGTTCGGGCACGAGCTCGGCTGGTCCACCGGCGTGATGCTGCCGGACATGCCCGGCGCGGGCCTGTTCTCGCTCGGCATGGCCGCTCTGGTCACCTCGTCCCGGCGGACGGGACGCGCCCAGACGCGCTGGCTTCTCACCGCGGGCGCCTTCTACGGGCTGGCGTTCCTGAGCCGCGAGTTCGTGGCGTTCATGTTCGTCGCCATCCCGATCTTCCTCGTCCTGCTGCGGATCCCGTGGCGGCGCAACGTCACGGTCGGGATCCCGATGGCCGTGATCCTGGCGGCCGACCTCGTCCACAACCAGATCGTCTGGGGCAATCCGCTCGCCGGGCTGATCTCGGCGGCCGAGCACGGCGGCCTGTCCCGCGACCACGTGACGCGGAAACTGGCAGCCGAGTCGTTCACCCGCGCCTTCCACGACTGGAGCGCGCTCGGTTCGGTCTTCATCGTCGCGATCGCGCTCGGGGTGGTCGGCTGGCTGGTCACGCGGGACCGGCGGCTGCTGCTCGCGCTCGTCTGGTTCCTGGCCCTCGCCGTCCCGATCACGCTGCTCTCCGGGGTTCTGGACCCGAAGTCGATCTCGCTCCGCGCCTGGCTGCCCCGCTACTGGGACGCCGTGCTCCCCGCGATCCTGGCGGCCGGGTTCGGCACGATCGCCCTGTTCTGGCGGCGTGTCCCGGATCGTTCCAGGCGCCGCCTCGGGCCGTCCGCCGCGGTCGTCGCGGTCGCGGTGGCCGCCGCGTACGTGGTCGTGTGCGTCCGGGCCGTCCCGGACCTGCCGCGCGACACCGCCTGGAACGAGCTGCGGACCTGGCTGCGCGGACGGAACGACATCACGACGATCTACTCCGACCGGCGGCTCGCCCAGACGCTGACCTTCTACGTCCGCGACCCCTGGGGGAAGAGGACCTGGGACGGGCGGATCGAGTCGTGGCCCCACGACCACTACAGCCTGCCGGTCGAGGCGTTCAGCGCCCCCGTCCTGTGGACGCGCTGGCGCGGCCAGGAGTCGCAGGTCCTGGGCGGCTGGCGGCCCACGCAGACGAAGGGGTGGCAGCGGCTCTGGAAGTCGTCCGACGGCGTCCTGCAGGTCTGGGACCACCCGTCCACGCTGGGCCGGACCCCGCCGGTCATCACCCCGCCGGACCGCTCGGACCTCCACTGATCCAGGCCGGACGGGGCGTCAGCCGTGGCGCCAGGCCACCCAGCCGCCGTCGGGGCTGGTCCGGGTCGTGACGATGTGCCAGCCCGCCGGGGGCGTCCCGCGCCGCCAGGACCTCTCCGGCGGGGTCTTCCCCGTCCAGCCCATGATGATCAGGTCGGCGCGGCCCGCGGGCGGCTTGTGTCGTTTCCCGTCGAACTCGACGGTCCTGTGCCACCAGACGTCGTAGATCATCGGCAGCCGGAGCTTCCACGGGACCTGCCAGTCCACCGCGACCCGCTCGTGCGGCGCGGCCAGGCCGTCCAGCCGGGCGATCGGGGTGAACTCGCGGACGAGCGGCCGGGAGATCTCCGCGGTGGCCGTCCCGGTCATGCCGAGCTCGACCGCGACCAGCGTCCCAGCGAGGACGATCATGGCCTTCCGCCCGCGCAGCGCCCACACCACAAGGACGGTCAGCAGGAGCAGCAGCAGCCCGGCGGCCGTGGCCCGCCACAGGTGGAACCGCTGCCAGTCCAGGGTCAGGAAGGACGTCTCGGGGAAGTCGAACGGCGTGAAGACGTACTTGGCCAGGCGGTCGCCCGCGTACAGGAAGACGGCCGCGCCGGACACGGCCGTGAGCGCGGCCGTCCCGCCCACCGCGAACGCCAGCGTCCGCCGGGACGCCCGGACGAGCACCGCGATCCCGGCCCCGACCAGCAGCGGCGCGAAGCAGGCCAGGTAGCGCCCGTACACGTAGTTCCCCACGCGGATCTCGTCGGGCAGCGCCGCGGACGTCGCGATCGCGATCCCCGCGATGGACGCCAGGACGCCCAGCGCCAGCATCCGCAGCCGGGCCTCGGTGCCGCGCCGGAAGGCCAGGGAACCGCAGCCGAGCAGCCCGATCCCGGCCAGGCCGCCCGTCCCGACGATCAGGTACCACAGCTGCCCGACGGCCAGCGAGAACGTCCAGGCGAGCCCGTCCGCGCCGGTCAGCCGCTGGCGCAGGTTGCCCGCGAGATCGTTGTCGCCGTTCGGGTAGAGCACCTCGAAGAGATGGTCGTTCAGCCTGCTCCCGGCGAGGAAGAGCGCGCCCAGCACCAGCGCCGCGAGCGCCGTCTGCCAGAAGGGACGCCACCGCAGCACGGCCGCCACCAGGAGCAGAACGGCGTGGACGGCGATGATCACGATCCCGCGCGAGTGCGCGGCGCACGCGTACCCGGCCAGCAGCGAGGCACCCACCGCCGCGGCGGCCTGGACACGCGGGCTCCCGCCGGTGAACCACGTGTGCGCGAGGAGCAGCCAGCCCAGCACCACCACAGGCAGGATGGCGTCGGTCAGCACGAACTCGCTGTAGAAGACGGTGGCGGGCAGCAGCGCGACGACGTTCGCGAAGAGGAACGCCCGTCCCGGGGTGAGCCCGAAACGCCGCAGAAGCACGTATCCCAGCGGCAGCACCAGCGCCCCGATGAGCGCGTTCACCGCCAGGCACAGCCGGTAGACCGTCTCCGGGTCGTGGACGAGCTCGAACACGGGCATCAGGAGCACCGGATAGCCGCCCCGGTACACCGTGCCGTAGGACATGTCGGCGGGCGGACCGCCGGTCAGGACCCGCGCGGCGAACAGGTAGCCCGTCTCGTCCGGTGTGGCGACCGGCATCGACTGCCCGCTCGCGAACGCCAGCCGGACCGCGACCTGGACGACCCAGGCCACCACGAGGAGCAGCCCCCAGCGTCGTCCTCCGGAACGCCCGGCATCCGCGTCGGCGGACGTCCTGGACGCCTCCGGCCGCGCGGCCTTCGCAGTGGTCTCGGCCGCGGCGGCGGGGTCGGTCAGCATGGGACCCGGGGCCTGGCGCGGACGGTCGCAAACGGTTGATCCATTGCCCCATCAGGCTGCCACAACACCGCGAATGCGACGTCTTCGGCCAGGAAACACTCAGCAACTTCTCGGCATAAGCGACGATCGTCCATCCGGCCGTCACCGGGCCGTCATCTCCGGGACGCGAACGAGCCCCGGGCCATGGGCCCAGGGCTCGTCAGGGGTGTGAGATCGCGCGGCGTCGAGTGCCGCGCGCGGCGCGGAGGGTCAGGCCTCGGACTTCTCCGGGTCGCCCTTCTCCCCGTCGGCGGACACCTCGGCGCCCTCGCCGGCCTTCGCGGTCGCCTTCGCCCCGGCCTTCGCAGCGGGCTTGGCCTTCGCCGCGACGCCGACCTTCTCGACCGCCTTCTCGGCGTTCGCCTCGGCGGCCTTCTCGGCGGCCTTGCGCTCGACGGCGACCTTCTCGACCGCGGCGTCCACGACGCCGGCGGCCTCGTCGGCGACGTCCACCAGCGGCGGGGCCTGACGGCGGCGGATGCCGAGGATGGAGACGAACATCGCACCGAAGATCGTCTGGAAGCTCATCACCAGGGCGGTCGCGGACGGCACGACGATGCGCAGCGAGTGCCGCGGGTCGAGCTCACCGAAGTTGTTGACCCGCCAGTGCATGACCGAGGCGACCAGGCCGGCCAGGCCCCCGACGGCCAGCAGGCCGCCGATCACCAGGCCCTTCTCCATGCTCAGCCAGGACGTCAGCTTGCGCACCCGGTTGTCGGTCGGCAGGAAGCCCTCCTGCGCCGCGTACACCTTGGTGAGGATGGCGAAGATCACCGCTTGGAAGCCGATCACCATCGCCGCGCCCGCGCCCACGAGGGTGTCGACGTCGAAGGCGATGTCGCCGATCCGGACGGGACCGAACGCCAGTGCGATCCCGGCGACGAGTCCGAGCGTCATGAAGACGAGACCCGGGATCAGGAACAGCCAGCGCGGACTGTAGAGCATGAGGAAGCGAAGATGACGCCAGCCGTCCCGCCAGGTGTTCAGGTGCGGAGGACGCGACCGTCCGTCCTGCGAGAGCGTGGTCGGCCGCTCGCGGATGTCGAGCTTGGCGAGGGTGGCCTTGACGACCATCTCGCTGGCGAACTCCATGCCGCCCGTCTGCAGGCCGAGGCGCAGGATCGACTGCCGGTTGAAGGCGCGCAGCCCGCAGTGGAAGTCGCCGACCTTGCTGCCGAAGAACAGCCGGCCGACGAAGCTCAGCACCGGGTTGCCCAGGTAGCGGTGCAGCGGCGGCATGGCGCCCTCGGCGACCCCGCCCTGGAAGCGGTTGCCCATGACCAGGTCGGCGCCGTCGCGCAGGTCCTCGAGGAAGGGCCCGAGGGTGGCGAAGTCGTACGAGTCGTCGGCGTCGCCCATGGCCACGTACTTGCCGCGGGCGGCGCGGATGCCGCCCATCAGGGCGTTGCCGTAGCCCTTGTCGGCGACCGGGACCACGCGGGCCCCGGCCTCACGGGCGATCTGCTGACTGCCGTCGGTGCTGCCGTTGTCCGCGATGACGACCTCGCCATCGATGCCCTGCTCCTCGAAGAACGCCAGCGTCTTGCGGATACAGGTCTCGAGGGTCTCGGCCTCGTTCAGACATGGCATCACTACGGAGAGTTCCACGCGATCTCCTTCGTTACCCCTGGTGACCGTCTGCGGCACTTTCAACTACTCTCGACGTGTTCCGCGGGACGGCGTGTCATCGTTCATGATGCCCGCCGGAGACGGATGTTGCGGGCCACAAGGTCCGAGAGCGCCCGTATCGTGTTGCCTGTCGGCAACTCGAGGGCCCACTCCGCCGTGGCCGCCGGCGGCACTCTAGGGCCACAAGCATACGGGCACCACTGCCCGAGAGAAGTGGGGCCACTGTGACGCAGGCGGGGGAACGGGGATCCGCCGGGTCCGGTCCAGCAGCTAAGGCAGGAGGCGCCGCGATGGCGAAACCCCCGGTGGACGGGGTGCCGGAGGGTCCGGTTCTGGGGAACGGGGACGCGCCGGCGGCGGGGACCGGGCAGGACGTCACCGAGACCGAGATCCAGGCGGTGATCGACGCCGCCGAACAGGAGACCGCGAACGCGGGCGCTCCGGACGATGACCAGCGGGTCTCCGCGGCAGGGCGGCTGCGCCGGGCGCGGACCTTCTTCTCCAATCTGGTCCGCCGTAACCCACTTTTCACTGTGATCCTCGTCATAGCCGCGGCGCTGCGCGGGATCGCGATGGTCGGCTACCGGCCCGCGATGTTCTTCAACGACAGCTTCGACTACCTGCACGTCGCGATGAGCCCGTACCCGCACCAGCTGCGGCCCGACGGCTACTCCTTCTTCCTGTGGATCCTCAAGCCCTTCCACAGCTTCGCCCTGGTCGTCGGCGTCCAGCACCTCATGGGCCTCGGCATGGGCGTGATGGTCTACGCGCTGCTGCGGCACCGCTTCAACCTGCCCGACTGGGGCGCCACGCTCGCCGCCGCCCCGGTGCTGCTGGACGCCTACCAGATCCAGCTGGAGCAGCTCGTCCTGTCGGACGTCCAGTTCACCTTCCTGACCCTGGCGGCGGTCACGCTGCTGCTCTGGAAGGACCGTCCGTCCTGGCGGGTCGGGGCGCTGATCGGCCTGGTCATCGGCATCTCCTGGCTGACCCGCTCGGTCGGCCTGCCGGTGCTGGTGGGCGTGCTCGGCTACATGGCCGTCCGGTGGATGAACTGGCGGGTGCTGGCCGCGACGGTCGTCGCCTGCGCGCTCCCGGTCGTGGCCTACATGTCCTGGTACAAGGCCGAAGAGGGCAAGTTCGCGATCACCGAGAGCAACGGGTTCTTCCTGTACGCCCGGGTCTACAAGTTCGCCGACTGCCACAAGATCAAGAACCTGCCGGTGGAGGAGATGATCCTCTGCACCGAGAAGGACACCCGCCTGCCGAACTCCCAGGACGGCATCTGGAACGAGGCGTCCCCGCTCAACCGCTACACCGGCACCCGCTGGGACCCGGAGAAGAACCGCCTGGGCAACGACTACGCCAAGCGCGCGATCCTGGCCCAGCCCGGCGACTACGCCAAGACCGTCGCGCACGACTTCTTCCGCGTCTTCGACTGGAAGCGGACGGTCTTCCCCGACAAGGCCACCTACTCCCAGTACGAGTTCGGCACCCGCCCCCGCGCCCTCCCGACCTGGCAGATGGGCAGCGGCGCCTCCGCCGCCGAGGAGGCCGACGCCTACGAGCACGGCTCGGCGAGCACCCGCCTCACCCACCCGTTCTCCGACGTCATCCGCGTCTACCAGGACCACGTCTACCTGCGCGGCACGATGCTGGGCGTCCTGCTGATGATCGGCCTGGGCGGCATGGTCCCCCTCTGGCGCCGCTTCGGCGGCCCCGCCCTGCTCCCCTGGGTCCTCGCGATCGGCCTCCTGCTGGCCCCCGCCGCCACCGCCGAGTTCGACTACCGCTACGTCCTCCCGGCCGTCCCCCTGGCCGCCCTGGCAGCGGGCATGGCCTTCACCGCCGAGGCAAGGGCCAAATACGCAAGCCCGCTCTTCTGGCGCAAGAAGAAGCCCGAGCCGGCGACCGCACAATAAACAGGCCGACTTAAAACTTCCCCAAAAAGAGCGAACGCAAAAATAACCTGGCGAAAACCTGAACGCCGCCGCCCCCCGCTCTCACCCCAAGAGAACGCGCACGCAAAGTGACGCGAACAGGCGCACCCTGCGTAACCAAAACCCCGCGACGACCGCAACCGGCGCGAGCGCGCTGACAACCGCGCGGGGGCAACGCCGAAGGCGAGCCCCCGCGCGGTTGATCGCGAAGCGATGCCGCGCTCGCACGAGCATCCGGGCCGCGTCCGAGCCGCCAGGCGAGGACGCGGAGCCGGAGGCTCAATCAATACGCGTGCAGGCGGCGGAGCCGGAAGACCAGCTCGAGGTCGTCGCCCTTGCGCGTCGGGGGGACGGCGCGGTGGCGACGCCACGGGGCCGGCCAGGCCCGGACGCGGGCGCGATGACAGTCGGGACACAGGTGCTCGGTCCAGGGTGTGGTGCAGGAGTGGCCGTCGTGCTCGTAGGCGACCGCCTCACCACCGTGCCCGTCCGCGACGTGCCGGACCTCGAACTCCTCGTCCCAGGTGCGGTCGCAGTTCTGGCACTCGTACACCCAGACCTCGTGGTTCGACCATGCGTCGTGCACGATCCCCACCCCCTCGGTGAACGCTTTTCAGGCGGGTTCCATCCTTCTCCCGATCCGGAGCCCGAGGTGTTTATTACCCATAATTCTACTGTTCGATCAGCTCGGCGGCCGGGTGACTATTCAGTGGCGTTGATGACGGCCTCATAGACGACCCGTTTCGGAACACCGTTCTCTTTCGCGATCTCGGCGATCGCCTCTTTGCGGGTCACTCCCGCCGCTTCGGTGCGGGCGGCGACGGCGGCGGCGAGGTCGGCGGGCTCGGTGAGGCCCTCGCGCTCGGGGGCGCCGCCGACGACGACGGTGATCTCGCCGAGGACGCCGTCCTGCGCCCAGGCGGTGAGGTCGGCGAGGGGGCCGCGGCGCACCTCCTCATAGGTCTTGGTCAGCTCCCGGCAGACTGCGGCCGGACGGTCCGGGCCGAACGCCTCGGCCATCGCGGCGAGGCTGTCGGCGAGGCGGCGGGGCGACTCGAAGAAGACCATCGTGCGCTGCTCGTGCGCGAGCGAGGCGAGGCGGCGGGCGCGCTCGCCCTGCTTGCGCGGCGGGAAGCCCTCGAAGCAGAACCGGTCGGTGGGCAGGCCGGAGACCACCAGGGCGGTCGTCACGGCGGACGGCCCGGGCAGCACGGTCACCGGGACGCCCTCGGCGACGGCCGCGCGGACGAGCCGGTAGCCCGGGTCCGACACGCCCGGCATCCCGGCGTCGGTGATCACCAGGACGTCGCGTCCGGCGAGGAGCTCGGCGAGCAGGCCGTCCACGCTGGCCCGCTCGTTGTGCTCGTGGTGCGCGAGGACCCGGCCGGTGATCTCCACGCCGAGGTCGGCGGCGAGCCGGCGCAGCCGCCGGGTGTCCTCGGCCGCGACGACCGGGACGTCCGCGAGCGCGGCGAGCAGGCGGCGCGAGGCGTCCTCGGGGCGGCCGATCGGCGCCGCCGCCAGCAGGAGGGTTCCGGTGTTCGTCTGGGCCTCGGTGGTCATGTCCCCATTCTCGCGGGTCGGCGACGCGCCGACGCCGCGGCCTGCTCTCCGGGCGCGTCCGGAGCCTCGCCCGGCGGGGGTGGAGGCCTTCCCTCCCGGCGGGTCCGGCGGGAGAGAAGGGCCGGGGGAACGCTGGGCGCGGCCCGGAAGGTCCACGTTTGGGCTCGGGGGCTCACCTACGATGGTCGAATGGCGATGACGGACCTGACGCCCGCCGAGTCCCCGGCGGAGCCGCAGCCCGCGTACCCGTCGAGGCTGCGCGACTGGCTGGCCCCGCCGATCCCGGGCGGCGCCCTGGCCGGCTGGCTGGGCCCGCTGCTGGTGACCGCGCTCGCCGGGCTGCTCCGCTTCTACCGGCTCGGCTCGCCCAAGGCGGTGGTCTTCGACGAGACCTACTACGCCAAGGACGCGCTGTCGCTGCTGAAGTTCGGCTATGAGCACACGACGGTCAAGGACGCCGACAAGATGCTCATCGCCGACCCGCACGCCAACATCTGGACGGACGGCGGCAGTTTCGTCGTCCATCCTCCGGCGGGCAAGTGGATGATCGCCATCGGCGAGTGGCTGTTCGGCGCCACGCCGTTCGGCTGGCGGTTCATGCCCGCGCTGTGCGGGACGCTCGCGGTGCTGATCCTGGCCCGGGTCGTCCGCCGGATGACCGGGTCGACGCTGCTCGGCTGCGCCGCGGGCCTGCTGCTCGCGCTGGACGGCCTGTCGTTCGTGACCGGGCGGGCCGCGCTGCTCGACGTCTTCGTGATGTTCTGGATCCTGGCCGGGTTCGGCTGCCTGGTGGTCGACCGGGACAAGTCCCGGCAGCGCCTCGCCGACCTGATCGAGCGCGGCGAGACGTCGGTGTACGGGCCGTTCGTCCTGCACGGCTGGCGGATCGCCGCCGGGCTCTGCCTCGGCATGGCCGTCGCGACCAAGTGGACGGGCGTCTTCTACATCGCGGCGTTCGGCCTGATGGTCGTCCTGTGGGACTACGGCGCGCGGCGCGCGGCCGGGGTGCGGGAGCCGCTGGCGGGCACCCTGATGCTGGACGCCGTCCCGGCGTTCTTCCAGCTCGTGGGGGTCGCGCTGGTCACCTACCTGGTCACCTGGTCGGGGTGGATCTTCACCTCGGGCGGCTGGGACCGGGGGACGCCGTCGTCGAACCCGCTGTGGCGGCCGTTCGAGGCGATGCCGAAGCTGTGGAAGTACCACAAGGAGATGCTGCACTTCCACAACGGCCTGCACGACCACCACCCGTACCAGTCGTGGCCGTGGGACTGGCCGGTGCTGCGGCGTCCGGTGGCGTTCTACTACACCGAGCCGTCGGGCTGCGGGGCGTCCAAGTGCTCCAGCGAGATCCTGGGCATCGGCACCCCGGCGCTGTGGTGGGGCGCGATCGCCGCGCTGATCGTCGTGCTGGGGATCTGGCTGGTGACCCGCGACTGGCGGGCCGGGGCCGCCATCCTCGGCTTCACGGCCGGCTGGCTGACCTGGTTCCCGTCGGCGTTCGACGACCGGACGATGTTCCTGTTCTACGCCACCCCGATGGTCCCGTTCATGATCATCGCTGTGGTGCTGGCGCTCGGCCACCTCATCGGGCCGTCCCGCCTGCCCGGACCGCGCCGGGTGCTCGGGGCGGCCGCGGCGGGCGCGTTCCTGCTGGTGGTGCTGGCGAACTTCGCCTACTTCTATCCGATCCTGTCCGCGCAGGTGATCCCGTTCGACGCCTGGCACGACCGGATCTGGTTCAAGTCCTGGATCTGACCGCCGGGAGGCGGACGGTCCCGGCCGCTGTGAGGCGGCGGCCGGGAACCGGGGCCGGAACCGGAAACCCGGACCGGTCGGGACGTCCGGTCAGGACTTGAGCAGGTCGCCCATCTCGGCGATCTCGGCCTGCTGCGACTTGATGATCGCGCCGGCCAGGGCCTTCGCGTCGGGCGACACACCGTTCTTCTGCTCGTCCTCGGCCATCGTGACCGCGCCCTTGTGATGGTCGACCATCAAGGTCAGGAACTGCTCGTCGAGGTCCTTGCCGGACGCCTTGCCGTAGTCGGCCATCTGTTTCGCGGACATCATTCCGCCCCTGTCCTGGTCCACGCCCTCCATGCCGTGGTCATCCTCGCCCGGGACGGACTCGCCCCAGCCCTTCAGCCAGCCGGACATCTTCTCGATCTCCGGGGCCTGGGCCTTCTCGATCCGGCCCGCGAGGGTCTTCACCTTCGGGTCGGCGCCCTTGGCGATGACGGTCTTGGACATCTCCACGGCCTGCCGGTGGTGCGGGACCATCATCTGGACGAACGACACGTCCTGCTCGCCGTGCGGGCCCTTGGCCGCGGCGGCGCTCGACCCCTTGTCGTCCTTCTTCTTGTCGTCCCCGCCGCAGGCGGTGGCGCCAAGGCCGAGAACGACCGCCATGCCGGCGGCCATGATCCACTGCTTCGTCATTCGTCGGTCTCCATGCGCTCGGTACATGAGGGGATGTGCTGAGTCGGGCCGGACCCTACAGGCGCATCACACGGAGCCGGTGGAGAAACGGGCGAATGTGGATCAAGCTGCCAGCCCGGCCGCCGGTCGGCGGACCGGCGGCCGGGCGGAGCGTCGGGCAGGGCGGACGTCAGGACTTCAGCATGCCGTTCATCTCGGTGATCTCGGCCTGCTGCGCCTTGATGATGGCGTCGGCCAGAGCCTTGGCCTCAGGCGCGGAGCCGGCCTTCTGCTCCTGCTGGGCCATGGTGACCGCGCCCTTGTGGTGCTCGATCATCATGGTCAGGAACATCCGGTCGAGATCCTTGCCGGACGCCTTGTCGTAGTCGGCCATCTGCTTCTCGGTCATCATGCCGTCCATGCCGTGCCCCATGCCGGCCATGTCGTTCCCGCCGCCGGCGCCCGGGACGGACTCGCCCCAGCCCTTCAGCCAGCCCGACATCTTCTCGATCTCCGGGGCCTGGGCCTTCTCGACCCGTCCGGCGAGGTTCTTCACCTTCGCGTCGCCGCCCTTGGTGAGGACGGTCTTGGCCATGTCCACGGCCTGCCGGTGGTGCGGGATCATCATCTGCGCGAACATCACGTCCTGCGCGTTGTGCCCGCCCTGCGACGCGGTCGCCGAGCTGCTCGGCATCGACATGCCCGACATGCCCTCGTGGCCGGACGTCTTACCGTCCTTCTTGTCGTCCCCGCCGCAGGCCGCGGCGCCGAGGCCGAGCAGAACCGCCATGCCGACGGCCACGATGTGCTGCTTCTTCATTTGTCGATCTCCTGTGCTCTGTGTTGTGCGCATGGCTGTGCCGAGGTCGGACGGACCTCTCACAGCCGCATCACGCAGAGCCGGTGAAGATCGGGTGGACGGGCCCGGGGCGGGCCGCGACGACGCGTCCAGCGAGCGCCGGCGGGGAACCGCGCGGGCAGCAGGGCGACGGACCGTCCGGCCAGGGCGACGGCGATGACGCCGAACACCAGAAGGGCCAGGCAGACCGTCCCGCCGAGGCATCCGCCCATGTCGTGGAGCATGCCCACGTGGGCCCTGATCTCCAGGCCGCCGGGCAGCGCGGCGGACGGCGTGTGGTGCGCCGTCGCGCCGGCGTCCGTCCTACCGGGGCCGGTCATGGCGGACCCCGTCATCTGGACGGGGTCGGAGAAGTGGATCGGGGACGGGCTCGCGGACAGTCCGTGCATCAGGAACAGCCCGGCGAGCAGGGCGCTCAGGAGCAGCGTCAGCGCCGCGCTCCTGGATACCCCCCACCCGTTCATGCCGCGATCCTACCGGGCTGCGGTGAAAGCGGCACAGGAAGGGCGCATCCGTCTTCTGTGGCCCCGCCCACGTCAAGGAGTGGCGCGGCGCGCCGGTATCCCGAGGGGTGGCTCAGGAGACCGGCGCGCCGCGGGTCAGGGCGTCCGAATGGACGGGTGGCGGACGGAGGGTGCGGTGGCCCGCGAGGCAGACGACCAGGGCGAGCAGGCCGCCGATCCCCGCTCCGGCGAACGCGCCGGGCACGCCCGCGAGGTGCTCGCCGTATCCGGAGACGAACGAGCCGAGGGCGCTGCCCGCGCCGATCGAGGCGACGATCCAGGCGAACGCCTCGGTGACCGTGCCGACGGGCGCGAGCCGGTCGACCAGGGAGAACGAGCAGGCCAGCGTGGGGGCGAGGAACACGCCGCTGACGAACGCCAGGACGGTCATGAGCGGCAGGCCGGGCGCGAGGGCGAGCGGCGCGTACCCGGCGGCGAGCAGGACCAGGAGCCAGGGAAGCCGCTGGTGCAGCTCGCCCGGCCAGCTCCGGGCGCCGTAGACGAGGCCGCCGGCGAGCGCGCCCGCGGACATCGCGGCCAGGAGCACCCCGGACGCGACCTCCGAGTCGAGCCGTTCGGCGTAGGCGACGACGGCGACCGCGTACACGCCGAGCGCGATCCCGGCCATGCTCAGCGAGGCGAGCAGGACGCGCAGCCCGGACGAGCGCAGCGGACCGGCCCAGTCCCCCGACCTCGGCTCGCCCCTCCAGACGCGGGACGGCTTGGCGGTGATGACCACGAGCGTCCCGACGATGCCGAGGGCGCCGGTGAGCAGCAGCGCGGTCGGGGTGTTGATCGCGGCGGCGCCCACGACCAGCAGCGGCCCGACGGTGAAGAGGATCTCCTGCGCGGCGGCGTCCAGCGCGTACGCGGCGTGCACCTGGTCCGGGCCTGCGAGGACGGACGGCCAGAGCGCGCGCAGCCCGGCCTCCAGCGGCGGCGTCGCGAACCCGGCGAGCACCACGGCCAGGACGGTCACCGGGAGCGGGTCGGCCCCGAACGCGGCGAGCAGCGTGAATCCGGCCGCTGACGCGATCGCGCCCGGGAGCAGCACCGGGGCCTGCCCGAACCGGTCCATCAAGCGGCCGAGGACGGGCTGCCCGACGGCCGTGGCGAGGCCGAGCACCGCGCCGAGAGTCCCGGCGAGGGGGTACCCGCCTCCCGCCGCGCGCACGTGCAGGACGACCGCGAGCATCGCCATGCCGTTGGGCAGGCGCCCGAGCAGGGTTCCGCCGAGCAGCCGCGCCGCGAACGGGGCACGGAGGAACTCCACGTAGCCGCGCATCACACTCCGAGGGGTAAGTCATACGTATTACTGGGACGGCTCATCATACGTACCACGATGGGGTGGTCTGCGTCGAGACGGATGGCGCTAGCCTGCTGACATGCCGATGACCAGCCGTCCGACGAGCCGGGACGTGGCGAAGGCGGCCGGAGTGTCGCAGTCCACGGTCTCGCTGGTGCTGGGCGGGAAGTGGCCGGGGCGGGTGTCGCCGGCCACGGCCGCCGCCGTCCAGGACGCGGCGGAGCGGCTCGGGTACCGGCCGAACCGGGCGGCGCGCAGCCTGCGGCTCGGGTCCACCCGGACGGTGATGCTCGTCGTCCCGACCC
The DNA here is from genome assembly GCF_040679435.1 of Spirillospora sp. NPDC052269. Taxonomy (NCBI): domain Bacteria; kingdom Bacillati; phylum Actinomycetota; class Actinomycetes; order Streptosporangiales; family Thermomonosporaceae; genus Spirillospora; species Spirillospora sp. NPDC052269. The sequence goes on from NZ_JBFAUU010000023.1 coordinate 105,205, forward strand.
TGAACGCGCCGTTCTTCGGCGCGGTGTACGAGGGCGCGGCGCGGGTCGCGGCGCAGCACGGGTTCGGGGTCGTCGCCTACCCCTGGCCGGAGTACGCGGGCCCGGCCGACAGCCCGTTCGCCGCGCCGGACGAGGCGATCGACGGGATCCTCGCGTCCTCGCTGGCCGAGGACGCCCTGAGCGGGTTCGCCAGGACGCCGGTCGTGATGCTCGACTCGGACCCGGCGGCCGAGGCCCCGACCGTGGTGTTCGACGTCCAGGGCGGGATGCGCGCGATCGTGGACCATCTCGCCGGTCTCGGCCACCGGCGGTTCGGGCACGTCGCGTCGTCCATCGACCAGTGGACGTTCCACGCGCGCGGACGGGCCCTCGCGGACGCCGTGGAGGCCGTCCCGGGCGCGACGCTCGTCCGCGAGGACGCGGCGCTCGACGTCGCGGACGCCAAGGACGCGGCCCTGCGGCTGCTCGGCGGCGGCGGCCCGGACCGTCCGACCGCGCTGATCTGCGACGACGACGTGATGTCGGCCGGGGCGTACAAGGCGGCGCGGGCGCGCGGGCTGGAGATCCCCCGCGACCTGTCGGTGACGGGGTTCGACGACGTCCTGCTGGCCGCGGCGCTGGAACCGGAGCTGACGACCGTCCGGCTTCCGGCGGGCGAGCTGGGCGCGGCGGGCATGGACGCGCTGCTGCGGCTTCTGGAGGGCGGGCGTCCCGGGTCCCTGTCGCTGCCGGGCGAACTGGTCGTCCGGGGATCGACCGGGCCCGCGGCGAGGGGGACGGCGCCGATCCGTGGGTAAAGGAACGGCATGACCGCGCAGCCTCCGGAGCGGGACGCCGAGGGCGAGACCTACGCCGAGCCGCCGCACACCCGCGCCTGGCAGGGCGGGGTCATGTCGGCCGAGGGGTTCCCGGCCGACGACGTCAGCGAGTTCCTGAAGCTCGACGACACGGTCGTCTGGCTCGACCTGTGCGGGCCGCAGCACACGGCGCTGCGCGTGATCAGCCGCGAGTTGAGCCTCGATCCCGTCGCGGTGGAGGACGCCGTCTCCCGGCACGAGCGCACCAAGCTGGACCGCTATGCCGACTACCTCTTCCTGAACCTCTACCTGCCGGTCGTCGACGGCGCGGACATGCGGCTCTTCGAGCTGTCGGCGTTCGTGACGGACACGGCGATCGTGACCGTCCGGCCGGAGCCGGGGTTCCCGGTCGACGAGCTGGTGCGGCGCTGGGACCGCAGCCCCGACATCACCCGCGGCGAGTCCGCGTCCAACACGGTCGGGCTGCTGCTCTACGCGCTGCTCGACCTGGTCGTCGACCACCAGCTCGCCGCGGCGCAGGCCTTCGACGACGAGGCGGACGCGCTCGAGGAGCTGATCTTCGACGACGCGTTCCCCGTGCGGGAGATCCAGGAGCGCAGCTTCAAACTGCGCAAGAACCTGTTCATGCTGCGCCGGATCTCGCTGCCGATGCGCGAGATCCTCAACACCCTGCTCCGCCGCGACGTGCGGCTCGTCGCGCAGCCGCTGATCCCCTACTACCAGGACGTCTACGACCACGCGCTGCGCGTCGGCGAGTACACCGACGGCCTGCGCGACCTGATCGCGAACCTGCTCGACACCCGGATCGCCCTGCAGGGCAACCGGCTGAACGAGGTGATGAAGAAGGTCACCAGCTGGGCCGCGATCATCGCCGTCCCGACCGCCATCACCGGGTTCTACGGGCAGAACGTCCCGTATCCGGGGTACGGACACGGCTGGGGCTTCTGGTTCAGCTCGCTGTCGATCGTCGTGCTGAGCCTGTGGCTGTACCTGCTGTTCAAGCGGCGCGACTGGCTCTGACGCGCTGAACTTTGAGGGGTCGAGTTTCTGAGGAACCGAACTCAGAAGGGCCGTTCTAGGGTTCGCGGTGGGCGCGGAGGCCGTTCAGGAGGGCGCGGACCTCGTCGGCCTCGGCGACGCCGAGCCGGGTGAAGACGTCCAGGGCCTCGTTCCAGGAGGCGCGGGCCGCGGCGGTGTCGCCGAGGGCGGCGTGCGCCCTGCCGAGTGCGACGCGGGCACGTCCGACCTGGAACTCCTCGCCGATCTCGCGGCCGATCGTGAGGGACTGCCCGGCCGTGGCGAGCGCCTCCTCCGGACGGTCGCGGCGCAGCTGGGTCTCGGCCAGCCGCAGCAGGACGTAGGACTCGCGGGCGCGCAGCCCCTGCGACCAGCAGATCGCGAGCGCGTCGTCGTAGCGGGCGACGGCCTCGTCGAGCCATCCGGCGCGGTCGAGGGCCATGCCGAGGGTGTAGAGCGCGTACGCCTCGCCCGCGCCGTAGCCGAGTTCGCGGGCGAGGTCGCGCGCGGCCTCGGCCCAGTCGATCGCCCGCTCGGGCTCGTCCAGCTCGACGTGCGTGTAGGCGAGACTGGCGAGGCGTTCCATCTCCCCGGCACGGTCGCCCAGCTCGCGGCCGAGCGTGAGGGCGCGCTCCAGATGCCCGGCGGCCTCGCGCGGGCGCAGCCGGTAGAACGCGACGTGCGCGAGCAGGTCGTGGGACGCGACGCGCAGCGCGATGTCGCCGACGAACCCGGCGAGCTCGGCGGCGCGTCCGGCGGCCTCCTCCGCCTCGTCCAGGCGGCTGGTGTGGACGGTGACCCGGCCGAGGACGTAGCGGGCCCGGCCCTCCGCGTACGGCCCGGGACCGCGGTCCGCGAGGGCGCGCGCGGCGGACTCGATCTCGCACCAGCGGTAGCCCTCCTCGATCAGCGGGTCGAGGGCGAACAGCAGGTCGGCGGCCGTGGCGGGCGCGGTGCCCTCGCGGGCGACCTGCCGGATGACCGGGAGCATCATGTCGAGGTTGCGGAACGTCCAGTCGCGGGCGCGGGCCGCGGACTCGAACCCGCCGGGCGCGGACGCGGTCTCGGCGATCCCGGACGTGAACAGGCCGGGGCGGACGAGCCCGGTCACCACGCGCTGGACGGTCAGCAGGTGGGTCAGCAGCCGGACGGGCACGACGGCCCGCGCGTCCTCGTCGTCCAGCCGTCCGGCGGTCTGCCGCGCGAACAGCCAGAGCAGGTCGTGGTAGCGGTAGCGGCCGGGCGCGGTCGAGTCGAGCAGGCCGAGGTCGACGAGGGACTCCAGGAGGTCCTCGACCGCGAGCACGTCGGTCTCGCCGAGGGCGGCGGCCGCGGCCTCCACCGACAGGCCGTTCGCGTCGGGGAGGGCGAGCAGGCGGAACGCGCGGGCCTGCGCGGGGTTCAGCTGGTCGTAGCCGAGCCGGAAGGTCGCCTCGACGGCGAGCGAGCCGATCCGCAGCTCGGCGAGGCGGCGGCGGCCGTCGGCGAGCCGGGCGGCGAGGGTGCCGACCGTCCAGGTCGGCCGGGCGGCGAGGCGCGCGGCGATGATCCGGACGGCGAGCGGCAGCAGGCCGCACAGTCCCACGACGTCGACGACGGCGGCGCGTTCGGCGGCGACCCGGTCCCGGCCCGCGATCCTGCCGAACAGCTCGATCGCCTCGACGGGATCGAGGACGTCCAGGTCGACGTGCCGGGCGCCGGGCAGGCCGCCCAGGCGGGCGCGGCCGGTGATCAGGACGGCGCAGCCGCGTTCGCCGGGCAGCAGCGGACGGACCTGCGCGGCGTCGCGCGCGTTGTCGAGCAGGATCAGGACGCGCCGGTCGGCGAGGTGGGAGCGCAGGAGCGCCGACCGGTCGGCCGTGCCGTCCGGGATCCCGTCCTTCGGGACGCCGAGCGCGCGCAGGAATCCGGCGAGGACGACGCAGGGGTCGAGCGGGTGCTCCGAGACGCCTTGCAGGTCGACGTAGAGCTGCCCGTCGGGGTAGGCGGCGCGGACGGCGTGCGCGACGTGCACGGCCAGCGCGGTCTTCCCGACGCCGCCGACGCCGCACAGGCCCAGCACCAGTGGCGCGGTGCGCTCCTCGGCGGGGGCGGTCAGGGCGCGGGCGAGCTGGTCGGCGAGGGCGGTTCGTCCGGTGAAGTCGGGGAGGTCGGCCGGGAGCGCGGCGGGCTTCGGCAGGTCGGACCGCTCGGGCTCGGGCCCGGGTTCCGGGGCGGGCAGCGGCGCGGCCTCATGGTCGTCGCCGCCCAGGGACGGGTCGTTGCGCAGGATCCGCTGGTGCAGGTCGGCGAGTTCCGGACCGGGCCGGACGCCCAGCTCGGCGTCGAGGACGCGCCGGGCCTCGCCGAACGCGGCCAGCGCCTCGGCCTGGCGCCCGTGCCGGTAGAGGGCCGTCATCAGCAGGCCGTGGACGCGTTCGTCCAGCGGGTTCTCCCCGGCGAGCAGGCCGAGTTCGGCGACCGCCGCCGCGTGCCGTCCGAGGGCGAGGTCGAGGTCGAGGCGGACCAGCAGGACGTCGAGCCTGCGTTCGGCGAGCCGGGTGCGCCAGGCGTCGGCGTCCGGGCCGGGGACGCCGGCCAGCGGGACGCCGGTGAAGGCGCGCAGCGCGGCGTCGAGCAGGTCGCGGCGGACGGCGGGGGACCCCGCGCCGCCGGCCTTGGCGACGCCCGTCTCGAAGGCCCGGGCGTCCACGGCCTCGTCCGGGACGACCAGGGCGTATCCGTCGCCGTCCGACAGCAGGATCTCGGGCCGGGACCGGTCGCGTTCCAGCACCTGGCGGAGCCGGGACGCGTAGGTGCGGACGGTCCCGACGGCGCGGGCGGGCGGTCCGTCGCCCCAGAGCGCGCCGACGATCCGGTCCATCGGCAGGCCACGGCCCTCCGCGGCGAGCAGCGCGGCGACGAACGCGCGCTGCTGCGGGCCGCCGAGGGGCAGCTCCGCGCCGTCCCGGAAAGCGCGCACCGGGCCCAGCACGGCGAACCGGAGGTCCCGATCGATGTCCATAAACGCCCATTCTGGCCTAAATGTGGCGATCTCTAGGCCATGTCCGTCGAGCCGGGCCCGTGACCGGACCCGGGGCCGTGAGGACGGCCCGGGTCCGGTCATGAGCTGCGGCGATCTACTCTTTCCCGATGGAGACGCAGACCGGACCGCTGTGGTTCGGCCTTCTCGGCCCGCCGCTCGGCCGGCGCGGGGACGCCGAGCTCGATCTCGGCTCGCCCCAGCAGCGCGCGCTGCTCGCCGTCCTGCTGCTCCGCGAGGGCGCGGCGGTGTCCGCGCCGGAGCTCGTCTCCGCCGTCTGGGACGGCGATCCCCCGCCGCGCGCGCTCGGCACGCTGCGCACCTACGCGTCCCGGCTGCGCCGCCTGTTCGAGCCCCGGCGCATCGCGGGCGGAGCGTCCGATGTGCTGGTCACGGTCGGCAGCGGGTACGCGCTGCGCCTCCCGTCCGAGGCGACGGACACCCTTCGCTTCACGCGCCTCGTCGCCGAGGCCGAGCAGGCGAGCGCGAACGGCGACCTCGTGCGCGCACGAGAACTGCTCATCGACGCGCTCGGACTCTGGCGAGGCGAAGCGCTCGCCGGGATCCCCGGGCCGTTCGCCGAGGCGCAGCGCGTGCGGCTGACCGAGCGGCTGGTCGCCGCGCAGGTGTGCAAGCTCGAACTGGACGTCCAGATGGGCCACCACGCCGAGGCCGTCGACGAGCTGAAGCGGCTGATCTCCGAGTACCCGCTGCGCGAGCGGCCGCGCGAGCTGCTGATGCTCGCCCTGTACCGGTCGGGTCGTCCGGCCGAGGCGCTCGACGTCTACCTCGACACGCGCCGGGTCCTCGTGGATGAACTGGGCATCGAGCCCGGCGCCGCGCTGACCGCGTTGCACCGGCGGGTCCTCGCCGCGTCCTCGCCCACGCCCGCGACGAGCGCGCGGCCCGCGCAGCTCCCGGGCGCGGTCGCCGACTTCACCGGACGGACCGCCCAGATCGACGAGCTGCGCCGCGCCCTCGCCGAGACCGGCGTCGCGACCGTCGCCGGAGTCGCGGGCGTCGGGAAGTCGGCGCTCGCCCTGCGCGTCGCGCACCTCCTGCGCGCCGACCACCCGGACGGCCAGCTCTTCGCCGACCTGCACGGCGCCTGCGATCACCCCGCCGACCCGCACCTCGTCCTCGGCGCGTTCCTGAAGGCCCTCGGCGTCGCGACGGACGCCGTCCCGAACGACCTCGGCGACCGGACGGCCCTGCTCCGGCGCGTCCTCTCCGGACGACGCGTCCTCATGGTCCTGGACAACGCCCGCGACACCGCCCAGGTCCTCCCCCTGCTCCCCTCCGGCCCCGGCGCCACCGTCATCGTCACCGGCCGGGCCCGGCTGGACGCCCTCCCCGGGGCCCGGCCCGTCGACCTGGACGTCTTCGCCCCGGAGGAGTCCCGGGAGCTGCTCGTCCGGATCGCCGGAGCCGACCGGATCGCCGCCGAACCGGACGCCGTCCGCGACCTGCTGGAGGCGTGCGGGCACCTGCCGCTCGCCGTCCGCGTCGCCGCCGCGCGGCTCGCCGCCCGCCCGTCCTGGACCGTCCGGTCACTGGTGGACCGGCTGGCCGACCGCCGCCGCCGCCTCACCGAGCTCCGCGTCGCCGACCTCGCCGTCGAGGCGGTCTTCCAGCTCGGCTACAAGCAGCTCGGCCCGGCGCTGCGGCGCGCCTTCCGGCTGCTGGCCCTGCCGGACGGGCCGTCCTTCTCGGTGCGCGCGGCCGCCGCCGTCCTCGCCGTCCCGCCCGGAAAGGCCGCCGAACTCTGCCGCGACCTGGAGCGGGTCAGCCTGCTCCGCTCGCCCTCCCCCGGCCAGTACCGCTTCCACGACCTGCTCCGCCTGTACGCCCGCCAGCGCGCCGAGGCCGACGAACCCGCCTCCGAACGCGCCGCCGCCCTCCGCCGCCTGGTCGACTTCTGCCTCACCACCGCCCGCGCCGCCCACCTGATGATCAACCCCGGCGACGGACGGGCGCAGGCGGCGGGCTCACCGGACACGTCCTTCCCGGATCGGGGAGCCGCACGGGACTGGCTGTTCACCGAGGCTCCGGCCTTGCTCGCGGTGATCGCGCAGGCCGCGCGCGCCGGGCTGACCGAACCCGCCGCCGACCTTCTGCTGCTCACCGACACGCTCGTCAACTCGGGATTCCACGCGCGCGCGTGCGAGCAGGCGGCGCGTGCGGTGATCGAAGGCTCGCTGGAACACCGGGACCCGCGCGCCGAAGGCCGTGCCCACCTGCTGCTCGGCAGGCTCTACTACAACGCCGACCGGCTCCCGGAAGCGGAGGCGGCCTGCCGGGTCGCCCTGGATCTCGCGCGCGAGACCGGCGACACGTGGACGGCCGCGGACGCGCTCAGCCGTCTCGGCAACAGCGCCTACCTGCGCGGGCGCCACGAGGAGGCGCTCAGGTTCGACCACGAGGCGCTCGCCGCGTTCCGCGCGCACGGGGACCGGCACGGCGAGGGCGTCACGCTGGCCGCGCTGGGCCGCGCCCTGCTCGACGTCGGACGCGCCGACGAGGCCGCCGAGGCCGTCACCGCCGGACTCGCGCTGCATCGCGGACTCGGCGGCGTGTACGGCATCGGGTACGCGCTCTACCAGGCGGGAGTCGTCCTGCGGGACGTCCGGGAACGCGCCGAGGTCCTGGAGATGCACCTCGAGGCGCTGGAGCGCTTCCGCTCCGGCGGGTACCGCGTGTGGGAGGGCCTGTCGCTGTTCCGCGTCGCGCACGCCCGGCTGGAACTCGGCGACGCCGAGACCGCCGAGGCGGACGCCCGGCGCGCGCTGGCCGTCCTGAGTGAGATCGGCGACCGGTGGGGCCAGGCCATGGCGCTGGACTCCCTCGCCCGCTCCCTCGCGGCGCGCGGCGACACCGGCACCGCCCGGACGCACTGGGCCGAGGCACTGGGGATCCTCGAGGAGAAGGGCTCCCCGGAGGCCGGCGCCGTCCGCGCCCGCCTCACGTCCGTGCCCGACTGACCGGCGCTCCGGCCCCCGTCGTGGCGGGTGCCGGCGGGTCGCCCGCAACGCCAGAAGGGCGTACCCGCCGGCACCCGGCACTGGGGGGTCGGGCCGGGCGCGCCCGTAGCCGACGGAGATCCAGACCCCGCCCCCGCCAAGAAACGAGGTCGACCGTCATTCGCGCCCGGCCCGTCTTCGTCCAGCCTGCCGAATCCCGATCAACAACCGTTCAACGCCGTCGATCCGGGCTCAGCCGACCGACCTCAGGAACGTCGCGGCGATCGGGGCGGCCGCCTCGGCGCCGGTCCCGCCGCCCTCGACGATCACGGCGAAGGCCAGGTCACCGCGGTAGCCGATGAACCAGGCGTGCGTGGGCGGGTTGTCGCCGCCGCCGAACTCGGCCGTGCCGGTCTTGCCCGCCGTCCCGGACGGGAAGCTCACGACGTGCGCGGTGCCCTCGGTGACGACCGCGGGCATCAGCGAGTGCAGCGCCGTCTTGACGGCCGGGTCGAGCCGGTGCGGCGGCTCCGGCTTGCGCCCGCCCGCGTCGGCCGCCTTCGAGGCGAGGTCGGCCGGGACGACCCGGGGCGTCCGCCACGTGCCGTCCGCCGCCGCGCCCGCGACGCTCGCCATGTTCAGCGGGCTGGTCAGCACCTCGCCCTGGCCGAACGCCTGCGAGGCGAACGCGGTGTCGTCCTTGGACGCCGGGAACGTGGCCCGGACGGCGGGCAGCCCGCCGACGATCGGCGCGTTGAACCCGAACTGCTGCGCTACCGACGTCAGCTTCTGCTGACCCAGCTTCTGCACCGCGAGCTGCGCGAACGTGGTGTTGCAGGAGTGCGCGAACGAGTCCCGCAGCGGGACCGTGCCGAAGCTCTCGTGCTGGTAGTTCTTGAACGTCCGGCCGCCGACGTTGATCGTCGCCGGGCAGGGCACGGGGGTCTGCGCGTCCATCCCTCCCGCGACGAGCGCGGCGGCCGTGACGACCTTGAACGTCGAGCCCGGCGGGTAGTGGCCGAGCAGCGCCCGGTTGAGTCCGCCCGGCTTGTTCGCGATCGCCAGGATCTCCCCCGTGGACGGACGCAGCGCGACGATCGAGGCGGGCTTGTCCGCACCGGTCAGCGCCTGCCCGGCCGCCCGCTGCGTCCTCGGGTCGATCGTCGTGCGCAGCGGCTGGCCGTCCTTGCCGCCGAACCGCTTGAGCGTCGAGACCGTCCGTCCGCCGGAATCCACGATGCGGACGGTCAGCGCGGGCGTTCCGGCGAGCCGCTTCTCGTACTGCTTGCTCAGGCCGTCCACGCCGACCGGGTCGCCCTTGCGGTAGGGCGCTCCGAGCTTCTTGGCCGCCTCGTCCGTCGCCGGGCCGACCGGCCCCACGATCTGCTGGACGGACCCCGATGGCGAGCCCTCCATGGACGAGCCGTCCGCATAGCTGACCTGCCCGCGGCTCGGCCACGTGCGGGAGGCGCTGAGGCGCTGGCCCTCCTTGAGGGTCGGGTAGAGGACGGTCGGCGACCAGTCCACCTTCCACTTGCCTCCGGACTTGGTGAAGCCGATCGTCCCGTCGTAGCTCCAGGTGCTGCCTCCGGCGAGCGTGAGCCGCGCGGAGTACGCGCCCCCCGCCTCGCCGCCCTTGGGCTTGCCGACCGAGGCGACCGTGTACTCCTGCGCCGTCGCGCCCAGGTCGTCGCGCTGCTTGGCGAGCCTCGTGGTGAGGTCGGCGGGAGCGTTGGCGGTGAGGTCGCGCATGGCGGCGTAGTCCCCCCTGGACCACGCCGCGGTGAACTTGCCGGCCGTGTCCTTCGGCCCGTCGTCTCCCCCGAGCCACCAGAACACCCCGGCTCCGACGAGAACGCCGACGGCGGCGGCGACCGCCGCCCACCGGGATCGCGTCATGACATCCCCCTCTTGGTGCGGTGAGCTCACAGAACACCAGGTCATCGAGGGTATGTCCAAGAGTGCTATCGATCCCGCAGCGTGACGGATTTTGATATCGTTCCAGGTCATGGACATTGTTGGGCATCTCGCCCACTTCGTCGTCGTCGCCGAGGAACTCCACTTCGGCCACGCGGCGGAGCGGCTCGGCATGGCCCAGCCCCCGCTGAGCCAGCGCATCCGCAGGTTGGAGGACGAACTCGGGGTGAGACTCTTCGACCGGACGAGCCGGAGGGTCGAGCTGACCGCCGCCGGACGGCTGCTGCTGCCGGAGGCGCGCGACGTCATCGCCCGCGTCGACCGGATCCGCGACCTCGCCGACCGCACCCGCAGTGGCGAGGTCGGCCTCGTGCGCGCGGGACTGCCTTCCGACCTCGGCGGCGACGTCGTCGCGGCACTGGTGTCGGCGTTCCGCGACCGGCGCCCCGACCTGCGGCTCACCCTGAGCGAGACGAGCACGGCCGAGCAGGTCCGCGCCCTCGCGGACGGCTCGCTCGACGTCGCCGTCCTGCGCCATCCGTGCGACACCCGCGGCCTGTCGCTCGGCCCGATGCTCGCCCAGCCCGTCGGCGTCCTGCTCGCGGCGGACGACCCGCTCGCCACCGCGGCCGAACCCCCGGTGGACGCCCTCGTGGGCCGTGACCTGGTGCTCTTCCCCCGCGACGAGGCCCCCGGCGTCCACGACGACCTGCTGGCCGCCTGCCGCCGGAACGGGTTCGATCCGCCGGTCGTCCACGAGGCCCGGCACCCGCAGTTCGCGCTGGGTCTCGTCCTGTCCGGGACGGCCGTCGCCCTCGTCCCGCGCCCGGCCGGCCCGGGCGACGCGAACGGCGCGGGCGGCGCGGTGTGGCGGCCGCTGGCCGGTGCGCCGCTGGCGCTGCGCACCTCGTGCGCCTGGCGGCGCGACGCGGAGGACGGACCGGTGGCAGACTTCGCGGCCGTGACCACCGATGTCCTGCGCGAGGTCGCCGCGATGCGGCCTCTCGACACCGCCCCGCCGCGACGCGTCGTCCTGCGCCCGTCCTCCGGGTTCCTGGCATGACCGCGCGCGACGCGGTCCTGGCGATCGAGCGGGCGTTCGCCGAGGCGGGCGTCTCCGGACGCCTCCACGCGGTGGACGTCGACACCGGACGCGAACTCGGCGTCGGCGCGGACGACCCGGTCGTCCTCGCGTCGGTCTACAAGGTGCCGCTGCTGGTCGCGTTCTTCCGGCTGGCCGCGCGCGGCGTCCTGGACCCGGCCGAGCGGATCACCCTGCGCGCAGGCGAGCGGTCCGAGGGCGGCACCGGCCTGTCGGTCATGCTGGACGACGTGACGATGTCGCTCCGCGACCTGGCCTGCCTGATGATCACGGTCAGTGACAACGCGGCGGCCGACGCCGTCTTCGCGCGCGTCGGGCGGGACGAGGTCGGAGCCGCCCTCGACGCGCTCGGCCTGCGCCGCGTCCACGTGATCGGCGACGGACGGGACGTGTTCGGCGCGCTGCTCGCCGACTCCGGCGCGGCCGACCTGGGCGAGCTGTGGCAGCGCCTGGACGAGCCCGGCATGATCGACCGGCTGAGCTCGCTGGACCCGTCCCGCACCAGCGACGGGACCCCGCGCGAGCTGACCCGCCTGCTGTCGATGATCTGGCGGGACGAGGCCGCCCCCGCGCCCGAGTGCGCGCTGATGCGCCGCCTGCTCGGCCTCCAGGTCTGGCCGCACCGGCTGTCCTCGGGCTTCCCGCGCGACGACGTCCGGGTCAGCGGCAAGACCGGGACCCTGCTCACCCTGCGTAACGAAATCGGTGTCGTCGAGTACCCCGACGGCGGACGCTACGCCGTGGCCGTCTTCACCCGCGCGTCCGAGCCGGTCGCCGTCGCGCCCCGTGCGGACGCCGTGATCGGCACCGCCGCCCGCATCGCGGTCGAGGCCCTGCGCCGGACGGTCTGAACCGGATCTGAACCGGAGGCGCGGAACGGCCGAGGAAGGGGACCTCAGCACGGCGGGATCCCGGACGGTTGGGGCCGTCCGGGATCCGCGCTGAGGGAGTGCCCGGCCAGAACGCAGCGGTCGTCATAAGGCCAGGCCAACGCTCGGCGCACCTGCCAACCCCCTGGAGGGGCGCCGACGTCGGTGACCCTGACACGAGTCGATCAACGCTGGATTACCGCGCAGCTCAGAGCCGGTTTCCGGCGGGGTTCCCCGGATGGCGGAGCGCGGCGCGGACGGCCGGTACCCGCCAACTGAGATTTCCACTCTCGACGGAACGGGTGGAAGGGCGGAGACTGACCGGGTCCGGCGGAGCACAGGCCGGGCCGGGCCGCGTGGTGCGGATCCCGGACCGGCGACACGTCCGGAAACGTAGGCTGTACCCCTGTTTTGGACGTCCCTGGGGAGAATGCGTTGCGGCTGCCGGAGCACCTGGAACTGCTGCTCACCGACGAGCCGGTCCTGGACGTGTACGCGCACGGCCCCTGGCGCGTCCCGGACGGCCTGTTCGAGGAGGTCGCCGCCCGGATCGACGCGCTCGCCGCGGACCCGCGCGCGGCGGGCCTGACGACCGACGAGCACAAGCTGCTCACCCTGCCCGCGTCCCTGGTCACGGCCGAGATCTTCGCGATCCTGGCGTTCCTGCCGGGCGGCGGCGCGATCAAGGCCGGGTCCTGGTCGCAGCTCCCCGAGCGGCTGCTGTACAAGCACCTGGCGAACCCGGCGCCGCTCAGCACCCGGATGACCCGCTGCGACGCGCCCGGCGGCCGGTGGCGGCCCCCGCTGGACTGGCTGGTCGAGGCCCCCGACCGTGAGCTCGCGATCGAACTGGCCCGCGAGTGCCTGGTCGCGCTGGAGGGCATCGAGCCGCTGGAGACCCGCCGCCGCGCGCTGATCGACCTGTACGACGCGCCGCCGTCCGGCGAGGTCAACCTGCCGAAGATGGAGCTGCGCGAGCAGTGGCACGCGCACGCTCCCGAGAGCGTCCTGGCGGCCGTCCCGGAGCTGCTCGGCCCGGTCGGGTACCTGGAGTGGGTGTGCGAGGGCCTGCTCGCCGCCCGCGAGCACCTGATGGCCGTCGCGCCGCGCGAGGAGTCGGTCGAGACCCACCTCGTCCAGCTGCTGCTGCAGGGCAGCATGGAGCACGTCCCGCCGGAGCTGGCGGTCGCGGTCGGCGAGGACCGGTACCGCGAGGTCCGCGCCCGCTTCCCGGTCGAGCGGCGCGGGTTCAAGGCGGCCGCGTGGCAGGAGCAGACCCGGTCGTGGCTGGTCGCGGCCCTGGTGTCGGGCGCGGCGGACGCCTGCCGCGCCTGGCTGGACATGTCGATGCGGTTCGTCGCGATCGTCCAGGGACTGCCCGGCGACCCCTGGTTCCCGCGTCCGGAGTGGATCCCGGTCGTGCAGTTCCAGACCGATCTGCGGCGGCTGTTCGCGCCGCGCCGCCGGGTGCCGAACCCGCTCGCCGACCGGCTGAGGCCCGCGCCGGGCGAGCCCGCGGCCGTGCCCGCCGCGCCGCCCACGGGCCTGGTGGACCAGCCGGAGCTGACCGCGGCCCTCGACGGCGTCCTCGCGGGCGCCACCGCGAGTGCGGGCGCGCCCCGTCCGGGCGTCCGGCTGCTGCTCGCCGGGCCGGACGGCACCGGCAAGCGGGACGCCGCGCAGGAGCTCAGCCGCGCCCTGTCCCTCGGCCGCGACCCGCTCTGGCTGACCGCGAACCTGCTGGTCGGGCAGCGCCTCCCGGACGCCGTCGCCAAGCTCCACGCCGACGTCCGGGACTGCGGCGCCGACCGCCTCCTGGTGATCGAGGGCCTGGACGCCGTCGTCGCCGACCCGAGCCTCGGCGAGGCCGTCGCCGAGGAGCTGCACCGGCTGCTCGCCATCCACCCCGAGCTGCACGTCGCCGCGCTCTGCGACACCGAGGGCGACCGCCGGATCGGCGAGGTCAACCCCGTCCTGCCGCAGCGGTTCCGGATCGCGCGGACCCGTCCGTTCACCGCCGACGGGCACGCCGAACTGTTCCGCCGCGCGCTCACCGTGCGCGGCGCCCGCGCGACCCGGCACGCCCTCGCCGCCGCCGGGACGCTGCTCGCCGCGACCCCGCCCGTCCAGACCCTCCGCAACGCCCGACTCGCCCCCCACCTGGCCGACCTGGTCCTCTCCGGCCTGAGGACCGCCGAGGGCGAGCAGCCGGTCGTCCGGAAGGGCGACGTCCCGGCGACGCTCGACACCGCGAAGGCCGCGGGCGACCCGATGGCCGAGCTCGCCGCGCTGACCGGGCTGGAGAACGTCAAGCACGAGATCGCGCTGCTCGCCGCGACCGCGCGCGTCGACCGGGCGCGCGTCCGCTCCGGCCTGCGGGTGAGCACGCCGACCCGGCACATGGTCTTCACCGGCAGCCCCGGCACCGGCAAGACGATGGTCGCCCGCCTGCTCGGACGGATCTACCGGCGGCTCGGCGTCCTGTCGTCCGGGCACCTGGTCGAGGCGTCCCGGACGCACCTGGTCGGCGAGTACATCGGCCAGACCGCGCCGCGCACCCGCCGCCTGGTCGAGCGCGCCGCCGGCGGCGTCCTGTTCATCGACGAGGCCTACACCCTCGCCCAGTCGCCGATGAAGGGCGACTACGGCCACGAGGCGATCGCCGAGCTGGTCAAGCTCATGGAGGACCACCGCAACGACCTCGTCGTGATCGTCGCCGGCTACCAGCGGGAGATGGCCGAGTTCCTCGCCGCCAACCCCGGCCTCGACTCGCGCTTCCCCAAGCAGGTCCACTTCCCCGACTACTCCGACGACGAGCTGGTCGCGGTGTTCGCCGCGCTCGCCGAGGACGACGGCTTCCGGCTAGACGACGAGCTCCCCGGCGTCCTGTCGGCCATGCTGCGCCGCGTCCCGCGCGGAGAGGCCTTCGGCAACGGGCGCCTCATGCGGAACCTGCTGGACATGGCCGTCGCCAACCAGGCGCAGCGGATCGCGTCCCTCCCGGACCGTCCGAGCCGCGACGCCCTGGTCACCCTCGTCTCCGACGACATGCCGCCCATCTGGGACCACCCCGAGGAGCTCTTCGGCCTCTACCTGTAGGCCCGCCCACGCGCCACCCTGTCTCAGTGAGAAATCCGCGCACGGACGAGAAGTCCGCGCGCCGCTCGTCCCGTGCCACCGACCGCTCACCGCAGGTGAACGACCGCTCAACGACGCGCCTTCGAAGCGAGTGAACCCGCGGTTCCGACCCCGCTAACTTCGTGCGCACCGAAGTGGATGGCCATCGCGCCAGGCCCAAGGGGGCGGAACGGAAGCGCTCGGGAAGGCGCGTCCGTTCCGGGCCTGACGCGCCGGGTCCGCCTGCGGTGTGGGGGGACGGGGTCACGGCGGTGCACCACCGCCGTGACTCCCCACACCCTCCGACGGGGCCGGGACAAAGCACCACCGAACCATCCCGCCCCGGCCCCTCACCCACGTCGTCCCGGTCGATCAGGACGGCATGTCGCGGCGCTTCAGCTTGGCCATCCGCCCGTCCGCCGCGTGCCACACGATCCCCTCGTACGGATGGGCGAGCAGCCACTCGCGCAACCCGTCGAAGTCGAGAGGGACGCCGATGAGGCGCTGCTCCCCGTGCGGGACGAGGGCGTGCGCGTCCACGCCCTCCGGGTTGCCGTTGACCTTCGGGCCGATCAGCTCGTAGGTGCCCGGCTCCCAGACGGCGTCCCCGGCGGCCTCGCGAAGGAACTTCTGGAACGAGGACGACTCGGCGGGCTCCCAGCCGACGGTCTTGCCGGTCGTCTCGTCCGTGGCGATCGGGACGAAGCCGTCCGGGGGCGTCCGGCCGGCGCGGACCTCGCGGCGGGTCCACCAGAGCTCGCCGTCGAACCGGGCGCAGGTGCCGTCGAACTTGCGGGTCGGGACGCCCTGGCCTGCGAAGACCCAGGCGCAGTCGGGGTCGGGGAAGCGGGTCACGTGCTTCGGATCTCCGGCCCAGTCACGGGTGAAAACGGTCGGAATCTTGCGCATGAGGTCGATTGTGCGGGATGCCTGGGCCTTCCTCGAGCGGTTTTCACAGGGCTAGGGTGCGGGCCATGATCCAAGATCACAAAGGCCGGGCGCGGCGGCTGACCGCGCTGGGAGCGGCGTCCGCGGCCGCGCTGTCCCTCCTCCTGGCCTCCCCCGCCTCAGCCTCCGCCGACACCGTCGGAGTCTCGATCCCCAAGGACGAGTCGCCGCACAACGCGACACGTGAGTGGTACTACTACACCGGCCACCTGAGCGGTGTGGACAGCAAGGGCAAGCGTCACGACTACGGCTTCGAGCAGGTCTTCTTCCGCAACCAGATCCAGTACCCGAGCCTGTCCGGGTACGCGGGGAACCTCTCGGTCACCGACCTCACGAACGACAAGTTCAAGTGGGAGTCGAAGGCCGCCGGTCTTCCGGACACCATCCCGGCGGACGGCGGATACGACATCGCCGTGGACGACTGGAACATGTCCGGGAAGAGCGGCAGCTACAAGCTGGGCGGCGGCTTCCAGGACGGCTCGTACAAGCTGGACCTGTCGCTCAACCAGAGCACCCCGCCCGCGCTGCACGGGAACTACCAGGGGGTGCGCGGCCTCATCGACTACGCCCAGTGGGGCCGGTCGTACTACTACTCGTACACCAACCTGAAGACCTCGGGCACGGTCTACGACCACGGTGAGGCCATCAAGGTCACCGGCCAGTCGTGGTTCGACCATCAGTACGGGGACTTCAAGTCCGGCTACGGCCGCTGGGACTGGTTCAGCATCCAGCTGACCAACGGCAGCCAGTACATGGTGTACCTGATCAGCGACAAGTCCGGCCTCGTCCGGCGGGCCGGGACCCTGGTCAAGCCCGACGGCTCGACCACCGACCTCGACCCGACCAAGCTGACGATGACCCCCGTCGGCAGCTGGACCAGCCCGGTCACCAAGCTGACCTACAGCAGCGGCTGGAAGGTCAAGGTCCCGGGCGGCCAGTTCACGGTCACCCCGCAGCGCAAGGACCAGGAGGTCGCCTGGGACGAGGCTCCCGGCGGCGGCTACTGGGAGGGCACCTCGACGGTGACCGGCACGGTCGACAACTGCAAGGTCTCCGGCCAGAGCTACGTCGAGATCACCAGCCCCGACACGGTCTTCTGACCCCACCGTCCGCGGCTCCGCCGTCCCGGTCTCGATCCGGGCGGCGGGGCTTCGGCTCGGGTTGCGGGGTTTCGCGCCGGGCGGCGGAGCTTCGGCTCGGACTGCGGGGCTTCGGCTCGGGCGGGGTCAGCCCGCCACGACGGGACGGGCCAGGGGCGTGCGGCCCCATTCGCGGAGCTGGGCGCTGAAGCGCGCGGCGTGCGCCTCCTCCGCCCAGGGCGCGGCGGCGGCCTCCAGGTCGCGGGCGCGCTGCCACACCGGACGGATCGGGACCGCACGGGTCAGTTCAAGCGCCCGGCAGCCGAGGCTCATGGCCCGCCGGACGTCCTCCCCCAGCAGCGCCGTGGCGACGTCGAGGCCGACGAGGGCCTCCGTCCAGCGGGATCCGGAGCCGCGCACCATCGGCTCGACGGCCGAGGCGTATTCGAGTGCCCGCTCCGTCTCGCCCATCGCGACGTGGACGGTGACGGCGCTGACCAGCGTCCGGGCCGTGCTGTAGGGGCCGAACGAGACGCACGGCGGGAATCCCGCGGGAAGCCGGTCGCGGCGTAGTTCCGACAGCTCAATGGCTTCGTCGAGCAGGCGTTCCGCGCGCGCGTGCGCGGTGGCGCCGCCAAGGCGGGCGAGCGGACGGGCCCGTCCGGTGGAGAGAAGGCGGATCGCCTGCGGGCCGGTCGGGTCCAGCCGGACGGCGGCCTCGGCGGCGGCGTCCGCTTCGCTGAAACGTCCCTGGTCGTAGAGGGCGAGCGAGCGCGTGCCCGCGGCCCACATGCGCGTGTCGACGTCGTCCGCGTACCCGGCGAGCAGTTCGGTCTCGGCGAGGTACGCCTCCGCGACGACCGGACGTCCCAGGTGGACGGCCATGTAGCCGAGCAGTCCGCCCGCCCGCGCGGCGGCGGCGAACAGCTCGCGGCGCTGCTTCGGGGGCTGCTGCCCGCGCAGCAGGACGTGCAGTGACCGGCGCAGCTCGCGCGCCTCGGGAGCGAGCGTCCAGGGTCCGAACTCCTCGTAACGGTCCACGATGCGGGCGAGGGACAGCCGCGCGATGCGCAACACGTCCGGGTCCGCGTTGGACGCGCCGAGCGCGCGGGCGTCGGCGAAGATCATGGTCGGGTCGCCCAGGTCGGGCAGCGTCCGGTCGTCCTCGGACGCGCCGCCCGGGTCGTCCTCGACGGGCTCTCCGGGCTCGGCGAACCAGGCCCGCACCCGCCCCGCCGGGACGTCCAGGATCCGCGCGATCTCCGCGATGTGCTGCGTCCGGGGCGCGCGCTCGCCCCGCTCCCACCGGGCCCAGGTCGAGGTGGCGACGTGGACCCGGTCCGCCGCGTCCGCCTGCGTCAGCCCCTGGAGCTCCCGTGCCCGCACGAGTTCCCGCCGCTGGTCGCTCATAGGAACCGCATTCTCACGCACGAGCACGGCGGAATGCCCGGGAAGTGCCTACTTTGTAGGCAAAAGATCACTGAGTGCGCCGGAGCCGGGCAGCGGATGCTCTCGCGCCCCGCCCGCGCGCGCCGCCAGCATAAGACGCCGAGGAGCCGCCCTTCCCCGCCACCGGGCCGGCCGGCGAACCCCCCGCTCGCCCTACCCCGAAAGGGAACATGAGTCCTTCCGCGCCCGCGTCGGACCCGTCCCTCTCCGCAAGGACGCTCTCGTACGCGCTCTGGACCTCGGCCGGCGCCACCCTCGCCCTCACCGCCGCCGGTCCGTGGCTGTCCACCGGCGGCGCCCGCTGGCCCGCCTGGGGCGTCGCCCTCGCCGCCGCGCTCGGGACCGCCGTCCTCGCCGTCCTGACCGCGCTGCGGGCGAACGCCCAGCGGACCCGGTCGGCGCGCCGGGAGGCCGGGCTGACCGCCGAACGGACCTCCCTGCTCTCCGAACGCGACGCGCTCACGACCGACCGGGCGCGCCTGCACGAGCAGTGGCGGCAGTACTCGGCGACGCTCACCGACGCCAACGGCCTGATGCGCAAGGGCGTCGAGCAGCTGCTCAGCGACGCCCTGCCCGCGGCGCTCGCCGACCGCGACGCGCCGAAGCCGCCGCCCGAGCAGGACGAGGCGTTCGGCGCCGACCTCACCGAGTTGCGTGACCGCGCTCTGGAGGACCTGCGGGCCACCGCGCGCGACAACGACCTCTCCCGCCGCGTCGCCGAGCGCGAGGCCCGGTACGCGCGGGAGGACGCCGCGGAGGCCGCCCAGGCCGCCGAAGCCGCCGCCGAGGAGGCGGCCAAGGCCGCGCAGGCCGCGCTCGACCAGGCCGCCGAGGCCGCGCAGGCCGCGCTCGACGAGGCCGCCGAGGCAGCGCGGATGGCCCTGGACGAGGCCGCGGACGCGACGCGCGCCGCGCTCGCGGACGCCGCCGAGGACGCCGACGGACGCCTCGACTCCCAGCGGATGGTCCTGGTCGCGCTCGGACGGCGGCAGCAGACGCTGATGCACCGCGTCCAGGCCGCCGCCGAACGCCTCGCCGAGTCCCGCCGCGACGACCCCGAGGTGTACGCCGCCGGGCAGGTCGTCGACCACCTCGCCGCGCAGGCCGCCCGGCTCGCGCAGAGCCTCGTCGTCGCCTGCGGGACGTGGGAGGGTCAGCACTGGCCCGAGCCGATGCGGCTCGCCGAGACCGTCCAGGCCGCGACCGCCCGCATCGAGGACTTCCGGCGCGTCCGGATCGAGGGCGACCCGCCGGTGGCCGTCCGCGCCGCCGTCCTGGAGCCGGTGATCCACCTGCTGGCCGAGCTGCTCGACAACGCGACCACGCTCTCCCCGAGCGCCACCGACGTCATCGTCGGGCTGTCGGCGGGGGCGGCGGGCGCGGTCGTCCGGATCGACGACCAGGGCACCGGCCTGGAGGAGCCGCGCCTGTCCGAGGCGCAGCTCATGGTCACCGGCGAGCGGGCGATCGACCTCGCCGAGCTGGGCGAGGTGCCGCGGCTCGGCCTGGCCGTCGTCGGACGCTACGCGAGCCGCCACGGCGTGCGCCTGGCGCTGGAGCCGTCCCCGTACGGCGGACTGCGCGTCGTCATCCGCGTCCCCGGCGACCTCACCACGACCGTCCGGTCGACCATCCTGGAACCACGGCCCGCCGTCACCGCACCACCGACGCCCGCACCCGCGCCAGCGCCCGCCGCCGCGCCAGCGCCCGCACCGACCGAGACGACCGTCGTCGAGGCGGCGGCCGCGCGGGACGGCGAGGAGCCGGCCGAGGTCCGCGGGCTGCCCAAGCGGACGTCGCGCCGCCGGGGCGAGTCACCGCGTCCGGCGTCCGAGCCGCTGGCCGAGCTCGCGCCCCCGCCGTCCAGCCCGGACGAGGCGGGCGCCTTCATCGCCTCGCTCTTCACCGAGCCGGAACCAGGACCCGAGCCCGACCGGCTGCCCGAGTTCGAAGACTCCGAACCGTCCGATTCGACACCGCACCCGTCCGAGGCCGACACGTCGGCCGAGACCTCTGAGCCGTCCCCTGGAGACGACCTTGACCGCTGACCAGGACTGGATGATCGACTCACTGGCCCGGGTCGCCGGCGTCCGCCATGTCGTGCTGTGCTCCCGGGACGGCCTGGTCATCGCGCGCTCGGCGTCCCTCGCCCGGGACGAGTCGGAGCGCCTGGCGGCGACCTGCACCAGCCTGCTGTCGGTGTCCCGGTCGGTGGCCGGGACGTACGGCACCGGCGGGCGCGCGCTGTACCAGGTGATGGCCCAGTACGAGGGCGGCGTGCTGTTCCTGCGCGGCGCCGCCGAGGGCACCTGCCTCGGCGTCCTCACCCAGGGCGTGATCGACCCGGCGCTGATCGGCCAGGAGATGCAGCGGCTCGTCCTGCGCTACGGCGAGACCGCGTTGCGGACGCCGCTCCGCGACGCCCCGGCTGGCGGCTTCGCCCCGGCCCCCGGCCCGGGCGCGGGCGCGTGAGGCCGCAAGTCCTTCGACAGCGAGTTCGTCGACGGCGTGCGGCGGCGGGTGCCTGACATGGCGGATGTCTGAGAAGGCGGGTGCGTGACATGACCGAACCGGACGAGGCCCGCGACACGCCACTGCGTCCGTTCGTGCTCACCCGGGGCCGCGCAGCGACCCGCCGCGGGCTCACGGTCGACACGCTGCTCAGCACCGCCCCGGCCGACGCGCCGCTCCGCGTGGACGCGCCGCCGCAGGCCCGCGACCTGCTCACGCTCTGCCGCCGCGGCGTGCTGTCGGTCGCCGAGGCCGCCGCGCACCTGCGGCTCCCGGTGAGCGTGGTGCTCGTGCTCGCCGACGACCTCATCACCTCCCACCACCTGACCGCACGCGCCGGCAGCACGACCGCCGCTCCCACCCCGTCCCTCCTGCAGGAAGTCCTGGATGGCCTCCGTCAGCTCTGAACCCGCCGCCGCCCCGGACACGCCCCCGGCCGCCGAAGAGGTCCGGTTCGTGCCGGGCACGGTCGAGCGCACCGCGAAGATCCTGGTCGTCGGGTCGTTCGGAGTGGGCAAGACGACCTTCGTCGGGTCGGTCAGCGAGATCGAGCCGCTGCGCACCGAGGAGCCGATCACCGCGGCCTCGGCCGGCGTGGACGACCTGCGCGGGCTGCCCGGCAAGACCACCACGACCGTCGCGCTCGACTTCGGCCGCGTGTCCCTGTCCGACCGGCTCGTCCTGTACCTGTTCGGGACGCCCGGACAGCGCCGTTTCTGGGACATGTGGGCCGGTCTCGCCGAGGGCGCCACCGGCATCCTGGTGCTGGTGGACGTGCGGCGGCTCGCCGACAGCTTCGAGGTCATCGACCAGCTGGAGGACGCCGGCCTGGAGACGTTCGCGGTCGCCGTGAACCACTTCCCCGACAGCCCCGACCACGACCCCGCCGCGCTGCGCGAGGCGCTCGACCTGCTCCCGCAGACACCCGTGCTGGCCTGCGACGCCCGCGACCGCGAGTCCGCCGTGGCGTCCCTGGTGCGGCTGGTCGAGCACGTCATCGACAGAAACGAGACCCGGTGACCGCCACCGATCTGTACGCGTTCCCCCAGGTGATGCCCCTCGCCGCGACCACCGCCGACCCGGACGCCGCGCTCGAGCGGCTGTGGCGCGAGCACGGCCCGGTCGCGCCCGTCGAGCTGATGCCCGGCGTCCGCGCCTGGCTGGTGATGGGGTACGCCGAGATCCGCCAGATCACCACGCAGGACCACCTGTTCAGCCGGAACGCCGACACCTGGCGCCTCGTCCAGGACGGCACGGTCGGCCCGGACTCGCCGCTCGGCCCGATGATGTTCCACCGGGACAACGTGATCGGCGCGGACGGCGACGAGCACCGGCGGCTGCGCCGTCCGATCGAGCAGGCCATGGCCGGGCTCGACCACCGCGCGCTGCGCCGCGCGGTCGAACGGCTGTCGACCGAGCTGATCGACCGGATCGCCCCGGCTGGACGCGGCGACCTCATCGCCGACTACGCCGCGTCCATCCCGGTGCTGGCGATCGGGGAGCTCATCGGCCTCGCCCCCGGGCGCGCGCGTGAGCTGCTCGAGGCGATGAACCTGCTGTTCTCCAGCGGCCCCCGCGCGCAGGAGGGCAACGCCAGATTCGAGGCGCTGCTGAACGAGCTGGTCACGTCCCGGATGGACGGCGGCTCACCCGACCTCACCGGATTCCTCGCCGCGCACGAGGACCTCGGGACGATGAGCGAGATCCTGCAGACGCTGGTCGTGGTCGTCTCCGCCTCCAACCACACGTCCATCTCGTGGATCGCCGAGACGCTGCGGCTGATGCTCGTCGACCCCCGGTTCGCCGGACGGCTCAACGGCGGGCGGCTGTCCATCGACGACGCGCTGGACGAGGTCCTCGCCCGCCAGCCACCGATGATCAACTTCCCGGCGCGCTACCCGCTCGCCGACACCGTCCTCGCGGACCGTCCGGTGCGCCAGGGGGACGCGCTGATCCTCGGCCTGGCCGCCAGCGCCCGCGACACCCGGGTCCACGCGTCCGACTGGTGGACGCGCGGCAGCCGCGCGCACCTGGCCTGGTCGGTCGGCCCGCACGCCTGCCCCGGCCGCGACCCGGCGCGCACCATCGCCCGGACCGCCGTCGCGACCGCCCAGCACCTGCTCGGCGACCTGCGCCTTGCCTGCGACCCGAGCGAGATCGAGTACCAGCCGAGCCCGTGGATCCGCACGGCCGTCGGCCTCCCGGTGACCTTCACCCCGCGAACCCCCGCCAGCACCTCGCCACCGGCCGCCCCCGCCACCGTCCCGCTCCCGACCACCCCGGAGACCGCCCCGCTCCCCACCTCGTAGACCGCCCGGCCCCGGAATCGTCATCCCGGGGCCGCGCCGCGGACGACAGCCTTGGAGACGCCATGACCTCAGTCCCGTCCCCCTCCGCCGAGATCCCCGTCATCGAACTCGACCCGACGGCAGCCGACCACCACGGCGAGGCCGCCCGGCTGCGCGCCGCCGGACCGGTCGTCCGCGTCGTCCTGCCGGGCGGCGTCCGCGCCTGGGCCGTCACCACGCACGAGCTGGTCGAACGGCTCGTCCGGCACCCGGACGTCAGCAAGGACTACCGGAACTGGACGGCGGTGAGGACCGGCGAGCTCGCCGACGACAACCCGATCATCGGAATGATCAAGGTGGACAACCTGGTCACCGCGGACGGCGCCGAGCACAGCCGGCTTCGCCGCCCGATCATCGGGCAGTTCACCCGGAACCGCGTCCAGGACATGGTCCCCGCGATCACCGAGGCCGCCACGACCCTGGTCGACGCCCTGCCGACCACCGAGGTCGTCGACCTCCGCGCGCACTTCGCCGCGCAACTCCCACTGCAGGTCATCTGCGAACTGCTGGGAGTCCCGGACGACCAGCGCCCGCGCCTGCGCCACCTCGTGGACGCCATCTTCCGCACCGACACGACCGCCGAGGAGGTCACCGAGGTCCAGGCCGCGATCCCGCGCCTGCTCGGCGACCTGATCCAGGCCCGCGCGGACGCCCCCGGCGACGACCTGACCAGCGCGCTCATCGGCGTCCACGCCGCCGACCCGGCCGCCCTGTCCGCCGAGGAGCTCGCCGGGACGCTCTGGGTGCTGCTCACCGCCGGCCACGAGACGACCATCAGCCTCATCTCCAACGCCGTCCGCGCGCTGCTCACCCACCCGGACCAGCTCGAGACCGCCCTGTCCGCCTCCGAGGACCCGTGGCCCGCCGTCGTCGCCGAGACCCTCCGCTGGGACGCCCCCATCGGCAACTTCCCGGCCCGCTACCCCCTGCACGACCTCACCATCGGCGGCGTCACCATCCCCGCCGGGGACGCGATCCTCGCCCCCTACACGGCCGTCAACCGCGACCCCGCCCACCACGGCGCGGACGCCGACCGCTTCGACCACACCCGCGAGCAGAAGGGCGACCTCGCCTTCGGCGCGGGCCGCCACAGCTGCCCCGGCTCACACCTCGCCGAGATCGAGGCGCGCATCGCCCTCTCCGTCCTCTTCGACCGCTACCCGAAGATGACCCTGGCCGTCCCGTCGGACGACCTCCCGCCCGTCCCCAGCCTCTTCACCAACAGCGTCGCCACCCTCCCCGTCCACCTCACCCCCTGACACCCCCGGTCCGGGCGGGCCTTGGGGCCCGCCCGGAGTGTTGCCCCAGGACCCGCCCGAACCGGGGGTTGAACCTCCCCTTGGGGGAGGTGCCAGGGTGAATCGCATGCAGGGCGAAGCGACCTACTCGATCGGCGAACTGGCCGACACGGCCGGCGTGACGGTGAAGGCCGTCCGCTTCTACACCAACCACGGGATCCTCCCCGAATCCCATCGGACGGCCTCGGGCCACCGCCGCTACGGCCCCGCCGCGGTCGCCCGCCTCGCCCTCGTCCGCACGCTCCGCGACCTCGGCCTCGACCTGGCCACCGTCCGGAGGATCGTCGACCGCGAGACCACCCCCGCCGAAGCGGCCGCCGCCCACGCCGACGCCGTGGCCGTCCAGATGCGCGTCCTGCGCCTGCGCCACGCCGTCCTCACCATGGCGGCCCGCCGCGACAGCACCCCGGAGGAACTGGAACTCATGCACCGCCTCGCCCGCCTCTCCACAGCCGAGCGCGACGAGCTCGTCGCCGGCTTCCTCGACGACGCCTTCGGCGCCCCCGACGGCCCCCTCCCCCGCCACATCCGCCGCTCCCTCACCCCCGAGCTCCCCGACGACCCCACGTCCGACCAGCTCGCCGCCTGGGTCGAACTCGCCGAACTCGTCCAGGACGAGGCGTTCCGCTCCTTCATGAGGACCCTGTACAACGAGCACAAGGCCGACCGGCCCGCCGGCCCGCCCCGCAAACACGCCGTGGCCGAGGTCACGGAGACCGTCCGTCCTCTCCTCGCCGAGGACGTCCCTCCCGACTCCCCGCGGGCGACCGCCGCGGTCACCCACGTCGCAGCCGCCTACGCCGCGTCCCTGAACATCCCGGACACCCCGTCCCTGCGCACCCGCCTGGCCGCCCACCTCACCGGCGCCAACGACCCCCGCCGCGAGCGCTACATGACCCTCCTCGCGACCATCAACGGCTGGTCCCCACCCGACCACCCCCGCCGCGAACTCACCTGGTTCCTCACCGCCCTCTCAACCACCTAGCCCCTCGCGAGGTCAACCGCCACCCGAACCTGGCCGGCCGCCGCCCCTGGCTCCGATGCGCTCGTTCAGGTCCCGGGGTCGGGATTGCCCTTGAGGCGGGCGGCGAGATCCCGAATCTTTTGCTTCGTCTCCTCGTCCCGAGTGTTGCGCGCCTCGGCCTCGGAGCGCTCCCTGCTCAGCCGACGGTCTCGCTCCTGCTCGTCCAGCCGGCGGAGGGCGTCGAGGCGAGCCTGGACGTTCTGGAGCTTGGCGTGCTTGAGGAAGACCTCGTGCGTCTCCATGTCGGCGGCGACATGGTCGGCCACCTGGCGGTCGTAGGCACTGAGTCCGGCCAGGCGCTTGGTCAGGATCGGCAGGCAGTCGAGGGTGATCAGGGCGATGCGAAGCAGCCAGACGAAGAGGAAGACCATCAGGTTCTGCCCCTGGAGGGCGAGCAGCGCGTCGTCCTCCTCCAAGATGCCGATCTTCCCGTCGGGACGCGGCAGCTGCTTGTCGATCTCCCTGGAGATCTCGGTCGCGTAGCGGGCGTTGACCGCGTCCTGGGCCTCGACGGCGTTCTTGGCCTTGGCCTGGAGTCCGGCGAGCTGCGCCTGCCGCTCCTGGAGCCTGGAGGTGCGCAGCAGCGACGCCCGCTCCTCCCGGATCTGACGGCAGTTCGGCCCCTCGCCGACGAGACCCGTGGTCTCGCCGCCGACGCGTTCGCCGCCGCATTCGGCGTGCCCCAGCCGCTCCAGCCTCTGCAATGCGGCCATGTCCTTGTCGATGCCCTTCGACAACGCCGACACCTGGTTGCCGAGCGAGATCACGGTGGCCGTCGCGCCCACCGGATCGGCGCTGACGGTGATGAGCAGCCTCCGGTCCCGGCACGACCTGGCGTCCTTCGATGGAAGCGTTCGGTAGGGGACGGGATTGCAGGCCGTCAGGGCGCTGAGCTTGTCCGCCCGCTCCACCCGCCGGTCCTCGGCCACCTGCCGGTGGATCGCGGGCTCGAACATCTTGATCAGCAGCGGTTCGGCCACCACGAACCCCAGCACGACGGCCAGCAGGACCCGGGCGAGGAACACCCCGCGGTTGCTCTGCGTCCCGTGCGAGCTGGCGATCAGCCACCGGTCCATCGAGAAGATGACCCAGCCCCAGAACAGCGCGATCGGCAGGACCAGCACGAACCGTGCGTCCGTGAACTTCTGCACCATGACGGACATGGACACGGAAGCGAGGATCCCGGCATTGACCACGATCAGGGCCATCGCGGTGTAGCGTCCGCGATCCAGCGGAGCCATGCTCAGCACCGACTCGTCCACGCCGATCAACGAGCGGAGCCACACACCCGGCCCTTTCGGGCCGCGCACCGGCCGCCGAGGCCGCTCTGTCTCGACCTCAGCGGCGGGGGCCGGCCGAAGCACCGTCATCAGAGGTCTTCCTCCCGATACGGAACGTCGTCATCCTCGGGCTCGGAAGCCGCCCGCAACTCGACGGGTTCATCCCGGGACTGCTCGGCCGGCGCCTCGATCTTCCTGTCGGGCTCCTGCCCCGTCGGCAGCCCCGTCGCCTGCCCAGAGGTGAGTTCGGCGAGAATGCCGTCGATCTCCTTCATGTTCCGCTCGTCGAGGAGGCCCTTCCTCACCATCTCCTTGACGACTTCGAACCGAGCCGCGATGCCCTGCATCATGGTGTCCCGGGCGAGCTGTGCGTTCTTGACCGAGTCGTCGTAGGCGCGGTCCTCACGCAGCCGTTCCAGCGCGTTCACCCGGTTGGCCTCATCCTGGTGGACGTCGGCCAGTTCCCTGATGCCGAGCTCGCCCCGCTCGGCGGCGAGGGCGTAGGCCAGCCGGGGATCGTCGCCCACCGCGTCGGTCAACTTCGCGGCCTGGTCGATGGTGAAGACCGTCTCCTGGTCGCGCCTGCGGTGCTCTGCGGCCAGCGCCTCCTCCTGGTGCTGCTCCAGCTGCGCCTCCTTCAGCCGGTCGCTGCGGAGCTTGTTGAGTTCTGGCTCGGTGCTCAGCTCATTCAGCCTGAGCTTCTGCAGCGTCGTCTCCGTCTCCTCCACCGCGTGAGCCCGGTCGTACTTCCCGCCCCGCGCCAGCGTCGCGAGCCGGTCCTGGTGGTCGAGGTCGTCCCGGACGGCCTTGTCCACATAGCCCCTGACCTCCACCGGCGCCGGGATCTCGACGTTCCCCAGGACCGCCGCCATTCCGGAGAGCGGGACCGGCAGGTAGTGGTTGTAGGCCAGCAACTCGGCGCGAACGTCCACCTGGGCCTTCAGGAAATCGGCGAGCCGGTACTTCGCCCCAGCCTTGAAGACGTCGTCGTGCGCCCTCAGATAGGCGGCCAGAGCCTCCCGGACGTCCCCGATCCCCGCCTCCACCACGGCGACCGGATCGTGGACGCGGCAGGCGAAGTCGACGTGGACGCTGAACTCGCCGCCCTCGGCCGAGGGAACGGAGATGTCGACCCTGACCTGCCTGTTCTCCGTCATGTCGACGACGCTCACGTGCGTCGCCGCCAGGACGGTCTCGTCATCCAGGCCCAGCCGTCCGTTGTCGAGCACGTACCTGCCGCCCGAGCGGAGCACGAGCACCTGGCCCGCCGTCGGGTTCGGGACCTCCGAGCTGTCGCGGCTCCGGGACCCCAGCCCGAGGAAGCCGGACTTCGGCACCGGCGGCAGGACCTTCTGCGTGATGATCGGGTAGGTCATGCTTCTTCTCCCATACGACGGTTCGCTCGATCGATGGCCGTGAGCAGGGCGGCGGCGACCTGGTCCGTTCCGTCCCGCCGGTCCGCGGGGAGCCCGGCGAGCTTCGAGAAGTCCCTGGCCAGGTCCTCCTGGTGTTCCTTGTCCATCAGCTCGCCCAGGACGTCGCCGAGTCGCTGGGCGACCAGCTCCGGGTTCTCGGTGTGGCGTGGCAGAGCGTCGAGATTGGCGTGCAGCGCCACCAGCGCGGCGTGCCTGACCGGACGGTTCACCAGCAGCATCGCCCAGGAGCCGCCGATGACGCCCGTCAGGTCGGGGCGCTCGCACAGCAGTTGCGCCGCCAGCGGCCGTCCCGTCGCGTCCTCCGTCTGGAAGACGGCGAGCATCGCCCGGAGCGCGGCGTTGTACGTCTCGATCCGCGGCAGATCACCGTGAAGCGTCCTGATCTTCCTCTCCAGGAACCGGATGACGCGTGCGCGCCCCTCCGCGTCGTCCTGGGACAGGAAGAGGCCGCCGAACCCCTCGATCGCGAGCGGCCCCAGGACGGCCCCCCGGTTCCGCGCCAGCCGCCACAGGTTCTTCACGGCCTCGATCGGATAGAGCCGCCCGAGAACTCCCGAGAACGCGATGATCGCGTTGTACTTCTGCCCGGGTGTGCGGCCCTTCGCGGCCCATCCCGCGGCCACCCGGAGCGCGACCGGTGCCAGGTCCTCGTCGAAGCACATGAACCAGAGCACGTGCACGGTCGTCAGCCGCTTCTGCCGCGCGTGCGAACGCGCCGGTTCCCCTCGTCCCACCGCGATCGACCAGGGATCCAGGTAGGACCCCTCGACCTCGTCGAAGTTCGACGCGGCCAGCCTGGCCAGGCCCGCGGCGATGTGGAGGGCGAGCTCCGGCCGGGTCAGGACCTCCTCGAGCCAGATCCGGACCGCGTCCCAGAAGTACTCGTCGAACCGTCCCACCATCTCGGCGAAGACGAAGCGCTGGGCCTCGGGCTCCCGCAACTCGATCAGCCGCCGGGGCCGTCCGTCGACGACCACCTTCCTGATCCGGATCAGAGGGTTCTCCAATTGCCTCCCTCTGACCTGGGGAAAGGTGTCCTCCATCGGCCTCTGCTGCTGGTCCCCGGGCTCGGCCGCCTGGACGCCTCCCTCGGGCACCATCGTCGCCAGCGCGACCTTCAGCATCTCCCGGCACTGCCCGAACCGCCGCTCCGACAGGCCCGGGAGGAACGCCAGCACGGTGACGTCCAGCACCTGGTCCCGGGTGGGTCCCTGCTCGAACCACTCGTGCGCCTGGCGCTGCGCCGTTTCCCGCAGCACCAGCGAGATCGCGTCCGCGGGCGGGAGACCCTTGGCGAGCAGGCCCGTGATCTCGACCAGGCTCGCCATCGTCATGTCGCCGGGGAGCTCCTCGACCGCCTTCGCGACGTCCGCGTCCGCCAGAACCTCGCCCGCGTGCGCGCGGATGACCGCTCCCCTGTCCGCGGGCGGCGACCACTCGACCCGGGCGGTCAGCGCCGTGCGTCGGCCGTCCTCCGAGGAGGTCACCACCAGGAACGAGCCGTGCTCGAACAGCTCCGCCTGGACCCGCTCCCAGTGATGTTCGGCCTCCTGGTCGAAGGTTCCGAACCAGCCGGGCAGCAGGTAGCCGGTGTCCGGGTCGAACCGGTGCTCGGCCAACTCCCTCAAGCTCTTGTCCGGGCCCAGCTTGACGATCGGCGCCTCCTCCCCGAGCCGGCGGACGAGGAGGTTGACGGCGCCGGTGTGTTTGCCGCTGCCGTCCGGCCCGCACAGCGTGACCACGGCATGCTCCCCCAGCGCCTCGAACGCCGCGCCGAAGCACCCGGGCTCCACGAAGTGGCGGATCAGCGGGGCGACGCGTTCCCGGGGCATCGGCCCGCTCACGGCCCGGCGGCTGGCCCGGCTCGCCGCCTCGCCGAACCCGAAGTTCGCGCCCGCCGCCTCCACATCGCTGCGGAAGATGTTGATCAGTTGGTTGACCGGCGGATGTTCGGCGGGCGGGACCTCGGCGCGCCCGCTCGTCTCCGAGGGGTTGTCGACGGGCTGGAACGGCTGGCCGTCGTCGGACGCGTGCACGCCTTCGCCGGTGGCTTCCTCGGACATGGACTCAGCTCCGGAACCCGAAGTTGGCACCGTTGGCGTTCACCCGCTCATGGAACTCGTTGTGCACCGATGCAGCCTGCTTCGACGGCGATCCATCACCCTTGCCCCTCGGCTTCGAGCCGTCTCCTTCGGCCTTCGGAGCCGAGTCCTCGTTCCCGTCCTTGGGCTCCGGCGCCTGGGACGCCGGAATGGCGAGAGCGAGGGAGTGGACGTCGCGGCCACGGGGGATCCAGAGCCAAGCGCGCGCACGGAAGGTCTTCACCTCGACCATCACCTCCCGGAAATCCTCGGGAGCGACGGAGAGCGCGTGGCCGTTCCTCACGATGTCGGCGAAGACCCGGTCGGACAGCATGACGGCCAGATCGGCCTTGGACTCCTTGAGGGCGACGCGCAGCGGGGGGCTGTCGCAGAGCCGGGCGACCTCGACGGGTCCCTGGCCGCTCCGTCCGTTCACATCCGCGATGGCCGTGCCGTAGTGGATGGCCAGCCGAAGCCGAAGGCGGTTCTCCCACGGCGCGTCACCGTTGCGCCGGTTCAGGAAGGCGGCGAGGTGGCGGGGGAAATCCCCGACCAGACGCCCCTCTGCGGTCTGCGGAAGCAGGACCGCGAACTCGCCGTCTCCGGCGCCCTGCCGCTCCCAACTGCCCCGGTCAAGTCCGGCCGACTCCGCGGCCTGGTCCAGGACGTCCAGGAGCCCCTTCTGGATGTCCGATTGCCGCTGGTCATCGCCGCTTCCGTACCCCGTGGCGTCGACGGAGATCATCGGACGCCGCTCGAATGCCCCTACCACCTTTGTCTCCTTGGCTGGTCAGAGTCAGGAGACCGGATCTTCGCACGCCGAGCACCGGAAGAAGAAGTAGAAATACCTGATTTGCGGGAGTCATCTAGGCCACTCCATCTTTTGGCATTTGTACCAAATCTCGGGGCCTCCCCGGTGCTTCGCTGGAGCCACGTGAAGATAGGAAACCCAGGGGAGCACATGGACTCCGAATCCGTCGCCCAGAGCCCCGCACACGACGCGATGGTCGCCGTGGCCGCGGTGGGGACCTTCCAGAACTACCTGCAGCACGCCGACACGAAGGTCTCGGCACTGTCCGCGGTGCTCGCCGGGGCGGCCGGGGCGATGCTGAGCACCGGCAGCGGCTCCGCGACCTCCGCCGTCTTCTTCCTGGTCACGTTCCTCGGCGCGGGCTTCCACCTCGTCCAGGCGCTCCGGCCACGACTCGACGGCGACCCCACGACCAGCGCCTTCGGCATTGTGGGCATCACCAGACACCTCCCCGCCGATGCCGTCGCCCAACGCGACGAGGCGTGGGCGATGGCCAGGATCCTCGCTCACGCGGCCACGCTGAAACACCGCCACGTGGTCCGGGCGATCCCGTGGACGGCGGCGTCCGTGCTCGTCGCCGTCACCCGGATCCTCTGGAGTTCGCTCAGCGGCTGACCGTCGCGAAGGCCTTCAGGCCCTCGAAATCGGCCACGATGATCCGCCGGTAGCCGGTCCTGACCAGCCCGGCGTCGCGCAGCTCCCTGACGGCCTTGATGGCCGACTCCTTGGCGGCGCCCACCAGCTTCCCCAGCTCTTCCTGGGTGAGCGCGATCCCGAGGTCGACGCCGCCCTCGACCGGGCGGCCATGCCGTTCGGCGAGCTGGACGACCACACGGGCCAACCGCCGGTCGACCGGGTAACCCGTGAAGTCCAGGCGCCGCTGGTTGGCCCAGTCGAGCCGATCGCCGAGCATCGTCGCGAGGAGTCTCCACGCCTCGGGATTACGGTCGAGGAATCCGAGGAACCGCTCTTTCGGCAGCCGGTGAACCGCCCCGTCCGTGCAGGCGATCACAGTCGCGGACCGCTCGGTCTCACGAATCGCGGCGAGCTCGCCCACCAGGTCCCCACTGACCCTGATCCCGAAGAGCACCTCCGCTCCGTTCTCCAGGCAACCGATCACCTTCACACACGCCGGCGATCTACTCCCTCGCGCCTTCAGCACCAGCACCTGGTCGGTGAACGCCCCCTGGGCCATCAATGTCTGCCCGGCACGAACGCGCTGCTCGGAGGCTATCGCCAGCAGCTCGCTTCTAAGTGATGTCTTCAATCCCGCCAGGAACGTCCCGATCGGCCAGCCTTCTCCGCCTGATTCGCCCACATCCCCACTATCCCCGCCGGGCGGCGCTGGCACGCGAAACGGAACCACAGCGAATCCGCGTAGCCCCTCCCCCCTGAAACCACCGACGCGTGCAGCCACCTTGAGGGCGCTGAGCACAGCACAGTGTCAGCGCGTGGAGTTGAGACGAGGGAGCGGGCACCACAAGACCCCACGGCGCAACTGAGAGCGCCTCGGCCGTGGTCCTACCCGGGCTGGGACGGCAACCCGGCACGTCCAACGACCGTTCTCCACGGGAGCCGGTCAGCGTGCTCTCCCGGCGCCCTCCAAAGGCCGCTCGCCCTGGACGCGCTCTTCCCGAGAAACGACCAAGGGCCTGATCGGATGTTCTCCGATCAGGCCCTTGACCTGCAATCACGCGGTGGAGCTGAGGGGATTTGAACCCCTGACCCCCTCGATGCGAACGAGGTGCGCTACCGGACTGCGCTACAGCCCCGCGGACGTGACTAGGTTAGCGCACTTTCGCAGTGCTCCGCGCGTCAGAAAACCGCGCCCCGCCCACCACCAGCACGCCCCCTCCGCCGACGCGCCCCTCCAGCCGCGACAGCCTCTGGGGGCCGGGGCTCTGGGCGCGGGCCCCGGACCGCGCGGCTGCTCGCCTTTGTGAGGGGCTTCGGGAGGAGGGGCGCTCGGGGGCGCGGAGGCGTCGAGGGTGTGCGAGGTCACTCGCCGACGGCGCGGCGGTCTTCGACGGTGCGGCCGTCCTCGGCGTACTGGTCGAAGACCTCGTCCCCGGAGCGGCCGACGAACTCCAGCACCTCGGCGGACGGCTCGTGGATCACCGGTTCCGGGGTCGCCGGTTCGGCGGCCTGCTCGGTCTCGGCGAGGACGCGGGCGGCCTCGGCGCGGGCGACCTCGGCCTCCTCGTGGGCGCGCGCCTGGTCCATCTGGACGGCGACGCGGAGCAGCGTGAGGTGGCCCACCATGAGCAGGACGGGCGGCGCGGTGATCCACCAGGGCGCGAAGCCCAGGGCTGCCACGGAGACGGCCGTCAGGACGAGCAGGGTGAGGCCGACCGTCCTGCGGCGGCGGCGGGCGATCACGGCGGCGCGTCCGGAGCGCCGCTGGACCGACGACTCCTCTGCGGTCCCGGCCTCGACGTGTGCCTCGTCCTCGGCCTGGATCTCCTGTCCGGCCCCGGGCTGGCCGGACTCGGCCGTCTCGCCGTCCTCGTGGGCGCGGTCGACGGCGTCGAGATCGATCTCGCCGGTGTCGAAGTCGAGGTCGTGGTCGGCGGTGTCCAGGTCCACACCGTCCTCGTCCGCGCGCTTGTGGAGGAGGCGGCGGGAGATGCCGGTCGTCGCCTCGGTGTCGCGGCGGAGCCACATGGGCACCAGCACCACGGCCCAGACCGCGACGATGGCGAGGTAAAGGAAGGTGCTGCTCACCGGATCACCGCCCGGTCGAGCCGTTCCCGGGCACGGCGGGACGACGGGCCGACTTTCGGCGCGCGCACGTGCATTGGGAACAGGGTCACGCCACGCACGGTACGAGTCGGTGTCAGAGATTGACGAGTATTAGGGGCGGTGTGTCGCGAGATCGATCCTGCGGTTACTCTCTGTTTGCCAGACCTTCTCTTCCGGAGGATTCTTACGGGACGGGTCTGCCCGAATGCCTCCGCCCCGGACGGGGTCAGGAGGGAGACCGGGGAAATGCCTGCTTGGCGCTGGCCAGCCACCGTGATCGCAGACCACCGGGCACGTCCTCGACGGTCAGCGCGTAGCAGATGTGATCACGCCAGGCGCCGTCGATGTGCAGTTGGCGGCGGCGAATTCCCTCTTCCCGGAATCCGAGCTTTTCGACGACGCGCCGGCTCGCGGTGTTCTCCGGCCGGATATTGGCCTCCACCCGGTGCAGCCCGACCGTGAAGAAACAGTGGTCGACGGCGAGGGCGACGGCGGTCGGAATGACGCCGCGTCCGGCGACCTGCTTGTCCACCCAGTAGCCGATCTGCGCGGAACGGGCCGAACCCCACACGATCGCGCCGATCGTGAGCTGTCCGGCGAAGTTCCCCTCGTAGGTGACCACCCAGGGCAGCGCCAGTCCCTGCCGCGCCTCGCGCCGCATGGTGTGGACCATGCTGACGTAGGGACCGAGCCCCGTGCGGAACAGCGGCGTCTCCGGGTTGGTCGGCTCCCACGGCCGCAGCCAGTCGGCGTTGCGAACCCGCAGGTCACGCCACACGGCCGCGTCGCGATGCCGCAGCGGACGCAGCCCGACCGGGCCCTCGCTCAAGGTGACCGGCCATCCACGCATCCGTTCCACGGCTCCCATGATTCCCCGGACGACGGTTCGGACGCCATCAATTGTCCCCGACGATTCGATCCGCCCGCCGACCCGGTCCGGGATGGCCGCGGCCCGGCCGCCCGGAACCGTTGTACGGGCCACTCCGGAAGGCGTTCCCGCACCCGGACGGGAAAACCCCGCCCATGACGGTTACGGAGCGTAGTAGAGCTATGCGTGAAGGACGGCGAGGAGGCGTGTGATCTCGGTCGCGACGGCGTTCCGGGCCGGACCCGCGTACTTGCGGGGGTCGACCATGGCCGGGTTCTCGTCCAGAACGCGGCGCAGTTCGCCGGAATAGACCTTGTTGAGCTGGGTCGCGATATTGATCTTGGTCATGCCCCTTTCGACGGCGGCGGTCAGCGTGGCGTCCGGCACCCCGGACGATCCGTGCAGGACGAGCGGGACCGGCACCGCCTCGCGCAGTTCACCGATCAGGTCGAGGTCGAGCACGGCGTCCCGGGTGAGCATCGCGTGCGAGCTCCCCACCGCGACCGCCAGCGCGTCCACCCCGGTCGCGGCGGTGTAGGCGACGGCCTCGGCCGGCTTCGTCCGGGCCCCCGGCGCATGCACGCCGTCCTTGCCCCCGACCTCGCCGAGTTCCGCCTCCACCCACACGCCGCGCTCGTGGCACCAGTCGACGACCCCGGCGGTCACGGCCAGGTTCTCCTCATACGGCAGCGTGGACGCGTCGTACATCACCGATCCGATGCCGAGCAGCACCGCCTCGCGCACGAGATCGGCGGACGTCGCGTGATCGAGATGGACGGCGACGGGCACGGCGGCGGCGCGAGCGACCGCGAGCGTCCCGGCCAGGATCGGCTCCAGCGCGCCGTGGTAGCGCACACAGTTCTCGCTGATCTGAAGGATCACGGGCGCGCCCGCGGCCTCCGCACCGCGCGCGATCGCGGTGGCGTGCTCCAGATGAATGACGTTGAACGCACCGACGCCGCGCCGCCCGGACACGGCCGTGGTGACGATCTCACCGGTTCCTACGAGGGGCATGAGAGTCCTTCGATCGTGATTTCGGGGAGGAGACGTGCATACAGATCGGGGTCGAAGTCGCCCGCGACGGGCGCGGCGACCGCCGCCGCGGACAACGCGACCGCGTCCCGCAACAGCTCGTCCCAGGGGTGTCCGAGCAACAGCGCACGAGCCGTGGCGGCGACGGCCGCGTCCCCCGCGCCGGTCGGATTCCCGACCACGGCACCAGGCGGAACGGCCCGCCAAACCCCATCCGCGGTGACCGCGACCATCCCGCCCGCACCCAGCGAGACCAACACCGCCCCGGCCCCCGCGGACCGCAACTCCCAAGCCCGCCCGACAACCGCCCGAACCTCGGCACCCACCGGCCCCTCAGCCCGTCCGCCAGCCGACGATTCCTCGGGTCGCCCGGCGACCGCCTTCGCCTCAGGAATCCGCAACTCCTCGGGCCGCCCGGCAACCGGCCGCTCCCTGCCCCGTCGCAGCCCCTGTTCCTGTTCGAAAACCGGCGGCCCCTCGACATCTCGCGGTCGCCGGACCCATTCCGCAGCCGACCGCTCCTTGCGTCTACGCAGCCCCTCGGCCTGTTCGACACCCGGCGGCGATGCCTCGGTATCTCGCAGCTGCTCGGCCCATTCGGCAACCGGCCGTTCGGCGTCCGTCCAAGCGGTGGCGCGCGCCAACTCGTCCGCGTTGGGTTTGACCACGTCAGGACGGCCGCGGATGCCCTCCGTCAACGCCGCCCCATCAGCGTCAAGGACGACCTGCCCGGGCGCTCGCCGCACAAGTTCGGCATACGCGTCCGGCGGAACCCCGGGCGGAAGGCTCCCCGAAAGCACAACGACCGAAGCAGACGCGGCGAGAGCGGTGAAATGCTCCAGAAACGCCCGCCACTCCTCTTCTCCCACCTGCGGCCCGGCCTCGTTCAGGACGGTCGCCTCGCCGCTCTCCGTCTCCACGACGGTGAGCGTCCGGCGCGATGTCCCAGAGACGGTCACGAAGTCGTGGACGACACCCGACCTGCGCAGATCGTCCCGGATGAGCTCGCCGACCAACCCGCCGACCAGCCCGGTCGCCGTGACCTCGCACCCAAGGGCATGGGCCACGCGCGCCACGTTGATCCCCTTGCCCCCGGCCCGCTCCCGGACGGTCTGGACCCGGTGCGAACCACCCCGTTCCAACGTGCCGACCTCGTAGGTGACGTCCAGCGCCGCGTTCAGCGTGACAGTGAGGATCATCGCCACCGGCCGTCCTTCATCACCCGGGCAACGGACCATCCCTCTCCGAGAACCACCAGGTCAGCGCGCTTCCCGACGTCCAGTGACCCGATCTCCCGATCAAGCCCGAGCGCCCGGGCCGGGACCAGCGACGCGGCATGCGAGGCGTCCGCCGGCGGAATCCCGACGACGGCGACCGCCCGCCGGAACGCGTCCGCCATGGTGATCGTGCTGCCCGCGATGGACGTCCCGTCCTCGAGCGTCGCGCGCCCGCCGGAGACGGTGACCGTCATCACTCCAAGCCGGTACGAACCGTCGCCCATCCCGGTCGCGGCCATCGCATCCGTGATCAGCGCGACGCGTCCCGCCGCCGAGGCGAACACCAGCCGAACGACCTCGGGCTCCACATGCACGCCGTCGTTGATCAGTTCCACGGTGACCCGCGCGTCACCGAGCGCCGCCGCGACCGGCCCGCCTTCCCTGTGATGCAACGGCCGCATCCCGTTGAACAGGTGCGTCGCGACACGCGCGCCCGCGTCGAACGCCTCCCGGACACGCGCCCCGGCCGCGTCCGTATGCCCCACCGCCGCGACGACCCCAGCCCGAACGGCGTCCCGGACGAGATCCACGGCCCCCGGCAACTCCGGTGCCAGCGTGACCATGCGGACATGCCCACGCCCCGCCTCGACCAGCCGCGCGAACTCATCCCGATCGGGCGCCCGCAACAAGGCCGGATCATGCGCGCCACACCGGCTCTCCGCCAGGTAGGGCCCCTCCAGATGGATCCCGGCGACCAGCCCCTCATCAGCCGCGTCAGCGAGCCCGGCGACCGCGTCCGCCAACTCCTCCGGCGACCCCGTCACCAGGCTCGCGACCGTCGTGGTCGTCCCGCATCCCAGGTGGTACTCGGCAACCCGGCGAGCCTCGTCCAGCCGCCCCGACTGGTACGAAGCCCCCGCCCCACCATGAACGTGCATGTCGACGAACCCGGGCACGACGAACCGCCCCTGAAGATCCTCGACGACCTCCCGTCCGGCTCCCCTGGAGCTTCCCTCAGACTCCCCTGCCGGAGGAACTCCGGTCCCAAGCCCGACAATGCGCCCGTCCTGGACCCGAACCCACCCGTGCACCACTCCGTCCAGGAGCACCAGACGAGCGTTAACCAACGTCAACACAGCACAGCCCCCTCACACCAACCCGCCCGAACACAGACACCACCCCACCAACCACCACCCGACCCACACCGCCGACGCACGCCTCACCGCCGGCACACCCAGACACCAACACCCTCAAACCACACCCAAGCGCCCTGCCCCACCCGAACACCGGCCGCCCACGCCACCCCCAACACGGGCCAACCGCACCCGCAACCCCAGACACGACCGCAGGCACCCCCTGAACCCGAGCGCGAGCCTGCCCCCAAGACGCAGACAGCGCGCAGACACGGCCCCGGACGCAGCCACGGACCCGGACGCAGACACAGACGCGGACGCAGACACAGACGCGGACGCAGACACAGACGCGGACGCGGACATGGGCACAGGCAAAGGCGCAGGCACAAACGCGGACGCTGACGTGGGCACGGACGCAGACGCAGACGCAGACGCAGACAAGGACCTGAACGCGATCACGGACGCAGACCCGAACGTCCACACGCACATACAGGCGGACGCGGACCTATGTCCGGACACGAGCGCCAGCACAGACCTGGACCTGGACTTGGACCTAGCCGCGGACGCGAACCTGCCCGTGAGCAGGGCCCCGCCCGTATGTGGGGACCCACCCGTGAGCAGGGGCTTGCCCGTGAGCAGGGGCTTGCCCGTGAGCAGGGGCTTGCCCGTAGGCGGGGACCCACCCGTAGGCGGGGACCCACCCGTAGGCGGGGACCCACCCGTAGGCGGGGACCCACCCGTAGGCGGGGACCCACCCGTGACTAGGGGCTTGCCCGTGAGCGGGGGCTTGCCCGTGAGCGGGGGCTTGCCCGTGAGCGGGGAATTGCCCGTGAGCGTTGGCCGGCGCGTTGGTAGCCCGCGCGTCGGGGTGGGGGTCCGGGTGGGGGCTGGAGGCGGCTTGGGTGGGGGCGCGGAGGGCATCAGCTGAGGATCACGGAGCGGGTGAGGTTGCGTGGGGTGTCCGGGTCGTAGCCGGCCTGGCGGGCGAGGTGCAGGGCGAGGCGGTGGACGCGGACGAGGTCGGCGAGGGGGTCGAGGGCGCCGGCGATCATGGTGCCGCCGACGCCGGTGACCTGGTCGGTGAGGCCGGACGGCGGCTCGCCGAACATCCAGGCCACACGGCCGGGACCCGTGATCGCGATGGGGCCGTGGCGGTATTCCATGGCCGGGTAGGACTCGGTCCACGCCGTCGCGGCCTCGCGCATCTTCAGTGCGGCCTCGTGCGCGAGGCCGACCGTCCAGCCGCGTCCGAGGAACGTGAACTGCTCAGCCGTCAGCGCCGCCTCGGGAAGGGGCTCCGCCAGCGCTCGTTCCGCGTCCGCGATGGCCGGGCCGAGGTCCTCCCCCAGGTGCGCGCGCAGGAGGACGAGCTGGCTCGTCGCGAACCGGGTCTGGACGACCGAGCGCTCGTCCGCGTAGTCGAGCACGATCACCTCGTCCGCCGCCGTCATCACCGGAGTGGACGGGTCGGCGGTGATCGCGACGGTCGGCAGGTCGGTGCGGTCGAGCAGGGCCAGGACCTCGCTCGTCGTCCCGGACCGGGTGAGCGCGAGCACCCGGTCGTAGCGCCGCCCGAACGGGAACTCCGAGGCGGCGAAGGCGTCCGTCTCGCCGAGCCCGGCGCCCTCGCGGAGCGCGGCGTACGACTGGGCAATGAACCAGGACGTGCCGCAGCCGACCACGGCGACCCGTTCGCCGGGACGCGGCAGCGCGTCGGCGACGACGCTCGCCCCGTCGGTCGCGGCGCGCCGCCACAGGTTCGGCTGCGAGCCGATCTCACTCTCAGTGTGCTGCCCCGTCACGATAACCCTCCCGTGATGCTCATTAATGCTCGTTTCTTATCCCAAACAGACACAAAGAAACAAGGCGTGCCCGGCTAGACTCCCCTGCGTGACCCGTCACGAACGCTTGAACGCGCTGCTGGAACTGCTCGCCGACGCAGGCCAGCTGAGCGTCGAGGAGGCCGCCACGCGCATGGCGGTGTCAGCCGCGACGATCCGGCGTGACTTCGACGAACTCGCCCAGCAGCAGATGCTCACCCGGACCCGCGGCGGCGCGGTCGCCAACAGCGTCAGCTACGACCTGCCGCTGCGCTACAAGACCGCCCGGCACGCGTCCGAGAAGCAGCGCATCGCCGCCGCGACGGCCGGGATCGTCCCGCCCGGCGCGATCATCGGCCTGAACGGCGGGACCACCACGTCCGAGGTCGCCCGTGTCCTCGCCACCCGCCCGGACCCGGGCGGCGGCCGTCCCGCGCTCACCATCGTGACGAACGCCCTCAACATCGCGAGCGAACTGGCCGTCCGCCCGCACGTGAAGATCGTCCTCACCGGCGGCGTGCCCCGTCCCCAGTCCTACGAGCTGACCGGGCCGCTGGCCGCCGGCATCTTCGACCACGTCACCCTCGACATCGCCGTCCTCGGTGTCACCGGCATCACCGCCGAGCACGGCGCGACCTGCCCCAACGAGGACGAGGCCGCCGTCAACCGCCTCCTCGCCGACCGTGCCGACCACGTCGTGGTGGTCGCCGACGGCTCCAAGATCGGCCGCCGCGACTTCGCCCGCATCTGCGACACCACCACCATCGACACCCTCGTCACCGACGAGACCCTCACCGACGAGGCCGCCGCCCCCTTCATCGAAGCAGGCGTGGAAATCATCCGCGCCTGACCCTCAGAGGTGCCGGTCGCGCCGATCGCGCCGACTGAGCTCGGGTGCTTCCGGCCGGGCAGCCCAGGTGCCTCGCCCGCCTGGACTCACGGTCACGGCGCCCACACCACTCACCGGCCCACAGCACCAACACCCGAAACGCACACCCCAAGTCTCAGCCGCCGACCGCGCCATGCTGCCGATCGACGTCCGGAACGCCGCGGTTGCGGCCTACGCGGACATCCGTGCCATCGCGCGAAGGGGATCCCTACAGGACGCCGGGGACGCGCTCCAGGAGCTCCTCGTGAACGCCTGGCGCCAAGGGCTAGAGGTAGAAGATGCGGTCGGCGTTGGCTTTGAGGAGTTGCGCGTTGTGGTCGGTGCTTCCCGGAAGGTTGACGGAACGGAAGACGGGCGGGGTGAGGCCGCGGGCGAGCAGGCGTTCGATGATCGCCGCGGTCAGGGCTTGGAGCAACGCGCTGACGATCACGCCGGACGTCGCACAGAACGGCTCAGGGACGGACGGATCGCGGAGGATCGCGTCGCCGACGGGCACGTGGTTGTCGAGGACGATGTGTGCGACCTCGGCGAGGCGGGTCTCGTACGCACGGGACGTCACGGCCAGGACGGTCAGCCCGCGCACGACGGCGAGCTCCGCGACTTCGACCGGGAGTGCGTTGCGACCGGAGACCGAGACCACGATCAGGACGTCGCCCTCCCGGACGGGCCCGTTCTCCAGGAGCGCCGACGCGTAACCAGGAAGGCGTTCGAGCGCCGTGCCCAGTGTGGCGGGCCGGGTCTCGACCCCGGCGAGGCCCGGGGCGAGGATCGGGTTGACCAGCATCAGGCCGCCCGCGCGATAGACGATGTCCTGCACCGGCAGGGCCGAGTGCGCACTGCCGAACGCGAACAACCGCCGTCCGGCGGCCAGCGCCGCCGCGGTCGTCTCGGCCGCCGTGTCGATCCGTTCCCGCTCGGCGTCCCGGACGGTGCGCAGCAGTTCGGTCACCGCGTCGAAGTACGCGTCGCTCATCCGGCTCACACCGGCATGTTCCGCCGTTTCGGCCGGCTCGTGAACCCTCTTCCACATCCATGTTCACGAGCCTAGAAAGCCGTCCGGGCATCCGAAAGTCCACGGCCGAACTGTGGATAACTCACATCGGAGCAGGTCAGGCGGGCCGCGGATGATCTCCGCCGGCGATCTGGTCAACGGCGTGGGCGAGCACCGGCGCCAGCACGGCCATCCCGTCCCGGACGCCACCGGTGGAGCCGGGGAGGTTGACGATCAGGGTGCGCCCGGCCGTCCCGGCCAGCCCCCGCGACAGGATCGACGCGGGGACGGCGTCCCTGCTCACGGCGCGGACGGCCTCGGCGATGCCGGGGATCTCCCGGTCCAGGACGCGCCTGGTCATCTCGGGAGTGCGGTCGGTCGGGGTGAGGCCCGTCCCGCCCGTGGTCACGACGACGTCGTACCCCTCGGACACGGCGGTGCGC
Organism: Spirillospora sp. NPDC052269; assembly: GCF_040679435.1. Taxonomy (NCBI): domain Bacteria; kingdom Bacillati; phylum Actinomycetota; class Actinomycetes; order Streptosporangiales; family Thermomonosporaceae; genus Spirillospora; species Spirillospora sp. NPDC052269. The sequence goes on from NZ_JBFAUU010000023.1 coordinate 147,427, forward strand.
AGGGCCTCCTCGACCGGCTCACCATCCGGGACGACGCGCGGCCCGTCCACCTGGCATCCCGCCTCGGTGAGCAGTGTGACCAGCACCGGCCCGGACTTGTCCGCGTACACACCGGCCGAAGCGCGGTTCGAAACGGTCACCGCCAACGCGCGGATCATCGATGCCCTCCTCTGCGGACGTGGCCCGCCCCGCGAAGGTCGCAAGGCAAGCGCCGACCACTATCCCAAGCCATCAGCACCCACACGGACTCCCCGTGCGCGCGCACGGGACGGCCCGCCTTGTACGCGCAGGACGGCCCGCCTCGAGCGCGTGTCAGCGCGTCCTTCCCGGGTTGCGCTGCCAGAGGCCGGTCTTGCCACCGGTCTTCTCCTCCACGCGCACGTCCGTGACGACCGCGGCCGGGTCGATGGCCTTCACCATGTCGATGAGCGCCAGCGCCGTGACGGTGACCGAGGTGAGCGCCTCCATCTCGACGCCGGTGCGGTCGGCCGTGCGGACGAGCGCCTCGATCCCCACGCCGTCGTCCTCGACGGACAGTTCCACGTCGACGCCGTGGATGGCGATGGGGTGGCAGAGGGGCACGAGGTCCGGTGTGCGCTTCGCGCCCATGATGCCCGCGATCCGCGCGACGGACAGGGCGTCCCCCTTGGGCACCTCGCCCGCGCGCAAGGCCGACACACACGCGGGTGACAGGCGGACGAACCCGGTCGCGGTCGCCGTGCGCGTCGAAACGGACTTGGCCGAGACGTCCACCATCCGGGCCGCGCCCTTGTCGTTCAGGTGGGTGAATCCGCTGAACTCAGAATCCATGGTCACGACGGCAACCTCATCACCTCGACGTGGGAACCCGCGGACACCAGGTCGACGTCCTCGGGCAGGACGATCAGCGCGTCGGCCGACGACAGCGAGCCCATCTGGTGCGAGCCCTGCCCTTCGGCCGGCGTCACCGTGTAACCGCCGGGCCCGTGGCTCAGACGCGCGCGCAGGTAGTGCCGGATGCCCGGGGGCGACTTCAGGTCATCGTCCAGAACGGCCGAGACCGACGGCAGCGATTCGGGCGGCAACCCCTGCATCGCGCGTAGGGCCGGACGGACGAACACCTGGAACGACACATACGCGCTGACCGGGTTGCCGGGCAGAGTGAAAACCGGGGTGCCATGCAGGAGACCGAACCCCTGCGGCTTGCCGGGACGCATCGCGACTTTGTGGAACTCCACGGTTCCGGTACCCGTCAGGACTTCCTTGACCACGTCCCTGGTGCCCATGGAAACCCCGCCGGACGTGACGATCGCATCCGCGCGCATGAGCTGGTCCTCGATCGTCTCCAGGACCTTGTCGGGCTCGTCCCCGACCGTGCTCTGCCGGTAGCCGACTCCCCCCGCCTCGGCGACGGCGGCGGTGAGCATGAAGCTGTTGGAGTCCCAGATCTGCCCGGGCGCGAGTGGCGAACCGGGTTCGCGCAACTCGTTCCCCGTGGACAGGACGACCACGCGCGGACGAGGCCGGACCACCGCGCGGGACCGTCCGACGGCGGCCATCATGCCGAGCTGGGTCGCCCCCAGGCGGGTCCCGGCGGGGGCCACGACCTGCCCTTCGACGACGTCCTCCCCGGCGCGCCGGATGTAGTTCCCCGACGGCGCCGAGCGGCTGATCCGGACGGTCGTGCCGCCGCCGTCGGTCCATTCGACCGGGATGACCGCGTCCGCTCCGGCGGGCACCGGCGCGCCCGTCATGATGCGCGCGGTGAGCCCGGGGCGGATCGCCGCCACGCCGTCGTCACCGGCCACGATGTCGCCGACGACGGGCAGCGTCACCGGGGTCTCCTCGGACGCGCCCGCGATGTCGGACGCCACGACCGCATAGCCGTCCATCGCCGAGTTGTCGAACGGCGGCAGCGGTATCGGTGAGGCGACCGCCTCGGCGAGCACGCCGCCGCGCGCCTCCAGCAATGCCAGGTCAAGCGGCGGCAGCACCGGCACGGCGGCCAGGATCTGCGCCAGGTGCTCTTCGACCGTCCTCATCGTCCGTCCTTCCGGCGGGTCGTCACACGTCGTCGTGTGCCGTCGTCACGCGTCGTCGGCGTTTCCGCGGCGGGCCGTCACGCGTCCTGCGCGGCGCCCACGCCGTCCTGCTCGCGCACGAAGCCGCGCAGCCAGGCCATGAACTCGGCGGACAGGTCCTCGCGCTCCGAGGCGAACTGCACGACCGTCTTCAGGTACTCGAGCTTGTTGCCGGAGTCGTAGCGGCGGCCCCGGAACTTCACGCCGTACACGCCTCCGCCTTCGGCGGCGGGCATGTCGGCGAGGGTACGCAGCGCGTCGGTGAGCTGGATCTCTCCCCCGCGCCCGGGCGGGGTCTTCTCCAGGACGTCGAAGACCGCGGGGTCGCAGACGTAGCGTCCGATGACGATCCAGTTGCTCGGAGCCTCTTCGCGCGCGGGCTTCTCGACCAGGTCGGTGATCCGGACGACGTCGTCCTCGTCGGTCGCCTCGATCGCGGCGCAGCCGTAGGCGGAGACCTGGTCGGGCTCGACCTCCATCAGCGCCACGACGCTGCCGCCGTACTGGTTGCGAACCTCGACCATGCGCTTGAGCAGGGGGTCGCGGGCGTCGATCATGTCGTCGCCGAGCAGGACCGCGAACGGCTCCGTCCCGACGTGCTGGCGGGCGCAGAACACGGCGTGGCCGAGGCCGCGAGGCTCGCCCTGCCGGACGTAGTGCATGATCGCGAGGTCGGCGGACTCGCGGACGGCCGCCAGGCGCTCGTCGTCGCCCTTGGCGTTCAGCGCCTCCTCGAGCTCGTACGCGCGATCGAAATGGTCCTCGATGGAACGCTTGTTGCGTCCTGTGACCATCAGCACATCGGTGAGACCCGCGTCCACCGCTTCCTCGACGACGTACTGGATCGCAGGTTTGTCGACGATGGGCAGCATTTCCTTGGGAGTCGCCTTGGTGGCGGGCAAGAATCGGGTCCCGAGCCCTGCCGCCGGAACGACGGCCTTGCGTACAGGTGCGAAGTCGGCCATGTAGAGACCCTAGTCACCGTGAAGGACCAGAGCGTGCACGACATCGGTTCCAAACCCGCGCTGCGGGCTGAACTTTTGGCCAACCGGGCGGAACTGTCCGCCGACGCCCGTTCGACGGCGGGGCGCTCCATTCGGGACACCCTCCTAGGCGTCCCCCAACTGGAGATGGCCGGAACGGTCGCCGCCTACGTCTCCCTAGGCACCGAGCCAGAAACGCATGGGCTGCTCTTCGCCTTGTGGAAGCGCGGCACTTACGTGATCCTCCCCCGGCTGCTCCCGGACGGCGAACTCGACTGGGCCTCCTATGAGGGGCCCGATTCCCTCGTCCCCGGCAGGTTCGGCCTTATGGAGCCCAGTGAGCCCGCACGTGGCGTCGAGGCGATCGCGAGCGCGGACGTCGTCCTCGTACCGGCCCTGGCCGTGGACCGGACCGGTGTCCGCCTCGGCCGTGGGGGCGGTTCCTATGACCGGGCCCTCGCGCGCGTGAGCCCGGCCGTCCTGACCGTGGCGCTGCTCTACGAAGGCGAGCTGGTCGACGCCCTGCCCATGGAGCCGCACGACCAGCGGGTCCGCGCGGCCGTGACCCCGGAGTCGGGGCTTCACCTGCTGGGAGGCGCCGATTAGGGTTGCCCCCGCACACAGGGATCTGTCGGCCGCTTCGAACCGTCACGCTTTCCACCCCGGCGTGACGATCACCTGGAGTGGCCCCGCCCGCGCAGCCGCCGCCCGGTGAGGCCGACGCGCGCACGCGCGAGGCGAACGTCAGATCAACTGCGGCAGGACGGCCGATCGCCTGACCGGTACCGGTCGTCCACATGCGGCTTTGGCCGCAGAGCCGGGGGACCCTGGCAGCGCCGTCCCGGCGGCGGATCCTCGTGCGCACGCGACCGGTCATCGGCGGGAGAAGGATGGCGAGGACGGTATGACGACGACACCTTGGAACGTGCTGGCGCTGGCCCCTCTGGGCGAGGACATCATCAGGGGGCTGTTCGCGCCACTGGGGGATGCAGTCGAGGTCTCGTTCCCGTCCTCGCGCGACCGCGCGGGCGTGCACGCCGCGATCGCCGAGGCTGACATCGTCGTCTCCGACTTCTCCGGCGACCTGACCCTTGACGCCGATGCCGTGGCCGCAGCCCCTCGGCTCGCGTTCGTCCAACTGCCACAAGTCGGTTCGGACAATGTCGACATGCAGGCCCTGACGGAGGCGGGCGTTCCGGTCGCCAACACCGCAGGCGTCAACGCGCGCGCGGTGGCCGAGTGGGCTGTCGGGGCCGCGTTCTCGCTCTGCCGTGGCCTCGCCTGGGCTGACCGAGCCGTCCGGGCCGGCGCCTGGCCCCAGATGGAAACGCTCGTGCGCGGGGGACGCGAGCTCCACACGCAGCGCGTCGGGATCGTCGGATACGGCGCGATCGGGTCGGAAACGGTCCGCCTGTTCTCAGCGCTCGGCTGCCCAGTCTCCTACTGGACACGTCGCCGCCGTCCGGAAGCGCCCGCCACCTACCGTGAGCTGGACGACCTCCTGGCGCACTCCGACATCCTGGTGGTCGCCCTGCCGTTGACGGACGACACCCAGGGCCTGCTGGACGACGCCAAGCTGGCGCTCCTCCCAGCCAACGCCCTGCTGATCAACGTCGCGCGCGGGGGGATCGTCCCGGAGGACAGCCTTCTGGCGGCGCTCGATTCGGGCGCTCTCGCAGGCGCGGCACTCGATGTCTTCGAAGTCGAGCCCCTGCCGGCGGACCACCCCCTGCGCGCGCACGAGAGCGTCCTTCTGTCGCCTCACGCGGCGTGGGCGACCACACAGGCGCAGATCAACAGCGCCGTTGTGATCCAGGACAACGTGAAGGCCGCCATCGAGGGCCGTCCAGTGCGCAACGTCATCAACGGCCTGTCACCCAAGATCGATCGCCGCTGACCCGCCGGAGGGCAGCGGACCGTCCGCACACCTCACCACAAAAGCCCAGGTCACAGGGATTACTGAACGCCCGTTATGCGATTGATGGGTGAACTGCATAGGATCTCTTAACGATCACCTAGGCGAAAGGTGGGATGTGCAGCTCGACCTCTGGCTACTCCTTGGAGCCTCGCTCATACTCTGTGCGATCATCGCCGTGCGATTGTCCACAAGTGCGGGACTCCCGACTCTGCTCGCCTACCTGGGCCTCGGCCTGCTGATCGGCGAATCCGGCTTCGGACTGCGGTTCGACAACGCCGAACTCGCCGAAGTCCTCGGACTCGCGGCCCTGGTGCTCATCCTCGCCGAGGGTGGCATCACCACCGACTGGAAGAAAGTACGCGGCTCGGTGCCCGCCGCGTTGTCGGTGTCGACGATCGGCACGCTGGTCAGCATCGGCATCGTCGCCGTGGCCGCCGCATGGCTGCTGGGCATGGACTGGCGGCTCGCCTTCCTCCTGGCCGCGGTTCTGGCACCGACCGACGCCGCAGCGGTCTTCTCCGTACTGCGGCGATTGCCCCTCCCCTCACGCCTGACGGGCCTCCTGGAGGCCGAGTCCGGTTTCAACGACGCCCCCGTGGTGATCGTCGTGGTGACGCTGAGCGCGGCGAAGGCCGCGAGCGAGGCGCCGAACCTCGTCGAGCTGGCCGGGGTCATGCTCTACGAGCTGGTCGTCGGCGGTCTCATCGGCGTCGCCGTCGGCTGGGCCGGGGTGTACGCCCTGCGCCGGCTGGCGCTCCCCGCGTCCGGCCTCTACCCCATCGCGGTGCTGTCCCTGTCGGTCGGCTCCTACGGCGCGGCGAACCTTCTGCACTCCAGCGGATTCCTGGCGGTCTACGTGAGCGCGCTGGTGCTGGGCAACGCCCGTCTCCCGCACCGTCCCGCCACACGTGGTTTCGCTGAGGGAATCGCCTGGCTGGCCCAGATCGGCCTGTTCGTCATGCTCGGCCTACTGGCGTCCCCCAGCGACCTGCCCGCTCAGATCGTCCCCGCGCTGGTGATCGGTTTCGTCCTGCTCCTCGTGGCGCGCCCGGCGTCGATCCTGATCTCCACGATCGGATTCAAGTTCTCCATGGGGGAGAAGCTGTTCGCCTCGTGGGCGGGCCTGCGCGGAGCGGTCCCGATCGTCCTCGCCACGATCCCCATGGTCAAGGACGTGCCGGGCGCCAGCCGCCTGTTCGCGATCGTGTTCACCATCGTGGTCCTGTTCACCCTTCTCCAGGGGCCGACCCTGCCCCTGGTGGCTCGCTGGTGCGGCCTGAAGGAGGACTCGCGCGCACGCGAGCTGGGCGTCGAAGCAGCTCCCCTCGAGGAGCTCAACGCCGATCTCCTGGAGGTCCGCATCCCGGACGACTCCAGCCTGAACGGTGTCGAGATCTTCGAGCTGCGCCTGCCCCATGGGGCGCAGATCACACTGGTCGTCCGGGACGGCGAGAGCTTCGTCCCCGAACCCACCACCACCCTGCGGGCGCGGGACACCCTCCTGGTCGTGACCACAGCGGAGGTCCGCGAAACCGCGGAACGCCGCCTGCGGGCGGTGAGCCGCCGCGGCAAACTCGCGGGCTGGTTCGGTGAGACGGGCGTTTAGGAGCGAGATGGCCAGGGGCACCCTGACCTGGCCTGATCGCCCCCCGCGCGCGGGCGGGAGGCCGGGCTGGGAACAGATCGGTTGCGAATCCTGTTCACTACATCGGTACCATTAGCAGTCATCTACGGCGAGTGCCAGTCCGGAATACCCCCGGTCTGAGGCGACAAGGAGGGACCGTGCCGACGTATCAGTACGTTTGCACCGAGTGCGGCGAGCCTCTGGAGGTCGTGCAGAAGTTCAGCGATGACGCGCTGACCGAGTGCCCGGCGTGCGGTGGCAAGCTCCGCAAGGTCTTCTCGGCCGCCGGCATCATTTTCAAGGGGTCGGGCTTCTATCGCACCGACAGCCGGGGCGGTTCGTCCTCGACCGTCAGCACCCCGGCCTCCGCCAAGTCGTCCTCGGGGAACGGCTCGTCGGAGAGCTCTTCCTCGACGCCGTCCTCTTCGGACTCGTCGTCCTCGTCCTCGTCTTCGACGAGCACCGGTTCGGCATCGTCCGAAAAGGTCGCCTGACCGCCTGACGGCTCATTCGGCTTTCCGACGGCCGGGGTCTCCCATGCGTGGAGACCCCGGCCGTCGGCGTCTGCACGGGGCCGCGAACGTTCCGTTTGGGCGACTGGCAAATCCCCGCCGAGCAGGGACGACGCCCGTACGCGTATGGGCCGGACCTCGCTTGCCGGCGAGTTATCCACAGTTGGCCGCCGAACTTCAGTGATCTCCGGTGGGCTGACTAGGGTCGGCGGCATGTCCACTACGACTTCCGCGTCCGCCGAGATCGGCGTCATCGGCGGCTCAGGCTTCTACTCGTTCCTCGACGATGTCACCGAGATCGAGATCGAGACCCCGTACGGCCCGCCGAGCGATCCGATCGCCGTCGGCGACCTGGGCGGCCGCCGCGTCGCGTTCGTCCCGCGGCACGGCCGCGACCACCGTTTCCCGCCGCACCGCATCCCCTACCGGGCGAACCTGTGGGCCCTGCGCTCCCTCGGCGTCCGGCAGGTCCTGGCGCCGAGCGCCGTCGGCTCGCTCACCACCGAGCACGGCCCGGGAACCCTCGCCGTCCCCGACCAACTCGTCGACCGGACGTCGGGCCGTCCGCAGACCTTCTACGACGAGGACGCGGCCGTCCACCTCTCGTTCTCCGACCCGTACTGCCCCGCGGGCCGCCACACCGCCCTGTCCGCGGCCCGCACGGCCGGCTGGCCCCCGGTGGACGGCGGCACCCTCGTCGTCATCGAGGGCCCCCGCTTCTCCACCCGCGCCGAGTCCCGGTGGTTCGCCGCCCAGGGCTGGACCCTCGTCGGCATGACCGGCCACCCCGAGGCCATCCTCGCCCGCGAGCTCGCCCTCTGCTACACCCCGCTCTGCCTGGTCACCGACCTCGACGCCGGCATCGAGGAGGGCGAGGGCGTCACGATGAGCGAGGTCCTCCGCGTCTTCACCGAGAACATCGGCCGCCTCCGCCCCCTGGTCGCCGACATCGTCGCCAACCTCCCCGAGGACCGCACCTGCCCCTGCCCGACCGTCCTGGACGGCATGAAGCTCCCCATCACCCTCCCCTGATCGGGGACACCGGACTGCCGCCCATCTGACGATCACCCCGTCACCCGGCCGCGGCCGCTCCCCTCTTCAACCAGGTCTGACGTCAGCGTCCAGCCGCTAACGACATCGTTGTTGCGGCTCGATGCCCCACACCCACATCCCACTCCATATAGCAACAAATCAACTACGGAGAGCGAGTCGACATGGCCTGCAAGGCCCCCGCCCCCTTACGGGCACTGAGTCCGGGCATCTGAAGGCCCGGGCGCCCCAAGGGGGCCTGAGCATCCGAGAGAGCCCGAGTGCCTGAGCGGACTTAGGTCGCACCTGGGGTACACAACCCCCCAAGCCCGGCCAATAACAGACAAGGCATCACATCTGAGGGCCCTGGTCACTGAAGGGCCGTTGTCACCTGAGACGGCCGAGGAGCTCGGTGAGCACCCGTCTCCAGCGGGTGGTCGGAACTGCCGGCGCGGTCTTTCCCTCCCAGCCCGTCCCAGACCGGCGGCCAACAAGCGCCAGCCCTCGCCCTCAAAGTCCAGATCACAGAAAGCGCGAACGACATGCCAGCAGTACCGAGAGTCCAGGGGCCCCGGCAAGAGACGGGCCTGCCTTGGATGCAGAACTCCGCGCAGGCTTTAGCGCGCCTCGGAGGACGGGATGAGTGACGGGTTCGGGCTTCGCCGACGACTCATAGCCGCTCTATTCGCAGCACTCGGAGCCGGGCTCGCCATCTTGGCGGTCCAGCCGCCCATGCCGCAGACGGTGCGGATCGCGGTCGCTGCGCGAGACCTCGCGGCCGGCGCCACTCTCCGGCCGGGCGACATTCGAATCACCGCACTTCCGCCAGCGGTTCGTCCCGACGGCGCCGTTCGGAATCCGCCGGTCGGCCGCGTCCTCGCTGGGGCCGTCCGAAAAGGCGAGGCCCTCACCGACGCCCGCTTCCTCGGGCCAGGTCTTCTGGACGAGCAGCCCCCAGGAACGGTGGCCACGCCCATTCGCGTGGCGGATTCGGCGGCCGTGCGGCTCCTTCATCCGGGCGACCGGGTCGATGTTCTTGCGGCCACGCCTCCAGGAACAGCGTCAGATCCTCCCCCAGTTCCTGACATCCCCGCCCCGACGCCCAGCCCAGACGAGACCAGGACGCCGCGAGCCGGAAAGCCTGCCGTCGCCGCGACCGCCAAACCGGATGTCGACACGCTGGTCGGTCCCGAAAGGGAGCCAACGCAGCCGTTCTTCAGAACGGTGCGGGGGGTTCCGGAAGGGGGGCCAGCGCGATTGCTTGAACGCGGTCCGTGGGTCGGCGAGCGAACAACTGCTGGACAGCGCGTTGGCCTCCGAAGCCTGGGAGGCGGAGGCCGAAGGAGCGGCTTGGTCGACTGGTCTCGGGTCGTGGTCGCCTCGGTGCTCGTTCTCGCAGTACCCCGAGAAGAAAGCGGCCTCGGTGGTGCGGGCCAAGGAGCTCTGGTCGTGCTGGCGACGAGTCGCATGCAGGCCGCCGCCTTGGCGGGGGCCGGAGGGCCGCTGGTGGTGGTGCTTGTGAAGGATTGATCGCTTCAATAAGTTACCTTCTTGCGACTCTCGGCAACGAAGGGCGAATATCCGTGGACGGATTCAAGAAGTTCTTGCTCCGGGGCAACCTGGTCGATCTCGCCGTTGCCGTCGTCATCGGCGCCGCGTTCAGCGCCCTGGTCACCTCCTTCGTGGACTCGTTCATCGGCCCGCTACTGGCTCTGATCGGCGGCCAGCCGGACTTCAGCGACCTCAGTTTCAAGATCAACGGAACGGTGTTCCCCTACGGCAAGTTCCTCACGGCGGGGATCTCCTTCCTGATCATCGCAACGGTGGTCTACTTCTTCGTCGTCCTGCCGATGACGCACCTGCTGCAGCGCGTCACGCGGAAGGAGGAAGCGTCGGAACACCCCTGCCCGCGCTGCCTGAGCGAGATCCCGCTCGAAGCGACCCGCTGCAAGTTCTGCACGTCAGAGGTTCAGCCCGCCTGATCAACTGCGGGACGCCCTCATCGGCGGTTCCCTCCGATCTCCTACTCGGCCCACAGTCTCCGTGCGTCAGCTATCGACGAATGCTTCAGGCGTGCGTCGGTTGGGTCCTGGCCAGCGCGTTCGCCACCGCATTCGAATTCCGCCTGCGCGTCCCCGCGAGGTTGCCCGGGTCTCTCACACCGCCCCGGGCCGGGTCTCTACGCCAGCCTGAGCCGCTCACGCTGGGCCAACTCCCCCAACCCGCTCACACCGGCCCAGCTCCTCGCACCGGTCTGGTCTCTCGCGCTGGCCTGGGGACTCGCGCTGGCCTTGGGGTCTCGCGCTGCCTTGGGGTCTCGCGCTGCCTTGGGTCCATCCTGACCTTGGGGTCCCATCCTGACCCTGGGGTCCCATCCTGACCTCGGGTTCCCCAACTGGCCCGGGGTCTCTCAGACCGGCCCGGGCCTCTCGCGGCTGACCTGGGCCTCTCGCCCTGACCTGGGCCTTTCAGACTGGCCCGGACCTCTCGGGGCTGGCCTGGACCTCTCGGGGCTGGCCTGGGTCTGTTGCCCTGGCCTGGGTCTCTCGGGGCTCGGGCGGGCTGACGGTTCTTGGGCCTCGTGGGCAGCACGTTGGTGGGGGCTGCTCGCGTCGGCATGCCGGAGGTGGACGGGTGGGGCGGGGAGGTTGGTGAGCGGTGGGAGGGGGATTCTGTGGGGGCGTGTCACAAGGGGGAGGGGTTAGTCGTCCTTGATGGCATGACCACCCAGGGTAGGACCATCACCATTGTCGGCGGCGGGCTTGGCGGGCTGACCGCGGCCATCGCGTGTGCTGAGAAGGGGGCTTCCGTTGTTCTCCATGAGGCGCACAAGAAGGTCGGTGGACGTGGACGGGCGACGGCGTCGGCGCTTCATATGGCTCATGACGGGGCGCATGTCTTCTACGCGGACGGGCCTCACTACCAGTGGTTGAAAAAGCGTGGCCTGGTGGCAGGGCTGGGCTGGCCGTCGCCCCTGGCCTTCTCTCGCGTGCGATTCCGTGTGGACGGACGGCTGCGCGCCGCTCCCCCGCCAGGGGTGCTGCGCGCGCAGTCACGCGGATGGTTGAAGGCGCCGGTGGACGAGGATTTCCACAGCTGGGCGTCCGGGAGGTGGGGTGAGGAGACGGCGCGGCGGCTGGCCAGCATGATCGCCGTGACCACGTACGACGCCGACACCGGACGCCTGTCCGCCGCGTTCGTTTGGGACTTGTTCCAGCGCGTTCACGGGCCGCGCGTGCCGGCCGTCCGGTGGGTGAAGGGCGGCTGGCAGAACGTCCTCGACCGGATGGCACGGCGCGCGGCCGAGCTCGGCGTGCGGATCGAGACCGGATCCCGCGTGGACGCCCTGCCCGAGGACGGTCCAGTGATCGTCGCGACGCAGGTGGCGTCTGCGGCCCGGCTGCTAGGTGATGAGAACCTGTCCTGGACGAGCGGACATTGTGCCCTGCTCGACATAGCCGTCCGGGCCGACCGGAGGGACCGCACGATCGTCTTCGACCTGGACGAGGGCGCCTTCCACGAGTGCTACACCATGCAGGACGACTCGATCGCGCCACGCGGTGAGTCCCTGTTCCAGCTGCAGGTGCCCGTCCACCGGGATGAGCGGCGTCAGGAGGCGCATGGGCGGCTGCGCGCGTTCGCCGATCAGGTCCTGCCGGGGTGGGGCGATCGGGTGACGTTCGAGCGGACCGCGATCGCGAAGGGACGCACCGGGGCGCTCGACCTGCCCGGTCAGACCTGGCGGGACCGTCCGTCCATCGACCGTGGGGACGGGGTCTACCTGGTCGGGGACATGGTGGCGGCGCCGGGGATGCGCGGCGAGATCTCCATCAACAGCGCCATCGCCGCCGCTCGCCTGGCCACGACCTACGGGACTGCCAAGCCTGCCAGGACCCGGCAGGCGACCATCCGGGCAAACCGCTGACGAGCGAACGCGGCGGGCGAACCGAAAGGCTCGTCCGCTACGTCCGCTACGTCCACTACGTCCGGAAGGCGTTCGACATCGGGATCACCGACGAGGACCCCCACGACCGCCGGCGCCGCACCGGCTGAGCGACTCTCCGGCAGGGAAAGCACTCGGCCGGGGCGGGCTGGGTTGTCAGCGGCGGGATTGGCGGATTATGCCTGCGATGACCGCGATGGCAGCTACCGAGAGGGTGAGGATCAGGGAGCGGCGGGTGTCGGAGTGGGTGGCCAGGAAGATCAGCATTGCGCCCAGCACCACCACGACCAGCCATGTGAGGTAGGGGTGTGCCCACATGCGGACGGTCGGGACGAAGCCCTCGCGGTCGGCGCGGGCGCGTGCGCGGAGCTGGGTGACGGCGATCGTCAGGTAGAGCAGGACGATCACCGAGCCGCTGGAGTTCACCAGGAAGTCGAACACGGCGGTGGTGCTGACGAAGTAGTTGGCGCAGACCGTGACGAATCCGGCGATGGACGCCAGCAGGACGCCCGCCACCGGCACGCCCTGGCGGTTGGTGCGGCCGAGGATGCGGGGCGCCTCGCCGTTCGCGGCCAGGGCGAACATCATCCGGGACGAGGTGTAGATGCCCGAGTTCAGGCAGGACAGGACGGCGACGAGGACGATCACGTCCATGGCCGTCCCGGCGTGCGGGAGGCCGAGGGTGTCGAGCACCGCCGCGTACGGGCTGGTGGTGACGCTCGCCGAGTCGTGCGGGAGCAGCGTCACGATCACCGCGACCGAGCCGATGTAGAAGATCAGGATCCGGGTCACCGTGGACCGGACGGCCTTGCGCACCGCCTCGGCCGGGCGGACCGCCTCTCCGGCCGCGATCGTGACGACCTCGGCGCCGTTCAGCGCGAACATCACCACGAGCGCCGCGGGCACGACGGCGTACCAGCCGTGCGGCGCGAACCCGCCGTGGTGCACCAGGTTGCTCGTGCCCGGCGCGTCCACGCCCGGCATGAGGCCCGCGATGGCGAGCACGCCCAGCACGATGAACAGGACGATCGCGATGACCTTGATGAGCGCGAACCAGAATTCGGACTCGCCGTAGGCGCGCACCGCGACCAGGTTCGCGCCGGTCAGGACGACCATGAACAGCAGTGCCGCGGACCATCCGGGCACGTCGGGCAGCATCTTGTGGACCAGGCCGCCGCCGACGACGGCCTCGACGCCGACGGTCACCGACCAGGAGTAGGCGTACATCCAGCCGATCGCGAGGCCGGCCCAGCTGCCGAGCTCGCGGGAGGCGTAGGCGGCGAACGAGCCGGTCGCGGGGGTGGTCACCGACAGTTCGGCGAGCATCCGCATCACCAGCACGACCAGCAGGCCGGACGCGGCGTAGGAGACCAGCGCGGCCGGTCCGGCGGACTTGATCACGCTGCCGCTGCCGACGAACAGGCCGGCGCCGATGACGCCGCCGATCGCGATCATGCTCATCTGGCGGTCCGCGAGGGCCGGCTTCAGCGCCGGGTCGTCCTGCGGGGCCGCGGTCTCGGTTCGGGTTTCGGGAATGGTCACGGCGCCTCCAGGGGGGCGAGGTCGCGCATTCGCGGGGTCCAGGGGGTGGGGCGGCCGGCCGGATCGATCTTCACGATCGTCCGGGTTCCGGTCGCGCTGGGCGCCGCACCCGGCTCGGTGCGGCAGGCGAACGCCCACTCGGCGCTGGTGCGGCCGAGGCGGCGCAGGGTGAGTTCGACGAGCAGCGGTCCCGGGCGGGACACGGGCGCGGCGAACTCGATCGTGAACGCGGCGACGGCGTAGCGCAGGTCGTCGTCGCGGTCGAGGGTGGCGGTGGTGTCGAATCCGGCTCGGGCGAACAGCGCGGTCGTGGCGCGTTCCACGTGCAGCGCGAAGCGCGCGTTGTGCAGGTGGCCGTTCACGTCGAACTCGTCGAAGTGGACCGTCGTGGGGATCTCCCACGTGGGCGGGGACGTCACGTCCATGCGCCGGACGTTCCGTCGTAGGTGGGGCTGGTCGAGAGCAGGTTTCGGACGGCCGCCTTGGAGACGCGTTCGGACGCCGTGCGCGGAAGTTCGTCCATGTATGTCCAGTAGCGCGGGACCTTGAAGTAGGCGAGCTGGGCACGCCCGTGGGCGATCAGCTCGTCCGGCGGAACGGTGTCCGCGCCGCCCTCGACGACGACGACCGCGTGCACCTCCTCGCCGCGCAGCTCGTCCGGCTCGGGCAGGACGGCGGCCAGCGTGACCCGCGGATGCAGTTGCAGGACGGTCTCGACCTCCTGCGCGGAGACGTTCTCGCCGCTGCGGCGGATCATGTCCTTGGTGCGCCCGACGTAGTAGACGCGGCCCTCATCGTCCATCCGGGCCAGGTCACCGGTGTGGAACCAGCCGCCGGCGAACGCGCGCGCGGTGGCGTCGGGGTCGCGGAAGTAGCCGTGCATCATGCCGGTCCCGCGCAGGACCAGCTCACCGGTCCCACCGCGCGGCACGGGCGTCGCGCCGTCCGGTCCGACGATCATCGCCTCGCGGCCGGGGACGGGACGGCCGAGGCATCCGGTGCCGACGGTCGCGTCGTGGTCCTCCGGGCCGAGCCGGATGTCGCTGCCGGTTTCGGTCATCCCAAATGCCTCGAACCAGGGGACGCCCCAGCGCTCCTCCAGCGCGGCGTGCAGCGCGGGCGGGATCGCGGACGCGCAGATCGCCCGGACCCGGTGGTTCCGGTCGTCCGGCGACGGCGGCATGTCGAGCAGCAGTCTCGGCATGAGGCCGAGGCAGTAGAACCAGGTCACGCCGTGTTCGCGCACCTTGTCCCAGAACGTCGTGGGGTGGAACCGGTCGAGCACGACCAGCGACGCCCCCGCCATCAGCCCGACGGCGACGTTCCACTGCGGGTCCATGTAGTGGAACGGCTGCGCGGTGAGGATGACGTCGTCCTCGCCCAGGTTCGGCCACCCGTCGACGAGCCCGGCGGCCAGGCTCGTCCAGTAGCGGTGCGGCAGCACGCATCCCTTAGGTGCGCCCGTCGTGCCGGACGTGTACTGGACGTTCGCCACACTCTCCGCAACCGAAACCGGCTCTGGGGACGGCAGGCTGTAGAGGACGGTCCCCTCAGGAAGCGCGCCGTTGGGCGGCACACCGTGCGGAAGCGCGTTGACCGGACGGTCACCCTCCGGAGGCGGGGGCGCGATGCGATCGAGGTCGATCACGTGGACGAGGTCGGTCGCGGACCGGATCTCCTCGATCAGCGGGACGAACTCGCCGGTCGTGAGGATCACGCGGCAGCCCGCGTGCGCGATCACGTGCGTCGCGTCGTACTGCCGGTAGCCCGTGTTGACCGGGACCATCGCGGCGCCGGCCTTCGCCGCCGCGAGCCAGCTCAACGGGAACTCGGGCCGGTTGCGGACCATCACGCCGACCCGGTCGCCCGGCCTCACGCCGTGCCCGGTGAGCAGCGCGGCGAGCGCGTCCGTCCGGCGGTCGACCTCGGCGAACGTCAGCCGCTCGCCCGTCTCGTCGAACGTCCAGGCGACCCGCTCCGGCCACAGCGCCGCGGCCCGCCGGACCAGCCCGTCCAGGGTCTCCACCCGCGCCCCGGCCGACACTTTCTCCGCCTTGGCCTGCGGAAACACATCCGAGGCGGATGGGGCCGCCTGTGGAGCCAGGGGGTCGGGAGAGGCGGGCATCAAGCGTTCCTCGCCCGGCTGCCGCGCAGGGCGGCGCGCGCGGACTCCTCGTCGGCGATCGCGGCGTCGGTGACCAGGGCGTGCGCGATCTCCAGGGCGAGCGCGCTCTGGAGCGTCCCGTCGGTGCCCTCGTCCAGCGCGGCCTTGGCGAGGGACGTCGACAGCGCCGGCTGGGACGCGAGGCGGCGGGCCCATTCGAGGGCGGCGTCGAGCTGGGCGCCCGCCGGGACGACCCGGTTGACCAGGCCGATCCGCTCGGCCTCACGCGCGGGGACGGGCTCGCCCAGCATCACCAGTTCCTTGGCCTTCGCCGGGCCGACCAGCGCGGGCAGCAGGCGGCTGACCCCGCCGGTGACGCTCAGCCCGATCCCGACCTCGGGGAAGCGGAACACCGTGTCCTCTGCGGCGACGACCAGGTCGCAGCCGAGCGCGAACTCCGCGCCGGCGCCGACCGCGTGGCCGTGGACGGCCGCGATCACCGGGACGGGCAGGGCGCGGATCCGGCGGGTGACCTCCTGGAGCCGGTCGAGGCGCTCGACCAGCGGGGTCGGCTGCTCGCGCGGCTCCTTCAGGTCGTGTCCGGCGCAGAAGGCGCGGCCGTTCCCGGTGAGGACCACCGCGCCGATCTCCGTCCCGGCGGCCTCCGCGCAGCGGGCGAGCGCGTCGAGCAGGCCGTCCACCAGTTCGGGGTTGACCGCGTTCAGCCGGTGCGGGCGGTCGAGGCGGACGACGGCCACCGCGCCGTCGAAGGTCACCTCCACCGGCCGCGTACCGGACGCGGCGAGAGGGTCTTTCACCTGGGCCATCCTGCCTCCATCGTCGCGATGCCCTATCCTCGATCGATCGATCGATTGGGCTGGACGCTAAACCGGGTGCGGCCGCTCCGTCAAGAGTCCGAACGAGGCCGCACGACCCGCCTATACGCTGGGAACCCGCGGCCCGGACACCGTCCGGAACGCCTCGGGGCGGCCGGAACCCGTCCCGTCCCCGCCCCGCGAAGCCCGGGCCGGGGCCCGATCCGGCGGAACAGAAAGCGACGGCATTCCATGGCACGAGCGAGCGTCCCGAGGACGCGCGGGAGCGGGGCCGCGGCCGGCGGCACCGAGGAGCAGATCCGGCGCGCGGCGGTGCATCTGTTCGCCACCCGGGGGTTCCACGCGACCGGGATCCGCCAGCTCGCCAAGGCCGTCGGCATCAACTCCTCGACGCTGTACCACTACATGGGCACCAAGGAGGAGCTGCTCTTCGCGATCACGCAGGACAGCTCGCGCCGCCTCATCGACGCCGCCGGCCGCCTCTCCCCCGACCTGAATCCGCAGGCCCGCCTGTGCGGCCTGGTCTACCTGCACGTCTGGTCGCACGCCACGCATCCCGAGGAGACCGCGGTCGTCGACAACGAGCTGCGCAGCCTGGACGGCGACCGGCTCGACCGGGCCGTCGAGCTCCGCGACCGCTACGAGAAGTTCTGGGCGGACACGATCGCGGACGGATGCGCGTCCGGAACCTTCGCCGTCCAGGACCAGCGCATCGCCCGGATCGCGCTCCTCCAGATGTGCTCGGGCGTGGCGGGCTGGTACTCGACGTCCGGGGAGATGTCGCTGCGCGACCTCACCACCACCTACGCGCAGATGGCGCTGAGCCTGCTGTCCTGCAGCCGTGACCATCGAACGATCGAGCGACTCCTGGACGACCTCGACCTCCAGCCCGCCGTGGCCGCCGCCTGGCCGGAGACCACCCCGTCCGTCCGCTGAGCCGGACCGTCCATGCGCTGAACCAGCCCGTTCGCTGAGCTCGTGGGTCAGACGTCGAAGGTGATGCCGGGCGCCCGGTAGGCGAACTCGCCGTCCACCATGGTCGCGAGCACGCGGACGTCCTTGATCCGCGCGGGGTCGACGGCGGTCAGGTCGTTGTCGAGAACGGCCAGGTCGGCGAGGCGGCCGGGCGTGATCGTCCCCATGTCGCGCTCGTCGAATCCGGCGTACGCCGAACCCGCCGTGTAGGACGCGAGGGCCTCGATCGGGCTGACCGCCTCGCCGGGGGCGAGCGGTTCGCCGCTCTGCGTCCGGCGGTTGACCATGTCGTGGATGCCGAGCAGCGGGTTGCCCCGGACGACCGGACGGTCCGAACTGCCCGGAACGACCAGTCCCGCGTCCAGGAACGACCGCTGCCGGTAGCACCACGGTTCCCGCGACTCGCCCAGCGCCGCCCGCATCCCGTCGCCGATCTGCCCGACGAACGTCGCCTGCGGCACCGGCACGACGCCGAGCTCGGCCAGCCGTTCGACCTGGTCAGGACGGGTGACGGCGCAGTGCTCGATGCGGTGCCGCGTGTCCGGGCGCGGCTGGGCGGCCTGCGCCTCGGCATACGCGTCCAGGACGATATCGATCGCTCGATCGCCGATCGCGTGGGTCGCGACCTGCCATCCGCCGGCGTGCGCCCGCAGGATCCGCTCGCGCAGCGCCTCGGCGTCCATCTGCAGGTAGCCGCTGTTGCCCGCCTCGCCCTCGAAGTCGCAGCACATCGCCGCCGTCTTCCCGATCAGCGACCCGTCCGCGAAGATCTTCATGGCCCCGAGGCGCAGCCACGCGTCCCCGAACCCGGTGCGGAACCCCAGGTCGAGACCGTTCGCCGGGGCCAGCCCCGGCTCCCGCTCGAGTTCCCGCGCCGAGTCGGACGCCACCATCAGCCGCACCCGGACACCGAGCAGCCCGCGTTCCCGGGCGACCTGGTACGCGGCGCCCTCGACCGGCGAGTGCCCGATCCAGCCGCGCCCGATCCCGGCTTCGGTGCAGGTCGTGATGCCTTCACTCAGGTACTGCCCGCTCGCCGCCCCGATCGCCTGGACGATCTGCTCCTCCGGGAACGGGTACCGCAACCTGCGCAGCAGCATCTGCGCCTGCTCCTCGAGCAGGCCGTTCGGCCGGCCGTCCGGATCGGTCGCGACCTTGCCGCCCTCCGGAACCGTCGCCCCGTCCAGCGCCGCCGACAACGCCCGCGAGTTGGCGACCGACATGTGCGCCGACGTGTGCCGCAGCCACACCGGATGATCGGGCGCGACGGCGTCCAGCCCGTCCCGGTGCGGATGCCCGCCGATCTTGTTCTGGTCGTACCCGGACCCGATGATCCACGTCCCGGCCGGCTGCGTCCGGGCCCGTTCGGCGACCGCCGCGTACACGTCCTCGACCGTCCGCATCGGCGGGCTCGCGAGGTCGATCTCCGTCCGGGACATCCCGAAGAGCGTCATGTGGTTGTGCGCGTCGTTGAAGCCGGGGACCACGCACGCCCCGTCCAGGGAGACCACCCGCCGGGCAACGACCCCGTCGAGTTCCTCGTCCACCCCGACGATCCGCCCCTGATGCACGCCGATCCGCCGCACCACGGGCCGCCCCGGATCCACGCTCAGCCCGACCAGATCCGTCAGAACCGCATCGATACGCACCTGAAACTCCAATCGATCGATCGATTGATCGGATGCTACGCACTCCACCCCGCGGCCGTCACGCGCGGCGGCCTGCGCGGCCGGGGTCGTCCCCCCCCGGTACGAACTACCCACGAACGTCCGACGGCGACGCGCACACCGCGTTCTCCGCCGCGGACAGCGCTCGTGGCAGGGGCGGCCGCCGTCACACCTCATCGGTTGCCCAAATCCCGCGCCGAATTTGTACGTGATCACCAAGGAACGTGATCTTGAGGGACCTTCCCCCGCCGTCGCCTTGACGGGACGGATGGCCAGAGCGATCTTGACGGAGGCGGATGCACACCACGTCGCGGACGGGAGTGGGCGGATGGGCGAGGAGGAGCGGCTGCGGATTCTCCTTCTTGGACCGATCGAGGCGTGGCGCGGCGGGGACCGGCTGCAGCTCGGCGGGGTCAAGCAGCGGACACTTCTGGCCGGACTGGCCTTACGTGCGGGCAGACCGGTCTCGTCCGACCGGATCATCACCTGGCTCTGGGGTGAGGAGCCTCCGACGACCGCCGTCCAGCAACTCCACAAGCAGATCTCGCAACTTCGCGCACTGCTCGGTCCAGGCGTGATCGAGCGGCACGCGCAGGGCTACGCCCTCCATGTCGAACGGGATCAGATCGACCTGACCGGGATGGAGGCCGCGAGCAAGGCCGCCCGAGTCCACCTGGCCGAAGGGCGGTTCCAGGAGGCGGCCGAACGGTTCCGTGCGGCGTTGTGGGCCTGGCGGGGGCGGTCGATCTCGGACGCGGCTCCGGGGCTGAGCGGCGACGGGCACTTCCTGGAGGAGCGGAGGCTGGCCGCGGCGCTCGAGTGGGCCGACGCCGAATCGAGGTTCGACGAAAGCGCCGAACTGGTGGCCGGGCTGCGGATCCTCGTGGCCGAGCACCCCTACCAGGAGCGGCTCTGGGCACAGCTGATCCTCGCTCTCCATCGCGCCGGGCGGGTCGCGGACGCGTTGTGCTCCTACGAGGAGTGCCGTGCCGTCCTCGCGGACGGCCTGGGCCTGGATCCGGGGGTTGAGCTGCGCAGACTCCAGCAGACCATCCTGGAGGGCGACCAGGGTCTCGAGGTTGCGCCGTCCGTGCCCGTTCTGAGGCCGGCTCCGAGGCCTGAGCCAGCACCGGAGCCAACGCCAGTGCCAGAGCCGGACCCAGGACCGGAGCCAGAGTCGGCAGTGCCGCGGCCGGTGAATCTTCCGGCGGCGATCGGTGATTTCGGCGGTCGGGAGGCGCAGGTGGAGTGGGTTCGGGTGCGGTTGGCTCGCGGCGC
>NZ_JBFAUU010000024.1:0-51910 GCF_040679435.1 Spirillospora sp. NPDC052269
ATGGTACTGCATGGGAGACTGTGTGGGAGAGTAGGACGCCGCCGGACTTATATTGAGTGAGGCCCGCCACGTGAGTGGCGGGCCTCACCACTTTTCAAGGGCCCCGCCATATTCATGGCGGGGCCCTTTTTGCTTTGGCCCTTTCAAGGGGTCCGGAGATTGAAGACGGTTTCGGCGCGGTCGCGTTTGAGGGTCATGGACCAGGCCTCGTTCGCGATGTCGTCCGGGTTCAGGGTCTGGGCGGCCAGGTCGCCGTAGCGGTCGGGGTGGGCGGTGATGTGGCGGTGGATGTCGCCGCGTGCGACCACGCCGCCGATGGTGAGGGTGCCCGCGTAGACGCCGTCCGGTGCGAGGGCCGTGTTGAGCGTGATGGCGTAGTTCCGGAGTGCCGCGGACGAGAGGGCATGGGCGCCCAGCGGCGGGAGCGGGACGACGGAACTCAGGCCGCCGGCGAACAGCAGCGTTCCCGATCGGCGTTCCCGCATGCCGGGGAGTACCGCCTGGACGGCTTCCACGGCCGGATACACGAGCCGCATGGCCTCGCTGACGTCCGCACCGGACGTCTCGGTGATGGGCCGGGGCATCGCGTTGGGATCGTCGACCGCCCCGGGGCCGTAGTACAGGACGTCCACCGGGCCCTGCCAGGCGGCGATGGCCGTGAGCGTGTTCCGGAGGCGGCCGGCGTCGCGGATGTCCGTGGGGAAGGACGCCGCTTTGACGCCCGCGTCGGCGAGTGCGGCCAGGTAGGCGGCGTGGCGGCTTCCGGTGCGGGACACGAGGGCGATGGGATGACCCTCGCGTCCGAGGCGGTGGGCCATCGACATGCCGAGGCCTGGCCCGACTCCGAGGATCACGGCTGTTCCGGCAAGGCGTTCGGACATGGGGGACCCCTCACGGCGGCAGAACTTGAGGCACTCCTCAAGTTGGGTGGCACGCTAGCACAAAGTTGAGGATGTCCTCAGGTTCGTACAATAGTGGGCATGACCGCCATCGGATCCCGGCCGCTGCGCGCGGACGCCAGACGTAACCGCGACAAACTGGTGGCGGCCGCCGGCAAGGTGTTCGCCCGGCGCGGGCTTGCCGCGCCCCTGGAGGACGTCGCCCGTCAGGCGGGGGTCAGCATCGGGACGCTGTACAACCACTTCCCGACGCGGGACGAGCTGGTCGACGCGGTCTTCCAGGAGCGGCTCACCTCGCTGGACGATGTGGCGGCCGAGGCCCTGGCCGACCCGGATCCGTGGAACGGGTTCGTGGTGTTCATGGAGGGGCTGTTCGCGCTTCAGGCGGAGGACCGAGGGCTGAACGAGGCGCTGGCAGCGCGGTTCACGACGGCGAGCGGCATGGAGGAGGCCTGCGGGCGCGGGAAGCGGGATCTGGGGCGGCTCATCGAGCGGGCCAAGGACGCGGGTGCGCTTCGTCCCGACTTCGAGGCGACGGACGTGGGGCTGCTCGTCCTCGGGATGTCCCGGGTGATCGGGGAGAGCATGGAGGTCGTGCCAGGGGCCTGGCGGCGCTGTCTGGGGTTCTTCCTGGACGGGTTGCGTCCCGGGGCGGCGAACCCGAGCGGTGCCCCGGCGCTGACCGCTGAGCAACTCGGGGCCATCGCGGAGCGGAGTCGTCCTCCGGCGCGTGGCTGAGTCGGGCCCCGGCGGCGGTCAGGGCTTGTGGGCCATGCCCGCGTAGTGCATCTGCTGGGCGAGCGACAGGTCGGCGGGCGGAGGCTCGTCCGGGTGCCAGTGGGGGTTCGGGACGACGCCGGGCGGCAGGAGCTCGTAGCCGTCGAAGAAGGTGGTGATCTCCTTCGAGCTGCGGAAGCGGCCGGTGCCGAGGAGTTCCAGGAAGCGGCGCTGGAGCTCCTGCGAGAGCGGGCCGAAGTCGCAGAAGTGGGAGACGAACAGGTGGCTCCCGGACGGCACGGCGGACATGTAGGCGTCGAGGATGCCCTTGGGGTCCTCGTCGTCGTGCAGGTGGTGCAGGATCGCGACGAAGAGCACGCCGACCGGCTCGGAGAAGTCGATCAGCCGGGCCACCTCGGGGTGGCTCAGGACGGTCCCGGGGTCCCGCAGGTCCGCGGTGATCACGGCGGTGCGGTCGTCGTCGGCGAGCAGGGCGCGTCCGTGCGCGAGGACGATCGGGTCCTTGTCGACGTAGACGACGTGGGAGTCGGCCGCGACGCGCTGGGCGACCTGGTGGGTGTTGTCCGACGAGGGGAGGCCGGCGCCGAGGTCGAGGAACTGCCGGACGCCGCGTTCGGCCATGAGCCGGACGGCGCGTCCGAGCGTGGCGCGGTTGACCCGGGCCATGCTCATGATCTCGGGCAGGCCCTCCTGGAGGCGCTGCGCGACGGCGCGGTCGACCGCGAAGTTGTCCTTGCCGCCGAGGGCGACGTCGTACACGCGCGCGACACTCGGCCTGCTCGTGTCGATGCCCTGGGGCGCCCACTCCGCCGCCATATGGCCGAACCTCGATTCCCCGTCGCGGACCCGTCCGTGGTGGCGATCGTATACGCGGGCCGTCCGGCGATGGGGAGTTTCCGTCCTCAACCCGTACATCTCGCCCGGCGTTCATCTGGTGGACGCCTCCGGCCCTTATCCATTGGGGGATGAGGGCTGTCCTACGGGTCGCCGCCACGGCGGGGCTCGCGTTGGGATTGACGGGGTGTGCCGCGGACGCGGCGACGGGCGGCTCGGTCGCGGGGAAGCGCACCCTGGTCGTGGGGGTCAAGGCGGACCAGCCGGGGCTCGGGCTGGCCGACGCGGACGGGCGCGTGTTCAGCGGGTTCGAGGTGGATCTGGGCGGGGAGATCGCGAAGCGGATCGGGGCCTCCGGCGTCCGGTTCGCGGCGGTCACCTCCGACGACCGGGAGGCGCTGCTGAACGCGCACAAGGTCGACCTGGTGCTCGCCTCGTACTCGATCACCGCCGAGCGCTCGACGAAGGTGACGTTCGCCGGGCCGTACTACGTGGCGCACCAGGACGTCATGGTGCGGAGCGGGGAGCGGCGGATCCGGGGCGTCCGGGACCTGGCCGGACGGAGGATGTGCGAGGCGAGCGGCTCGGTCTCGACGTCCCGGGTGGTGCGCGGGCTCGGCATCGACGCGCTGCTGGTGCGGGAGCCGTCGTACTCGGCATGCGTCACCAAGCTGCTGGACGGGTCGCTGGACGCCGTCTCCACCGGTGACCTCGTGCTCGCCGGATTCGCCGCGCAGAAGGGCGGCGCGGTGCGGATCCTGAACCGCCCGTTCACCGAGGAGCCGTACGGCGTCGGCCTGCGCAAGGGCGACGTGGACGGCTGCGAGGCGGTCAACAAGGCGATCACGAGGCTCTACCAGGACGGCACCGCGCCGCGGCTGCTGCGGAAGTGGTTCGGGGCGTCCGGGCTGACGAACCTGGTGAGCACCGTGCCGGAGTTCCAGGGCTGCTCGTGAGCCACGCCTCCGGGGGCTGGACCGGGGCGCGGGTTCGGTCAGGGCTGGGGGTCGGTGCGGAGAATGGAGTAGCGCACGCCGTCGCGCCAGGCGCCGTTCCGGAAGGAGCAGCCGCGCATGACGCCTTCGCGGGTGAGGCCGAGCTTCTCGAGGGTCCGCTGTTCGGGGAGGTTCTCCAGTTCGGTGTCCGCCTCGAGGCGGTGGACCTGGGTGTAGGCGAACAGGTAGCGGATGAGGAGCCGCTGGGCCTGGGTCCCGACGCCCTTGCCGCGGTGGTCGGGGTGCAGGCCGATGCCGAAGTTGTAGTGGTGCGTGATCCGGGTCACGACGATCTTGCGCCAGCCGACGAACCCGAGGCGGTCGTCGCCGCCCACCACCATCAGCATGCTGCTGTCGTCGGTGAGCAGGCCGTCCTCGTGCCAGCGCCGGGCCCAGCGGCGCGGGTCGTCGTAGCCGTGCCAGGCGATCTCGCCCGCGGTGTGGGGGTCGGTGACGAAGGACTCCAGGAAGGGGAGGTCGTCCTCCCGGACGGGGCGGAGGGAGAGGGATTCAAGATCCATGAGGGCGACGGTAGCCGACCCCGCGCGGGCCGCCCGAGTTGGTCGCCTCGCGGGCCGGTCATAGGCTGCTCGGGTGAGTGACAAGGTGTGGGAGATCGAGCCGTCCGGGCCGCTGCGCGGCGACGTCACCGTGCGAGGGGCCAAGAACGCGGTCAGTAAGCACATGGTCGCGGCGATGCTGGGAGAGGGGCCCAGCACCATCAGCAACACGCCCGACGTCGGCGAGGTCGGGATCACCGGCGCGATGCTGGAGCACCTCGGGATGCGCGTGGAGCGTGCCGACGGAGAGATCACGATCGTGCCGGGGCCGGTCGCCGAGCCGAACGTCCCGAAGGCGTTCACCGGGCTGAACCGGATCCCGATCCTGATGCTGGGGCCGCTGCTGCACCTGGCCGGGGAGGCGTTCGTCCCGCTGGTCGGCGGCGACCCGATCGGCCGCCGCCCGGTGGACTTCCACGTGGACGCGCTGCGCGCGTTCGGCGCCGAGGTGGAGATCGCCGAGGACGGCATCCACGCCCGCGCGAGCCGCCTGGTCGGGACCCGGATCGAGCTGCCCTACCCGAGCGTCGGCGCGACCGAGACGGTGCTGCTGGCGGCCGTCCGGGCGCAGGGCAAGACGGTGATCCGCAACGCCGCGACCGAGCCGGAGATCATCGAGCTGGCGCTGTTCCTGCAGCGGATGGGCGCGCGGATCTCGTTCGCGCCGGACCGGCG
Source organism: Spirillospora sp. NPDC052269 (assembly GCF_040679435.1). Taxonomy (NCBI): domain Bacteria; kingdom Bacillati; phylum Actinomycetota; class Actinomycetes; order Streptosporangiales; family Thermomonosporaceae; genus Spirillospora; species Spirillospora sp. NPDC052269. The sequence continues at coordinate 4,702 of NZ_JBFAUU010000024.1, forward strand.
GATCGTGGTCGAGGGCGTGCCGCGGCTGAGCGGCGCGCGTACCCGGCTGGCCGGAGACCGGATCGAGGCGTTCTCCTACCTGGTCGCGGGCCTGGTCACCGGCGGCGAGGTGCGGGTGCACGGCTGCCCGCAGGACCGCCTGGTCACCGCGATCACCACGCTGGACCGGATGGGCGCGCGGTTCGAGATCACCGACGAGTGGATCATGGCGTCGGCTCCGGAGGGGCTGCGCGCGGCGGCCGTCCAGACCGACACCCACCCCGGGTTCGCGACCGACTGGCAGACCCCGCTGATGGTGCTGTTCACCCAGGCGGACGGCATGTCGGTGCTGCACGAGACGGTGTACGAGAACCGGCTGGCCTACGTCCCGGCGCTGCAGAGCATGGGCGCGGAGATCGAGGTCTACGACACCTGCCTCGGCGGCCCCGCCTGCCGCTACCACGACACGGCCGCGCTGCACTCGGCGGTCGTGCGCGGCGTGACGAAGCTGCGCGGCGGCGACGTGACGATGCCGGACATCCGCGCCGGGTTCTCGGCCGTCCTCGCGGCCGCCGTCGCCGAAGGACCGTCCACGCTGCGTGGCGTCCACCACATCGAGCGGGGCTACCACCATCCCGTCGAGCAGTTCCGCGCCCTCGGCCTGAACCTGCGCGCCCGCGAGGCTTGAGGCGCCGCCCGCGAGGCGTGAGGCGCCGCGCACGGGCCTGAGGCGCCGCGCCCGGGATTGAGGTGTTGCCCGGCGGGGGTGAGGCACGCCTGCGGGGCGTGAAATGTGCTGGTTGGGGCTGATTCGGGCCCTGTGGCAGAGGTGTGTTCCGGCCCGCCGGAGCCCGGTCGGGCTCCGGCGGGTCTCTGTTTCACGGCCGTGTGTGGTCAAGGGGTGGTCTGGCATGCCCCGGCGGCGGTGAGCGCGGCCCGATCCGGGGAAGGGTCCCGGGAACCGGACTCCGCTGGAGAGGGGCGCCGCCATGACGGGCACCGACAACGTGGTGATCGTGGGGGCAGGGCCGGCAGGGCTGCTGCTGGCCGGGGACCTGGCCTCCGCCGGGATGGACTGCACGGTGCTGGAGCGCCGTGCCGACGTCCCGAACCTGACGCGCGCGTTCGCCGTCCACGCGCGGACGCTGGAGACGCTGCACATCCGCGGCGTCGCGGACGAGCTGCTGAAGACCGGGCGGCGGGTCGGGTCGGTGCGGGTGCCCGGCGGGTCCCGGCTCGACCTGGCGGCGCTGCCGGGCCGGTTCCCGTTCGTCCTGGTCACGCCGCAGTACGAGACCGAGCGGGTCCTGGAGCGGCGGGCGCTCGACGCTGGCGCGCGGATCGTCCGCGGCGCCGAGGTGGTCGGGCTTCGGCAGGACGGCGACGCCGCCCAGGTCCGCTACCGCAAGGACGGGCGGGAGGAGTCCGTCCGGGCCGCGTACGTGGTCGGCGCGGACGGTGTGCGCAGCACGGTCCGCGACGCGGTCGGGCTGCCGTTCCCGGGCCAGTCGGTGCTCCGGTCGGTGATGCTCGCGGACGTCCGGCTCTCCGACCCGCCGGAGGAGCTGCTGACGGTCGGCGGCTCCGGCGACTCCCTCGCGTTCATCGCGCCCTTCGGGGACGGCTGGTACCGGGTGATCGGCTGGAGCCGGGAGCACCAGGTGCCCGACTCGGCCCCGGTGGACTCCAGGGAGCTGCGCACGATCCTCCGGGACGTCCTGGGCAGCGATCACGGGATGGGCGAGGTCCGCTGGATGTCGCGGTTCCACAGCGACGAGCGGCAGGCCCCGCGCTACCGGGTGGGACGGGTGTTCCTCATCGGGGACGCGGCGCACGTGCACTCCCCGGTCGGCGGCATGGGCATGAACACCGGCATCCAGGACGCGGCCAACCTCGGCTGGAAGCTCGTCGCGCAGGTCCACGGGGACGCGCCGTCCTGGCTGCTCGACAGCTACCACGAGGAGCGGCACCCGGTGGGGCGCGCCGTGCTGCTGGGCAGCGGCGCGCTGCTGCGCGGCCTGCTGCTGGAGGGACGCGCGGCGCGGTTCGGCCGGGACGTCCTGCTGGGGCTGGTGACGCGGATACCGCCGGTGGCGCGGCGGATGGCGGGCCTGGTGTCCGGGATCGGCATCTCCTACCACGCCCCGCGCGGCTCGCACCGGCTGACGGGGCGGCGCGCCCCGGACGTGCGGCTGGCCGGCGGCGGACACCTCTACGAGGCGCTGCGGGACGGCCGGTTCGTGCTGGTCGTCGCCACGAACGACCCGGCCGTCACCTACCTGGTCGACCGGCACTGGGCGGGCCGCGTGCGCTGCGTCCCGGCGGGCGCCCCGACTCGCTCGACCGTGCTCGTCCGGCCCGACGGGTACATCGCGTGGGCGACGGACGAGACCGCGCCGGAGCGCCGCGCGCCCGAGATCCGCGAGGCGCTGGAGCGGTGGTGCGGCCCGCCCGCCGAGCACGGGCAGCCCCAGAGCCACGAGCCGGGCCGAGGGCGGCGCCGGGGGCGGGGGAGCCGGCCCGAGGCGCACGCGCATCCGCGCCGTGAGGAGCGCGGCTAGCGCTCTCGCGGGGCGGTTGACCAGGGGGTCGCTCAGCTGAAAGCGGACGGCCCGGAAGCACGCGCGGTCCCCGGACGTGCGAGGCTTGGTACCGCCCTACGAAAGTTGGAGGTCCACATGGCCGACTCGACCGAGAACGAAGCCGGCGAGGACGAGGTGAAGCGCAGGTTCCGGGAGGCCCTGGAGCGCAAGCGCGCCGCGTCCGCGAACCGTGGGCGGAGTGGGAACGGGGCGGGGAAGGTGAAGGGCGTCCACGAGCGCGCCGACCACCAGCGCCAGTTCCGCCGCAAGAGCGGCTGACGCTCCGGGTGGCGGCCCCCGCGGCATGCGCGGGGGCCGATGACCACCGGGACGGCCCGTCCCGGTGGATCAGGGCCCGCGTGGATGTGGATCAGGGCCCGCGTGGATCAGGACCTGTAGAGCCGCTGGGAGTAGGACTCGCCGTAGTACGCCTCCAGCTCCTCCAGGCTCTCGGGCGTGTTCATGACCTCCTTGGTGATCCGCGCGTGCGAGGGCAGCACGTCGGGATTCCAGGTCTCGGGCTTCCACAGCTCCGAGCGCAGGAACGACTTGGCGCAGTGGAAGTAGATCGTCTCGATGTCGACCTCGAGCGCCAGCAGCGGCCGGTGCCCCTTGACGACCAGGGTGTCGAAGTACGGCGCGTCCCGCAGCAGGCGGGCGCGGCCGTTGACGCGCAGCGTCTCGTTCCGGCCGGGGATGAAGAAGAGCAGACCCGCGTGCGGGTTGGACAGCACGTTGAAATAGCCGTCCGCGCGGCGGTTGCCGGGGCGTTCGGCGATCGCGATCCTCCGGTCGGAGAGGACGTGGGCGAGCCGTCCGGCGGGGTCGCCCTTCGGGGACACGTCGCAGTTGCCGTCGGCGTCGCTGGTCGCGATCAGGCAGAACGGCGACGCGGCGAGCCACTCGCGGTCCCGGGCGTGCAGGCGCGGACGCTCCTTGTCGCGGGCGCGCGGCATCACCTCGCCGAGCAGGGCGCGCAGCTCGTCCGGCGACGTGATCTCGGTCGGCGGCGTGATCTCGGTCGGCTCGGGCATGGGGTTCCTTCCACCGGGGCCACAAGGGGGAGGAACAGCCTAGACAGGCACCTCAGGCGACATATTCGCCGGGGTCGGGCCGGCGTCTGCCGCCCGCCCGCGAACGGCCGTCGATGAGTTCCCCGCCTCCACCAGGTCATATCCGGTGAAGGGAGCGCGTATGGGTGCGAGTGGTGGGTCGGGCAGGGCGCGAGGGCGGTTCACGGACACGGCGCGGAGGCAGGGCGTGGACGCGGCGGCGCTGCTGGCGCGGGGCGCCGCGTACGCCCTTCACGGCCTGGCGGAGGCGGGGCCGGGCACGTTCGATCGCCCGACGCCCTGTGCCGGGTGGGATCTGCGCCAGCTGCTGTGGCATCTGGACGACTCGGTGGCGGCGCTCACCGAGGCGCTGACCGGCGGGGTCGTCGGCCCGCCGGGGACGCGGGAGGCGCGGCGCGACGCGGCCCCGGACCCCGTGGCGCTGGTGCGCGGCGGGATCACGCGGCTGGTGGAGCTGAAGGGCGACGTCGCGGTGGTGACCGTCAGGGGCCACGTCCTCGGGCAGGTCGACCTGGCCGTGGCGGGGGCGATGGAGCTGACCGTCCACGGCTGGGACCTCGGGCGGGCGACGGGCGCGCGGCGTCCCGTCCCGGCGGGGCTGGCGCTGAGACTGCTGCGGTACGCGCCCCGCCTGGTCTCGGCGGCCATGCGGGGAACGCTGTTCGCGCGGCCCGTCCCGGTGCCGGACGCCACCGACCCGGGTGATCTCCTGGTGGCCTACCTGGGGCGTGACCCCGGGACGTGACGGGTCAGGCGGGCGCGTAGGTGCGGACGCCGTTCTCCTCGTGGGCGACGAGGACGCCCTGGTCGGTGAGGACGTCCAGGTGGGCGTCGATCTCCAGGACGGCCAGCATCCGGCTGAAGGCGTCCAGGTCGTCCAGCTTGCGCTGACGGCGGGTCCAGGTCATCGCGGCGGCGACCTCGTAGGCCGTGCCGTGGCCCGCGCGGACGTGCCCGGCGGCGACGTCGAGGCGCTGCTCGTGGTGGTGCAGCAGCTCGTCCACGCGGGTGTGGACGCTGGGGGTGACCTGGCCGTGCGCGGGGAGGAGCAGGGTGTCCGGCATGTCCCGGACGAGCCGCAGCGAGTCCAGGTAGCTGCGCAGCGGCTTGGGCTCCGGCACGGTCTCCAGGCCGATGGACGGGCTGATGTGGGGGAGCACGTGGTCGCCGGCGAACAGCAGCCCGGCGGCGGCGTCGCGCAGGACGACGTGGCCGCGCGTGTGGCCGGGGGTGGCGAAGACGTCGAGCGAGCGGCGGGTCAGGTCGACGCGCTCGCCGTCGTCGAGCCAGGCGTCCGGCAGGGTGTCGGGCATCATGCCGCGATCGTCGGCGTTCACGCCGAGCCGGGCGATCTCGTCGGCGAGGGCGTCCGCGCCGCTGCGGCGCAGCAGCTCGGCCTGGCGCGGGTACAGGCGCTCCCGGACGTCGAACGCCTCGATCGAGGGCCGCTCGCCGCGGCCGATCCGGACCCGTCCGCCGAAGTCGGCGCGGAGCGCGAGGGCCTGGGAGTAGTGGTCCCAGTGGGCGTGCGTGACGAGGAACTGCGCGACGTCCTCGAGGCGGTGGCCGAGCAGCCGCAGCGCGCCCGAGAGGGCCTCGCGGCTGTTCGGCATGGCCCAGCCGGAGTCGACCACGACCAGGCCGTCCGGGTCCTCGATCACGTACACGTTGACCGCGTGCAGGGACGCGACGGGCAGCGGGAGCGGGATGCGGTGCACCCCGGGCGCGACCGGGTGCGCACCCGGCTCGGTCCAGTCCGCGGGCTGCTCCGTCAGCGGTTCCGCCACCTGTTCTCCCCCTCGGTCCCGAATCTCGTTCGGCCCCGAACCTACTGCATGGCGGCGGTTCGTTCTGTCACCGGGGGGCGGAGGTCATCCGTGTTCGTCCGCCTTTGACCGTGCCCGGACGGCCGCCTCGGCCGCCTGAGCCCGGCGCCGTTCCGCGCGTTCCGCACGCCTCTGGAGGCGGCCGCTGTGGCGTTCGGCGGCGTCCAGGTCGATGCGCAGCCTTTCGACTTCGGCCTCCGCCTCGGCCAGCTCGCGGCGGGCGCCCTCGGCCTCCCCTTCGCGCGCTTCCAGGAGCCGCTCCGCCTTCGCCGCGCGCTGTTCGGCCTCGTCCGCCCGCTTGGCCGTCTCGGCGCGCTGACGGGCCCGTTCGGCCCGTTTCTCGGTGATCTGGGTCTTCTGTCGCGCAGCGGACGGATTGTGGTTCGGCGTCGGTTTCGGGGTCGCCGCACGCTTCTTGACGGGCGGGGTGGGGGGCGCGGACGGCGGGGCGGTGGGCGCGAACCCCGCGGGGGCGAAGCCGGTGTGGCTCAGCGGACGGGTCAGCGCGCCCGCGCCGACCTCGTCCGCCGCGCCGGGGTCGACGGTCGCCGCGAGCAGGGTGTCCTCGACCTCCCGGACGGCCGTGTCGCGCAGGGGCCGCCCGGTCTCGCCGGCGAGGCGGCGGGCGGCCCGGACGAGCAGGTCGACCAGCTCGCCGCGCCGCTGCTCCAGCCCGCCGATCGGACGGCCCTCCGCCCACGCCGCGCGCAGGTCGGAGCCGGTGTCCAGGAGCATGCCGAGCTCCGGCGCCGCGTCCCGGGACAGCAGGTTCACCGCCCACGCCGACACGGTCGGACGGCGCAGCGCCCCGACCCGCTTGGCGAGCGCGGCGTCGCCGCCCCTCCGGGCGAGCTCCACGAGTTCGGCGCGCGCGGCGGTGAACTCCTCGGGGGCCACCCCGTAGAGCCGCCGCGTGGCGCTGGTGAGATCCACTCCTGTTCGATACCCCGTCTCGCGGGCCCGCTGTCACCGGATGCCGGGAATCGGCGGGCCCGCGGGGTCAGCGGGTGTCGAGGAAGCGGTCCAGGACGCGGGTGCCGAACTCCAGGCCGGCGACCGGGACGCGCTCGTCCACGCCGTGGAACATGGCGAAGTAGTCCAGGTCGGGCGGCAGCAGCAGCGGCGCGAAGCCGAAGCTGCGGATCCCGAGGCGCGCGAACGACTTGCCGTCCGTCCCGCCCGCCATCACGTACGGGACGGGACGGGCCGCCTCGTCCTCGGCGCGCAGCGCGTCCGAGAGGGCGCCGAACGTCGCCCCGGACGGGTCGCCGGGCAGCGCCTCCTCGTGGTTGATGAACTCGCGGACCACCCTGGGGCCGAGCAGCCGGTCGATCGTCTCGAGGAACTCCTCGCCCAGGCCCGGCAGGTAGCGGCCGTCCACCTGGCCCGACGCCGAGCCGGGGATGACGTTGACCTTGTAGCCCGCGTCCAGCCGGGTCGGGTTCGCCGAGTTGCGGACCGTTCCAGCGAACAGCTTGCCGATCTGGCCGAGCCGTTCGGCCTCCGCCTCCAGCCGGTCCTGGTCGATGGGTTCGCCCAGGACGTCGCCGAGCTCGGTGAGCAGCGCCCGGACGGCCGGGGTCAGGCGGATCGGCCACTCGTAGGAGGCGATCCGCGAGATCGCGTGGGCCAGCTCGGCGACCGCGTTGTCCGGGGCGGGCTTGGAGCCGTGCCCGGCGGTGCCGTGCGCGGTGAGCCGCATCCACGCCGTGGACCGCTCGCCGACCGCGACCGGGTAGACGCGCGCGCCCGTCGGGGCGGTGACGCTGTACCCGCCGGACTCGCTGATCGCCTCGGTCACGCCCTCGAACCAGCCGGCGTGCTCGGTCACCACGTGCCGGGAGCCGAAGTCGCCGGTGCACTCCTCGTCGGCGAGGAACGCCAGCACCAGGTCGCCGCGCGTCCGGCGGCCCTCGCGGAGCCGCTGCCGGACGACCGAGAGCGTCAGCGCGAGCGAGCCCTTCATGTCGACGGCGCCGCGTCCCCAGACGCAGCCCTCCTCGACCTCGCCGGAGAACGGGTGGACGCGCCAGTCGGACGCCTCGGCGGGCACCACGTCCAGGTGGCCGTGGATCAGGAACGGGGCGTGGGACGGGTCGGTCCCGGCGATGCGGACGAGCGTGCTGGCGCGTCCCGGCGCGGACTCGACGACGACCGGCTCGGCGCCGACGTCCGACAGGAGCCCGGCGACGTACTCGGCGGCGGCGCGCTCGCCCTCGGCGTCGCCCTCGCCCCGGTTGGTGGTGTCGAACCGGATCAGTGCGGAGCAGATGTCGCTGACCTCGGCGGACGCGTCCGCCCTCCCGGAGCCCGGGGACGCGGTCGCAGCGGCTGCGGATCCTGACACAGGGGGATTCCTTCCGGTGAAGTGATCTCGAATAGATGACGAATCTCGCATGACGGGGATACGAAGATCGTTTCAACGCTAAGAAGGCTTCCGCAACGCGACGCGCGAAGGAGGGCACACATGACGGGCCTGGGTAGAACGGCGGCGCTCGCGGCGGTGTTGCTCGCCGTGACGACGGGTGCGACGGCCTGCGGCGGGGGCGGCAAGTCGGGCGACGGGACCTTCACGATGGGGCACACCGAACCCGACCATCTGACGCCGGGCAACACCACCAGCAGTTACTCCTTCGACGTCATCACGAACCTGTTCGACAACATCGAGGGGCTCACCAAGGACGGCAAGCCGTACCCGCTGGCCGCCCAGTCGGTGGACACCACCGACCAGAAGACCTGGACGATCAAGCTCCAGGCGGGCCGCAAGTTCCACAACGGCGAGCCGGTGACCGCCGCGAGCTTCGCCGACGCGTGGAACTGGGCGGCCTACGGGCCGAACGGCACGCAGGCGAACGAGTACTTCCAGCACATCCAGGGCTACGCCGACCTCAACCCGGCCGACACCAAGGCCAAGCCGAAGAGCGACAAGCTGTCCGGCGTCCAGGCCGTGGACGACACGACGCTCAAGGTGACGCTGGACGCGCCGTTCAGCCAGTTCCCGTTCCTGCTGACCTACCCGGCGTACGCGCCGATGCCGAAGGCCGCCTTCAAGGACATGAAGGCCTACGACGACCATCCGATCGGCAACGGCCCGTACGAGATGGACGGCAACTGGCAGCACAACGTCCAGGTGAAGGCGAAGGCGTTCCCGGACTACCAGGGCCCGCGCAAGCCGCACAACAAGGGCATCACCTGGAAGAGCTACGCCAGCGCCGACACCGCCTACACCGACCTGCGCGCCGGACGCATCGACGTCCTGCAGACGATCCCGGCGGCGAAGGTGCCCGAGGCCAAGCGGCTGCTCGGCGACCGGTTCATCGCGCACAAGAAGAGCACGATCGACTACCTCGCCTTCCCGCTGTGGGACTCCCGCTACGCCAACCCCAAGTTCCGGGAGGCCATCTCCATGGCCATCGACCGGCAGGGCATCAACAAGGCGGTCTACAACGGCGACTACATCGTGGCCGACTCGATCCTGCCGCCCGCGATCCAGGGACACCGCGACAACGCGTGCGGTGACGCGTGCACCTTCAACCCGACCAAGGCCAAGCAGCTGTTCCAGGAGGCCGGCGGGTTCAAGGGCACGTTGGAGCTGTACTTCTCCAACGCGCAGCCCACGTACTACCAGTGGATGCAGATCGTCGCGAACTCCCTGAAGCAGAACCTCGGCATCACCGACGTGCAGTTCCGGCAGATCCCGGCGTCCGACTACTTCGGCATGCTGCGCAAGAAGCAGGAGAAGGGCCCGTACCGGCAGAACTGGGAGGCCGACTACCCGAGCCCCCAGAACTACCTGGAGAACATGTACGGCCCGGGCAACCGGATGGGCTGGGACAACAAGGAGTTCAACGGCCTCATCGCCAAGGCCAACGGCGCGGCCAACCAGGACGAGGCCATCAAGGAGTACAACCAGGCCGAGGACATCGCGCTCCGGGAGATGCCGCAGATCCCGCTGTGGACCTGGGCGGGCCAGGCCGGCCGGTCCAGCAAGGTCGACAACGTGACCATCACCCCGTACGCGCTCGGCCTGCTGGTGGACGAAGTCACGGTGAAGAAGTAGATGTGGCGGTACGCGCTGCGGCGGCTGCTCCAGGCGGTACCGGTCTTCCTCGGCACGACCCTGCTGATCTACCTGCTGGTGTTCGCCCTGCCGGGCGACCCGATCCAGGCGATGGCCGGGGACAAGCCGGTCCCGGAAACCGTCCTGCACACCCTGCGTGACCGGTACAACCTGAACGACCCGCTGCTCGTGCAGTACGGCAAGTACATGTGGGGACTGCTCGCGCACGGCGACCTGGGCGAGAACTACGACGGCCAGAAGGTCAGCGACATGCTGACCGGCCGCTGGGCGGTGACCGCGGAGCTCGCGGTCACGGCCTGGGCCTTCGAGCTCGTCTTCGGCATCGCGCTCGGCGTGTGGGCGGGCCTGCGGCGGGGGAAGCTCGCCGACACGCTCGTCCTCGGCGGGACGACCCTGCTCATCGCCGTCCCGGTGTTCGTCGTCGGGTACAGCGCGCAGATCCTGCTCGGGGTGAAATGGCCGATCTTCCCGTCCGCGGGCGTGGACGACGGCTGGCCCTACAGCTACCTGCTGCCCGGCATGGTGCTCGGCTCGTTCGGGCTGTCCTACGTCGCGCGCCTCACCCGGACGAGCCTGGCCGAGAACCTGCGCGCCGACTACGTCCGGACGGCCCGCGCGAAGGGCCTCAGCCGGACGCGGGTGGTCGTCCGGCACGGGCTGCGCAACTCGCTGATCCCCGTCGTCACCTACCTCGGCGTCGACTTCGGGTCGCTGATGGGCGGCGCGATCGTCACCGAGGGCATCTTCAACCTGCCCGGCGTCGGCCAGCAGGTGTTCCAGTCCATCCAGCTCAAGGAGGGGCCCGTCGTCGTCGGCGCGGTCACCCTGCTCGTGCTCATCTTCATCCTGGTGAACCTCGTCGTGGACCTGCTCTACGGCCTGCTCGACCCGAGGATCCGCTTTGACTGACGTGCAGACCGGGGAGACCGGCGCGGCCGTCGCCGAGGCGGGCGGGCCGATCGAGGGCCCGGCCGCCTCGCTGTGGCGGGACGCCTGGTACGACCTGCGGCGCCGCCCCCTGTTCTGGACGGCGTCGGCGGTGCTGGTGCTGGTCGCCCTGATGGCGGCCGTCCCGCGCCTGTTCACGGGCCGCGGCGTGAACCAGAACTGCGACCCGAACATCGCCAAGGAGGGACCGTCCGGGGCGCACTGGTTCGGCACCGACCTGGCCGGCTGCGACTACTACGCGCACGTCGTCCACGGCGCCCGGCCGACCCTGCTGATCGGCCTGGTCGTGACGGCGTTCGCGCTGCTCATCGCGCTGGTGTTCGGGGTGCTGTCGGGCTACTACGGCGGCATCGTGGACGCGGTGATCGCCCGGATCACCGACGTGTTCTTCGGCCTGCCGTTCGTACTCGGCGCGACCGTCGTGCTGGTCGCCTTCCCCGGCCACGGGGTCGGCGCGATGACGCTGGTGCTGGTGCTGCTCGGCTGGACGACCATGGTCAGGATCATGCGCGGGCAGGTGATCTCCGTCCGGGACGCCGACTACGTCCGCGCGGCCAAGCTGCTCGGCGCGTCCGACGCGCGGATCATGACCCGGCACGTCCTGCCGAACGCGATCGCCCCGGTGATCGTGGTGGCGACGCTGAACGTCGGCAACGTCATCGCGGGCGAGGCCACGCTCGACTTCCTCGGCGTCGGCCTGCAGTACCCGAAGGTCTCCTGGGGACTCCAGCTGAACCTGGCCCAGTCCTACGTCGTGGACCACCCGCACCTGCTGGTGTTCCCGGCGCTGTTCCTTTCCGCCACGGTGCTGTCGTTCCTGATGCTCGGCGACGCGGTCCGCGACGCCCTGGACCCGAAACTGCGATGAGATGACACCAGGTGACAAGACATCGGCCGCGCCGGACGGTGGCGTGAGGCCGCTGCTCGAGGTGAACGACCTGCGGGTCGCGTTCACCGTGCGCGGACGCGAGGTGCGCGCGGTCAACGGGCTGAGCTACACGCTGGCGGCGGGGGAGACCCTGGCGGTCATCGGCGAGTCCGGGTCGGGCAAGAGCGTCGCGGCGCAGGCCGTGATGGGCATCCTCGACACCCCGCCCGCCCGGATCACCGGCGGCTCGGTGAAGCTGGACGGCACCGAGCTGCTCGGCCTGCCCGACAAGGAGCGCCGCCGCGTCCGGGGCGACCGGATCGCGATGGTGTTCCAGGACGCGCTGACCGCGCTCAACCCGGTGATCCCGGTCGGCGCGCAGCTCGCCGAGATGTACCGGGCGCACCGCGGCACCGGCCGCAAGGAGGCCCGCGCGAAGGCCGTCGAGCTGATGGAACGGGTCGCGATCCCGTCCGCGGCGACCCGGCTCGGCGACTACCCGCACCAGTTCTCCGGCGGGCAGCGGCAGCGCATCATGATCGCGATGGCGCTGGCGCTGGAGCCGGACGTGCTGATCGCCGACGAGCCGACGACCGCGCTGGACGTGACCGTCCAGGCGCAGATCATGCGGCTGCTCGCGCGGCTGCGCGACGAGCTCGGCATGGGCCTGGTCCTCATCACCCACGACCTCGGCGTCGTCGCGGGCATCGCGGACCGGACCGTCGTCATGTACGCGGGGACGGTCGCCGAACGCGCGTCCGCGCGGGACCTGTACGCCCGTCCCGCGCACCCGTACACGGTCGGGCTGCTCGCCTCGGTGCCGCGGCTCGACCAGGACTCCGGACGCCTCGAGCCGGTGCGCGGCACCCCGCCGGACCCGGCCGCGCTGCCGCCCGGATGCCCGTTCCGTCCTCGCTGCCCGCGCGCCGAGGCGGTGTGCGGGGAGCAGGCGCCGCCGCTCGTGACCGTCGCGCCGGGTCATGAGGCGGCCTGTCACTTCGCGGCCGAGGTGTACGCCGGAGAGACGGAGGTGGAACATGCCGGATGAGCCGATTCTCCAGGTGGACGGGCTGGTCAAGCACTACCCGATCACGCGGGGCGTGGTGGTGAGGCGGGCCGTCGGGACGGTCAAGGCCGTGGACGGCGTGGACCTCGAACTGCGGCGCGGCGAGACGCTCGGCGTCGTCGGCGAGTCCGGCTGCGGCAAGACCACGCTCGCCAAGCTCCTGCTCGCCGACGAGAAGCCCACGTCCGGGACGGTCCGGTTCGAGGGCCGGGACATCTTCGGCCTGCCGCGCGGCGAGCTGCGCGCGCTGCGCCGCCGCGTCCAGATGGTGCTGCAGGACCCGTACTCCTCGCTGAACCCGCGCATGACGATCGGCGACATCGTGGCCGAGCCGTTCGCGATCCATCCGGACATGGCGCCGAAGGGCGAGCGGCGGGCGCGCGTCCGGGAGCTGCTGGAGCTGGTCGGGCTCGACCCGAGCCACGTGGACCGCTACCCGCACCAGTTCTCCGGCGGGCAGCGGCAGCGCGTCGGGATCGCCCGCGCGCTCGCGCTGCGCCCGGACGTGGTGGTGTGCGACGAGCCGGTGTCGGCGCTGGACGTGTCGGTGCGCGCGCAGGTCATGAACCTGCTCGCGGACCTGCAGCGCGAGCTCGGCCTGTCGTATGTGTTCATCGCGCACGACCTGGCCGCCGTCCGGTACGTGTCGGACCGGGTCGCCGTGATGTACCTGGGGAGGATCGTCGAGACCGGGACCGCGGCCGAGATCTACCGGAACCCGACCCATCCGTACACGCAGGCGCTGCTGTCGGCCGTCCCGGTGCCCGATCCGGAGGCGCCGCCCGCCGCGATCGAGCTGGAGGGCGAGCCACCGTCGCCGATCGACCCGCCGTCCGGCTGCCGGTTCCGCACCCGGTGCTGGAAGGCCGCCGACGTGTGCGCGAAGGAGGTCCCGGCGCTGGAGGTCCGGGAGGGCTCGGACCACCCGACCGCCTGCCATTTCCCCGCCGCTCCGGCCGTCCTGGGGGCTCCGGGGGACGCATAGGCTGAGGGGCATGGCGCGCAAGGGCAGCAGGAGCGGGGACGGTCCCCGCGCGGACCGCTACGAGATCACCGGTGGCGAGGCCGAGCTGCTGCGCGACGCCGACCGCGACGGCGGCTGGGTGCTGCTGGTCGGCGGGGTTCCGCAGTCGTACGTCGACCTGGCCGACCCCACGCACCTCGACTTCGAGTACATGCGGCTGATGGGCGACGTGGTCGACTGCCTCGGCGCCCCCGGCGAGGCGTTCGACGCCGTGCACATCGGCGGCGCGGGCTGCACGCTGCCCCGCTACGTCGCCGCGACGCGCCCCGGCTCCCGCCAGGTGGTGCTGGAGCCGGACGGGCGGCTGGTGCAGCTCGTCCGGGAGCAGCTCCCGGTGAAGAACGTCCCGGGCCTGAAGATCCGGGTCGTCGACGGGCGGTCCGGGCTCGCCGCGGTCCCGGACGGCGCGGACGACCTGGTCGTGCTGGACGCCTTCAGCGAGGCGTCCATCCCGGTCGAGCTGACGACCGAGGAGTTCACCAGCGAGGTCGCGCGGGTGCTGCGGCCCGGCGGCGCCTACGTGATGAACGTCGCGGACGGGTTCCGGCTGCCGTTCGTGCGCCGCGTCGCCTCGACCGTCCGGTCGGTGTTCCCGCACGCGCTGCTGCTCGGCGACCCCGGCGTGCTGCGCGGACGCCGGTTCGGCAACCTCATCCTCGTCGCGTCCCGGACGCCGCTGCCGGTCGCGGAGCTGACCCGGCGCGCCGCGGGCGGCATCTTCCGCGCGCGGCTGCTCGAGGGCGACGACCTGGCCGCGTTCGCGGCGGGCGCGCCGATCCTGCGGGACGGCCAGGACGTCGACGCGCCGGTGCCGCCCCCGCAGGTCTTCAGCAGGTCCTGATCGCTCCGCGCGCAGGTCGGGGCCGTGGCGGGCGCTCCGGACGGGGCGCCTGCCGGAAATGACCGGGTGGCCATTATCGGAGAATGGCCGTTCGGGTGATTTTCAGGAAACTCCAAGGTCATATCGCCGCGCCGGGAAGCGCCAATGTTCCATAATCGAGCGATGGAGTCGTCCACCCGGATTCTTCTGCTCGGCCTGGATTCGGCGGGCGGCGTGATCCAGTCCGACCGCAACGCGGAGACGCTGCTCGCGGGCCGCCCCGGCGGCCTGCGCGGCGCGCTGCTGGAGGACGTCGTGCCCGGCGGCGCGGCGCCGCTGGCCGAGGCGCTGCGGTCCGGCCGCGAGCGCACCGTCATGCTTCCGGTCGGCTCCGCCGCCGAGCTCGAGGCGGGCGTCGCGCGCGAGGCCGTGGTGACCGTCCACCCCATGAGCCCCGTGGTGCCCGGCACCGCCGCCTGCCCCGCCGCGCTCGCCGTGATCCGGATGCCGACGCCGCTCGCCGACCGGTTCGTCGACCCGGCCGTCACCCGGCGCGCGCTCCTGGAGGACGGGCTGCCCCGCATCGGGGCGACCCTCGACCTCGACCTGCTCGCGCGCGGCCTGATCGACGTCCTCGTCCCGCACTTCTGCAACTCCGGCGCGCTGCTGCTCCTGGAGAGCCTGGTCGACGCCGAGGAGCCGCCGGCGTCCGGAACCCCGCCGCTGCGCCGGATGGCGCTCGCCTCCGACGACCGCGACTCGGCCTGGGACGCGGCGTTCCCGACCGGCGAGGTGCTGGTCTACCCGGCCGGGACGCCGCACGAGCAGTGCCTGCTGACCGGCGAGCCCGTCCTGACCACGTTCGGCGGCGAGGACGCGACGCTGCTCGCCGAGAAGTGGGGCCGCCCGCCGGTCGCCGACCTGCTGAAGGGCACGTCGCTGCTGCTGCTCCCGGTGCGCCTGGACGACTCGGACCGCCCGGGCTCGGCCGGGTTCTTCGTCTGCACCCGCGACACCGCGCACCGCCCGTTCGACGCCTACGACATCGAGATCGGGATGGAGTTCGCGGCCCGCGCCGCCCGGTTCGTCGACGGCGCGCGCCGGTACGGCCGGGAACGCGCCACCGCGCTCACGCTGCAGCGGAGCCTGCTGCCGACCGGGCTGTCCGCGCCGTCCTCGGTCCACGTGCACCACCGCTACCTGCCGGGCTCGCGGCTGGTGGAGGTCGGCGGCGACTGGTACGAGTCGATCGCGCTGCCCGGCGGACGCGTCGCGCTCGTCGTCGGCGACGTCGCCGGGCACGGGGTGCGCGCCGCCGTGACGATGGGACGGCTGCGCACCGCGATCCACACCCTCGCCGGCCTCGACCTGCCGCCCGCCGAGGCCCTCGAACGGCTCGACCTGCTGATGTCCACGCTCGGCGAGCGCGAACCGCACTTCGCGACCTGCGCCTACGTGGTCTACGACGCGGTCACCGGGCGGTGCGAGGTCGCCAGCGCCGGGCACCTGCCGCCGCTGCTCGCCGCGCCCGGCGCGCCCGCGACCTACCTGGACGTCCCGCCGTCCCCGCCGCTCGGCGTCGGCGACGGCCCGGTCGCCAGCCGCGAGTTCACCGTCGAGGACGGCACGCTGCTGTTCCTCTACACCGACGGCCTGGTGGAGAACCGGGGCCGCGACATCGACGACGGCCTCGCCCGGCTGCGCCGCGTCTTCGACCGCCGCGAGGAGGCGCCCGCGCACGGCCCGGCGGGCGGGGCGTCGCTGACGGACCTGTGCGACGAGGCCCTCGGCGGCGTCTTCGACGACCGGCACCGCGACGACATCGCGATGCTCGTCGCGCGGCTGCGCCGCATCCCGGCGTCCCACCACGTCAGCTGGGAGCTGCCCGCCGAGCCCGCCGCGGTGCGCCGCGCCCGCGGCCTGGTCCGCGACCGGCTGGAGCGCTGGGACCTGGTGGAGATGGCCGACTCGACCGCGCTGCTGGCGTCCGAGCTGGTCACCAACGCGATCCGGCACGCCGGGGGACGCGTCACGCTCCGCCTCGTCCGCGAGGGCGGGCTCCTGTGCGAGGTCCAGGACTCGTCCGACGGGCGGCCGCGCGTGCACGGGACGTTCGAGCCGGACGACACGGTGCTCGCCGAGACCGGACGCGGGCTGCACGTCGTCGGACGCCTGGCGCGCCGCTGGGGCGTCCGCCGCACCGCGACCGGCAAGGCCGTCTGGTGCGAGCAGTCCCTCCCCTAGCGGCCGGCGCGGGTCCGACGCGTTAGCGGAGGACCGAGATGTGGACGTGGTCGTAGTGGTTGGCGGTGATGCCGCCGCGGTCGGCCATCGGGCGCCAGCCTTCGGACGCGCGGGCGATGTTCCAGATGTGCTGCTTCCAGATGACGTAGGAGACGCCGAGCCGGGACGCGTTCGCGACGGCGTAGGCGGCGACCTGGTCGCCGTGCCGTTGCGCGGCGGCGCTCGGCATGGCGCCGCCACCGCTCTCCATGAAGTCGCAGGCGCGGCCCTCGGCGTGGTCCTGGGCGTCCGCGCCGGAGCGGTAGCAGCCGATCGTCGGGAACGGCCCGAAGGTGCCGTCGATCTCCAGCACGACGTCCCGCATGGTCGGGGTCACGGTGTTGCCGGTGATGGGGGAGCGGGCGGTGGAGACGCCGTCGGGACGTCCGGACACCTGCGGCTGGGAACGCGGCGTGGTGGTCGGCGCGGGCTTGGCCGGGGCGTTCAGCGTCGCGAACTTGGTCCCCTTCGGGAGAATGCCCCTCAGCTGCTTCTGCAGCTTGTCCGCGTCGAGTTTTGGGGCGCTGAGCAGGAGCGCGTTCCCGTCGGGCATGCCCAGGGAGCGCGCCTGGCCGCGGGACACGACCGCGTCCACGTCGCTGATGCCGAGCGAGGCGTACGCGGCGACGCGGAGCCGTCCGGGATGCGACGCGCTGCCCGCCGGGACGACCTGGCCGAGCGGCACCGAGCCGTCCTGGGACATGGTGAAGGAGACAGCGAGGCCGCCGGTCGCGACCGTCTGCCAGAGCTGGTCGGACGCGCCACTCTGCTTCGGCACGAACGCCCGGAAGTCGGACGGGTCGACGCCGAGCAGCCCGACCTGCCGTCCGGCGACCTGGGCGCGTGCGGCGTCCACGACGGTCGCCCCGGCGACGCCCTTCAGCCGGCGCACCTTCGCCACGGCGTCGGGCGGCAGCGTGCCGGGCCCGGCGACGAGCAGGTGCGGGACGAAGGTGCGGGTCAGCGGCGCGACCGCGGGCGGCTTGGGGGCCGCACCGTCGGCGACGGCGACCAGGCGGCCGGATCTGCTCTGCTCGGACGAGGGAGAGGCGGCGCCGGAGAACACCACCGCGACGTTGGCGGCCAGTGTGGCGAAGACGGCCGTGCCGACCACGACGGGCAGCGCGCGGTCACGCGTTCGTCCGCCGCGCCTGTGTCCGCGTCCCCGCTGTGGGCTCCGACTGGGGCCGTGCCCGCGTCCCGTCCAGCGCACCCTGACCGCCGTTCTTCATGAATACCGTCAAGACGGGCATCGTAGACAGTCGGGTGGCGTGTGATCCAGTGTCAGTCCCACCAGAACGACCACCAGGTCTTGCCGCGGATCTCCTCGGCGTACCCGGCGAGCGTGCCGGGGCCCTGGAAGAGGATGTCCGGGCAGAACGCCCAGTGCTCGGCGGCGACCTGGACGGCGTGCCGGGTGGTGACCGGGGGCGCGGCGACGCTCAGCTCGAGGGTGTTGAAGCCGAGGCCGACGACGCGCGCGCCGAACCGTTCCTCCCAGCCGCGCACGACGGCGGCGAGGGGGGCGGTCCACTCGTTGTGGTTCAGCGCGCCCTGCCAGCCGATGGCGGCGAGGACGTCCGCGCCCCGGTCGACCGCGACCAGTCCGAGCGACTGGCCGCGCGCCGCGAGGGCGCGGGCGTGCCGGTCGGCGGCGGCGTCCGGGTCGTCCAGGACGGGGCCCGCGGCGGCCGGGCCCGGACAGTGCCGGCCGTAGGGCTCCAGGTCCTTGAAATCCTCCGGGGCGGCCTGGTCGGCGAAGTCGCTCCACACCTCGTACATGAACGCGGCGGGCTCGTAGTTGCCGATCTCGGCGACCGGCTCGGGGGCGATCTGCCCGGCCGCCCAGGGCTGGTCCGACTCGTCCAGCAGCACCGGCCAGAGCCCCGACCGGGCGTGCTCGGCGCGCAGCCGCCCCCACAGCTCGCCGCTGACCGGGTCGTCGCTCACCCAGAGCGCGGGCGCGCGGATGAACTGCCGCTGCGGGTAGCCCGGGTCGGGCCAGACGACGTCCCCGGGCGGGAGCGCCACCGACAGGGCACGCTCCGCGCCGCCGTCGGGGAAGAGCTTCGGGAGGTCTCCCGGCAGCCGCTCTCGGAGGTCGAGGTCCAGGTCGTCCATATCACGCCGTTCCGGTCCAATTCGTGCCAACACCGATCTTGGCACTCCAGGATCGTAACGGCGACCGAGCGGACACGGGCACGGTTCACCGCTCCCGACGGCCCCGGGTGAGGTATTCGATCAGGAGCCCCACCAGACCGAGGCCGGTGAGGGCGCTGACGACCATCTGGTGCCAGGTGTTCGGGAACATCACCTGGTAGGCGATGTTCACGGTCAGGAGCATGACGAACAGCGTCCAGCGGGCGCTCGCGCTCATGGGATCGGGTCCTTTCTCAGTGGATGAAGGGGAGGGACGGCAGGGAGGGAAGGGGGGTTCCCGTCACGACGGTCGCGAGGGCGACGGTGGTGACGGCCGCGACCGCCAGGCCGGCGAGGGCGCCGGTGCTGAGCACGATCACGCCCTCGAGCCGGACGGACGCGCGCACCTGCCCGCGGGTCGCGCCGATCTTGTGGAGCAGGGTGAGCTCGCGGCGGCGCGAGGCGGTCGCGAGGAGGCGCGTGGTGACGACGCCGATCAGGACGAATCCGCCGATCGCGGCGACGATGATCTGGCTGAGGAACTCCTGGGTGCGCAGTTCGCGCGAGGTCGCCTCGCCGAACGCCGCGCGGTCCTCGGCGCGCACGCCGGTGAAGCGGGCGGCCACCGCGTCGAGCGAGCGGACCGTCTCGGGCGAGCACGGCCCGGAGCAGCGGACGAGGACGTGGTCGTCCAGCGGGGAGCCGGAGTGCGCGGTGACCAGGTCGCGGGGGAGCAGCACGTCGCCGAGGCCGAGGGCGCGTTCGTAGACGGCCACGACGCGGGCCTCGATCCGGACGCCGTCGCCGAGGAAGATCGTCCGGGACGATCCGATCTTGGCGCCGCCCGCGACGTCCCTGCTGAGGGCGACGGACGTGCCGGTGAGCGCGTCCAGGCCGCCCTTGGTGATCCTGGCGTCGACGGTCTTCGACGCGTCCGCGCCGAGGCCGCGCGCCGCGTACGAGCGGAACTGGACGTCGCCCACCTCGCGCACCGGCATGGCCACGGACATGCGGTGGACCGGAGTCACGGCCGCCACCCCGGGGACGCCCCGGACGGCCTCGGCGACCCCGGACGGCACGCCCGGCCCGGACGACACGATCATCCGGTCGGCGCGGTTGGCGGCGCTCGCCTGCGCGGACGTCGCGTCAATGATCGTCGCGACCCCGGACAGCTGCACCAGCGCGAACGCGATGACGAGCGCGACCGGCGTCAGCACCGCGCCCGCGCGCGGGGCGGCGGCCTCGGCGGACTGCCGGGCGAGCCGTCCGGTGACGGGCGAGAGCAGGGCCACGGCCCCGCCCAGGACCCGCGCGCCGAGCCGGGCGATCACCGGCGAGAGCATCGCGACGCCGATCATCAGCGACATGATCAGGCCGCTGAGCGAGGCCGCCGCGGCCGGGCCGGAGGTCTTCAGGGCGACCGCGAGCGTGCTCAGCCCGGCCGCCAGCAGCAGCGCCCCGACGACGATCCGCCAGCGCGCGACCCCGGACGGGTCGGCGGCGGTCTCGCCGAGCGCCTGGACGGGCCGGATCCCCGACACGCGCAGCGACGCCAGCAGCGCGACCAGCACGGTCGCCACCAGGGTGATCGCGAAGGAGGCGAGCGCGGGCAGCGGGCTCAGCGCGAGCGCGAACCCGGGCGGCAGCACGCCCTTGTCCCGCATCGCGGAGTGCAGGGCGGCTCCGGCGGCGAGCGACAGCGCCCCGCCGACGGCCGCGGCGGGCAGCGCGGTGCGCAGGGCCTCCCGGACGACGCGTCCGCGCACCTGGCCGGGCGTCGCGCCGACCGCGCGCAGCATCGCGTACTCGCGGGACCGGCGCCGCACCTGGAGCCCGAGCAGGCCGCCGACCACGATCAGCGCGGCCATCAGGGACGTCGAGCCGACCGCCGAGGCGAGCTCCACGGTGTCGGGCCGGGCGGCGGCGACCGCCGGGTCCTCGGCGTCGCCGCGCGCCGAGCCGGTCAGGACGGTCAGGCCGGGCGCGGCGTCGCGCAGCGCGCCGATCTTCGTGCCGTGGTCGGCGAGGACGCCGAACGCGTTGGCGAAGCCCGGATGTCCGCTCAGCTCGGCGGCCGTGCCGGACGCGAAGTACGCCGCCGCGGGGCCCGATCCGACCAGGCCGGTGACGCGGAAGGGCGTGGGCGCGCCGTCCGCCTGGAGTTTGATCGCCTGGCCGACCCGCGCCCCGGCGGACGCGGGCAGCGCGACCTCGCCGGGGGCCTGCGGGGCCCGTCCGGCGGACAGCGTGACGCGGCCCAGCGCGGCCGAGTCCCAGCCGTGGCCGGACAGGGCGGCCCCGCCGGCGGTCACGAGCGGGAACGACACGTCCGGCACGACCGCGCGGACGCCCGGCACCTGCCGGAGGCGGTCGGCGGCCGAGACGGGGATGCGCGGCAGCTCGGTCCTCGGCCGGTGCTGCGTCTTGGGCTTCGAACCCGCCGACTTCGTCCGGATCCCGACGCTTCCGGGCGTGGTGACGACCGCCCGCGCGGCCCCGTAGCGCTCCACCGGCGCGTGCGCGCGGAGGCCCGACTCGAGCAGCACCCCGAACGCCCCGACCAGGACGGTCGCGAACAGGAGGGTCACGAGGACGCCCAGGGACGCGCCCTGGAAGTCCGACCGGCGGGGCCTCACGCCGCCACCCCGTCCCAGCGGGCCAGCACGGACGCGACGGTCGGGGAGCGCAGCTCGTCCACGATCCGGCCGCCGTCCAGGAACAGCACCGAGTCGGCCCAGGACGCGGTGACCGGGTCGTGCGTGACCAGCACGACCGTCTGGCCCGCCCGGTCCACCGCCTCGCGCATCAGCCGCAGCACCTCCCGCGCGGTGCGCGGGTCGAGCGCCCCGGTCGGCTCGTCGGCGAACACGACCGCGGGGTCGGTCACCAGGGCGCGGGCGAGCGCCACGCGCTGCTGCTGCCCGCCGGACAGCTCGCTCGGCCGGCTCCGCATCCGGTCGGCCAGGCCCACCCGGGCCAGCACCGCGGCGATCCGGTCCCGGTCCACCTGGCGGCCGCCGAGCCGCAGCGGCAGCGCGACGTTCTCCTCGACGTCCATGGACGGGATGAGGTTGAAGGCCTGGAACACGAACCCGATCCGTTCGCGGCGCAGCCGGGTCAGGGCCGCCTCCCGGAGCCGTCCGAGGTCGGTGTCGCCGATCCAGACCGTCCCGGAGGTCGGCCGGTCCAGCCCGGACGCGCACTGCAGGAAGGTGCTCTTCCCCGAGCCGGACGGTCCCATCACGGCGGTGAACCCGCCGGGCGGGAACGCCCACGAGACGCCGTCGAGCGCCCTCATCTGCCCGTAGGCCCTGGTCACCGTGTCAAGGCGCACCGCCGGGACGGCGGGTGCGCTGGTCATCGCGCTGTTCACGTCATCGACGCTACGGACGGGAAGATCGTTCGCCATCAGGGCGCGGCCCCGGATCCATGGTGTAGCCAGCTACACCATGGGAGGGGGGCTGGCCTGGTCCGAGGGCTTCCCCGGGTGGAATACGGTGATCTGCATGGGCCGGCTGCTGGGGCGATCGAGGGAGGCCACCGTCTATCTGGCGGTGGGCCTGGCGACCGCCGCGCCCGGGCTCCTGGGCCTCTACCTGGTGCCGTTGACGCTGCTGCTCGGCGCGGTCTTCGTGGCGCTGCCGTGGATGCCGACGCTGATGCGTCCCGTTCTGGCGCTGGCGGACTTCGAGCGCCGCCGCGCGTCCCGGTTCCTGGGCCGCGAGATCGCCACGCCCGAACCGCCGCGGCCGACCGGCTCGTCGGTCGAGGACGGGGTGCGCCTGCTGCGTTCCCCGATGCTGTGGCGCACGCTGGCCTGGCTGCTCCTGCACGGCGTCCTCGGCCTGATCGGGGGCGTCTTCGGGGTCCTCATGTGGCCGGCGGTGCTCTACTCGCTGTCCCTGCCGCTGTGGTGGTGGTCCGTCCCCGACGGCTCGGTGTCGGCGTTCGCCAAGCTCCACACCTGGGACCAGGCGCTGACGCTGCCCTTCCTCCAGACCGCCCTGTACATCGGCATCTGCCTGTGGCTGCTCCCGCTGATGGCGCGCGGCCAGGCCAGGCTCGCCGAACTGCTGCTGTCGCCGCCGCGCCAGCGGGTCAACCTCCGGGCCCGGGTCGAGCAGCTGACCGAGACCCGCGCCGAGGCGCTGGAGGCGCACGGCGCCGAGCTGCGCCGCATCGAGCGCGACCTGCACGACGGCACCCAGGCGCAGCTCGTCGCGGTCGCGCTGCGGCTCGGGCTGGCCGACCGCCGCTTCGAGACCGACCCGGGCGCGTCCCGGGAGCTGTTCCTCGCCGCCCGGGACGGGGTGGAGGAGGCGCTGACGCAGCTCAGGACGGTGATCCGGGGCATCTACCCGCCGATCCTGTCCGACCGGGGGCTCGGCGGGGCCGTCCGGGCGCTGGCCGGGGCGCAGCCGATCCCCGTCCGGCTGGACGTCCCGGCCGACGGGCTGCGCGCGCCCGCCGCCGTCGAGGCCGCCGCGTACTTCGTGGTCGCCGAAGCCCTGACGAACGTCGCCAAGCACGCGGGAGCGGCCGGCGCCGAGGTGTCGGTCCACCGGGACGGCCCGCTGCTGCGCGTCCGCGTCACCGACGACGGCAAGGGCGGCGCGGACGAGATGGGCGGCAGCGGCCTGGCCGGGATCCGCCGCCGCGTCGCCGCCCTGGACGGCGTGACCCGCATCGACAGCCCCGACGGGCGGGGCACGACCCTGGAGGTGGACCTGCCGTGCGGATCGTGATCGCCGAGGACAACGTGCTGCTCCGGGAGGGCGTGATCATGCTCCTGGAGTCCGGCGGGCACGAGGTCGTGGCGTCCGTCGGGGCCGGGCCCGAGGTCGTCCCCGCGCTGCTGGAGCACCGTCCGGACGCGGCCGTCCTGGACGTCCGGCTGCCGCCGGGCTTCCGCGACGAGGGGTTGCGGGCGGCGATCGAGGCGCGCAGGGCGATCCCCGGGCTGCCCATCCTGGTGCTGTCGCAGTACGTCGAGGAGACCTACGCGGGCGAGCTGCTGTCGGACGGCGGGGGCGCGGTCGGCTACCTGCTGAAGGACCGCATCGGCCGGGTGGACGAGTTCCTCGACGCGCTCGACCGGGTGGTGTCCGGCGGCACCGCGCTGGACCCGGAGGTCGTCGCGCAGCTCATGTCCGTCCGCCGGGACCCGCTGAACACCCTCACCCCGCGCGAGCGCGAGGTGCTCGGCCTGATGGCGCAGGGCCTGGACAACTCCACGATCGCGACCACCCTGGTGATCACCGAGCGGTCGGTCGGCAAGCACATCGGCGCGATCTTCGCCAAGCTCGGGCTGCCGCCGTCCGACAGCGGCCACCGCCGCGTCCTGGCCGTCCTCGCCTACCTCAACGCGTGATCGCCCGCGTCGGCTTGTGATCGTCCGTCATGACGTGTGATCGTTCGCCTCGGCGCGTGATCGGGGACGGTTTCCCGGCATAGGCTGATCAACATGGACCTGCGTGACGATCCGGCCGAGGGCCTCAGCGACGAGCAGCTCGACGTCGCCTACAACGTGCGGCGCAAGGCGGGCGAGGACTTCGGGGCGCTCATGAAGCGCTACCGGTCCGACTCCGACGCGGCCGTGGACGGCCTGCCGGGCACGCCCGGCGTCGTCTACGACGAGACGAGCGGCGAGCGGCTCGACGTGTGGGGGACCGAGGACGGCGAGCTCCGGCCGGTGTTCGTGTTCCTCCACGGCGGCTTCTGGTTCGCCGGGGCGAAGGAGGACACCGCCTTCATGTCCCGGATGCTGCACGCCCAGGGCATCGCGACGGTCGTCCCGGAGTACACCCTCGCCCCGAAGGTGACGGTCGAGGAGATCGTCCGGCAGGCGCGGGCGGCGGTCGCCTGGGTGTGGCGGCACGGCCGCGAGCACGGCCTGGACCCCGACCGGATCATCGTCGGCGGCAGCTCGGCGGGCGGCCACCTGACCGGGATGACCATGGTCGAGGGCTGGCAGGACGGGCTGGGCCTGCCCGCGGACGTCGTCAAGGCGGCGATGCCGTTCAGTGGCCTGTTCGACCTGCGCCCGCTCATCCGCACCTACGTCAACGAGCACGCGCGGCTCGACGTGGAGACGGCCGTCCGGCTCAGCCCGGCGTTCCAGCCCATGGAGCGGCGTTTCCCGGCCGTGTTCGCGGTCGGCTCGGAGGACGGCACGGGCTTCGTCGAGCAGTCGCGGCGCTTCCAGCCGCACTGGGGCGACGGCGAGCTGCTGGTGGCGTCCGGGCGGAACCACTTCGACGTCGTCCTCGAGCTGGAGGACCCGGACACCGAGGTCAGCCGGGCCCTGCTCGGCCTGTTCGCCGCCCTCGGCTAAGGCTCCGGGGCCGGCTCGGTGGCCGATTCCGCATCAGACCGGGTGATCTCGACCGCCTGCGTCCGCAGGTGGTCGAGCATCAGCCGCGCGGACGGCGTGAGGGGCCGCCGGTCCGGGATCGTCACGCCGACCTGGCGGCGCACCGGGTCCAGCGGCACCGGCAGCGGCGCGACGCCCGCGTCCGTCCGGGCGACCAGGTCCGGCAGCGCCGCGATCATGTCGGTGTCGCGGACGAGCGTCCGGACGGTCAGCACCGACGTGCACTCGACCAGGTCGGTGGGCAGCGGCAGGCCCCGGTCCCGGAACACCCGCTCCAGCTCGCTGCGCAGCGCGGTCTGCTGGAGCGGCAGCACCCACGGGTAGTCCAGCAGGTCGGCGAGCGTCAGGTCCGCGCGGTCGCGGGCCGGGTGCCCGGCCCGCGCGACCAGCCGCACCGGCTCCCCGTACAGGACGATCTGGCGCAGCCCGGCCTGGTCGCCGATCGGGTTGAGCCGTCCGAGCACCATGTCGATCTCGCCGTCCAGCAGCCGCGGCACCTGGGCGTCGAAGGTCGCCTCCTGGACGATCACGGTGACGCCCGGCCGCTCGCGCTTCAGCGCGGCGATCGCGCGCGGCAGCAGCACGTTCGACCCGGCCAGCAGGGTGCCGATGGTGACCGTGCCGACCTGGCCGTCCGCCAGGCCGGTGATCCGCTCCCCGGCCCGGCGCAGCTCGGCCAGGACGGCGCGGGAGTGCTCGACGAACGCCTCGCCGAACAGCGTCGGCGTCACCCCGCGCGGCCCCCGGGTGAACAGCTCCACGCCGAGGATGCGCTCGACCTCGCGCAGGCTGCGGGTCACCGCGGGCTGCGCCAGGCGCAGGTGCTCGGCGGCGCGCAGCACGCTGCCGTGGTCGGCGATGGCCACCACCAGCACCAGGTGCCGCAGCTTGAGCCGCCCGTTCAGCAGGTCGATCGCGCGCATGCCGTCTTCCTTACCAATAACGCTCTTGATATAGCAAGAGTGTCATTGGGTATTGGTCCTGCATAGCTGGCGGAGAGATGATCGTCCTATCGGAACCGGCCGGTGACGAGGCGATCCTGGAGGCGAACGGCATGCGGGTGCGGCACTACGTCGGCGGCGAGTTCCGGACGGACGGCACGCCCTTCCCCCTGGTCGACCCGGTGACGGGCGGCGAGGCCGGGACCGCGCCGGAGGCACCGAAGGTCGTCGTGGACGAGGCCGTCCGGTCCGCCCGCGCCGCCCTGTCCGGCGAGTGGGGCGCGACGTCCCCCGAGGAGCGGTCCGCCGCGCTCCGCCGCATCGCCGACGGCATCGACGCCCGCTTCGAGGAGTTCGTGGACGCCGAGGTCCGCGACACCGGCAAGCCCCGCGAGCTGGCCGCGACCGTGGACATCCCGCGCGCCGCCGGCAACTTCCGCGCCTACGCCGACCTGCTGTACGGGCGTCCGGAACGCGCCTACAACACCCGCGTCCCCGGCTGGAGCGGGGGCACCGGGCAGGCCCTCAACTACACCGTCCGGCGCCCGCTCGGCGTCGTGGCGATCATCTCCCCCTGGAACCTGCCGCTGCTCCTGCTGACCTGGAAGGTCGCCCCGGCGCTGGCGGCCGGGAACGCGGTGGTTGCCAAGCCGTCCGAGGAGACCCCCTCGACCGCGGCGCTGCTCGCCGAGGTGATCCACGAGGCCGGGCTGCCCGCCGGGGCGTTCAACCTGGTGCACGGGCACGGCGCGGACGCCGCCGGGGCGTTCCTCACCGGCCACCCCGGCGTGGACGCGATCGCCTTCACCGGCGAGTCCGCCACCGGCGCGGCGATCATGCGGAACGCCGCCGACCACGTCACCCCGGTCTCCTTCGAACTCGGCGGCAAGAACCCCGCGCTGGTGTTCGCCGACGCCGACCTCGGCGCCGCCGTGGACGGCACCGTCCGGTCGACCTTCACCCACTCCGGGCAGATCTGCCTGTGCACCGAACGCGTCTACGTCGAGCGGGCGGTCTTCGACGAGTTCGTCGCGCGGCTCGGCGAGCGCGCCCGCAAGCTCGACGGCTACGGCCCGATGATCTCCGCCGAGCACCGCGACAAGGTGCTGTCGTACTACCGGCTCGCGGTCGAGGAGGGCGCGACGGTCGTCGCGGGCGGCGGCGCCCCGGTCTTCGACGACGACCGCGACCAGGGCTTCTACGTCGAGCCGACCGTGCTGACCGGGCTGCCCGAGCAGGCCCGGACCGTCCGGGAGGAGATCTTCGGGCCGGTCTGCCATGTCGCGCCGTTCGACACCGAGGAGGAGGCGGTCCGGCTCGCCAACGACAGCGGGTACGGACTCGCCTCGACCGTCTGGACCCGCGACCTGTCGCGCGCCCACCGCGTCGCGCCCCGCATCGAGACCGGCATCGTGTGGGTGAACTGCTGGAACCTGCGCGACCTGCGCACCCCGTTCGGCGGGGTGAAGGCGTCGGGGATCGGCCGCGAGGGCGGCGAGTACTCCCTGGACTTCTTCTCCGAGCCCGTGAACGTCTGCATCCAGATCTGAGAGCGAGACCGTGACCGAGACCGCGATTTCCGCCATCGAGCAGGCGGCCGACCGCATCCTCGCGGCATACGCGAGCGGGACGCCGTGCGACCCCGTCCGCGACCTGGTCGCCGCGCCGGACGAGGCGTACGCCGTGCAGGAGCGGCTGACCACGCACTGGCTGGCCGAGGGCCGCCGCCTGGTCGGCCGCAAGGTCGGCCTGACCTCGGCGGCCGTGCAGGCGCAGCTCGGCGTGGACACCCCGGACTTCGGGATGCTGTTCGCCGACATGGCCGTCCCGGACGGCGCGGAGATCCCCGCCGGCGCGGTCCTGCAGCCGAAGGCCGAGGCCGAGGTGGCGCTCGTCCTCGAGCACGACCTGACGCACGAGCGGCACACCGTCGCCGACCTGATCCGCGCGACCGCGTTCGCGCTGCCCGCGATCGAGGTCGTCGGCAGCCGGATCCGCGACTGGGACATCACGCTCGCGGACACCGTCGCCGACAACGCGTCCTGCGGCATGTACGCGCTGGGCAGCCGTCCCGTCCGGCTCGCGGACGTGGACCTGCGGCTGTGCGGGATGGTCCTGGAACGGCGCGGCGAGCAGGTCTCGACCGGCACCGGGACGGCCTGCCTCGGGCACCCGCTGAACGCGGCGCTGTGGCTCGCCGACATGCTCGTCCGGGTCGGGCGGCCGCTGTGCGCGGGGGACACCGTCCTCACCGGCGCGCTCGGGCCGATGGCGGCGGTCGCGCCCGGCGACGTCGTCGAGGCCCGCATCGACGGACTCGGCGACGTGCGCGTCGCCTTCCAGAAGGAGGAGGACGCGTCGTGACCGACGTGAGGGCGCTCGCCGCCCGGCTGGACGAGGCGCGCCGCGACGGCCGCGCGATCGGGATGCTCAGCGCGTCCGAGCCGAGGCTGGACGTGCCGGCCGCCTACGACGTGCAGCGCGCGGGCATCGAGCTGCGGCGCCGGCGCGGCGAGCGGTTCGCGGGCGTGAAGATGGGCTTCACCAGCCGCGCGAAGATGATCCAGATGGGCGTGGACGACGTCATCTGGGGCCAGCTGACCGACCGGATGCTGGTCGAGTCCGCGGCCGAGGTGTCCGGGCTGATCCACCCGCGCGTCGAGCCGGAGATCGTCTTCCTGATCGGCCGGGACGTGACCCGTCCCGCCGACGTGGACACCGCCGTCGCCGGGATCGCGGTCGGCTACGAGATCCTCGACTCCCGCTACGACGGCTTCAAGTTCACCCTGCCGGACGTGATCGCCGACAACGCCTCGGCGTCCGGGTTCGGCGTCGGCGCCTGGCACGCCCCCCGGGACGTCGCGAACGTCGGCATGGTCCTGGAGATCGACGGACGCGTCGTCCAGACCGGTTCGTCGGCGGCCATCCTCGGCGACCCGATCCGGGCGCTGCGCGCGGCCGCGCGGCTCGCGACCGAGGCCGGGATCGTCCTGCGCGCGGGCGACATCGTCCTCGCCGGGGCCGCGACCGCCGCCGTCCCGCTGCCCAAGGACGCCCACGTCCGCGTCACCGGCGCGGGCCTCGGCTCCGTGGAGGTGACCACACGATGAGCGACGCCATCTTGGTCGAGGGGAAGGCGAAGCCGCGCGGGAGGTTCCCGCACCTGCGGCGGGCGGGCGACCTGGTGTTCGTGTCGGGGACGAGCTCGCGGCGTCCGGACGGCACGTTCGCCGGGGCGAGCGCCGACGCGATGGGCGTCACCGAGCTCGACATCCGCGAGCAGACCCGCGCGGTCATCGAGAACATCCGCGACCTGCTGAAGGCGGCCGGGGGCGACCTGCCGGACGTCGTGAACGTGACCACCTACCTGGTGAGCATGAACGACTTCGGCGGCTACAACGAGGTCTACGGCGAGTTCTTCGACGAGACCGGGCCCGCCCGCACCACGGTCGCGGTGCACCAGCTCCCGCACCCGCATCTGCTGATCGAGATCTCGTGCGTCGCGCACATCCCCCAGGAGGAGACCGGGACATGACGCTTCCGAAACTGGTCCACGGACAGCCGTTCAACTTCCAGGCGTGGATCGCCGAGCACGAGCACCTGCTGAAGCCGCCGGTCGGCAACAAGCAGGTGTTCGAGGACGCCGGGTTGATCGTCATGGTGGTCGGGGGCCCGAACCAGCGCACCGACTTCCACGACGACCCGCGCGAGGAGTTCTTCTACCAGCTCAAGGGCAACATGGTGCTGCGCGTGATGGAGGAGGAGGGCAAGCCGCCGGTCGACGTGCAGATCAACGAGGGCGACGTGTTCCTGCTGTCCCCGCACGTCCGGCACTCGCCGCAGCGGCCCGAGCCCGGTTCGGTCGGCCTGGTCGTGGAGATCCCGCGTCCGGAGGGCGAGCTGGAGTCCTTCGAGTGGTACTGCACCGAGTGCCACCACCTGGTGCACCGGGCCGAACTGCAGGTCCGCTCGATCGTGGACGACCTGCCGCCGGTGTTCCAGTCCTTCTACGACGGCGACCGCGGGTGCCCGAACTGCGGCGCCACGCACCCGGGCGAGCAGTGGCCCGAGGCGATGGTCCCCACGACGGTGCCCCGCGCCTGACCCGACGCGACGGCGCCCCGCGCCTGAGCCCGACGAGAGCGTCCCTCCCGGCGGCCCGCCCCGCCGGGAGCGGGCGCGAGCACGCCCGGAAACGGAGGTCCCCGTGAGCGTCTTCGATGTCCACGCGCACGTCTTCCCGCGCATCACCCGCGCGGAGGGACGGCTGCTGAGCGACGCGGACGAGCCGTGGTTGCGCGACGACGGCGACGGCACCGGCATGATGATGTGCGGCGGCGCCGAGTACCGCCCGGTCGAGGAGGGCCTGTGGGAGCCCGCCCGCCGCCTCGCCGACATGGACGCGTCGGGGGTGGACGTCCAGGCCGTCTCGTCCACGCCGCTGATGTTCGGGTACGAGGCCGACCCGTCCCGCGCCGCCGCGTGGTGCGACCTGGTCAACGACCGCATCATGGCGTATTGCGCCGCCGACCCCGAGCGGCTGCTGCCGCTCTGCCAGGTGCCGCTCCAGCACACCCCGACGGCCTGCGACGTCGCGACGCGCGCGGCCGCCGCGGGGCACCGGGGCGTCCACATCGGCAACCATGTGGGCGAACGGAACCTGGACGACGGCGCGATCGCCGAGTTCCTGGCGCACTGCGCCGGGCTCGGGCTGCCCGTGCTCGTCCACCCGTGGGACATGATGGCGACCGACCGGATGCGCGGGCACATGCTGCCGTGGCTGGTCGGGATGCCCGCCGAGACGCAGCTCAGCATCCTCGGCATGATGCTCGGCGGCACGTTCGAGCGGCTGCCGGGGACGCTGCGGATGTGCTTCTGCCACGGCGGCGGCAGCTTCGCGTTCCTGCTCGGACGCGCCGACAACGCCTGGCGGAACCGCGACATCGTCCGCGCCGACTCGCCGCGTCCGCCGTCGGAGTACACCGACCGGTTCCACGTGGACTCAGCCGTGTTCGACCCGCGCGCGCTGCGGCTGCTCGTGGACGTCATGGGCGTCGAGCGCGTCATGCTCGGCACCGACTACCCGTTCCCGCTGGGGGAGAAGGAGCCGGGCGGGGCCATCCGCGCCTGCGCGGGCCTGACCGACGCCGACCGCGCCGCGATCCTCGGCGGGAACGCCGAGCGGTTCTTCGCCCGGTCGGGCGCCCGCCGGCCCGCGGCGGGACTCGCCTCGTGACGGCGGTCGCGACCGCCGGCGGGATCGTGCGCGGCGGCCCGGACGACGGGACGACCCTGTTCGCGGGCGTCCCGTACGCCGCCCCGGTCCGCAGGTTCGCGCCGCCGGAGCCGCCCGTCCCGTGGGACGGCGTGCGCGAGGCCCGGACGTTCGGCCCGCCCGCCGCGCAGCGTCCCGGCCGGATGGCGTGGGTGCCGGGCCTGGAGATCGACCCGGAGACCGGCCGCGAGAACCGCCTCACCCTGAACGTCTGGACGCCCGCCGGGCCCGCCGCGTCCGGTGGGCGGCCGGTCCTGGTGTTCCTGCACGGCGGCGCGTTCGTGTTCGGGTCCGGCTCGCAGCCGATGTACCGCGGGACGGTCCTCGCCCGCGACCACGGCCTGGTCGTCGTCACGGTCAACTACCGGCTCGGCGTCCTCGGTTTCGGGTACGACGACGAGATCCCGGCGAACCTCGGATTGCGCGACCAGGTCGCCGCGCTGGAATGGGTCCGCGCCAACATCGCGGCGTTCGGCGGCGACCCGGGCCGGATCACCCTCGCCGGGCATTCGGCGGGCGGGATGAGCGTGCTCGCGCTGATGGCCGCGCCCAGCGCGCGGGGCCTGTTCCACCGGGCGGCGGTGATGAGCGCCCTGCCCTACGGCTTCGCCACCGAGACGCGCGCCCGCGCGCTCACGACCGCGTTCCGGCGGGCGCTCGGACGAGCGCAGCCCAGGTCGGCGCCGCTGCGGGCCGTCCTGGCGGCCGAGGGGGAGGCGGTGCGGTCGCTGCCGGCCGTCGAGGGCGTGCTGCCCGTCGCGCCCGTGGTGGACGGCTCGTTCCTGCCCCGGCACCCGATGGACGCCGTCCGGTCCGGTGCGGTCCCAGGCGTCCCGCTGCTGGTCACGACCACCGCCGAGGAGATGCGGCTGTTCGCCGCGATCGACCCGTCGACGCTGTCGGCCGCGGACGCCCGCACCGAGCTGGTGTGGCGGCGACCGGCGGACGAGCTGGCCCGCTGGCACGCCGCGCACGGCGGCGAGGTCCACCGCGCCACGTTCACGCACCCCTCGCCGCACGTCCACAACGGCGTGCGGCTCGGCTCGGCGCACCTGGTGGACGTCCCGTTCCACCTCGGCACCCTGCGCGACCGGAGGCTGGCCCCGCTCACCGGGACCGGCCCGGACGTCGCCGCCCTCGGCGCGGAGACCATCGCGGCCTTCGCCCGCTTCTGCCACGCGGACCCCGGCCGCGCCGACTTCGGCCATGCCGACCTCAGCCACGCAGACCTCAGCCATGCCGCCCCCCACGGAAGGGAGACCGTGCCATGCCGGACGCGCAGCGCGTAGCGATCATCGGATCGGGCAACATCGGCACCGATCTGATGATCAAGGTGCTCCGGACGTCGGACCTGCTCGACGTCGCGGTGCTCGCGGGCATCGACCCGGACTCCGACGGGCTCGCCCGGGCGCGCCGGCTCGGCGTCGCCACGACGCACGAGGGCGTCGAGGGCCTGGTCGCGATGCCGGAGTTCGCCGACGTCACGGTCGTGCTGGACGCCACGTCCGCCAAGGCCCACCGGCACAACGCCGAGGTCCTCGCGCCGTACGGGAGGAGGATCGTCGACCTGACCCCGGCGGCGATCGGCCCCTACGTCGTCCCGCCGGTCAACCTGGACGAGCACCTCGACGCCCCCAACGTCAACATGGTCACCTGCGGCGGCCAGGCGACCGTGCCGATCGTCGC
The DNA here is from genome assembly GCF_040679435.1 of Spirillospora sp. NPDC052269. Lineage (NCBI taxonomy): Bacteria > Bacillati > Actinomycetota > Actinomycetes > Streptosporangiales > Thermomonosporaceae > Spirillospora > Spirillospora sp. NPDC052269. Next base: position 37,666 of record NZ_JBFAUU010000024.1, read on the forward strand.
GGCCGTGTCGCGGGTGACGCCCGTCCGGTACGCCGAGATCGTCGCGTCCATCGCCTCGAGGTCGGCCGGGCCCGGCACCCGGGCGAACATCGACGAGTTCACCGAGACCACCTCGCGGGCGCTGGAGGAGGTCGGCGGCGCGGCCAGGGGCAAGGCGATCATCGTGCTGAACCCGGCCGAGCCACCGCTGATCATGCGGGACACGGTGTACTGCGTGACCGGCGACTGCGACCCCGAGCAGGTCACCGCGTCGATCGAGAAGATGATCGACGAGGTCGCCGCGTACGTTCCGGGCTACCGGCTGAAGCAGAAGGTGCAGATCCGCCCGCTGGACGCCGCCGACCCCCTCGCCGCGCTCGCCGGGGGAGGGCCCGGGAACCTGGTGTCGGTGTTCCTCGAGGTCGAGGGCGCCGCGCACTACCTGCCCGCCTACGCGGGGAACCTCGACATCATGACGTCCGCCGCGCTGCGCGTGGCAGAGAGGCTGGCGGCCCGATGAGCGTCGACCTGTACGTCCAGGACGTGACCCTGCGGGACGGCATGCACGCCATCCGGCACCGCTACACCGTCGACCAGGTCCGCGAGATCGCCGCCGCGCTGGACGCGGCGGGCGTGGACGCCATCGAGGTCGCGCACGGCGACGGCCTCGCGGGCTCGAGCGTCAACTACGGCCCCGGCGCGCACCTGGACGAGGAGTGGATCGCGGCGGCCGCCGAGGTCATGCCGAACGCGAAGCTCACCACGCTGCTGCTGCCCGGCATCGGCACGATCGCCGAGCTGAAGCGCGCGCACGAGCTGGGCGTCCGGTCCGTCCGCGTCGCGACGCACTGCACCGAGGCCGACATCTCCGCCCAGCACATCGCGACCGCCCGCGAGCTGGGCATGGACGTCGCCGGGTTCCTGATGATGTCGCACATGGCCGACGCCGAGACCCTCGCCGGTCAGGCGAAGCTCATGGAGTCCTACGGCGCGCACTGCGTCTACGTGACCGACTCCGGCGGACGGCTCACCATGGACGGCGTCCGCGACCGCGTCCGGGCGTACCGGGACATCCTTTCCGATGAGACCGAGATCGGCATCCACGCCCACCACAACCTCGGCCTCGGCGTCGCCAACTCGGTCGTCGCCGTCGAGAACGGCGTCCGCCGCGTGGACGCGTCGCTGGCCGGGATGGGCGCGGGCGCCGGGAACTGCCCGCTGGAGGCATTCGTCGCGGTCGCCGACCTCATGGGCTGGAAGCACCGCTGCGACGTGTTCCAGTTGATGGACGCCGCCGACGACATCGTCCGGCCCCTGCAGGACCGTCCCGTCCAGGTGGACCGGGAGACGCTGACGCTCGGCTACGCGGGCGTGTACTCGTCCTTCCTCCGCCACGCCGAGGACGCCGCCCGCCGCTACGGCCTCGACACCCGGGAGATCCTGGTGGAGGTGGGCCGCCGCGGCATGGTCGGCGGCCAGGAGGACATGATCGTGGACGTCGCCCTCGACCTGATCGAAGGAAAGAAGAAGTGACCGAAGAAGCGCGCGCCCTCGGCCTGGACGAAACCGACCCGCTGCCGACGCTGCGCGCCGAGTTCCTCATCCCGCCCGCGCCCGGCGGCGCCTACGGGGAGGCCGCGTACTTCGCGGGCAACTCGCTCGGCCTCCAGCCGAAGGCGACCGCCGCGCGGCTCGCCGAGGAGCTGACCGACTGGTCCCGGCTCGGCGTCGAGGGGCACACGCAGGCGCGCCGTCCGTGGGTGTCGTACCACGAGCTGCTGACCGGGCCCGCCGCGCGGCTGGTCGGCGCGCTCCCGCACGAGGTCGTCGCGATGAACTCGCTGACGGTCAACCTGCACCTGCTGATGGCCAGCTTCTACCGCCCGGCGGGGGAGCGGACCCGCATCGTCATCGAGGACTCGGCGTTCCCGTCCGACTCCTACGCGGTCGCGAGCCAGGCCGTCCACCACGGGCTGGACCCCGCGGAGACGGTCGTCCGGCTCAAGCCGCGTCCCGGCGAGGACACCCTGCGCACCGAGGACGTCGCCGACTACCTGCGCCGCGAGGGCCACCGCGTCGCGCTGCTGATGCTCGGCGGCGTGAACTACCTGACCGGCCAGCTCATGGACATGGCCACGCTCACCCGCGCGGGCCACGAGGCGGGCGCGGTCGTCGGCTGGGACCTCGCGCACGCCGCCGGGAACGTCCCGCTGAGCCTGCACGACTGGGACGTCGACTTCGCCGCCTGGTGCACCTACAAGTACCTCAACAGCGGTCCGGGCTCGGTCGCGGGCGCGTTCGTCCACGAACGGCACGTCCGGGACACCTCGCTCCCGCGCCTTTCCGGCTGGTGGAGCACCCGCGCCGACATCCGCTTCCGCATGGACCCGGACGTCGACCACCCGCCCACCGCCGACGCCTGGGCCCTGTCCAACCCGCCGATCATGGCGCTCGCGCCCGTGCTGGTCTCGCTGGAGATCTTCGACCGGGTCGGCATGCCCGCGCTGCGCGCCAAGAGCGAGCGCCTCACGGCCTACCTCGCCGAACGGCTCGCCCCGGTCGGCGGCGTCCAGATCATCACCCCGGACGACCCGGAGCGGCGCGGCACGCAGCTCTCGCTGCGCGTCGCGGACGCGGGCGCCCTGGTGAAGGCCCTCGCGGACGAGGCGGGCGTCATCGCCGACGCCCGCGAGCCCGACATCGTCCGGCTCGCGCCCGTCCCGCTCTACTGCACCTTCCACGACTGCCACCGCGCCGCCGAGGCGCTGGCGAAGCTCACCTGAGCCGGGTCCGGCTCAGCCGCTCCGGGACTCCGCGCCGCACGGAGCGGGGTCCCGGACCGTCCCGGTCGCCTTGATGGCCACGCTGGTCAGCGACAACGCCAGCGCGAAGTCGGAGTCGGTGTCGAGGCGGACGGCGACCCACTCGCCGCCCGGCCGCACCCGCACCCGGCCGGACCCGGCGAGCGCCTCGCCCAGCCGGTCCAGCACCGGACGGGTCAGCCGGAACTCGACCTCGTCCCCGCCGTGCAGGTGCAGCACCTGCCGTCCGCCCGCCGCCAGCGCCGTGCCGAGCCCGCAGTCGGCCCGCACCACCGCCACGTCGGGCCAGGACCTCACCTGGGCCAGCAGACGGCCGCCGGTGTCCGCCGTCGCCGTCGCGCCACTTCCGTTGGCTGCCACGCACGCATCGTCCCGCCGCCGCGACGCCGAGGGGAACCGCCCGAGTCGAAATCGTTACGCCCAGACGGCTACAAAGTGCCCCGGCCACGTGCGAGAACGCGGTCTATGGGGCGCCTGTGGCGTCAGCGGGCACGTGCCCCTTGCATCAGCGCACCCGTGCCTCTGGCGTCAGCGGACGCGCCGGGGCGGACGCAGCACGCGGCGCGCCGGACGGGCCACCCGGAGCAGCTCCCCGCCGATGTAGACGCCCGCGCCGATCGCGAGCGCCGTCGCGAGCGCCTCGGCGAGCACGATCGCCGCGGGCCCGGTCCGTCCGGTGGTCAGCTCGAGCATCCCCCGGTACATCAGCGTCCCGGGCATCAGCGGCGCGATGCACGGGGTCACGCAGATCAGGGCCGGGACGCGCGTGAGCCGCGCGTACACGGTGCCGAGCAGCCCGACGACCGTGGCGGCGATCGCGGTGGCGGGCGCGGCGGGCAGGTGGATCCCGCGCATCTCGACCAGGACGGCCCAGGCGAGCATCCCGCCGACCGCGACCGGTGGCAGGAACCGCCACGACACCAGGTGGTAGACGGCGAACGACACCGCGATCGCGCCCGCGCCGAGCGTCTGGGGCGCGGCGATGAGGGTCGGCGCGGACGGCAGGTGCTCCAGCGAGATCGGCACTCCGCTGCGGGCCCCGAGGTAGGTGACGGCGCCGATGCCGCTCAGGATCGCGACGATCACGAACAGCACCTCCACCAGCCGCGTGGTGCCGGTGACCAGGTCCCCGGCGATGCCGTCCTGCATGGAGACCACCAGCGCCCGTCCCGGGATCAGCGCGATGACCACGCCGATGATGACCGTCCCGGACCGCACCGGCGCCTCCGACGCGACGAGCAGCACCGTGACCAGCGTCCCGATCGCGGCGGCCAGCGCCATCTGGAAGAAGTCGGCGATGCCGCGGCGGCCGAGCCACGCGCCCGTCCGGTCGCCGAGCAGCGTCGCCACGAACGCCGCGAGCGTCGCGTACGGACCCCCGCCGACCAGCACCGCGCCCGCCGCGCCCAGCACCGACAGCGCCACCGTCTGCGCCCACGGCGGATAGGCGGTCGGCTGCCCGATGATGTCGCTGAGCCGGAACTTGGCCTGCTGGAAGCCGAGCAGCCCGGTCGCGGCCTCGCGGACCATCCGGTGGATGGCGATGAGCCGGTTGTAGTTCGGCGTCCGCCGCCGGACGCGCCGCTCCGCCGTCACCGGAGGACGGTCCCCGCGCGGCAGATAGGACATCCCGACGGCGGCGAGCGTCACGTTGTTCTCGGTGTGCGGCAGCCCGTACGCGCGCGCGATGCGGGCCATGGCCAGGTCCACCGACTCGGCGGTGTCGCCGCCCGCGAGCATCAGCTCGCCGACCCGCAGCGCCAGGTCGAGCGTCGCGTACGCGTCCGCCCCGACGCCCGGCTCACGCGTGCCGCGCAGCGCCGCCTCCATCGCGGCCAGCGGGTTCTCCCCGGTCCGCGTCGTGGCGGACCCGCCGGTCTCGGACGGGTCGGTCCAGGGCGGCTCGCCGTCGCCGGCCGAGGCCGCGCCGGCTTCGGCGGGGCCGTCGGCCTCGCCGTACTCCTCGTCGTCCACTGACCCTCCGGACCCCGCTGCGACCTGCGGCGACGCTAAGCCGCCGGGCCGCGCCGGCGGCGCCGGGACGCGGGGGAGCGACCGACTCTTTGCCCGCGCATGATCGGCGACCGGGCCGCGGAGCCGCCGCGCGGCCTCCCCGGCGGCGGGATCCGGTATTGCCGGGCGCGTCGGCGGTGGTGTAGCTACTGAGATCTCGAATCAGTGACCGATTACCCCATGGACCACCGGAGTTCCTCCATGCCACGTCCCTCCCTGCCGCGTGGACCCCGCCGGTCCGCCGCCGTCGCGGCGACCGCGCTGACCGCGGCCCTGCCCCTCGTGACGGCCGTGCCCGCGCACGCCGACGACGCGCCCGCGCCGCGCACGGTGAAGCTCGCCTCCTTCGACGGCGTCCACATCACGACCAACTTCTTCCCGGCCACGGGCCTGGCCGCCGGGGCCAAGGCCCCGACCGTCCTGCTCGGCCACGGCTGGGGCGGACGCGCCGAGACCGACCCCGCCAAGGGCCAGCTCGCCCTGCTCACCGGCGCCGGGTACAACGTCGTGACCTGGGACGCGCGCGGCTTCGGCTCCGAGGGCGAGGCCAACGTGGACACCCCGGCCGTCGAGGGCCGCGACGTCGTGAAGATCATCGACTGGACGGCGGACCAGCCCGAGGTCCAGCTCGACCGGCCCGGCGACCCGCGGCTCGGCATGGCGGGCGGCAGCTACGGCGGCGGCATCCAGCTCGTCGTCGCCGGGATGGACCGCCGGGTGGACGCGATCACCCCGACCATCGCGTTCCAGAGCGTCGAGCGCAGCCTCTACCGGGACGAGATCTTCCGCGCGGGCTGGGGCTCCCTGCTGTGCCTCGGCGGCGTCGCCAACGGGAACCGGGTCGCCGGGAAGGTCCTGGAGGGCTGCGCGTCCGGGATGCTGAACGGGACGCTGTCGCCGTCCGTCCAGAAGTGGTTCATGCAGGCGGGCGCGGGCGGCCTGGTCGACCGCATCAGGATCCCCACGCTGTCCATGCAGGGCACCGTCGACACGCTGTTCACGCTGCGCGAGGGCCTGTCGTTCTACCGGCCGATCAAGGCGCACGGCGCGCCGGTGAAGCTGATCTGGTTCTGCGGTGGCCACGGCACCTGCTCGACCAAGCCGGGGACGGCCGACCACCTGGCCAAGGCCACGCTCGCCTGGTTCGCCCGGTACCTCAAGCGGGACACCTCGGTGAACACCGGCGCCGGCTTCGAGTACATCGACCAGGACGGCGTCTACCGGACCGCCTCGTCCTACCCCGCCCCGGCGAAGGCGCCGCTGCGCGCGTCCGGCAAGGGCCACCTGAACATCAGCCCGCTGGACACCTCGGGCACCCAGACGGTCGCGCAGCCCGCCAAGAACGCCCTGACCGTCCAGATCCCGTCGCCGAAGGCCGACGGCCAGGCGGTCGGCGTCCCGCACCTGAAGCTCACCTACCAGGGCCGCGCGCTGCACCCGAGGACGGCCGTCTACGCCCAGATCGTGGACGTCGACACCGGCCTGGTCGTCGGCAACCAGGCCACCCCGGTCCCGATCACGCTGGACGGCCGCCGCCACACCGTCGACCGCGACCTGGAGGCCGTGTCCTGGAAGATCGGCCCCGGCCACCGGCTGGCGCTCCAGATCACCCCGGGCACCGCCCTGTTCACCTCGCAGAAGGCGCTGGGGTGGCTGGACGCGTCGAAGGTGAACCTGACCGTCCCGACCGTCCGGCAGGGTCCGGTCGCCGACTACTGATCGTCCGGCGGTTCGTCCGACACCTCGTCGGACGAACGCAGGCGCTCACCGGTGCGGAGGCGGTCCAGGCCGAGCCAGATGAACTCGACCGCCATCGCCTCCGCCCGGTCGCGCGGGGTGTCGGGGTGCTCCAGCCACCACGACACCATCGACAGCATCGACCCGTACATCAGCGGGACGAGCAGCCGCGCGCGGTGCTCGTTCACCGCGAGCGCGGCGGGGGACAGGGCGGGGTCGACACGCCGGCGGATCAGCAGCAGGTCGGCGAACGACGCGCCCAGCCGGTCGCGCAGCTCGCGCAGGCCCGGCCCGACCTCCGGCTTGTCCAGGTGACGGATGACCAGCGTCCAGGCGTCCGGCTCGTCGGTGGCGTAGTCGAACAGCACCCGCACCATCGCGCGGATCCGGTCGACCGAGTCGTCCTCGGCGCGCACCGCGGCCCCGAGCCGTCCGGTCAGCTCCGCGACGACCGACCCGACGACCTCGGCGAACAGCTCCTCCTTGGACGCGAAGTGCTGGTACAGCAGCGCCTTGGAGACGTCCGCCGCGGCCGCCACGTGCTCCATCTGGGTCAGGTGGTACCCGCGCCGCCCGAACTCGCGCAGCGCCAGCCCGAGCAGCTGCTCCCGCCGCTGCGCCTGCGGCATCCGCCGCCGCGTCCCCGTTCCCCCCGTGGTGTTGTTCATTGTGCGGTGAACTTACCCAACTCCGCGCGCGCGACGGACCGGACGTGCACCTCGTCGGGACCGTCCGCGAGCCGGAGGGTGCGCAGCCCGGCCCACATCGCGGCGAGCGGGGTGTCGTCGGAGACGCCCGCGCCGCCGTGCACCTGGATGGCGCGGTCCACGACCTCCAGGGCGACCCGCGGCGCGATGACCTTGATCGCGGCGACCTCGGAGCGCGCTGCCTTCACGCCGTGCCTGTCGATCAGCCACGCGGTCTTGAGGGTCAGCAGCCGGGCCTGCTCGATCGCCATCCGGGACTCGGCGATCTGCTGCCGGACGACGCCCTGCGCGGCGAGCGGCTTGCCGAACGCGACCCGGTCGATCGCGCGGCGGCACATCAGCTCCAGCGCCCGCTCGGCGAGGCCGAGCGCCCGCATGCAGTGGTGGATGCGGCCGGGCCCGAGCCGCGCCTGCGCGATGGCGAAGCCGCCGCCCTCCTCGCCGATCAGGTTCTCCACCGGGACGCGCACGTCGGTGAACCGGATCTCGCAGTGGCCCTCCTGGTCGTGGTACCCGAAGACGGGCAGCGACCGGACGATCTCGACACCGGGCGTGTCCGTCGGCACCAGGATCATGGACTGCTGGAGGTACGGGTGGCCCTCCGGGTCGGTCTTGCCCATCACGATCATGATCTTGCAGCGCGGGTCGGCCGAGCCGGTGATCCACCACTTGCGGCCGTTGATCACGTAGTGGTCGCCGTCGCGCTCGATCCGGGTGGAGATGTTGGTGGCGTCGGAGCTGGCCACGTCCGGCTCGGTCATCGCGAACGCGGACCTGATCTCGCCGTTCAGCAGCGGCTTCAGCCACCGCTCCTTCTGCTCGGGGGTGCCGAACAGGTGCAGCACCTCCATGTTGCCGGTGTCGGGCGCGGCGCAGTTGAGCGCCTCGGGCCCGAGCTGCGGGGACCGTCCGGTCACCTCGGCGAGGCTGGCGTAGTCGGTGTTGGTGAGGCCGTGCGCCGGGTCGGCGCTGTCGGGCAGGAACAGGTTCCACAGGCCGCGCCTGCGCGCCTCGGCCTTCAGCTCCTCGACGACGGGCGGCAGGTCGTGCGCGCGCCCGGCGGCGATCAGCTCCCGGCGCTGCTCGGCGTACACCGGCTCGGCGGGGTAGACGTGGGAGTCCATGAAGTCCTGCAGGCGGCCGAGGTACTCCTCGGCGCGGGGGCTCAAACCGAAGTCCATGGAGCTATAGTAACTGACGGGTCAGTTACTTACGAGGACGGGTGCCATGACGGCGTTTCGGGAACCGAAGGATCGTGGCGCGGGCGGGCGCGCCGGGAAGGTCGCGCTCATCACCGGCGGCGCGAACGGCATCGGCGCGGCGGTCGCCCGGCGGCTGACCGGCGAGGGCGTCCACGTCGTCCTGGCCGACGTGGACGAGGACGGCGGCCGGACGCTCGCAGGCGAGCTGGACGGCGCGTTCGTCCGCTGCGACGTGCGCGAGCCCGCTGAGAACGCACGGGCCGTCCAGACCGCCGTCGACACCTTCGGCGGCCTGGACCTGGCGTTCCTGAACGCGGGCGTGGCCAGCGGCTTCGGCCTCGGCGACGACTTCGACCCCGAGCGCTACCGCCGCGCGATGTCCATCAACGTGGACGGGGTCGTCCACGGCGTCCACGCGGCGCTGCCCGCCCTGCGCGCCCGGGGCGGCGGCGACATCGTCGCGACCGCCAGCATGGCCGCGCTCACGGCGACGCCGTTCGACCCGGTCTACGGCGCGAACAAGGCGGCGGTGGTCGGGCTCGTCCGGGCGCTGGGGCCCGCGCACCTGCCCGAGGGCATCCGGGTGAACGCGCTGTGCCCGTCGTTCGCCGAGACCGACATCATCCTCCCGTTCAAGGACGATCTGGTGCGCACGGGCTTCCCCATCCTGCCCCTCGCGGACGTCGTCGAGGCGTTCATGGCAATCTTGGACGGGGACGGCGCCGGTGAAGCCTGGTACGTGGTGCCCGGCCGCCCGTCCGAGCCGTTCCGGTTCCGTGGCGTCCCCGGGCCCCGCTGAGCCCGCCGAGAAGGAGAAGCAGATGCGCGCCATCCAGATCACCGAGTTCGGCGGTCCCGAGGTCCTCACACCGGTCGAGCTGCCCGACCCGGTGCCCGGCGACGGGCAGACGCTCATCGAGGTCGACCGGGCCGGCATCAACTACGCCGACACCCACCAGACCGAGAACAGCTACCTGTCCAAGCAGGCGCTGCCGCTGGTGCCCGGCGGCGAGGCCGTCGGCCGCACCCCGGACGGCCGCCGCGTCGTCGCCCTGCTCGGCAACGGCGGCTACGCCGAGAAGGCCGTCGCGCCGTCCGCGACCACCTGGGACGTCCCGGACGGCATCGACGACGTCACCGCGCTCGGCATGGTCGTCCAGGGCGTCAGCGCCTGGCTGCTGCTGCGCCGCAGCACCCACCTCGCACCGGGCGAGTCGGTCGTCGTGCACGCGGCGGCGGGTGGGGTCGGCACCCTCGCCGTCCAGCTGGCCAAGGCGTGGGGCGCGGGACGCGTCATCGCGACCGCCTCGTCCCCGGAGAAGCGCGCCCTCGCGCTCGACCTCGGCGCCGACATCGCCGTGGACCCCAAGGAGCCCGACCTCAAGGCCGCGCTGATGGAGGCCAACCACGGCCGCCGGGTGGACGTGGTGCTGGAGATGACCGGCGGGCGCGTCACCGACCAGAGCCTCACCGCGCTCGCCCCGTTCGGCCGCCTCGCCTTCTACGGCATGGCGTCCCGCGAGCTGCCCAAGCCCGTCCAGCCCGCCACCCTGATGTCGCACTCCACGACCGTCGCGGGCATGTGGCTGGCACACGTGTTCCAGCTGCCCGGCAACGTCATGGCCGCCGCGCTGGACGAGCTGTTCGGGCTCGTCGCGGCCGGACGGCTCAAGGTCGTCGCGGGCGGCGAGTACGGCCTGTCCGAGGTCCGGCGGGCACACGAGGACCTGCGCTCCCGCCGGACGACCGGCAAACTCGTCCTCGATCCGTCCCGCTAGTCCCGAGGCGGCCGGGCGGCCGGGCAGGCGGGCAGGCGGGCGGCAGGGCTCAGTCCCCGACGAGGCCGTTCTCGTAGGCGAACACCACGGCCTGGGTGCGGTCGCGCAGGCCCAGCTTGGTCAGGACGTGCCCGACGTGCGTCTTGACGGTCTGCTCGGCCAGCACCAGCTCGGCGGCGATCTCGGCGTTGGACATGCCGCGCGCGATGAGCCGCAGCACGTCCCGCTCGCGCGGGGTGAGCGCGGCCGTCGCCGCCGGTCTCGGCCGCTCGTGCCGGCGGCGGCGCGCGAAGTCGGAGATCAGCCGCCGCGTGATGGACGGCGCGAGCAGCGCGTCCCCGGACGCCACGACCCGCACGCCCTGCACCAGGTCGGCGGCCGGGGCGTCCTTCAGCAGGAACCCGCTGGCGCCCGCGCCGAGCGCCTCGTAGACGTACTCGTCCAGGTCGAAGGTGGTCAGCACCAGCACCTTCGGCGCCTTGGAGTCCTCGTCCGGGTCGCCGGCCAGCTCGGCGGTGGCGGCCAGGCCGTCCATCTCGGGCATCCGGATGTCCATGACGACCACGTCGGGGGCGAGCTCCCGGGCCAGGTCGACGGCCTCCCGGCCGTTCCCGGCCTGCCCCACCACCTCGATCTCCGGATCCGACGACAGCAGCGCCGCCAGCCCGTCGCGGATCATCACCTGGTCGTCGGCGATCAGCACCCGAATCGTCACGAGATCACCCTATGGCGTCCCGCCACCGTGATCACCAGGGTTCGGGCAGCCCGGTCCAGGCGGGCGCGGGCGGGCTCAGTCCGGGGCGCCGTAGGGGAGTTCGGCCGTGACCGCCCAGCCTGGACGGCCGTCCGGGCGGGGGCCGGTCGTCAGGGACCCGCCCAGCATCGTGACGCGCTCCCGCATGCCGACCAGGCCGTGCCCGCCGCCGGACGACTCGGGTTCGGCGCCCGGTCCGGGCCCCTCGTCGCGGACGGCCACGCCGAGCACCTCGTCCCCGTAGCCGATCTCCACCCGCGCCGTCCCGCGCGGCGCGTACCGGGACGCGTTGCTCAGCGACTCCTGGACGATCCGGAACGCCGACAGGTCCACGCCCGTCGCGAGCGGACGCGGCATCCCGGTCACCGAGCTGGTCACCGTCAGCCCGGACCGCCGCGCCGCCTCCAGCAGCTCGTCCAGCCGGGCGAGGCCGGGCTGCGGGGCGCGCTCGGCCGCCTCGTCCTCGGCGCGCAGCAGCCCGACGACCCGCCGGGTCTCGGCCAGCGCGTCGCGGGCCGCGTCGCGCACCACCACGAAGGTGGCGCGGGCCTGGTCCGGCAGGTCCGGGATCTTGAACGGGGCCGCCTCGGCCTGCATCGCGATCACCGACATGTGGTGCGCGACCACGTCGTGCAGCTCCCGGGCGATCCGGGCGCGCTCCTCCAGCACCGCCTGCCGGGCCAGGTCGCGGCGGTGCAGTTCCTCCTGCTCGCGCAGGGCCCGCTCGGCGATCCGGCGCCCGCCCACGGCGTCCCCGAAGACCAGCGCCAGCAGCACCAGCGCGGACAGGATCATCCCGAACCAGAGCGGCATCGTCACCAGCGAGGCCGGGCCGATCACCCCGACCACGCTGACCAGGGCGACGCCGGCCGTGGCCGTCCGGTTCCCGGACGCCCCGACGCAGAACAGCACGATCATGAACGCCAGCCACGCGGTCGGCGTCCACGGCCAGAAGCTGGCGTCCCCCCGGATCACCAGTGCGCCGATCAGCAGCCCGGACGCCATGATCCGCCACGAGAGCAGCGGCCGGAACAGCGCCGCCACCAGCGGGGCCGCCTGGAGCAGGGCGATCGGCACGGTCTCGTCCGCCGACCGTCCCATCGTCGTCATCGGGATGGCGATGGACCCGGCGCTGAACCCGATCGCGAAGAGCGTCGTGAGCACGAACAGCGGCACGCGCGCCCATGTCGTGCGGGGCAGCGAGGGACGCAGCGCGTCCGGCCCGGTCGCGACGCCGGGCATCACCGCGCGGCGCAGCGCCGCCCGCACGAAGTCGGCGCCCGGCGACGAGCCCGGCGACGAGCCCGACGCGGCGGGGAACGAGGAGGAGGACGAGGCGCCGGACGATGCGGCGGAGGGCCCGGAGGCGGGGCCGGGGGAGGAAGGCTGGTCGCTCATTTGCCCAGGAGACTAATCCGCCCGAGCCCACACCCGCCTGCCCCCGGAGAGTGAGATCACCGCCGCCACCTCGGGTATCGGACGCCGTCCTCCCCGGGTCGGACCCGGCCGAACCTTGGCCCACCGGCGCGAATGACTGATCGTTTCCGGGGAAGGTCCCGGACATGACCACGGACGGTAGCGACGACGTGACGTCGACCAGCACCGCCGCGCGGGGGCACTCGGCCGCCGTCGCCGTCATGCTCGCCGGGGCCGCCGCGCTGGGCGGCTTCCTGTTCGGCTACGACTCCTCGGTGATCAACGGGACGGTGTCCGCGCTCAAGGAGCAGTTCCACCTGAACTCGTTCTGGATCGGGTTCGTGGTCTCCTCGGCCCTGCTCGGCTGCGCCGTCGGCGCCTGGTTCGCCGGCCCGCTCGCCGACCGGATCGGCCGGGTCAAGGTCATGGTCGGCGCCGCGGTCCTGTTCGTGGTGAGCGCGGTGGGCTCGGCGCTGGCCTTCAACGCCGAGGACCTGACGTTCTGGCGGGTCATGGGCGGCCTGGCCATCGGCACCGCCTCGGTGATCGCGCCCGCCTACATCGCCGAGATCGCCCCCGCGAACCTGCGCGGACGGCTCGGATCGCTCCAGCAGATGGCGATCGTCCTCGGCATCTTCTCCGCGCTGGTGGTGAACTACGTCATCGCCCGGGTCTCGGAGGGCGGCGCGACCGGCCGTGTCCCCTGGGGCGGCTCGGCCTGGCGCTGGATGTTCGCCGCCGCGACGCTGCCCGCCGTGCTGTACGGGGTGGTCTCGCTGGTCATCCCCGAGTCCCCCCGCTACCTGGTGAAGAAGCACGACCTCGCGCGGGCCCAGCAGGTGCTGCGGAAGGTCACCGGACGCGGCGACGTGGACGTCAAGGTCGGCGAGATCGTCCGGTCGATCGCCTCGGACCGGCCGGTCCATCTGCGCGACCTGCGCGACGGCCGGTTCGGGCTGATGCCGATCGTCTGGGTCGGGATCCTGCTGTCGGTGTTCCAGCAGTTCGTCGGCATCAACGTGATCTTCTACTACGGCACCACGCTGTGGCAGGCCGCCGGGTTCGGCGAGAACGACGCGATGCTCACCTCGGTGATCAACTCGATGGTGAACGTCGGGTCCACGCTGGTCGCGATCGCGCTGGTGGACAAGCTCGGCCGCCGCCCGCTGCTGCTGTTCGGCGCCGCGCTGATGGCGGTCACCCTGGGCGTGATGGCGGTCTGCTTCGCCACCGCGCCGGTCGTCAACGGCAACCCCAGGCTGGGCGACATCGCCGGGCCCGTCGCGCTGGTCGCCGCCAACCTGTACGTGTTCGGCTTCGCCTCCACCTGGGGGCCGGTCGTCTGGGTGATGCTCGGGGAGATGTTCACCAACTTCATCCGGGCCTCGGCGCTCGCGGTCGCCGCGGCCGCCCAGTGGCTCGCCAACTGGCTGATCACCGTCACGTTCCCGTGGCTGTCGGGGCTGTCGCTCGGCCTGGCCTACGGCCTCTACACGCTGTTCGCCGCGCTCGCGTTCGTCTTCGTCTGGCGCAGCGTCCCGGAGACCAAGGGCAGGGAGCTGGAGGACATGGACAAACTCCAGACCCCGTCGCGCCGCCCCGGCCCGTCCGCAGCGTGATCAAGGCCACCGCCGCGCACCCGCTCGCGTAGTACACTCGGGCACGTGAGAGCCGTGCTCGCCGCCGTGAAGGCGCTGACGACCACGCCGGGTCCGTCCCGGCGTCACGGCCGCACGTCCTGATCTTCGAAGTGCGGTGAGGCCCCGGGAGCTCGCTCCCGGGCTTCGACCTGGTGATCCTCGGTTCGGAGTCCACCGACGCCCGCACCGGCATGCTC
>NZ_JBFAUU010000024.1:51920-133115 GCF_040679435.1 Spirillospora sp. NPDC052269
CGATGTGAGCGACCTTCGCCGGGACGCCGTCCTTGTCGTGCCGGCGGAAGTCGATCAGCCGGTACGCGCGCTTGTGCCCGGGAGCTCGCTCCCGGGGCCTCACCGCGTTCAGGGGTCCCGCTCGATACCATTCCGAAACCCGACCAGAATCGCGAGGAGACACCGTGTCAGAGCTGCGCATCACCCTCGACGGGAGCGAGCGGGTGGTGCCTGCGGGCACGACCGCCGGCCAGGCCCTCGAGGCCGACGGCCGCACCGTGATCGCGGCGCGGGTCAACGAGCAGCTGCGCGACCTCGAGCACCAGGTGGCCGAGGGCGACGTCGTCGAGCCGGTCGAGATCGGCTCGGCCGACGGCCGCGCGATCATGCGGCACTCCGCGGCGCACGTGATGGCCCAGGCCGTCCAGGAGCTGCACCCCGAGGCGAAGCTGGGCATCGGCCCGCCCGTCGAGAACGGCTTCTACTACGACTTCGACGTCGCCGACCCGTTCACCCCCGACGACCTCAAGCGCATCGAGAAGCGGATGCGCGAGATCGTCAAGCAGGGCCAGCGGTTCTCCCGCCGGGCCGTCTCCGACGACGACGCGCGCGCCGAGCTGGCCGCCGAGCCGTACAAGCTGGAGCTGATCGGGCTCAAGGGCTCGGCGTCCGCCGAGGACGGTGCGAACGTCGAGGTCGGCGCGGGCGAGCTGACCATCTACGACAACCTCGACGCCAAGTCCGGCGACCTGCGCTGGAAGGACCTGTGCCGGGGCCCGCACGTTCCGACCACCCGGGTCATCCCGGCGTTCAAGCTGATGCGCACCGGCGGCGCTTACTGGCGCGGTAGCGAGAAGAACCCGCAGCTCCAGCGCATCTACGGCACCGCGTGGGAGTCCCGCGAGCGGCAGGACGAGTACCTGGCGATGCTCGCCGAGGCCGAGAAGCGCGACCACCGCAAGCTGGGCGCCGAGCTCGACCTGTTCTCCTTCCCGCCCGAGCTGGGCAGCGGCCTGCCGGTCTTCCATCCCAAGGGCGGGATCATCCGCAAGGAGATGGAGGACTACATGCGCCAGCGGCAGATGGAGGCGGGGTATGAGTTCGTCAACACCCCGCACCTCACCAAGTCGTCGCTGTTCGAGCTCTCCGGGCACCTGCCCTACTACGGCGAGGACATGTTCCCGCCCTTCGAGCTGGACGGCGTCGACTACCGCGTCAAGCCGATGAACTGCCCGATGCACAACCTGATCTTCCGGGCCCGCGGCCGCTCCTACCGCGAGCTGCCGCTGCGGCTGTGCGAGTTCGGGTCGGTGTACCGGTACGAGAAGTCCGGCGTCGTGCACGGCCTCACCCGCGTCCGCGGCATGACCCAGGACGACTCGCACATCTACGCCACCAAGGAGCAGATGGGCGACGAGATCAAGTCGCTGCTGCAGTTCGTGCTGAGCGTGCTGCGCGACTTCGGCCTCCGCGAGTTCTACCTCGAGCTGTCCACCCGCGACGAGTCCGACAAGTTCATCGGCGAGGACGCGGACTGGGCGGAGGCCACCGAGGCGCTGCGCCAGGCCGCGATGGACTCCGGCCTGGACCTGATGGACGACCCGGGCGGCGCGGCGTTCTACGGCCCGAAGATCTCCGTCCAGGCGCGCGACGCGATCGGCCGCACCTGGCAGCTGTCCACCATCCAGCTCGACTTCAACCAGCCCAAGCGGTTCGGCCTGGAGTACCAGGCGGCCGACGGCACCCGGCAGCAGCCGGTGATGATCCACCGGGCGCTGTTCGGCTCGGTCGAGCGGTTCATGGGCGTGCTGATCGAGCACTACGCGGGCGCGATGCCGCCGTGGCTCGCCCCGGTGCAGGTCGTCGGCGTCCCGATCGGCGACGCGCACGTCCCGCACCTGGAGAAGGTCGCCGCCGCGCTGCGCGAGCACGGGATCCGGATCGACGTGGACGCCTCGTCCGACCGGATGCAGAAGAAGATCCGCAACGCGCAGAAGCAGAAGATCCCGTTCATGCTGCTCGCGGGCGACGACGACGTGAACGCCGACGCCGTCTCGTTCCGGTACCGCAACGGCGAGCAGAAGAACGGCGTCACGATCCAGGACGCCGTCGACGAGATCGTCAAGGCCGTGCGCGAGCGCGTCCAGGTCTGAACACGGTGACGGGGCCTCCACGCGGAGGCCCCGTCCGCCGGGCGTCACCCCCGCCCGGCGTCGCCCGGCCGGCCCGCGGCCTCGGGCGGCACCCGCACGTCGGCACCCCCCGGGAGTACGCAGCATGAAGACCAGCACCCCGCCGTCCGCCGGACCGGGCGTGACGGCGGCCCGCCTCCTCGGGTACGGGGGCGCGGCCCTGCTGGTCTCGGCGGCCCTGGCCGTGCTGGTGTTCCAGGCGTTCGGCGGACGGAACGACTCCGGCTCGTCCGCCTCGGGCACGGGCGGCCAGAGCTCCTCGAACGGCTCGTCCGGCGGCCCGGCCGGCACGGTCCCCTCAGGTCCGGCGCAGCCGCAGGGCGGCGGCCGGTCCCCGTCCAGGCCCGACACGAGCTCGCAACCCGGTGACCAGGGCGCCCCCATGCCCGGCACGGGCGGCGGCGTCGGCACCGACTTCTGCCCGGCGGGCACGGCCCTCTACCGCGCCGGACGCTCCTCCGGAGTCGAGGTCGCAGTCACCACCGGCGGCGCCGGAGTGGTGAAGGCCGAGGTCACCGTCGCGGGCCACGGCCCGCTGAGCGACCAGGCGACCGTCCGGAAGGCGGGCACCCGGACCTTCCACTTCGCCGTCGCGCCGACCCTGGTCCGCCGCGTCAAGATCACCACGCTGTCGGTCGGCGTGGACATGCAGACCTGCTACGCCCGCCCCGCCTGACCGGGCCCTCCCCGGGCCCGGGCCCCGGCCACGCCGCCTGACCTGGGCGCCCTCGACCCGGCGTCGGGCCGTCCGGCGCCGCTCTCTATGCTGGCTGGTCAGGCCGTCAGCACGAAGGAGAGCGCCGCCTTGAGCGTAGAGCCGGAGGGGCCCGTGGTGCCGAAGGTGCGCGGGAACGCGCCCGGGACCGGAGCGGCGGGCCCGGTCGGGCCCGAGATCGAGGAGGAGCGCGGCGGCGCCGGCGCCCCCGACGCCTTCCAGCGCCTCTGGACGCCGCACCGGATGGCCTACATCAAGGGCGAGAACAAGCCGGCCGACCAGGACGGCTGCCCCTTCTGCGACATCCCCCTGATGGACGACGAGGACGGCCTGATCGTGGCGCGCGGCGAGCGCGTCTACGCCGTGCTGAACCTCTACCCGTACAACTCGGGGCACCTCATGGTCGTCCCGTACCAGCACGTCGCGGACTACACCGAGCTGGACGAGGAGCAGTACACCGAGCTCGCCGTCTTCACCCGCCGCGCGATCACCGCCCTGCGCGGGGCGAGTGGCGCGCAGGGCTTCAACGTCGGCATGAACCTCGGGCACGTCGCGGGCGCGGGCATCGCCGCCCACCTGCACCAGCACGTCGTGCCGCGGTGGGGCGGGGACACCAACTTCATGCCGGTCGTCGGCCACACCAAGGTGCTGCCGCAGCTGCTCCGCGAAACCCGGCGCCTGATCGCCGGCGCCTGGCCCGACGCGTCCTGACCGTCCGCCCGGCCCGGCATGACGCCGCCCATCCCCGCGATGACCGGCCCGTCAGCGCCGCCCTGCAGCCCGGCCCGGCGATGACCGGCCCGTCAGCCCCGCTCTGCAGCCTGGCCCGGCGATGATCGTCCGCCCGGCCGGACGGGTCCTGAACCGCTCCGGGTCAGTGCCCGGTGAGCGGCGAGGGGGATCCGGACGGCGTCCGGGACGGCTGCGCGGGCGGCCCGGACGCGGCGACGAGCTCGGAGATCGTGACGAACTCGAAGCCCTTCGCGCGCAGCCCGCGGATCATCTTCGACAGGTTCCGCAGCGCCACGAGCCGGTCGGGGTTGCCGTGGTCGTGGGCGAGGACGATCGTCCCCGGCGTCACGTTGTTCACGATGTAGTCGACCAGGCCCTGCGGGTGGTGCTCGTAGGTCTTCTCGAGCATCTTGATGCTCCAGAGCGTCAGGTCGTAGCCGAGCTGGCCCGCCGCGCTCATGGTCGTCCCGCCGAGCTGCCCGTAGGGCGGCCGCAGGTGCCGGGGCTCCTTGCCGGTGATCTGCGCGATCGCCTTGTGCGCCCGGTGGATCGCGTCCACGGCCTCGGCGTGGGTCAGGCGCGACATGTCCTTGTGCGCCCACGTGTGGTTCCCGGCCTCGTGCATGTCCATCCGGCCGTGGATGATCTTCGCGTTGGCGACCGCCCGCTCGCCGACCATGAAGAACGTGGCCTTGGCCTTCTCGGCGTCCAGGATGTCGTGGACCATCCCGGTCCAGTTCGGCATCGGGCCGTCGTCGAAGGTCAGCGCCACCAGCTTCTGCGAGGTGTCGACCGACCAGGTCACGTCCACGTGCCCGTGCGCCGGACGCCACGGTCCCGCCACCGGGATCGCCATGGCCGACTTCGGCGTCCCCTCGGGGACCGCCGCGACGGCTCCGGCTCCTCCCGCCGCCCCCACGGCGAGGCCGCCCGCTGCCAGACCCGCGCTCTTGATGATATTGCGGCGGTTCGGCTTCGCCGGACCCCGCTCGTCCCCCGTACTTGTCACAGCTGAACAGAATCTCATAGTTCGCCGAGAATTCCCCAGCGGGGTGACCAAGCTGTGAGGAAAGCGGGGAAAGGGGGGCCGTCCGGGCGAGGACGGCCCCCCATTCACGCCCCCCTTTCAGGGGTGGGTCAGTCCGCCTTCTCCTCCTCGGCGACCTTCTCCGTCAGGTGCGAGGGCAGTGGCTCGTACCGCAGGAACGTCCGGTGGAAGCTGCCCGTGCCCTGCGACATCGACCGCAGGTCGATCGCGTACCGGGTGATCTCCAGCTGCGGGACCTCGGCCCGGATCACCGTCCGGCCGCCCGAGGCGAGGGCCTCGGTGCCGAGCACCCGCCCGCGCCGGGACGTCAGGTCGGACATCACCACGCCCATGTACTCGTCCGCGATCAGCACGCTGACCTCGTCCACCGGCTCCAGCAGCAGCACCGGGACCTTGCCCGCCGCGTCCTTCAGCGCGAGCGCGCCCGCCGCCTGGAACGCCATGTCGGACGAGTCGACCGAGTGGGCCTTGCCGTCGTGCAGCGTCACCCGGATGTCGACCAGCGGGTACCCGGCCGAGACGCCGCGCTCCATCTGCTGCCGGACGCCCTTCTCCACCGACGGGATGAACTGCCTCGGGACCACGCCGCCGACGATGCGGTCCACGAACTCGAAGCCCTCCCCGGACGGCAGCGGCTCCACCTCGAGGTGGCAGATGGCGTACTGGCCGTGCCCGCCGCTCTGCTTGACGTGCCGCCCGAGCCCGCCCGCCTCGCCGCCGAACGTCTCGCGCAGCGGGACGCGCAGGTCGATCCGCTCGACCTCGACGCCGTACCGGGACGCCAGCCGGTCGATCAGCACGTCCGCGTGGGCCTCGCCCATGCACCACAGGACGAGCTGCCGGGTCTCGGCGTTGTTCTCCAGCCGGAGCGTCGGGTCCTCGGCGACCAACCGTCCGAGGGCCTGCCCGAGCTTGTCCTCGTCGGCCTTCGACCGCGCCCGGATCGCCACCGGGAGCAGCGGGTCCGGCATCGACCAGGGCGCCATGATCAGCGGGTTCGACGGATCCGACAGGGTGTCGCCGGTCTCGGCGCGGACCAGCTTGGCGACCGCGCACACGTCGCCCGCCCGGCATTCGGTGACCGTCCGGGGGGTCTTGCCGAGCGGCGAGCTGATCGCCCCGACCCGCTCGTCCACGTCGTGGTCCTCGTGGCCCCGGTCGGTCAGGCCGTGCCCGGAGACGTGCACGGTGGTGTCCGGGCGCAGCGTCCCGGAGAACACCCGGACCAGCGAGATCCGCCCCACGTACGGGTCGGACACGGTCTTCACGACCTCCGCGACCAGCGGCCCTTCCGGGTCGCACTCGATCCGCCGCGGCGGCCCGCCGGCGACCGGCGCGACCTCCGGGCACGTGTGCTCCAGCGGGGACGGGAACGCCTCGGTGACGACCTCCAGCAGCTCGGCCATCCCGATCACCGGGCCGGGTTGCTGGCCGTGCGGCACCGAGGTCGCCAGCACCGGGTAGAAGCTGCCCCGCGCGACCGCCTTCTCCAGGTCCTCGATGAGGGCCTTGACGTCGATCTCCTCACCGCCGATATAGCGCTCCATGAGCGACTCGTCCTCGCTCTCCTGGATGATCCCCTCGATCAGCGAGGCCCGCTGCTCGGCGATCCGGTCCAGGTGGGCCGGGTCCGGGGCGCACTCGGCCCGCTCCCCGGACGAGTAGTCGAAGCACCGCTGCGTCAGCAGCCCGACCAGCCCGGTCAGCTCCTCGCCCTTGGACACCGGGAAGTAGCAGGGCAGCATGCCCTCCCCGAACGCCTCCTGGAGGTGCGCCAGCGTGTCGTCGAAGTCGCCGCGCTGCTGGTCGATCTTGGTGACCACGACCGCGCGCGGCAGCGCCACGGCCGCGCACTCCTCCCACAGCATCCGGGTGAGCCCGTCGACGCCGTCCACGGCGGAGACCACGAACAGGGCGGCGTCGGCGGCGCGCAGCCCGGCCCGCAGGTCCCCGACGAAGTCGGCGTACCCGGGGGTGTCGATGAGGTTGACCTTCACGTCGCCGTACTCGAACGGGGCCAGGGCGAGGTTGACCGAGCGCTGCTGGCGCACCTCGACCTCGTCGAAGTCGCTGACCGTGGTGCCGTCCTCGACCCGGCCGGCGCGCTGGACCGTCCCGGTCGCGGCGAGCAGGGCCTCGGTCAGCGTCGTCTTCCCCGCCCCCGAGTGGCCGACCAGCGCGACGTTGCGCACCCTGTCGGGCCGGTCGGCCTCCGGTGCCCTGCCGTGGCCTCCCGGGTGGCTTGCTCTGTCCGTCATGACACACCTCCTCGGGCGGGCTCCCGCCATGGGAGCCCGTCACGCTCCTCTGGTGGTTCTGCCCGGAGTGAGCGGCGTCACATCCGTCTCCTCACCCTTTCCCGTGTCGGCGCGGATCACAAGAGCTGAGCTGGTATTGATGAGCACTACGATGGGCGCGCCGCGCGGCGCGCGCGGGGCCGCGCCTCCGGCCCCCGTTGATGCCCGGCTCCGAAACTCTCGATGAACGGACGGCGATGCTCAACAAACTGCGGCCCGTGCTGGGCCGCGTCCTGACGCCCATCGGACGTGGAGTGGCGCGCACCGGCGTGACGCCCAACGCGATCACGGTCGTCGGCACGGCGGGCACCGTCACCGGGGCGCTGGTCTTCTTCCCCCAGGGGCACTACTTCTGGGGCACGATGGTGATCACCGCCTTCGTGCTGTTCGACATGCTGGACGGCGCGGTCGCCCGCGTCACGGGCAAATCCTCCAAGTTCGGCGCGTTCCTGGACTCCAGCATGGACCGGATCGCGGACGCCGCGATCTTCGCCGGGCTGATGCTCGGCCTGTCCCGGGACGGCCAGGACGGCCTCGCCAACGTCGCCCTGTACTGCCTGATCGCCGGGGTCGTGGTGTCCTACGCCAAGGCCCGCGCCGAGGGCCTCGGCTACACCTGCAACGTCGGCATCGCCGAGCGGTCCGAGCGGCTGATCATCGTCCTGGTCGCGGCCGGGTTCGACGGCCTCGGCGTGCCCTACATCCTGACCTTCGCGCTGTGGCTGCTGGCCGTCCTCAGCACGGTCACCGTCGGGCAGCGCTTCGCGACCGTGTACAAGCAGGCCAACGCGCGACCGGCCGAGCCCCCGGCGCGGCCCGGCTCCGGGAACGGATCCGCGCCCGGCGGGACGCCCGCGGAGGCCCCGGAGCCGGTCGCGGAGACCGCCGAGGTGGACGAGGAGCGGCACGCGCCGGGACGGCGCGCATGACCGCCACCGGGACGGAGGGTGACCGTCCCGGCGCCCGGCCCCCCGGACTCGGCGAGCGGGCGGTGTCCCGCCTCACCGACGGGGCGTACGCGCTCGGCTGGACGGTCGTCCGCAAGATGCCCGAGCGCCTGGCCCGCGGGCTGTTCCGCATGATCGCCGACCGAGCCTGGCGGCGGCACGGCGCGGGCGTGCGGCAGCTGGAGCGCAACCTGTCCCGCGTCCTCGGCCGGGACGAGGGGGACGCCCGGGTCCGGCTGATGTCCAAGCGGGTCATGCGGTCCTACCTCCGGTACTGGCTCGAGGTCTTCCGGCTGCCCGAGTACTCGCGGGAGCGGATCGTCGGGCGGATGAGGGTCACCGGCCACGAGACGATGCTCGCGACCCTCGAGTCGGGCCGCGGCGTCATCCTGGCCCTGCCCCACATGGGCAACTACGAGCAGGCGGGGGCCTGGCTCGTGCACATGGGGCATCCCTTCACCACGGTCGCCGAACGCCTCAGGCCCGAGTCCCTTTTTGACCGGTTTGTTGAGTTTCGTGAGAGTCTGGGAATGGAGGTACTGCCGCACCAGGGCGCGTCCGCCTACGGACGGCTCGCCCAGCGGCTCCGCGCCGGACGCCCGGTCTGCCTCGTCGTCGACCGCGACCTCACCGACTCCGGGATCGACGTGGAGTTCTTCGGCGAGACCGCCCGGATGCCCGCCGTCGCCGCCACTCTCGCCATGCGGACGGGCGCGGCGCTCCATCCGGTGACACTCTGGTACGAGGGCGAGGACTGGGGGGCCCGGGTGCACGACGAGATCACCGTCCCCGGCACGGGGGACCGGCGCGAACAGGTCCAGGCGATGACCCAGGAGCTCGCGCGCGTCTTCGAGGAGGGCATCGCCGAGCACCCCGAGGATTGGCACATGCTCCAGAAGGTGTGGGTCGCCGACCTCGGCCGTCCGGCCCGCCCGGCGGGGGACGCGCGGTGAGGGTCGGGATCGTCTGCCCGTACACCTGGAACGTCCCCGGCGGGGTCCAGCAGCACGTCCGCGACCTCGCCGAGGCCCTGACCGGGTACGGCCACCACGTGTCGGTGATCACCCCGGCCGACGACGACGCCCAGCTGCCCGGGTACGTCGTGTCCGCCGGACGCGCCGTCCCGGTGCCCTACAACGGCTCGGTCGCCCGGCTGGCCTTCGGGTTCCTGTCCGCGAGCCGCGTGCGCCGCTGGATCCACGACGGCGCCTTCGACGTGCTGCACGTGCACGAGCCCGCCGCGCCGTCCCTCGGCCTGCTGGCCTGCTGGGCCGCGGACGGCCCGATCGTCGGCACCTTCCACGCGTCCTACACCAAGTCGCGGGTGGTGACGGCGACCGCGCCGATCCTGCAGTCCGCGCTGGAGAAGATCACCGGCCGGATCGCGGTGTCCGAGGCGGCCCGCAAGACCCTGGTCGAGCACCTCGGGGGGGACGCGGTGCTGATCCCCAACGGCGTCGCCACCGAACGGTACGCGATGGCCGACCCGCTGCCCGGCTGGCCCGGCCGCGACACCACCGGCGCCGCCCGCGGCACGGACGCCGGCGGCGGCGTGCTCGGCTTCCTCGGCCGCATGGACGAGCCCCGCAAGGGCCTGCAGGTGCTGCTGCGCGCCTTCGAGATCCTCGCCCCGCAACGCCCCGGCCTGCGGCTGCTGCTGGCCGGGCCCGGCGACGCCGACGACGTCGTCGCCCGAGTGTCGCCCGGCCTGCGCGACCGGGTCGTGGTCCTCGGGATGGTCAGCGAGGCCGACAAGATCCGCGCCTACCACTCGGTGGACGTGTTCGTCGCGCCCAACCTCGGCGGCGAGAGCTTCGGGATCGTCCTGGCCGAGGCCATGTCGGCGGGCGCCCCGATCCTCGCCAGCGACATCGAGGCGTTCGACCGCGTCCTGCTCGGCGGACGCGCCGGGGCCCTGTTCCCGGTCGGCGACGCCACGGCGCTGGCCGCGTCCGCCGCCGAGCTGCTGGACGACCCCGCCCGCCGCAAGCAGTTGTCCGCCGAGGCCCGCGCCGCCGTCCGGCGCTACGACTGGTCGGCGGTCGCCCGGGACGTGCTGCGGGTCTACGAGACCGTCGCCCTGCCCGGCCGCACCGTCGTCGAGTCGCCCGGACGCGGCGCCCAGGGAGCGTAAGGACGTCCCATGCCGCCCGACTGGATCTACGACGCCGTCTTCCTCACCGCAGTGGTCTTCCTCGTCGGCCTGTACGTCTCGTGGCGCGCCACCCGGCTGGACCGCCTGCACGTCCGCGTGGAGACCGCCCGCGCCGCGCTGGACGCCGCGCTCGTCCGGCGCGCCGCCGTCGCGCTGGAGCTGGCCGCGTCCCGGCTGCTCGACCCGGCCACCAGCCTCGTCCTGGCGACCGCCGCGCACGAGGCCCGCACCGCCGACGCCGAGTCCCGCGAGTTCGCCGAGAGCGACCTGTCCCGGGCCCTGCGGGCCGTCGTGGACCAGCCCGACTTCGCCGCGACCGTGTCCGCCCGGCCGGAGGGACAGGCCGTCCTGGAAGAGCTCACCACGGCGTCCGCCAAGGTCGTCTACGCTCGGAGCTTCTACAACGACGCGGTCGCGTCCGCCCGGACCGCCCGCAGGAAACTGCTGGTCAGAGTGCTTGCGTTGGCCGGACGCGCCGCCTGGCCGGGCTTCTTCGAGATCGACGACGACCCGCCCCGCCCCTAGCCGGACGGCGCCGCGCCCGGCCGGGACGGGGAAGAGCCGTTCGTCGGCCGTCGGCTACTCTCGGGGGCCGATCGCGTCGCCAAGGTGAGGAGAACGCGTGGGTTTCGTCCAAAACCGGACCCTGCGAACGTGGACGGCCGCCGGGATCGGCGCCGTGCTGGCCTGCGGGACGCTCGCGGCCTGCGGCGGGGGCGGCAAGGGCAAGGCCTCGGCCGGGGAGTCCCCCACGCGGAGCCCGTCGCCGACGGCCCTCGGCTACCACCCCCTCAACGGCGGGAGGACGGGCCTGGACAACCCGGTCCTCGCCGTGAAGATCGAGAACACCTCCCCGGCGATGCCCCAGAGCGGCGTGTCCGCCGCCGACCTGGTCTACGTCGAGCAGGTCGAGGGCGGCGAGACCCGGCTGATGGGCGTGTTCTCCTCCCAGCTGCCCAAGCGGGTCGGGCCGGTCCGCAGCGCCCGCATCTCCGACCTGCACCTGCTGCCGCAGTTCGGCCGTCCGGCGTTCGCGTTCTCCGGCGTCCAGAGCAAGATGAAGAAGTACATCCGCAAGGCGCCGGTGTACGACATCTCGCAGGACAACGGCGGGCGTGCCTACGTCCGCGACAACTCCCGCAAGATCCCCTACAACCTGTACGCCGACCCGAAGGACCTGCTCAAGCAGGCCCCGAAGGCCCAGGGGCCGCAGGATGTCGGATTCCGCTTCGGCCCCGCCCCGGACGGCGGCAGGCCCGCCACGTCCATCACCGCCAAGTGGCCCGCCGCCGACATGGAGTTCGCCTGGTCGGCCAAGGAGAAGCGGTGGCTGGCCTCCTTCCACGGCCGCCCGGACATGGACGCCAACGGGGGACGGATCGGCGGGCAGACCGTCGTCGTCCAGAACGTCAAGACCACCCGCTCCCAGTTCCACGACTTCCTCGGCGCGTACACGCCGCTGATCCACACCACCGGGACCGGCACGGCCATCGTCTACCGCGACGGCAAGGCGTTCGACGCGAAGTGGTCCCGCCCGAGCGAGGACAAGGGCACCACGTTCACGACGGCCGACGGGAAGCCGCTGAACTTCGCCCCCGGGCAGGTCTGGATCGTCCTGGTGAACGATGGAAAGCCCTACATGCCCTAGCACGGAGGCCTTACAGCTTGTAAGGCACGATCTTGGGATGGCTGCCGTACATGCCGTAACACGAGGCCGGGCGGCGCTGACACTCTGCCGGGTCGAAGGGCGTCCCTAGCAGGCAATATCATGTGATCAGACCTGTCGTCCGTCCACGTGAGGAATGCCCGTGTCCACTCCCAGCAACGCCCCTGAGAACGCCGCCGTCCCCGCGACGGGCACCGCCCGGGTCAAGCGCGGCATGGCGGAAATGCTCAAGGGCGGCGTGATCATGGACGTCGTCACGCCCGACCAGGCCAAGATCGCAGAAGACGCCGGCGCGGTCGCCGTGATGGCGCTCGAGCGCGTCCCGGCCGACATCCGCGTCGAGGGCGGCATCTCCCGGATGAGCGACCCCGACATGATCGACGGGATCATCAACGCGGTCTCCATCCCGGTCATGGCCAAGGCCCGGATCGGCCACTTCGTCGAGGCCCAGGTGCTGCAGTCGCTCGGCGTCGACTACATCGACGAGTCCGAGGTGCTCACCCCGGCCGACTACGACAACCACATCGACAAGTGGGCCTACACCGTGCCGTTCGTGTGCGGCGCCACCAACCTGGGCGAGGCGCTGCGCCGCATCACCGAGGGCGCGGCCATGATCCGCTCCAAGGGCGAGGCCGGCACCGGCGACGTCTCCAACGCCACCACCCACATGCGCAAGATCCGCGCCGAGCTCCGCCGGCTGCAGAACCTGCCCGAGGACGAGCTGTTCGTCGCGGCCAAGGAGCTCCAGGCCCCGTACGAGCTGGTCAAGGAGGTCGCGGAGGCCGGCAAGCTGCCGGTCGTGCTGTTCACCGCGGGCGGCATCGCCACCCCGGCCGACGCCGCGATGATGATGCAGCTCGGCGCCGAGGGCGTGTTCGTCGGCTCCGGCATCTTCAAGTCCGGCAACCCGGCCCAGCGCGCCGAGGCCATCGTGAAGGCCACCACCTTCCACGACGACCCCGACGTGATCGCCCGGGTGTCCCGCGGCCTCGGCGACGCCATGGTCGGCATCAACGTCGCCTCCCTCGGCGAGGACCAGAAGTTCGCCCACCGCGGCTGGTGACGTCCGCGGGCGGCCGGAGTGTCCCTCCGGCCGCCCGTCCGGCCCCGCCACTTCCCCGTCCGGCCTCCCCGCGCCACGCGGGAGGGATTACGCTGGCCGCGCGGCCGGTGGGACCCGGAACCCCCGTGGGCGGCGACCGGCCGCGGGAGGGGATGGACGAGCATGGGGTGGACCGTCGCTCTGGCCTGCGCGACCACCGGTGATCCCGCCGAGCTTTTCCGGCCGGGCCTGACCCCCGACGCCGACGCGGGCGCGGACCTCGCCCGGCGCCTGTACCCGGACGCGACCGTCGTCGAGACCGGCGAGACGGTCCTGGACTTCGCGCTCTGGCCCTACGAGGACGAGCTGTTCGTCGGCGCCTTCGACGGCGCCCTGCTGGTCTGCGACCGGCGGCTGTTCGGCCTGGACGACGACGCCCGGCGCATCGCCGACACCGTCGCCGCGGCCCTGCCCGGGGCCCGCTGCGGCGTCCTGGTCCTGCAGAACGTCGCGTCCGGCTGCTGGTTCCGCTGGTACGAGGAGGGCGGCCTGTGCCGCGAGGTCTTCGTGACCAGCGAGGACGGCGTGGTCATCGACCAGGGCGGCCGGATGCCCGCCGAACGCCCCTACTGGACGGCGATCGACGGCGGCGCGTCCGACGTGCCGCTGCCGTTCTCGCCCGAGGAGTTCGGCCTGGCCATCGCCCGCGAGCACATGGTCGGCCGCGACCTGGCGTCGCTCGGCCCGGACGGCTTCCTGCCGCTCGAGCTGCCGCTGCGCCGCTTCCGCCTCCGGCGGCCGGCCTCCTGATCGGTTCCGCCCGGGAAGGGGGAGCGGGCCCGGGGGCGTTGTAAGGAACGTTTAGGGTTGTCATGGCCCCAAATCTCCCCGGAAGGACCGTTTGTGACCACTGAGCCGACGATCGGCGTGCTCGCCCTGCAGGGCGACGTGCTCGAGCACGCGCGGGCGCTTGAGGGCGCCGGGGCGCGGACCCTGACCGTCCGCCGCCCCGAGGAACTGGAGCGCGTGGACGGCCTGGTGGTGCCCGGCGGCGAGTCCACCACCATGTGGAAGCTCGCCCGCGCCTTCGACCTGCTGGAACCGCTGCGCAAGCGGATCGAGGCGGGGATGCCCGCCTACGGTTCCTGCGCCGGAATGATCATGCTGGCGGACCGGATCGAGGGCGGGGTCGAGGGCCAGGAGACGGTCGGCGGCATCGACATGACGGTGCGCCGCAACGCCTTCGGACGCCAGGTCGACTCGTTCGAGGCGCCGGTCCGGCTGGACGGCATGGAGGACACGCCGTTCCACGCCGTGTTCATCCGCGCCCCCTGGGTGGAGGGCGTCGGAGACGCGGTCCAGGTACTCGGTCGTGCCGAGAGCGGCCCGAACGTCGGTAGGATCGTCGCCGTCCGCCAGGGCCGCCTCATGGCGACCTCGTTCCACCCTGAACTGACGGGCGACCACCGCGTGCACCATTACTTCGCCGAGCTGGTGCGCCGGGCCATGGAGGAGGATTAAGCATGTCCGGCCACTCCAAGTGGGCGACCACCAAGCACAAGAAGGCTGCCCTCGACGCCAAGCGCGGCAAGCTCTTCGCCAAGCTGATCAAGAACATCGAGGTCGCGGCCCGCACCGGCGGCGGCGACCCCGAGGCCAACCCGACGCTGTACGACGCCATCTACAAGGCGAAGAAGAGCTCGGTGCCGAACGACAACATCGAGCGCGCGCGCAAGCGCGGCGCCGGTGAGGAGGCGGGCGGCGCCGACTGGCAGAACATCACCTACGAGGGCTACGCGCCCGGCGGCGTCGCGGTGCTCATCGAGTGCCTCACCGACAACCGCAACCGCGCGGCCTCCGAGGTCCGTGTCGCGCTCACCCGCAACGGCGGCTCGCTCGCCGACCCGGGCTCGGTCGCGTACATGTTCAACCGCAAGGGCGTCGTGATCGTCCCCAAGGAGGGCACCTCCGAGGACGACGTCATGATGGCCGTCCTGGAAGTGGGCGCCGAGGAGGTCAACGACATCGGCGACCAGTTCGAGGTGGTCTCCGAGGCGGGAGACCTGATCCCGGTCCGCAAGGCCCTGCAGGAGGCCGGCATCGACTACGAGTCGGCCGAGAGCAAGTTCCTGCCGACGATGTCGGTCCCCCTCGACGAGGACAACGCCAAGAAGGTGTTCCGTCTCCTCGACGCGCTGGAGGACTCCGACGACGTCCAGGAGGTCTACGCGAACTTCGACGTGAGCGACGAGATCATGGAGGCGATCGACGCCTGACGCGTCGTACGCCCCTTCACGGACGCCGTCTCCCGGATTCGGGAGGCGGCGTCCGTCGTTTCGTCGGCCTAGGGTGGGGATCATGGAGATTCGCGAGCTGACCACCGACGACCTCGACGCAGCCCTGGACAACCGCGTGCGCGCCTTCGGGCCCGTGCCGGAGGCCGACATCAGCTCGTGGCGGGAGGGCTCGACTAGCGTGATCGCCGCGGGACGGCAGCTCGGCGGCTTCGACGGCGGACGGCTCGTCTCCACCGCGCGCGTCCTTGCGTTCCGGCAGTGGTGGGCGGGACGGGCCGTCCCGATGGGCGGCCTGGCGGGCGTCACGGTGGCTCCGGAGGACCGGGGACGCGGCGCGGGCCGCGCGATCGTGACGGCCACCCTCCAGCGGGCCGTGGAACTCGGCGACGCGCTCTCCGCGCTGCATCCGGCCACCACGGCGCTGTACCGGGGCCTCGGCTGGGAGCACGCGGGCGGCCTGCACAGGGTGACGCTGAAGACCGAGGGGCTGCGCGGCATCCGCGCGGAGCGGGTCCCGGTGCGGCGGGTCGGCCCGGACGACGCCGAGGAGGTCGCGGCGACGATCGCGCGCGTGCACGAGGGCGCCCGTGACTGCGGCCCGCTCGACACCGGGGCCGACCTGTGGCGGACGCGGCTCACGCACAGCGGACTGTTCGCCTACCTGGCCGAGGACGGGTTCCTGGCCTACCGGTGGAACGAGGACAACGCCTCCCTGGTGATCGACAAGGTCGTGGCGGGCTCGGAGCGGACGGCGCGGGCGCTGTGGGCGATCGTCGGGTCCGGGGCGTCCACGGCCGAGACGGTGACGGCGAACCTCGCCCCCCACGACCCGGTGCTGTGGCTGATCGGCGAGCGCGAGAAGGACGCGATGGTGCGCACGCAGTGGATGCTGCGCGTCTTGGACGCGCCGAAGGCGGTCGAGCTGCGCGGCTACCGGTCCGGGGTGGGCGCGGAGGTCCCGATCCACATCACCGACGAGCTCCTGCCCGCCAACACCGGCTCCTGGATGCTGTCGGTCAAGGACGGCGAGGGACGCCTCGAACCGGCCTCGGACGACCCGACGGCCGTCCGCGTGGGCCCGCGGGGCCTGGCGGCGCTGTACGCGGGCGTCCCGGTGAGCACGCTGCGCCGGGCGGGCCTCCTGCACGGCGGGGACGTCCGCGCCGAGGCGCTGGACGCGGTGTTCGCGGCGCAGCCGTTCGCGCTCGACTACTACTGACCGGGCCGCGGGCGTCCTGCCCGGCCGGGCCCCGGGCGTCCGGGACCACGGGACGATCGCGGTGGTCCGGCACGGCCTGCGCGCGCTCGTCGTCCCGGTCCGATACCGTGGCGTCGGCCGAACACATGATCGAAGGGCGGGGCCGTGCGGGTGATGGGCGTGGACCCCGGGCTCACCAGATGCGGTGTCGGCGTCGTGGAGGGCGTTCCCGGCGCGCCGCTGAGCCTGGTGCACGTGTCGGTCGTCCGCACCGCCCCCGACGAGGACATCGCGCTCCGGCTGCTCGGCGTCGAGCGGGGCATCGAGGCGCTCATGGACGAGCTGTGCCCCGAGGTCGTGGCGGTGGAGCGGGTGTTCGCGCAGCACAACGTCAGCACGGTCATGGGCACCGCGCAGGCGGCGGGGCTGGCGATGGTCGCGGCCGCGCGCCGGGGCCTGCCGGTCGCGATGCACACGCCGAGTGAGGCCAAGGCCGCGATCACCGGCAACGGACGCGCCGACAAGGCGCAGGTCACGTCCATGGTGACGCGGCTGCTGCGGCTGGACGCGCCGCCGAGGCCCGCCGACGCCGCCGACGCGCTCGCCCTGGCGATCTGCCATGTGTGGCGCGGGGGCGGGCAGGCGCGGCTGGCGGCCGCCGGGCCCCGTCCCGTGCCCGGCCAGGCCGGTCCCACCCAGGCAGAGATCAACGCCGCCCGGATCGCCGAGGCGCAGAAGGCGGCCCGTTCCCGTGGTCGAGGAGGTTTCCCGAGGTGATCGCGTTCGTCAGCGGCAAGGTCGCCGCCGCCGGGCCGGACGGCGCGGTGATCGACGTGCACGGCGTCGGCATGGCGGTGCAGTGCACTCCGGCGACGCTCGCCGGGCTCAAGGTCGGCGAGGACGCGCACGTGCCCACGTCGATGGTCGTCCGTGAGGACTCGCTCACCCTGTTCGGGTTCGCCGACGACGACGAGCGGCAGATGTTCGAGCTGCTGCAGACGGCGAGCGGCGTGGGTCCGCGGCTGGCGCTGGCGATGCTGGCCGTCCACAGCCCGGACGGCCTGCGCCTCGCGGTGGCGCAGGAGGACGTGACCGCGCTCACGAAGGTGCCGGGCATCGGCAAGAAGGGTGCGCAACGCATCGTCCTGGAGCTGAAGGACCGGCTGGGCGGCCCGGTCGGCGCGCCGGAGGCGCCCGGCCGCCGTCCCGGCGCGGGCCAGGCGTGGCGCGCGCAGGTGCAGACCGGCCTGGTGAACCTCGGCTGGACGGTCAGGGACGCCGACGCCGCCGTGGACGCGGTCGCCGCCGACCTGGACGGCACCGAGGTCCCGCCGGTCGGCGAGCTGCTCAAGGCCGCGCTGAAGAAGCTGAGCCGGTGAGCGAGTACGGCGAGCGCCTGGTCGGCGGCGGCGCCGAGGGGCCGGAGGAGCAGGTCATCGAGGCCGCGCTGCGGCCCAAGCGCCTGGACGACTTCGTCGGGCAGGAGCGGGTCCGCGAGCAGCTGTCGCTGGTGCTGCGCAGCGCGCTGCGGCGCGGCCGCACGCCCGACCACGTGCTGCTGTCGGGCGGGCCGGGGCTCGGCAAGACCACCCTCGCCATGATCATCGCCGCCGAGCTGGGGCAGCCGCTGCGGATCACCTCGGGCCCCGCGATCGAGCGGGCCGGGGATCTGGCCGCCGTGCTGTCCACGCTGGCCGAGGGGGAGGTGCTGTTCCTGGACGAGATCCACCGGATGGCCCGTCCCGCCGAGGAGATGCTCTACATGGCGATGGAGGACTTCCGCGTCGACGTGGTCGTCGGCAAGGGCCCGGGCGCGACCGCGATCCCCCTGGACATCGCCCCGTTCACGCTGGTCGGCGCGACGACCCGGGCCGGGATGCTGCCGGGCCCCCTGCGCGACCGGTTCGGTTTCACCGGCCACATGGACTTCTACGTCCCGGCGGAGCTCGAGGTGATCGTCCAGCGGTCGGCGCGGCTGCTGGAGGTCGAGATCAGCGACGAGGGGGCCGCGGAGGTGGCGTCCCGGTCCCGGGGCACGCCGCGTATCGCGAACCGGCTGCTGCGGCGCGTCCGCGACTACGCCGAGGTGCGCGGCGACGGCAAGGTGACGCACGAGGCCGCCCGTGCCGCCCTCACGCTCTACGAGGTGGACGAACGAGGGCTCGACCGCCTCGACCGGGCGGTGCTGGAGTCGCTGCTGCGCAAGTTCGGCGGCGGCCCGGTCGGCCTGTCCACCCTGGCCGTGTCGGTGGGGGAGGAGCCGGAGACCGTCGAGGTGGTCGCCGAGCCGTTCCTCGTCCGGCAGGGGTTCCTGGCCCGCACCCCCCGGGGGCGCATCGCCACGCCAGCGGCCTGGGCGCATCTGGGCCTCACCCCGCCGCCCACCGCGCCGCTGGCGGGTGTGGCCCTGTTCGATCTCGACGAGAGCGCCGATGATCCCGAGTAGCGGGGTCCGCGGGACGCGGGGACCGGTGTGACCGGCGCGCAGATCAGGGCCGCATGATCACGGCGGCGTGATCGGGGCGTAACGGGTTGGGAACTTCCCTGGAGTGCTGCTCGTCACGTCGTTGCCGGGGTCTCGCGTACTCTCTAGACTCCGGGACTTGGTCACACCGTCCACCAGTCGGCGGTCCCGAGATACGGCCTACCGGCCACAGGCTGGGCAAATCAATCGGAAGGACGCCCCGTAATGGGCAGCGACACACACATCCTGGCGGCGAGCTCGGGGGGCAGCGGTGCATTCAACCTGCTGCTCCTGCTGGCCGTGCCGCTGGTCTTCTATTTCCTCCTGATCCGCCCGCAGAGCAGGCGGCGCAAGGAGCAGACGCAGCTGCAGAACAGCATCGCGCCCGGCACCCGGGTGATCACCACCGCGGGCATGCACGCCACGGTGGTCGAGGTGGACGACGACGGCATCGTGCTGGAGATCGCCCCCGGCGTGGAGGCCAAGTTCGTCAAGCAGGCGGTCATGACCGTCCTGAAGGACGAGCCCGCCGACGAGGAGCTCGACGGCGACGAGCAGGACGCCCCGGCCGACGAGACCGACGCCAAGGGCGACACCGAGTCGCAGGCGAAGGCCGACGACGTCGAGGACGACGCCGACAAGGCCGGGAAGACCGCCGTGAAGGCGGGCGTCAAGGCCGACGCGAAGGACGAGGACGAGGCCGCCCACGCGGGCGCGGCCGACAAGCCCTCCGCCTGACCCGAGGCGGCACCGACAAGACGGGAAGTTCGACGACCAGTGGCATCGTCTCGTAGCAATGTCCCCAGGCCGGGGCGCACCCTTGTGGCGCTCTTCGCGGTCATGGCGGCCCTGACCGCCGTGATGTTCATGCAGGGGAAGGGGACCCCCAAGCTGGGTCTCGACCTCGCGGGCGGGACGACCGTCACGCTGACCGCGCACACCGAGAACGGCAAGACCCCGCCGGGCCAGCAGATGGACCAGGCCGTCAAGATCATGACGCAGCGGGTCAACGGGCTCGGCGTGTCGGACGGCGAGGTCGCCAAGCAGGGCGGCAACAACATCGTGGTGAACCTGCCCGGACAGGGGCAGAGCCGCGCCGCGGAGACCATCGGCTCCACCGCCAAGCTCCAGTTCCGGCAGGTGTTCGCCGAGGGCGGCGGGCTGCCGGCGCAGGCTCCGGCGACCACGCCGACGGCGACGTCGACCCCGAAGGCGGGCGGCACGCCGTCCGGCAAGGCGACGCTCCCGGGAGCGGGCAGCCCTTCGGGCAAGCCGTCGGGTTCGGCCAAGCCGACCGACAAGCCGTCCGACTCGTCCACGCCGCGCGGCCGGGCGCTGTCGCAGGCGCTGACGGCCCCGACGCCGTCCGGGTCGCCGAAGACCACGCCGTCCGGTTCGGCCTCGCCGAAGCCGTCGGGATCCCCGTCCGCGCAGACGCAGACGCCGCCGGCCGCCGACGGCAACGACTTCGCCGGGGTGGACGACAAGGCCGCCATCGCCCAGTTCCAGCAGACCGTCTGCAAGCCCGACGGCGGCCCGACCGTCCCGGGTTCGAACGACGTGAACCGCAAGTGGGTCGTGGCGTGTGACGACAAGGCCGAGAAGGGCAACGTCACCAAGTACCTGCTCGGCCCGGTGCGGGTGCTCGGCGAGGACGTCAAGTCCGCCACCGCGATGCCGCCGGACACCTCGCAGGGCCAGTCGAGCTGGTCGGTGAACCTGACCTTCACCGGCAAGGGCGGCAACCAGTTCTCCCAGACCACCAGCGAGGCGTCCAAGGCCTACCAGGCCAACCCGTCGTCCCCGCAGTCGCAGGTCGCGATCGTGCTGGACGGCCAGGTCGTGTCGGCCCCGTCCATCAACCAGGGTCCGATCAGCGGCGGCAGCGCCCGTATCGACGGCCCGGCGGAGAGCTTCACCCAGACCTACGCCGAGGACCTGTCCAACAAGCTCAAGTACGGCGCCCTCCCGCTCGAGTTCAAGATGAGCGCGATCGACGAGGTGTCGTCCACGCTGGGCGCCGACCAGCTGCGCGGCGGCCTGATCGCCGGCGGCATCGGCCTGGCGCTGGTCCTGCTGTACTGCATGCTCTACTACCGGGGCCTCGGTCTGGTCGCGGTCGGCTCGCTGGTCGTCGCGTCCTGGATGACCTACGTGGCCGTGGTGATCCTCGGCGAGAACATCGGCTGGCGGCTCAGCCTGCCGCACATCATCGGCCTGATCGTGTCGATCGGCATCACCGCGGACTCGTTCATCGTCTACTTCGAACGGATCCGTGACGAACTGCGCGCCGGACGGGCACTCCGGCCTTCGGTCGAGGTCGCCTGGAAGCGCGCGCGGCGTACCATCCTGGTGGCGGACGCGGTGACCTTCCTCGCTGCGGTCGTGCTGTACTTCCTCGCCGTCGGCGGCGTCGCGGGCTTCGCGTTCGCGATGGGCCTGACCACGTTGATCGACGTCGTGGTGGTGTTCTTCTTCACGAAGCCGCTGATGTCGATGCTGAGCCGGACCAACTTCTTCGGCAGGGGCCACAAGCTGTCGGGGCTGGACGCCAAGCGGCTGCGCCGCACGGCCGAGGCCCGCACGAACGGCGTCTCCCGCCCGACGAGCCAGGAGGCCTGATCATGGGACTGCGTGCGGTCATCTCCCGGATCTACCGGGGTGAGATCAGCGCCGACATCGTGGGCCGGCCGAAGGTCTGGTACTCGATCTCCGGCCTGCTGATCGTGTTCTCCCTCGTCGGCCTGCTCGTCCAGGGCCTGACCTTCGGTGTGGAGTTCAAGGGCGGTTCGGTCTTCACCATCGCCAAGGCGCAGCACCACTCGATCGAGGAGGTGCGCGGCGCGGTCACCGCGGCCGGTGTGCACCAGACGACGGTGCAGAAGGCGGGCGGCAACTGGCGCGTCACCACCGAGAGCCTGGACCCCAAGCAGGTCAACGAGGTCAAGGCGGACGTCGCCAAGAAGCTGAACGTCTCCGAGAACGACGTCAGCAGTCAGATCGTCGGCGCGTCCTGGGGCGGTGAGATCACCAAGAAGGCGTGGCAGGCGCTCGTCGTCTTCATGATCCTGATCATCGCCTACCTGTCGGTCGCGTTCGAGTGGCGGATGGCGGTCGCCGCGATGGTGGCGCTGGTGCACGACCTGATCATCACGGCCGGCGTCTACGCCTGGTCGGGATTCGAGGTCACGCCCGCGACCGTCCTGGGCTTCCTGACGATCCTCGGATACTCGCTGTACGACGCGGTCGTGGTGTTCGACATGATCAAGGAGGTCACACGGCCTCTGAACGCCAAGTCGAAGATCACCTACAGCGAGGCGGCGAACCAGGCGCTCTCCAGCACCCTGGTCCGTTCGCTGAACACCTCGCTGGTGGCGATCCTGCCGGTCGCGGCGATCCTGTTCATCGGCACCACGCTGTTCGGCGCGGGCACGCTGAAGGACCTGTCGCTCGCCCTGTTCGTCGGCATGATCGTCGGCACCTACTCCTCGATCTGCGTGGCGACGCCGCTGCTGGTCCAGCTGAAGGAGCGCGAGCCGAGGTTCAAGGAGCTGCGGGCGAACATCGCCAAGCGCGAGCAGAGCCCGAAGCAGAAGGCGAAGGTCGCCAGGGCGACGGCCGGCGGCGGTTCGGACGACGACGACACTCCGCCGTCCGACGACGTTCCGTCGGACGACACGTCGGACGACGGCGCCGCCGCGGGCGAGGTGCCCGCGGGCGTCACGCTGCGGAAGGTGATGCAGCAGGGGCCGCGTCAGCAGCCCAAGCGCGGCACCCGGCAACAGCGCCGCGGCAAGTAGGCTGCTGGGACGACCTGCTCGAACGAGCATGACGGCCGTGTCCGTCCCCCCGGTTCACCGGGGTGGGCGGGCACGGCCGTCGCACTGTGCCGGGCGGCCGCCCGCCGGCCACCCGGCCCCGTGAATAACGCAAGAAACGCAAGAGGAGACCCGTGGACCTCGACAGGCTGATCCAGGACCGTATTCGCGACGTGAGCGACTACCCGAAGCCGGGCGTGCTGTTCAAGGACATCACCCCGCTGCTGGCCGACCACGTGGCGTTCGCCGGCGTGGTCGACACGGTGGTCAACCACTACGGCCGCGGAACCGTCGACAAGATCGTCGGGATCGAGGCGCGCGGGTTCATCCTGGCCGCCCCCGTCGCCTACCACATGGGTGCGGGCTTCGTCCCGGTGCGCAAGAAGGGCAAGCTGCCCGCGGCGACCTACGAGCAGAGCTACGAGCTCGAGTACGGCACCGAGACGATCGAGATGCACACCGACGCGTTCGCGCCGGGCGACCGCGTCCTGATCGTGGACGACGTGCTCGCGACCGGCGGCACCGCGCGCGCGGCGGCCGAGCTGGTCCGGCGCGGCGGCGGCGAGGTGGTCGGACTGTCGGTGCTGATGGAGCTGTCCTTCCTCAGCGGCCGGGACAAGCTGGACGGCCTGGACGTCCACGCCCTGGTGACCGTCTGACCCCGGACCCTCCCAGAACCCTCCCGGATCCTCCGGGAGGTTCCTGGAACCTTCCCGGAACGTGCGGAATGTCCCGTCTCGCAAGAATGTTCTACTGATCACGCACCCGAGATCGCGGATTGGGCCGGGTGCGAAAAGGGGGCCGGATACACTGGCCGAATCAGGGGACCGGCGGGGACGGGCGCTCCCGCCCGGCGACCAGGCGAGATCGCGCCCGCACGGCTTCAAGGAGGCTGGGTGCCCGGTGAGGTGGTATCAACCGACGCGGTGATCGGAACGCGGGCGGACGCCGTGCGTCCGGCCGCTCCGAGCGGGGCCGCGGTGCGTGCTCCGGCCGCGCCCCCGAGCGCGTCCGCGCGGACCGGTGGTCCCGTGCCCGCCGACCCCCTCCCGGCAGCCCCCGCGTCCGCGGCCTCCGCGCCCGACGAGCCCATGCTTGACGCCAAGGCGAACACCGATGTGAACCCCGCAGGTTCCGATGGGAAGCCGGCAGGCGCCGACGTGAAACCCGCGGGCAAGGGTCAGGCGTCCGCGAAGAGCGCGTCCGAGGGCCCGGCGAAACCCGGCACATCAGGAGACTCGGTGACACCCGGCGCGTCCGGGGACACTGCGAAACCCACCTCGTCCCAAGGCCCGGCGAAGCCCGCCGGGTCCACTCCCGCGCAGCGGAGCCCGGCCGGAGGCGCGACGGCGCCCGGCGGGGCACCGGCCCCGGGCACCCCGTCCGAGCCCGCCCCCGCGGGTTCCGGTGCGGCCCCGATCCCACCGTCAGCGGCCAGGGTGCGGCGCAGGCTCGCCCGGCTCGGATCCCAACGCGGTCCCGCCATGAATCCGGTACTCGAACCACTCATCAAAACCGTCCGCAACACCCATCCGAAGGCGGATCTCCGGCAGATCGAGCGCGCCTACGACGTGGCCGCGCACTACCACCGGAACCAGAAGCGCAAGAGCGGCGACCCGTACATCACGCACCCGCTCGCCGTCTCGACCATCCTCGCCGAGCTCGGCATGAACACCGAGACGCTGTGCGCGGCCCTGCTGCACGACACCGTCGAGGACACCGAGTACACCCTCGAGGAGCTGCGCGCCGACTTCGGCGACGAGATCGCCGCCCTGGTGGACGGCGTGACCAAGCTCGACAAGGTCAAGTACGGCGACGCTGCCGAGGCCGAGACCGTCCGCAAGATGGTCGTCGCGATGTCCCGGGACATCCGGGTCCTGGTGATCAAGCTCGCCGACCGGCTGCACAACATGCGCACGCTGCGCTACATGCCCCGGCACAAGCAGGAGAAGAAGGCCCGCGAGACGCTCGAGGTCTTCGCCCCGCTGGCGCACCGGCTGGGCATGAACACGCTGAAGTGGGAGCTGGAGGACCTGTCCTTCGCCACGCTCTACCCCAAGCGGTTCGACGAGATCGCCCGCCTGGTCTCCGAGCGGGCCCCGCGGCGCGACGTGTTCCTGCAGGAGGTCATCGAGGCGGTCTCCGCCGACCTGCGCGAGGCCAAGATCAAGGCGACCGTGGTCGGGCGGCCCAAGCACTACTACTCGATCTACCAGAAGATGATCGCCCGGGACGTGGACTTCGACAAGATCTACGACCTGGTCGGCATCCGGATCCTGGTGGACACCGTCCGCGACTGCTACGCGGCGCTCGGCACCATCCACGCGCGGTGGAACCCGGTCCCCGGCCGGTTCAAGGACTACATCGCGATGCCGAAGTTCAACATGTACCAGTCGCTGCACACCAGCGTGATCGGGCCCGAGGGCAAGCCGGTCGAGCTGCAGATCCGCACCTGGGGCATGCACCGCCGCGCCGAGTACGGCGTCGCCGCGCACTGGAAGTACAAGGAGGAGACGGTCGGCGGCCGCAAGGCGGCCGACATGCAGTGGCTCCGGCAGCTGCTCGACTGGCAGAAGGAGACGGCCGACCCGGCCGAGTTCCTGGAGTCGCTGCGCTTCGACCTGTCGGTCTCGGAGGTGTTCGTCTTCACCCCGAAGGGCGACGTGATCGCGCTGCCGCAGGGCGCGACGCCGGTCGACTTCGCCTTCGCCGTCCACACCGAGGTCGGGCACCGCACGATCGGCGCCCGGGTGAACGGCCGGCTGGTGCCGCTGGAGTCCGCCCTCGACAACGGCGACACCGTCGAGATCTTCACCAGCAAGGCCCCGGACGCCGGGCCGTCCCGGGACTGGCTGAACTTCGTCAAGTCGCCGCGCGCCCGCAACAAGATCAAGCACTGGTTCTCCAAGGAGCGCCGGGACACCGCGATCGAGTCCGGCAAGGACTCCATCGCCCGCGCGATGCGCAAGCAGAACATGCCGCTCCAGCGCATGATGTCGGGGGAGGCGCTGCTCGTCCTCGCTCGCGAACTGCGCTATCCGGACATCTCGTCGCTGTACGCGGCGGTCGGCGAGGGGCACATCTCGGCGCAGAGCGTCGTCCAGAAGCTCGTCGAGGCGCTCGGCGGCGTCGAGTCCGCCGACGAGGACATGGCGGAGATCGCCCTCCCGACGCGCCGCAAGCGCACCCGGCCCGCCGGGGACCCGGGCGTCGTGGTCGCGGGCGACCCGGACGTGTGGGTGCGGCTGTCCCGCTGCTGCACCCCGGTCCCGGGCGACGACATCGTCGGGTTCGTGACCCGCGGGCACGGCGTGTCGGTGCACCGCGCCGACTGCGCGAACGTCACGCAGCTCAAGGAGCAGCCGGACCGGCTGATCGACGTCCGCTGGTCGCCCGGCGAGGACTCGGTGTTCCTCGTCGCGATCCAGGTCGAGGCGCTCGACCGTCCGCGCCTGCTGTCGGACGTCACGCGCGTGCTGTCCGACCAGCACGTGAACATCCTGTCGGCGTCGGTCACCACCACGCGCGACCGGGTCGCCGTCAGCCGGTTCACCTTCGAGATGGGCGACCCGAAGCACCTCGGGCACGTCCTGAAGGCCGTCCGGTCCATCGACGGCGTGTACGACGTCTACCGGGTCACCAGCGGCACCAACCGCTGACCCACGCCGACGACGAAGGGGCCGGTCCGAGATTCGGACCGGCCCCTTCCTCATGCTCTGGGCCTTCTCACGCCCCCGGGCGTCACGCCTTGGCGCTCTCCTCGGCGTTCTCGTCCTCGTCCTCGGGGACGAAGTCGATCCCGGCCTCGGCGCGCTGCTCCGGCGTGATCTGCGTCGGCGCGGCCGTCAGCGGGTCGTAGCCGGACGCGGCCTTCGGGAAGGCGATGACGTCGCGGATGGACGACTCGCCCGCAAGCAGCATGGCCATGCGGTCCCAGCCGAACGCGATCCCGCCGTGCGGCGGCGGGCCGAACTTGAACGCCTCCAGCAGGAAGCCGAACTTCGACTCGGCCTCCTCCTTGGACAGGCCGAGGACGTCGAACACCTTCTGCTGCATCTCGGCCTGGTGGATACGGATCGAGCCGCCGCCGATCTCGTTGCCGTTGCAGACGATGTCGTAGGCGTTCGCGAGCACCGCGCCCGGGTCCGTCTGCACCAGGCCGGCGTGCTCGGGCTTCGGCGCGGTGAACGGGTGGTGCACCGACGTCCAGCCGATGTGCTCGCCCTTGTCGTCCTCGACGGACTCGAACACCGGGGCGTCCACGACCCAGCAGAACGCCCAGGCGTCCTCGTCGATCAGGCTCTTGCGGCGGCCGACCTCCAGGCGCGCCGCGCCGAGCAGCTCGCGGGTGGCGTGCGGCTTGCCGGCGCCGAAGAAGATCGCGTCGCCGGGCTCGGCGCCGACCTTGGCGGCCAGGCCCGACTTCTCCTCGTCCGACAGGTTCTTGGCGACCGGGCCGCCGAGCGTGCCGTCCTCCTGGACGAGCACGTAGGCGAGGCCGCGCGCGCCGCGCTGCTTCGCCCAGTCCTGCCAGCCGTCCAGCTCCTTGCGGGTCTGGGCCGCGCCGCCGGGCATGACGACCGCGCCCACGTAGGGGGCCTGGAACACCCGGAAGGTGGTGTTCGCGAAGTACTCGGTCATCTCGGTCAGCTCGAGGCCGAACCGCAGGTCGGGCTTGTCCGAGCCGTAGCGGGCCATGGCGTCGGCGTAGGTGATGTGGGGGATCTCGCCGATCTCGTGCCCGGCGATGTCGAGCCAGAGCCGCCGGACGAGGTCCTCGGCGACGGTCAGCACGTCGGACTGCTCGACGAACGACATCTCGATGTCGATCTGGGTGAACTCCGGCTGCCGGTCGGCGCGGAAGTCCTCGTCCCGGTAGCAGCGGGCGATCTGGAAGTACCGCTCCAGGCCGCCGACCATGAGCAGCTGCTTGAACAGCTGCGGCGACTGCGGCAGCGCGTACCAGTGGCCCGGACGCAGCCGCACCGGCACCAGGAAGTCGCGCGCGCCCTCGGGCGTGGACCGGGTCAGCGTCGGGGTCTCGACGTTCACGAAGCCGTGCTCGCGCATGACGTCGTTGATGATGTACGAGCCCTGCGAGCGGACCCGGATGTCGCGGGAGACGCTGTCGCGGCGCAGGTCGAGGTACCGGTACTTGAGCCGGATCTCCTCGTTGACGTTGACGTCGCCCTCGATCGGGAACGGCAGCGGCGCGGACTCGCTCAGCACCTCGATCTCGGTCGCGGCGACCTCGATCTCACCGGTGGGCAGCTCGGGGTTCTCGTTGCCCGCGGGGCGGACCCGGACCTCGCCGGTGATCTTGACGCAGAACTCCGACCGCAGGTCGTGCGCGGTGTCCTCCTCGCGGAAGACGACCTGGGCGGTGCCCGAGGCGTCCCGCAGGTCGATGAAGGTGACACCACCGTGGTCGCGGCGCCGCGCCACCCAGCCGGCCAGCGTCACCTGCTGCCCGGCGTGCTCCCTGCGGAGCGTCCCCGCCTCGTGCGAGCGGATCATCGTGAAAGCCTTTCCTTCAACGTCGAAGTGGTGTCGGTGAGCGGGACGGGAGTCTGCTCCCCGGAGGTCAGGTCCTTGAGCTGGACGATCCCCTCGGCGATGTCCCGCTCGCCGAGGATCAGCGCGTACCGCGCCCCGGACCGGTCCGCGTCCTTCATCGCGCCCTTGAGCCTCTTGCCCCCGAACGCCATGTCGGCCGCGATCCCGGCCTCGCGCAGCCCCGCGACCAGGTCGAACACGCGCCGCTCGGCCGCCTCGCCCAGTGCCACCCCGAACACCTCGCAGCGCGGCTTGGCCGTGAACTCGGCGCCCTCGGCCTCGAGGGCGAGGATCGTCCGGTCCAGGCCGAGGCCGAAGCCGATGCCGGGCAGCTCGGGGCCGCCGATGTCCTCCGACAGGCCGTCGTACCGTCCGCCGCCGCCGATGCCGGACTGGGCGCCGAGCAGGGGGTGGTCGAACTCGAAGGTGGTGCGGGTGTAGTAGTCCAGCCCGCGGACCAGGGTCGGGGTGTCCTCGAAGGCGATGCCGAGGCCGGTGAGCAGCTCGCGGACGCGGTCGTGGTACGCCTTGCAGTCGCCGCACAGGTGGTCGGCCATGAGCGGGGCGTCCTTGAGCTGCTCGCGGACGGCCGGGCGCTTGTCGTCCAGCACGCGCAGCGGATTGATCTCGATGCGCTCGCGGGTCGCCTCGTCCAGGTCCAGGCCGCGCAGGAACTCCTGCAGCAGGCTCCGGTAGGCCGGACGGCACTGCTTGCAGCCGAGCGAGTTCAGCAGCAGCCGCACCTGGGTGAGGCCCAGCGAGCGGTACCAGCCCGCCGCGATCGCGATCACCTCGGCGTCGACGGCCGGGTCCTCGCTGCCGATCGCCTCCAGGTCGAGCTGGTAGAACTGCCGGTAGCGGCCCTGCTGGGGCCGCTCAGCGCGGAACGCGGGGCCGCTGGTCCACACCTTGACCGGCAGCGCGCCCTGCTTGTGCAGGCCGTGCTCCAGGACGGCGCGGAGCACCCCGGCGGTGAACTCCGGACGCAGCGTCAGCGACCGGTTGCCCCGGTCGGTGAAGGTGTACATCTCCTTGGAGACGACGTCGGTGGACTCGCCGACACCGCGCTTGAACAGGTTGGTGTCCTCGAACACCGCCAGTTCCAGATAGCCGTATCCGGCCAGCCGGGCGCGCTCGGCGAACGCCTCGCGCACGGCGTAGAAGAGGTCCGCTCGGGGCGGCACGTACTCACTGATGCCCTTGGGGGCCTGGAAGCTCGAACTCATGTCTGTGGGTCAGAATCCCTTGTGCGGGCCGTCGGCGGGCTTCAGATCCGCCAAGAAGGGGTTGGTCGCGCGCTCACGGCCGATGGTCGTCTGGGGTCCGTGGCCGGGCAGGACGGCCGTCTCGTCGGGCATGCTCAGGCACACCCGGGAGAGGCTGTCCATGATCTCCTCGTAGGAGCCGCCCGGCAGGTCGGTGCGTCCGATCGAACCGGCGAACAGCAGGTCCCCCGTGAACATCACGTCGGGGATCTCCTGCGTGGCCGGGGTCCGGAAGGTCACCGACCCGCCGGTATGGCCCGGCGCGTGGTCGACGGTGATCTCCAGCCCGGCCAGCTCCAGGGTCGCGCCGTCCGACAGCTCGCGGACGTCGTCCGGCTCGGAGAGCGTCAGGCCGCCCAGGAACTGCTGCGCGGCGGCGAGGGACAGGCCCTTGCCGGGGTCGGTCAGCAGGTCCCGGTCGTCCGGATGGACGAACGCGGGGACGTCCTTGGCGCCGCAGACCGGCGCCACCGACCAGACGTGGTCGATGTGGCCGTGCGTGAGGAGCACCGCGACCGGCTTCAGCCGGTGCTCGCGCAGGATCTCGTCGATCCCGGCGGCGGCGTCCTGGCCGGGATCGATGATCACGCACTCCTCGCCCGCGGCGGGCGCCACGACGTAGCAGTTCGCGGCGAACGATCCGGCGGGGAACCCGGCGACGAGCACGGCCGTCCTTCCTGTGAATTCGCTGAGTGTGCGGTGGACGCGGGGCGCCCGCGCGCCGTCCGCTTCCGGACGGCGCGGCGGTCCGGCGATCTGGCCGGAACCGGCCCGTCACCGCCGCACACGCGGTCCTACGAGGGTACCGGCGCGGCCGGTCCCCCCGCGAACGAGATCCCGGGATCGCCGTGTCGGCGGGTCCAGGGGTCCGCCCGGCGCGGCCTGCCGGGGCCAACGACCGTCCCGGTACCGCTACTATGCGCTGCACGTTCACCTGATCACATGATGATCGACACGAGGGGCAGGGCACGTGGCGGCGAAGGACCGCAAGAAGCAGCTCGCGCGTCAGCGCTACGAGCGCCAGCAGGCACGCCGGGAGGCCGAGCAGGCCCGCGCCCGCAACCTGCGGATCGTCGGCGCGGCCGTCGCGGCCGTCGTCGTGATCGGCGGCGGCTCGGCCGCCGCGTTCGCCCTGAACAAGGACGACAAGAAGAAGGGCGACGCCAAGACCTCGGCCCAGGCCGACCAGTCCAAGGCCAAGCCC
This sequence comes from Spirillospora sp. NPDC052269, assembly GCF_040679435.1. NCBI lineage: Bacteria > Bacillati > Actinomycetota > Actinomycetes > Streptosporangiales > Thermomonosporaceae > Spirillospora > Spirillospora sp. NPDC052269. The sequence goes on from NZ_JBFAUU010000024.1 coordinate 82,496, forward strand.
GGCGAGTGCGCCTACAACGGCTCGCAGGACCAGGGCGGCCTGAAGGACGGCTCGAAGCCGCCGGCCAAGCCCGCCTACGCCGGCGCGGTGTCCGCGAAGATCAAGACCTCGCAGGGCGACATCGGCCTGACGCTGGACGGGGCCAAGGCGCCCTGCGCGACCAACTCCTTCGCGTTCCTGGCGAGCAAGAAGTTCTGGGACGGCAGCCACTGCCACCGGCTGTCCACGGGAACCGGCCTGCAGATGCTGCAGTGCGGCGACCCGACCGGCACCGGCTCGGGCGGCCCGGGCTACAAGTTCGCCAACGAGAACACCGAGGGCGCCAAGTACACCGCCGGTACCCTCGCCATGGCGAACGCGGGCCCGGACACCAACGGCAGCCAGTTCTTCCTCGTGTACGGGGACTCGCAGCTCTCGCCCGACTACACGGTGTTCGGCAAGATCACCTCGGGTATGGACGTGCTGTCGAAGGTCGCCAAGGCCGGCATCGCCAAGGCGGGAGGCGACGGCACGGGCGAGCCCAAGAAGAAGGTCACGATCGAGGACGTCGCGATCGCCGGGAAATAGGGGATCGGGATACTAAGGTGTGGAGGGTCCGATGAGTGTGGACACGACCGCGCATTCCGGCGCGCACACGATCGGACCCGCGATTCAGGAGGCAAGGGTGTCCAGCGCGACCGATCCCTGGGGCCGGGTGGACGAGGACGGCACGGTCTACGTGCGTACCGCTGACGGCGAACGCGTCGTCGGGTCCTGGCAGGCCGGGGCCCCGGATGAGGCCCTCGGCTACTACCGGCGCAAGTACGACGCTCTCGTCACCGAGATCGGCCTCCTGGAGCAGCGGGTCCGGACCACCGACCTGCAGCCCCAGCAGGCGCAGCAGAGCATCGCCAAGCTGCGCGAGCAGGTCACCGAGGCGCACGCCGTCGGCGACCTGGACGCTCTGGCGCGCAGGCTCGACGGCCTGGACGGGCTGGTCGGCAAGCGCCGCGAGGAGGTCAAGGCCCAGCGCGAGCACGCGCGGTCCGAGGCCCGCGAGGTCAAGGAGCGCATCGTCGCCGAGGCCGAGCGGATCGCGGCCGAGGAGACGCACTGGAAGAACGGCGGCGAGCGGCTTCGCCAGCTGGTCGAGGAGTGGAAGGGCGCCGAGCGCGTCGACCGTCCCACCGAGACCTCGCTGTGGAAGCGGCTGTCGACCGCCCGCAACGCCTTCACCAAGCGTCGCAAGGCGTACTTCGCCACGCTGGACGACCAGCGCGATGGCGCCCGGCGCGAGAAGGAGCGGCTGGTCGCCGAGGCCGAGGCCCTGTCCGGCTCGACCGACTGGGGCGACACGGCCGCCGCCTACCGCGACCTGATGCGCCGCTGGAAGCTCGCCGGACGCGCCTCCCGGGAGGTCGAGGACGAGCTGTGGGGCCGCTTCAAGGGCGCGCAGGACGTCTTCTTCCAGGCACGCAGCGCGGTGTTCGCCGAGCGCGACGCCGAGTTCCAGGGGAACGCCGAGGAGAAGGAGCGCATCCTCGTCGACGCGGAGAAGCTGCTCCCGGTCTCCGACGTGCGGGCGGCCCGGCAGGCGCTGCGCGGCATCCAGGAGCGCTGGGAGGCCGCCGGCATGGTCCCGCGCGAGATGCGGGACCGGCTCGAGGGCCGGCTCCGGAAGGTCGAGGAGACCGTCCGGACGGCCGAGGAGTCGGAGTGGCGGCGCACCAACCCCGAGGCGCGCGCCCGCGCCGAGGCGACCGTGAACCAGCTTCGGTCCTCGATCGAGCAGCTGGAGAAGCGCATGGAGAAGGCCCGCGCGTCGGGCCGCGACAAGGACGTCCGGGACGCCGAGGAGTCCCTGGAGGCCCGCCGCGCCTGGCTCTCGGAGGCCGAGCGCACCCTCGCCGAGTTCTCCTGATCCGACGTCGCAGGAGCTGAGCCCGGTGGCCCTCGGGGGCCGCCGGGCTCACTCATGTCCGGGGTTCGCCCGCGTTCGCCGCGGCGGTCAGGTTCCGGCCCGGTGCCCGGCCGGGGCGCGGCCTAGGAAGGACAGCAGCCGGGTCTGCTCGTCGGCCCCGGGCGGGGCGGTGAGCGGCGCGCCCAGATGGCCTTCGGCGCGCATCGGCGCGGCGATCACCCGCGCGGTGGCGAAGGCGTGGTGCACCAGGTCCGGGTCCAGCCGGAACGGCCGTCCGGTGGCGACCGCGAGGTCCCAGGCGTGGACGAGCGGCTCCAGGATGTACCCGGCGAGGAAGTCGCCGAGCGGCACCTCGCCGAGCCCGCCCAGCGGGACGGGCCGGGCGAGCGCCTCGTCCGACAGCGCCGTCGTGCACTCCTTGCGGGCGCCGCGCCAGGCGAGCAGGACGTCGCCCGGGCAGAACCGTTCGGGATCGGTGTTGACGTCGGCCCGCGGCGTGCCGGTGGCGAGGGCCCTGATCATGTACTGGCCGCCGGTCACGTGCCCGGCGACCTGGCGGGCCGTCCAGCCGGCGCACGGGGTGGGCGCGTCCCAGCCGTCCGGCGGGACCGCGGCGACGACGCCCTCGAACAGGTCCAGGGCCCGCTCGTAGCCGCTGAGGAGCTCGTCGCCGCGGGGGAGTCCGCGGGCGCCGGGGAGCTCGGGACCGCTGGGGAGGGCGCCTGCGCCGCTCCGTCCGGCCTGTCCGCCGCCTGTGCTTCCGCTCGCTCCGCTGGACGTCATGCCGCCCAGTCACCCGCGATCGGCGGGCGCTGTCAAGCGGTCCGCCGGGGCCGGTCCGCGTGGACCGGCCCCGGCCCGTCAGGCCGCCGCCGGACGGCCCCGCACGCCGTGGATCACGCCGTGGATCACACTGGGGGAGCGCCGCGCTCGGTGAGCATCCCCTCCATCAGGGTGATCTCCGCCTGCTGCCCTTCGACCATCGTCCGGGCGAGCCGGGTGACCTGGGCGTTCCCGGTCCGGCCGAGGACGGCCTCGGCCATCGCGACGCCGGCCCGGTGGTGGGCGATCATCAGCCGCAGGTACAGCGTCTCGGCCTGCCGCCCGGGTGCCTTCCCCAGCTCGGCGAGCTGCGCGGGCGTGGCCATGCCGGGCATGGAGCCGCCCGCCGGGAGGGACGTCCCGCCGTGCCCGCCGTGGCCCATCCAGCGCATCGGCCCGGCCGGATCGGTCTTCGGCAGGCCCCAGCCGTCCAGCCAGGCCGTCATCATGCCGATCTGGGCCCGCTGGGTGTTGATGATGTCGTAGGCGAGCAGCCGGACGGGCTTGTCCTGCGTCCGGTCGCGCACGATGAACGACATCTCGACGGCCTGCGCGTGGTGGACGCTCATGTCCCGCGCGAACCCGGCTTCCGGGCCTTCGGAGGCGGGCTTGTCCGACCGCTGCGTCCAGACGGTCAGGGCGGCGGCGACCACCAGGACGGCCACCACGAGGACGATGATCGTCCGCCGTCCGCGCGGAGGCCCGGGGACGGCGGCCGCGGGTTCGGCCTCGGACACGGCGGTCACGCGGTGGCCTTGCCGCCGGAGCAGGCCGCGCCCGGCTCCTGCGTCTGCGGGCCCTGCACGAACGCGCGCAGGAACTCGTCCACCCGCTCGTCGTTGGCGCTCTGGACCTTGAGCTGCTTGCCCCACGCGCTCAGGACGACCGGGGCGTCCAGACCCGGGTAGGGGCTGAGCAGGGTGTAGGCGGTCGCGCCGACCTTCGCCGACAGCTTGACCACCTGGTCCTGCGGCAGGTCGGGCCGGTAGGTGATCCACACCGCGCCGTGCTCGAGCGAGTGGACGGCGTTCTCGTTGCGGAGCGCGCTGGTGTAGACCCCGCAGTTCTGCCAGAGCGGGTCGTGCGCCCCGCCGATCGGCGGGTTCGTGTCGTACTTGACCGGGGTCTTCACGTGGTCGCGGTTCTTCTCCTCCTTGCTGACCAGGCCCTCGATCTTGGCTCCCGCGGCGGACGAGCGGTTCTGGTTGAACGCGAAGCCGATCGCGACGGCCACGACCAGCCCGATCACGGTGAAGAAGGCGATCGTGCCCCACGGCGTCTGCCGCTCCGTCAGGGCGTTCTTGCGCGGCGCGGACTTCCCGGCGGCAGACTTTCCGGCGGAGGGCTTCCCGGCGGGGGACTTCCCGGTGGAGGGCTTGCCGGTCGCGGACTTCCCGGCGGCGGGCTTGCCCTTGTTCGGGGTGTTCTTGGGCGCGTTCGAGCGCGCGTTCTTGGACATGGCTGTAGAGGTCCTCTCGGATGGCCGTGCTCAGGGATGTCGAGGCGAGGCCGCGGGGGGCGCGGCCAAGGGGCCTCTACAGCCGGAGGACCTGCAGGGAGGCCAGGGAGAGGGGCGCGGGGGACGGACGGGCCGGGTCGGCCGACCGCCAGCCTGTGCGGGCCGGGAGCAGCAGCCGCCACCGTCCCGCACGCGTCGCCAGCGCGAGCAGCATGATGCCCAGCAGGACGGCCAGGCACAGGCAGGTGTCGACGGGGCTGTGCGGCGTCCGGTCGTGCGAGGAGAACTCCGAGAACGGCGGCCCGCCTGCGGTCAGGGCGGGCCGGTGGTGGGCACCGTCGGAGCCCGGGACGAGCCAGGTGACGTGGTCGTGCGGGTGACAGAGGTCCGGCGGCGGGGCGTGCTCGAGCCCGTAGCTGAACATGAGCCCGGCGACGGCGAAGAGCACCACGAGCAGCCCCGCCAGCCCGTGGCGTCGCTGTGGTGTGCCCTCGAGGCTCCTGGACGCGCGCTGCCGCGCGGCCCGGACCGCCGTTCCGGTCACCTGGTTCGGTTCACCTCCGGGACGGACCAACGCCGCTCACGATCCACGCGTTCCCGATCAACCAGACTTGTCACCGAACCGAGATAGTGTCGGAAGGTGACGAGCAGCCTGGGAGCAGGGGAGCCGGAGGGCCTCTTCGACGACCCGACCGCCGCCGAGCCGGAGCCTCAGCGGGGGCCTGAACCCCTGCCGGGGAACGGCGCGAACCCGGTGGCCGTCGGCGCCCACCAACCGCTCGCGGTGCGGATGCGCCCGCGCGGTCTGGACGAGGTGGTCGGCCAGCAGCACCTGCTGGGCCCCGGCACCCCGATCCGGCAGCTCGTGGAGCGGGACGCCCCCATGTCGCTGGTGCTCTGGGGCCCGCCCGGCACCGGCAAGACCACGCTGGCGACGGTGGTGAGCCATGTCACCAGCCGCCGCTTCGTGGAGATCTCCGCCGTCACCGACGGGGTGAAGCGGGTCCGCGCCGAGATCGACCTGGCCCGCCGCGAGCTCGGCATGAGCGGCCGCCAGACCGTCCTGTTCGTGGACGAGGTGCACCGCTTCAACAAGGCCCAGCAGGACGCGCTGCTCCCCGCCGTGGAGAACCGCTGGGTCTCGTTCATCGGCGCGACCACCGAGAACCCCTTCTTCTCGGTGATCAGCCCGCTGCTGTCCCGGTCGCTGCTGCTCACGCTCGAGCCGCTCGCCGAGGACGACCTGCGCGAGGTGATCCGCCGTGCCCTCGCCGACGAGCGCGGCCTGAAGGGCGAGTCGGCCCTCGCCCCCGCCGCCGAGGACCACCTGATCAGGCTCGCCGGCGGCGACGCCCGCCGCACCCTCACCTACCTGGAGGCGGCCGCGATGGTCGCCGAGCCCGGCAGGACCATCGACGTGGCGGTGCTGGAGCGCGCCGTCGACCGGGCCGCCGTCCGCTACGACCGCGAGGGCGACCAGCACTACGACGTCATCAGCGCCTTCATCAAGAGCATCCGGGGCAGCGACCCCGACGCCGCGCTGCACTACCTCGCCCGCATGATCGAGGCCGGGGAGGACCCGCGGTTCATCGCCCGGCGGCTGATCGTCCACGCCAGCGAGGACGTCGGCATGGCCGACCCGACCGCGCTCCAGACCGCCGTCGCGGCCGCCCAGGCGGTCGAGTTCGTCGGGCTGCCCGAGGCCCGGATCAACCTCGCCCAGGCCGTGATCCACCTCGCGGTCGCGCCCAAGTCCAACGCCGTGATCAAGGCCGTGGACGAGGCGATCGGCGACGTCCGCAAGGGGCTCGTCGGGCCCGTCCCGGGGCACCTGCGTGACGCGCACTACAAGGGCGCGGCGAAGATCGGGCATGGTGAGGGGTACAAATACGCCCACGACCACCCCGGCGGGGTCGTCCGGCAGCAGTACGCTCCCGACAACGTGCACGGGCGCGAGTACTACCGGCCGACCCGGCACGGCGCCGAGGCCCGATTCACGGAGGTTCTGGGGCGAATCCGCGCCGTTCTGCGTGGTACGTCCCGTCCGAAGGAGAACTGAACCAGGCCTGGGGCCGGGCTCCGGCGGGGCCGAGATGATCTTCGGTGGAGGGCTGGACGGGTGGCCCGCCACCGGGGCCGGACCACGGTAAGGTCTGTCAGACCAGCCCGGCCATGGCCGAAACCGCGTACAGACGACACAGCGAACGGAAAGCCCTGATGCTCACTGGTGGACAGCTAGCAGGTCTCATCGTGGCCGTGTTCTGGGCGGTGCTGGTCTCCTTCCTCGCCTACACGCTCCTCAAACTCGCCCGGCTGATCGGCGAGGCGACCAAGATGGTCGCCGACCTCGGCGAGCAGGCGGGGCCGCTGATGGACGACATGGCCCGCACCGTCCGCCGTGCCAACGAGCAGCTCGGCCGCACCGATGTGATCACCAAACAGGTCGGCACGGTCACCCAGAACGTCTCGGCGGTCACCACCGTGATGACCTCGGTCGTCGGCGGGCCGCTGGTCAAGGCGGCCGCGTTCTCCTACGGGGTGCGCAAGGCCCTCGGCAACCGGGCGGGGGAGGAGCGGCCGCCGAGCCGTCCGCAGCTCCCGGCCCAGGCGTCGCGGGGCACCGCGCGCGGCGGCAGCGGAACGTCCGGGACGCCCGGACGCGGCGGGAGGCGGCGGTGAAGCGGCTGTTCTGGCTCACGGTCGGCGCCGGTGCGGGCGTGTACGCCTCGCACCGGGTCAAGCGGCGCGTGGAGCGCCTGGCCCACGAGTGGTCGCCCGAGGGTGTCGCCGTCCGGGCCGTCAACGCCGGGCAGGGCGCGGGCCGCAGGCTGCGCGACTTCGCCGCCGATGTGAAGGCGGAGACCTCCGCGCGCGAAGAGGAGTTGCGGGAGGCGGTCGGGATCGACCGGACCCTCCCCGAACCCGAGGAGCCCCGCGCCCGGCGCAGGGTCCTGAGGGCGCGTTACACGATCGTCAACGACAAGGATGGCCACTGATATGGAGTCGGCAGAGGTCGCGCGCCGCTTCCTCAAGTTCTTCGAAGAGCGCGGGCACTTGGTGGTGCCCTCGGCCAGCCTGGTCGCCGAGGACCCGACCCTCCTGCTGGTGAACGCAGGGATGGTCCCGTTCAAGCCGTACATGCTCGGCCAGCGGACGCCGCCGTCGCAGCGGATGACCAGCTCCCAGAAGTGCGTGCGCACCCCGGACATCGACGAGGTCGGCCGGACCACCCGGCACGCCACGTTCTTCCAGATGCTGGGCAACTTCTCGATCGGGGACTACTTCAAGGAGCAGGCGATCCCGTTCGCCTGGGACCTGCTGACCAAGCCCCAGGGCGAGGGCGGGTTCGGGTTCCCCGAGGAGAGGCTCTGGGTCACCGTCTTCCATGACGACGACGAGGCCGCCGAGATCTGGAACAAGAAGGTCGGCGTCCCCACCGAGCGCATCCAGCGCCGCGGCATGGAGGACAACTTCTGGTCGATGGGCGTCCCCGGGCCGTGCGGCCCGTGCTCGGAGATCTACTACGACCGCGGCCCGGAGTACGGCCGCGAGGGCGGGCCGGTCGTCGACGAGGACCGCTACCTCGAAGTGTGGAACCTGGTGTTCATGCAGTTCGAGCGCGGCGCGGGCGAGGGCAAGGACGACTTCCCGATCCTCGGGCCGCTCGCCCACAAGAACATCGACACCGGCATGGGCCTCGAGCGGATGGCCGCCGTCCTCCAGGGCGTCGAGAACATCTACGAGACCGACACCCTCCGGCGGGTCCTCGACCGCGCCGCGGAGCTCACCGACACGTCCTACGGACGCGAGCACCGCGCGGACGTGTCGCTGCGGGTCGTCGCCGACCACGTCCGGTCCGGCACGATGATGGTCTCCGACGGCATCCGTCCCGGCAACGAGGGCCGCGGCTACGTGCTGCGCCGCATCCTGCGCCGCTCGATCCGCAACCTGCGGCTGCTCGGCGCGCAGGACGCCGGCCTCATGCACGAGCTGACCGCCGTCGCGATCAAGGCGATGGGCGAGCAGTACCCCGAGCTGATCCGCACCGCCGCGAACATCCACACGGTGATCGACGCGGAGGAGGAGTCCTTCCTCTCCACGCTGCGCACCGGCACGACGATCTTCGACACGGCCGTCGCGGACACCAAGGGCTCCGGCGCCAAGGTGCTCGCCGGCGACCAGGCGTTCAAGCTGCACGACACCTACGGCTTCCCGATCGACCTCACCCTCGAGATGGCCGCCGAGCAGGGCCTGTCGGTGGACGAGGACGGCTTCCGCCGCCTGATGAAGGAGCAGCGCGACCGCGCCAAGCAGGACGCGCGCGAGAAGAAGACCGGCAACCTGGACGTCTCCGTCCTGGACGCCCTGCTCACCGAGGCGGGCGGCAAGGTCGACTTCATCGGCTACGGCCAGCTGATCGGCGAGGCCCGCCTGGTCGGCCTGCTGGTGAACGGCGCCAACGTGCCCGCCGCCGGCGAGGGCACCGAGGTCGAGGTCGTCCTCGACCGCACCCCGTTCTACGCCGAGGGCGGCGGCCAGCTCGCCGACACCGGCGCGATCCGGCTCGGCAACGGCGCGTCCATCGAGGTCCGCGATGTCCAGGCGCCGCTGAAGGGCCTGGTCGTGCACCGGGGCGTCGTGCGCGGCGGCGAGGCGCGCACGGGCGACACCGCCTACGCCGAGGTCGACGTCGAGCGGCGGCACGCGATCTCCCGCTCCCACTCGGCGACGCACATGGTGCACGCCGGATTCCGGCGGGCGCTCGGCGAGTCCGCGGCCCAGGCCGGCTCGGAGAACTCGCCCGGCCGGTTCCGGTTCGACTTCACCGCCTCCGGCGCCGTCCCGGTCAGCGTGCTGCGCGACGTCGAGGACGAGGTCAACGAGGTCCTGGTCAACGACCTGGACGTCCGGGCCTTCCACACCTCGATCGACGACGCCCGCGCCATGGGCGCGCTCGCCCTGTTCGGCGAGAAGTACGGCGACGAGGTCCGGGTCGTGGAGATCGGCGACTACTCCCGGGAGTTGTGCGGCGGCACGCACGTCGCGCGGTCCGGGCAGCTCGGCCTGGTCAAGGTGCTCGGCGAGTCGTCCATCGGCGCCGGCGTCCGCCGGGTCGAGGCGCTGGTCGGCATCGACGCGTTCCGCTTCCTGGCCCGCGAGAGCGTGCTGGTCAACCAGCTCTCCGAGCAGCTGAAGGCGCGCAAGGAGGAACTGCCCGAGCGGATCTCCGGCATCGTCACCCGGCTGCGCGACGCCGAGAAGGAGCTGGAGAAGGTCCGCGCCCAGCAGGTGCTGCAGGCCGCGGCCGGTCTCGCCGAGCAGGCCGTGGACGTCAACGGGATCGCCTTCGTGGGCCACCGCGCCCCCGACGGCACCGGCGCGGACGACCTGCGCAAGCTCGCCGTGGACGTGCGCGGCCGCCTCCAGGGCCGTCCGGCCGTGGTGATGGTCGCGGGCGCGCCCAAGGACCGTCCGGTCGTGGTGATCGCGCTGACCGAGGGCGCCCGCGAGCGCGGCCTGAAGGCCGGGCAGCTCGTCGGCCTCGCCGCCAAGACCCTCGGCGGGGGCGGCGGAGGCAAGGACGACCTCGCACAGGGCGGAGGCGCGGACGCCGGCAAGATCGGCGAAGCGCTGGCCGCCGTCGAACGAGCCGTAGGGGCCGCATGAGGATCGGAGTCCGACTCGGAGTCGACGTGGGCAGCGTCCGGATCGGCGTGGCCCGCAGCGACCCCGGCGGCGTCCTCGCCTCTCCCCTGGAGACCGTGAAGGCGGGCAAGGGGGACGTCGACCGGCTGGTGAGGCTGGTCGAGGAGAACGAGGCGATCGAGGTCATCGTGGGACTTCCGACGTCGCTGTCGGGCCGTGAGGGCCCGGCGGCGGCGTCCGCCCGGAGGTTCGCCGCGATGCTGGCGGGCCGTCTATCCCCTGAGGCGGTCCGGTTGTACGACGAGCGGCTCACCACCGTCACCGCCGAGAGCGGTCTACGCGCGGGCGGAGTCCACGGGCAGGCCCGGCGGAAGGTCGTCGACCAGGCCGCCGCGGCGGTCCTGCTGCAGGCGGCCCTGGACGGTGAACGGCTGACCGGGCGTCCACCGGGCGAGAGCGTCGTCCGGAGGAGCGGGTGAGCGGCATGGACTTCTTCTCCGACCCCCAGAACGACGACGACGAACGGTCCGGCCGAGGCCGAGGCCGTGGCCGCGGTCGCCGGGCCCGCCCCCAGGGCCAGCAGCCCCAAGGCCAGCAAGGCCGGCAAGGCCAGCAGGGCCGGCAGCCCCAAGGCCAGCAGCCTCCCCAGGATCGGCGCCCCCAAGGCCGGCACTCCCAGGACCAGCCCCCCCAGGACCGGTACCCGCAGGGTCAGTCCCCCCAGAACCAGTACGGCCAGGATCCCTACGCTCAGGGCGCCCAGTACGGCCAGGGGCAGGGGCACGGCCAGGGACAGGGACAGGGCGGCGGCCAGCAGTACGGACAGCAGCAGTACGAGCAGCCTCAGCAGTACGAGCAGCAGCAGTACGGCGGCCAGGGGCAGTACGACCAGTACGGTCAGCAGGGCCAGGCCCAGGGCCATCCGGGGCAGCAGCCCGGCCAGAACTACGCCCAGTCGCAGCACGGTCAGCCGCAGTACGAGCAACCGCAGTACGACCAGGACGAGTACTACGACGACGAGTACGACGAGTACGAGGAGCCGGGCCAGGGTCAGGGGCAGGGCCAGGGTCAGGGTCAGGGCGGAAGCCTCCTCGACGACCAGCTGAACCGGGGCGACGAGCTCAGCCGCGGCGACCAGCGGCGCTCCCGCAAGAAGCAGCGCCGCCGCAAGGGCAAGGGACGCGCGGCGGTGATGTTCGCGCTGGCGTTCCTGGTCGCGATCGTCGGCACGGGCGGCGTCCTCGGGTACGCCTGGCTCGACGGCCGGATGCATCCGCCGGACTACGCCGGCCCCGGTTCGGGCAACGTGATCGTCCAGGTCAAGGAGGGCGACTCCGGATCGTCGATCGCCGCGACCCTGCAGCAGCACGACGTGGTGAAGAGCGTCCGGGCGTTCCTGAAGGTGTACGGGAAGGAGCCGAAGGCCTCCAGCCTCCCACCCGGGTACTACCAGATGCGGCTGCGGATGTCGTCCAAGGCGGCGATGGCGCTGCTGCTGGACCCGAAGGCCCGGGCCGGCAACATGATCACGCTGCCGGAGGGCCTGCGCGCCATCGAGGTCTACGAGAAGCTGTCGAAGAAGACCCACATCCCGGTGCGGAACTTCCAGGCGGCCGCCAAGGACGGCAAGGGCCTCGGCCTGCCGTCCTACGCCAAGGGCAAGGTGGAGGGCTACCTCTACCCGGGGCAGTACAACCTGAACCCGAACTCCCCGGCCAAGGACATCCTCAAGATGATGGTCGAGCGGTTCAACCAGCAGGCGCGCGAGCTCGACCTGGTCAACAAGTCCAAGACCGTCGGGCTCGACCCGGGCCAGGTCGTCACCCTCGCCAGCCTCCTGCAGGCGGAGGGCGGCACCAAGGCGGACTACCCGAAGATCGCGCGGGTGCTCTACAACCGGATCAAGATCGGCCGCCCGCTGCAGCTCGACACGACCGTCCTGTACGCGCTGAACAAGCGGACCCTCCACGTCACCATCAATGACACGAAGGTCAACTCGCCCTACAACTCCTACAAGGTGAAGCCGCTGCCTGTCGGCGCGATCGACAACCCCAGCGACGACGCGCTGAAGGCCGCGCTGGCCCCGGCGGCGGGCGACTGGGTGTTCTTCGTCACCACCAACCCGTCCACCGGCTACACCGAGTACGGGACGACGGAGGCGGAGTTCACGACGATGAAGGCCAAGCTCGACAAGTGGCTGGCCAAGCACCCGGCGGGCAAGTGAGCCCCGCCCGCGCCGCCGTCCTGGGGTCGCCGGTCGCCCACTCGCTGTCCCCGGTGCTGCACCGCGCCGCGTACGCCGAGATGGGCCTGGACGACTGGTCCTACGACGCGTTCGAGGTCGGCGAGGACGCCCTGGAGGGGTTCCTCGCCGGCCTGGACGGCTCGTGGCGCGGGCTTTCGCTGACGATGCCGCTGAAGCGGGTGGCGCTGTCGCTCGCCGATTCGGTGTCCGACCTCGCGGCGAAGGTCGGCGGCGCGAACACGCTCGTCCTGCGGGACGGGCTGCGCGCCGCCGACAACACCGACGTCCACGGGATCGTCACGGCGCTGCGCGAGGCCGGGCTGGACGGCGTCGCGTCGGCGCTCGTCCTGGGCGGTGGCGCGACGGCCGCGTCCGCGCTGGCCGCGCTGTCCCGGTTCGGGGTGCCGCGGGTCTCGGTCGCGGTGCGCAGCCCGGAACGGGCGGCCGAGGCGGTCGAGGTGGGAGCGCGGTTCGGCGTGTCCGCACAGGTCGTCCGGCTGGACGAGGTCGAGGGGGCACTCCCCGCCGACCTGGTCGTCTCCACGCTTCCCGGACGGGCGGCCGACGCGTTCGCCGAGCCCGTCGCCGCGTCCGGGGCGGCCCTGTTCGACGTGGTGTACGCGCCGTGGCCGACCGCGCTGGCGCGTGCGGTCGCCGTGGCGGGCGGACGCGTCGTCGGGGGCTTCGAGATGCTGCTGCACCAGGCGGTGCGGCAGGTCGTCCTGATGACCGGACGCGACGACGTTCCGGTCGAGGCGATGCGCGCGGCGGGCGAGGCCGAACTGGCCCGCCGCTCCGCCTGACCCGCCGCTTCGTCTGACCCTCCGCTCTGTCTGACCAGCCGCTCTGTCCGACCCTCCGCTCCGTCTGGGCCGCGCCCGCTCGCTCACTCGGCCGTCTTGCGGCGGCGCAGGGACTCGTGCGCGGTGGTCATCGCCATCGGGATGATCACGCTGAGCCAGAAATCGCGCCACCCCCACGCGCGGGCGGCGACCCCGCCGAGCCCGCCCGCCACGACCGTGCCGAGCAGCAGCGACGACCAGTACCGCCGGACGAACCGGACCGGATCAGGCCGCGGACGACCCGGCAGCAGCGCGGGCAGCGCCCGGTCGCGGGCGTGCGCCCGCTGCACCACCGTGGCGTCCGGCAGCCAGTGCAGCACGTCGCGGGAGCGGGCGAGCGGCATCCGGGCCAGCTCGATCAGCGCGTCCAGCCGCCACCAGAGCGTCCACAGCGAGGTGGGGCCGTCCGCCGGACGGCCGGCCCAGGACGGCGTCTCGACATCGCTGGTGAGCAGCGTCCGGACGGCCCGTCCGAGCAGCGGCCCCGGCGCCCCGCGCGGGTCGTGCACCAGCGCGGTCACCGCGATCGGCAGCCCGGAGTGCCACAGCGCCATCCGCCAGATCGGGGCCGTGGCGGGGCCGTGCGGCATCACGTCGTAGGTCTCGATCCAGGTGTGGTCGTCGGACGGGTCGAGGTGCGCGGCGAGCCAGTCGAAGGCGCTCAGCAGCCGCTCGTCCTCCCGCCGGGGCCGGGCCTCGGCCAGCGTGACCAGCGCGAACGCGGTGTGTGCGACGGTCGGCGCGGCGGCCGGGGTCGGGCCCCAGCCGGGCCGCAGCGCGGTCCGGTCGGCGGTCAGCCACTCCACGCCCCGCTCGACGGACGGGTCGTAGGGGTTGAGCCGGGCGAGCGCGCGCAGCGCCAGGCAGGTCAGCCAGGTCCGGGATGGCGCGCCGCGCAGTGATCCCCAGCCGCCGTCGGGGTTCTGGTTGCGCAGCAGCCAGAGGTAGGCGCGGCGCAGGTCCGGCGCGTCCGGGCGCAGGTCGCAGCGGGCGACGGCGAGGAACCGGGCGATCCACGCGGTCGCCTCCACCACCGGCATGCCGAGGCTGGTCTTGGTGGCCCAGCCGCCGTCGCGCAGCGGGTCGGCGGACTCCACCTGGCGGTGGGCGAGGAACGCCAGGCCGGCGTCGAAGTGCTCGAAGGGCCGTCCGGCGGCCGTGAAGGCGAGCAGGCCGAGCGCGGTGGCGGTCGTGCCGGGCTCCGGCAGGGCCAGCTCGTGGTACCAGCCGCCGCCGGTGCCGTTCACCGGCGCGTAGGTGTCGCGGAGGACGTCGAGGGAGTCGTCGAGCACGTGGTGGAGCAGCGCCATGTCCAGCCGGTCGCCGCCCGGAACCTCACCGCCCGGCCCGTCACCGACCGTCCGGGGGCTCTGAGGTCGTCCGGTGCGCTGCGATCGCTGGTTCAGGGGGAGGTTCACTGTCGGGGCCTTCTCCCGGGTATGTGCCCCGATGGACAGGTGATCTACCGTCCGGGTGTCAAGGTTGTGGCGGTTCCGCGCAGATCGCGGACGTCCCGGCGGGCACCCTCCGGACAACGGAGGAGGCGGCATGGCGACAAGCCGGTCGACCGCGGGGACGGACGTGGACTGTGTGTTGTGCCCGGGTCTGCTGTTCCGGTTGAACACGATCGCCGATCTGCCGGGACGGGACGCCGTGCTCGCGGCCGACGACGCGTTCTTCCTGATGCCCGACCTCGCGCCGCTCGCCGCAGGTCATCTGCTGCTCGTCTCGGCCGCGCACCTGCCGTGCGCGGGAGCCTTCGGCCCCGACCTCTGGGAGCGCGCGCTCGCCTGGCGCGGCACGGTCGCCCGCCTCTACCGCAGCGCGTACGGGGATCCGGCTCTGCTCGTCCTGGAGCACGGCCCGGCCAGGCCGCAGGGAGGCGGGGCCTGCGTCGACCACTTCCACTGGCATCTGCTGCCGGGCGTCACCGGCGTCCGCGCGCTCCTGGAGCGGGACGGCCTGGACGGCGTCCAGGCGAGCCACGCCGCCCTGTCCGAACGGCACCGCGCCGGACGCTCCTACCTGCTCGTCGAGGAATCGGGGACCGCGACCGTCCACCCGGGGGACGGTGCGCCCGGTCAGTACCTTCGGCGGGCCGCCGCGAACGCGCTGCGCCGACCCGGCCCATGGCGCTGGCAGGAGGTCTTCGCGTCGCCCGAGAGCAAAGCGCGCTTCCACGACACCCTGGACGTCCTCCGCACCGCGGTCGAAGACACCGGCCGCGCCGCCTGACGCGCCGCCTAACGCGCCGCCCGACGGGCGAGCCACCAGTACAACTCGGCCGACGCGAGCCGATCACCGAACCCGACGCGCTCCACACCCTCCCGATAGCCGGACGGGTAGGTGAGGGTCAGGTCGTCCCGGCGATGCGCGAGCACACCTTCCAGCGAGGACGGCCCGAACCGCAGCAGCCACAGCGGACGCCCCGGCACCAGCGCGTCCAGCGACGGGACGAGCGCCCGCACGTCGTCCGCCGCCACCGGGACGGGCCGTCCGAGCAGCCGCGCCGCCGTCCCGGCCTCGCTGACCACGATGTCCGCGAGGGGGAGCGGCGCCAGCACGTCCTGGATGGGCAGCCGGACGTCCACGTCATGCGGGACGAGGTCGAACAGCACCAGCGTGCCCGCCGCCCGCGCCGTCTCCATCGCGGTGCGCAGCGCCGCCCGCGAGACCGGCGCGAGGGAGGCGTACCCGTCGCAGCACAGCGCGTCGGCGCGGCGGATCGGACGCGCCGCGTCCCGCACGTCGGCGGGGGAGAGCCGCTGGTCCGGCGCGTCCCGCCCGGCGACGAGCAGCCGCGCGCCGCGCCCGCCGTCCGGAGCCCGGTCACGCAGCATGACCGTCACGCCGTTCGCGGCGCCCGGCTCGACGCGCAGCAGGTCACGCGCCCCGATCCCGCGGACCTCCCGCCGGACGGCCGGGGTGAAGCCGTCGTCGCCGATCCGGCCCAGCACCGCCACCCGCCGGAAGTACCGGACCGCCCAGCGCGCCATGTTCACCGCCGTCCCGCCGACCACGGCGCGCGCGGGCGCGTACGCCAGCCGGTCGGCCGTCACCTCGGAGAACCGGACGTCCGTCAGCGTCCCCCGCACCTCGATGCGCACGTCGCCCATGACCACGACCGAGAACCGCCGCCGCGCCGCGCCCTCGAGCCCCGGCTCCCCGACCGCCGTCCCGGACGGTCCGCCGGTCGCCGCCGCGCCGTCCGGACGGTCGCGCGGAGGCATCAGCGGATCGCCGGGTACCGGCGGAGGAACTCCCGCAGCACCGGACGCAGGCTCGGGATCAGGTCCATCGACGCCACCGCGCCGAGCGGTATCCACGCCGACTCCTCGAGGTGGTCGTCCGGCACCCGGTTCTCCGGGCTGACGTCCAGGGTCAGCGGGCGGCAGTGCCGCGCCGCCGCGACCACCCGGACCCGCTCGCCCGACCCGTCCGGCATGAACCACTCCCACAGGTGGAACGGCGGCCCCGGATCGATCTTCAGCCCGACCTCCTCCCACACCTCGCGCCGGATGTGGTCGTCGAGATCGAGGTCGCCGGCGACGTCCAGCCGACCGCCGGGCACCTCCCAGCGGCCCGGATGGTGCGGATCGGTGTCGGCCTTGCGCACCATCAGGAGCCGGTCGCCGGACACCGGGTCGCCGGACACGATGAACGCCTTCTGCGCGAACTCGAGCCGGGCCGGAGCGCCGGGCAGCGGAAAGGACACGGCGAGTTCTGGAGCGTCGGATGCTGGCCTGGTGGATGCTGGCATGGCGGAAACCCCTGGCAGCGCGGCCCGACGGGCCGTCCTGGTCCAACCGTAACCCCGGCATCGGTCCGCCGGTCCGCACCGTCC
Organism: Spirillospora sp. NPDC052269; assembly: GCF_040679435.1. Lineage (NCBI taxonomy): Bacteria > Bacillati > Actinomycetota > Actinomycetes > Streptosporangiales > Thermomonosporaceae > Spirillospora > Spirillospora sp. NPDC052269. The sequence continues at coordinate 99,254 of NZ_JBFAUU010000024.1, forward strand.
GGGAAGATGCACCTCACCTCCGGCGGTCACCCCGGCAAGGCCCTTTGGACAGCCCCTCGCGGAGCAGCGGACCCGTTTTTCAAAGGGTGAGATATTCGCTACTCAACGTAATCATGGTCCCGGGGAGAGCGGATGCACGGTCCCACTCCACGTCCCACGCCGCGGCAGCGGTTGCGCTACCGGTTCGACAACACCATGACCCGGGGGACGCCCGCCCTGATCGGCTGGCTGGCGGCCGTCTCGGTCGCGCTGGTGATCGCGCTCAGCACGCTGCTCGTCGTCGTGGACGACCGGCGGCCCACCGCCCCGGGCGCCGCCGCCCAGATCTGGCGGAACGCGGTCCACGCGTTCGACCTCGGCGACGCCGCCCGGGGCGGCTGGCTCCACCGGGCCGGGGTCATCGGCCTCGCCCTCGCCGGGCTGTTCTTCGCCGGCGCCCTGGTCGGCCTGCTCACCTCCGGCGTCCACCACCGGATCGACGGGCTGCGCAAGGGCCGGACGGCCGTCCTGAAGAAGGGCCACACCGTGATCATCGGCTGGTCCGACCAGGTGTTCCCCATGGTCGCCGAACTGGCCGGGGCCGGGGCTGGGCGGCGCTGCTCGCCGGGGGCGCCGAGACCGTCCTGGTGGACGCGGGCGACATCGCCGCGCGGCTGATCGTCCGGACCTGCCTCCAGTCCGGCCTCGCCGTCGTCTACCAGGACCTGCTCGACTTCGCCGGGGACGAGATCACCCTGACCCGCGAGCCCGCCGTCACCGGCCGCGCCTTCGGCGAGGTGCTGCACCTGTACCCGCGGGCCGCGGTGGTCGGGATCCGCCGGGCCCGCGGGCCGGTGGAGCCGCGTCCGCCGATGGACGCGGTGTTCGAGGACGGCGACGAGGTGACCGCGATCTCCGCCGCCGGCGACGCCGGCCCCGTGCGCTGGGACGGCGAGATCGTCGAGCGGGCCGCCGCGCCGCCGCCCGACCGCGGGACCCGGCCGTCCCGCACCCTGATGCTCGGCTGGAACCGGCGGGCCGCCGGGATCGTCCGGCGCCTGGACGCCCACGTCACCGCGGGCTCCCGGCTCGACGTGGTCGCCGACCTCCCGGACGGCGCGTCCCAGCTGGACGAGGCGCGGCCGGACCTGACCCGCCTGGACGTGGCGTTCGCGCTCGGCGACACCGGCACCCGCGCCGCGCTGGAGGCGTGCGACCCGGCGTCCTACGGCCAGGTGATCGTGCTCTACGACGAGGACGACGCCCAGTACGCCGACAGTCGCGCGCTGATCACCCTGCTGCACCTGCGCCAGATGCAGGCCGGGCACGGCCGCCGGTGCGCGATCGTCAGCGAGATGAGCGACGAGCGGAACCGGCGGCTCGCCCAGGTCACCCGCGCGGACGACTTCGTCGTCGGGGACAAGCTGCTCAGCCTGCTCATGGTCCGGCTGTCGGAGGACCGGCACCTGGCCGACGTGCTCGATCACCTGTTCGATCCCGGGGTGTTGACATCTACCTCACGCCCGTCACCCACTACGTGTGGACGGGCGTGCCCATGGACTTTCACACCGTCGTCGAGGCCGTGCGCCGCAGAGGGGACGTGGCGATCGGCTACCGTGTCGGTGCGCAGGCCCTCGTCCCGCCCTCCTTCGGCGTGGTGCTCAACCCGGACAAGGGCCTCCCGCTCACCTTCGCCGAGGACGACCGGATCATCGTTCTCACCGAGGACGGCCCCGCCGACGCCCCTGGTCGCTGACCCCGGGCCCGTCAAGCGGGACGACCAGCCGGAATTCCGGCGCCGGCCCCGGCCGAATCGGACGGTTCCCGGTGAGGGTGGAACAAGGAGTCCCAGGAAGGTGTTAGTCTTGGTGGTCGACCGGTCCTGCGCCTTCTTCCTCGCGGAGGGAGTGCGCCGGACGTTCAAGCGGAGGCCACCTCCCACCTGACCGGCCATCGGCCGGTGGGTCCCGGTCCGTGGACGGCACCTCGGTGTCCGTTCCTGAGCGCGCCGCCCCGGCGGGGGCATGCGCTCGACCGAAGGTGGCCCCGCATGCGTGTCGTGCGGGGCTTTTCGCATGAAGGGCTCCGGGGTACACCGGTCGCAAGCTTGCACAGGTACGGCTCCTAGGAGGTCCCATCAGCGCCGAACCGCGTATCAACGACCGCATTCGCGTGCCCGAGGTCCGGCTCGTCGGCCCGAACGGCGAACAGGTGGGAATCGTTCCCATCGCCAAGGCCCTTGAACTCGCGCGTGAGTCGGACCTCGACCTGGTCGAGGTGGCGCCCACCGCGCGCCCGCCCGTCGCCAAGCTCATGGACTACGGCAAGTTCAAGTACGAGTCCGCGATGAAGGCGCGTGAGGCGCGGAAGAACCAGGCGCACACGGTCATCAAGGAGATCAAGCTCCGGCCGAAGATCGACCCGCACGACTACGAGACCAAGAAGGGTCACGTGGTGCGGTTCCTCAAGGCCGGGGACAAGGTCAAGGTGACCATCATGTTCCGTGGTCGTGAGCAGTCCCGCCCCGAGCTGGGCTACCGGCTGCTCCAGCGCCTCGCCGAGGACGTCGACGATCTCGGCTTCGTCGAGTCCCGTCCGAAGCAGGACGGCCGAAACATGATCATGGTTCTCGGTCCGCACAAGAAGAAGGCCGAGGCCAAGGCCGAGGCCAAGGCCGAGCGCGCCGCCCGGGAGCAGGAGCACGAGCAGGAGTCCGCCCAGGGCTGAGCGTCGCCGCACCCCGGCGGGGCCGTCCGTGCCCCGCGTGAACGGGGCGTGCCCCGCGGCAGCGGGGCGAAGACGCACGTACATTGAGCCTGACCTGGCGTCGCACCGCGCGACCCGTGGTGCAACGCCGATCAGGCGCGCCTCCGTGCCCGAGCACGGGGGTCCGAACGAGAGGGAGACGACGGCGCCATGCCGAAGACCAAGACCCACAGCGGGGCCAAGAAGCGGTTCAAGCTGACCGGCTCCGGCAAGGTGATCCGCCGCCGCGCCAACAAGAACCACCTGCTCGAGCACAAGCCCACCAAGCGGACCCGCCGTCTCGACGGCACCGTCGTGGTGTCGCCCGCCGACGCGAAGAACATCAAGAAGCTGCTGCGCAAGTAAGCAGCCGCCAGACCAGCAGTCCGTACGACCGGCCGGCACTTGAGTCGCCGGCCCCCACGAAGGAGTTCAACACGTGGCACGCGTGAAGCGGGCGGTCAACGCCGCCAAGAAGCGTCGGGTCGTCCTGGAGCGGTCGAGCGGCTACCGCGGCCAGCGGTCGCGCCTGTACCGCAAGGCCAAGGAGCAGCAGCTCCACTCCATGACCTACGCCTTCCGGGACCGCAAGGACCGGAAGGGCCAGTTCCGCCGGCTGTGGATCCAGCGGATCAACGCCGCCGCCCGCGCGAACGGCATGACCTACAACCGGTTCGTCCAGGGCCTGAAGGCCGCGGAGGTCGAGGTCGACCGCCGCATGCTGGCCGAGCTGGCCGTCAACGACGCCGCCGCGTTCGCGGCGCTCGTCGAGATCGCCAAGGCCGCGCTGCCGGCCGAGGGCGAGAAGGCCGCCTGAGCGCGGCCGGAACGACAAGAGGCACGAGAACCGGCGTGAACATGGCGGGCCGCGAGCTGACCTCGCTCCGATCACCACGGGTGAAGGCCGCTCGACGGCTCGCCAAGCGTGCGTTCCGCCGCCAGGAGCACCGGTTCCTCGCGGAGGGGCCGCAGGCCGTCCGCGAGGCTCTGGCCATTCCCGGCGGGCTCGCCGAGCTGTTCACCACCGCCGAGGCGGAGAGCCGCCACCCGGAGCTGGTCACGGCCGCCGAGAAGGCGGGCGTGCCGGTTCTGCGGGTGAGCGGCGAGGTGATGGCCGAACTCGCCCAGACCGTCACCCCTCAGGGGCTGCTGGCGGTCTGCGGGTTCGTGGACGTCCAGCTCGGCGACGCCCTGGCGGCCTCGCCGAAGCTGGTGACGGTCCTCGCGCACGTGCGCGACCCCGGCAACGCGGGAACGGTGCTGCGCACCGCCGACGCGGCCGGCGCCGACTCCGTGGTGTTCACCGACGCGTCGGTGGACCCCTACAACGGCAAGTGCGTCCGTGCTTCCGCGGGCAGCCTGTTCCATCTGCCGGTGGTGACGGGCCCGCGGTTCGAGGGCCTGGCCGCCGACCTGAAGGCCGCGGGGCTGACCGTGCTCGCCGCCGACGGCGCCGGCGACCGGACCCTGGACGAGGCCCTCGACGACGGGCTGCTGGCCCGTCCCACCGCCTGGGTCTTCGGTAACGAGGCGTGGGGCCTGCCGGAGGAGACCCTCCGGCACGCGGACGAGGTGGTCCGCGTCCCGATCTACGGCCGCGCCGAGAGCCTGAACCTGGCCACGGCCGCCGCCGTGTGCCTGTACGCCTCCGCGCGGGCGCAGCGCGCCTGACGGCCCTCCCGGCCGGGTACATCCGTTTCGCCCTGTTTTCGGGGGATGTCCTGGTCACGGCCGTGCGAGGTCCCAAAGAAGACGGCGCCATGGGGCCGTCCGGTTCGGCGCTGACCGCAACCGGACGGTTCCGCGCCGTACGGCCGCCGTACCCCGCGCGGCCTGCGAAGATGGACCCCGTCCGGATGGTGCGGCGGGGACCGCGCCACCCGCCGCGCGGCGGCGGGTCGGGGCCGGACGCCTTGGACCGGCGGTTCCTTCCTCGGGAGGAGGGCCGAACCGGTCCAGCGGGGGATTCACACGCGTTGACGGCCGCCTACGGTGAGTCCGTGGGACGGCTACGACGCCGCGAGATGGGGGATCGAATGACCGACCACAGGGGGACGGCGGCCCGGCACACGGCCCGGCGCGGACCCGAGGTCCGATGCCACACCGGCGTCCCCGCGGGTCGTCCGGCGGGCGCCCCGGCGGCGGGACGCGCCGCACAGCTGCGGGCCGAGACCGGCTGCGCGGCCACCGCGCAGCTGCGGGCCGAGCTCACCGCCGTCCGCGGCACGACCACGGTCGTCGCCGTCGCCGGCGAGATCGACCTGCGCACCGCCGACGCGCTCCGCGCCCGGCTGACCGAGCTCGCCGTCCCGCACGGCGGGCCCGCCTGCGCCGACCTGGTGCTCGACTTCGGCGGGGTGCGGTTCTGCGACGCCAGCGGCCTCGGCGTGCTGGTGTCTGTCCGCAACGCCCTCGCCGCGCACGGCGGCCGGGTCCGGCTCGCCCGGGTCCGTCCGGCGCAGCTGCGCCTGCTGCGCGTCGTCGGCCTGGACGCCCTGTTCCCGCTGCACGCCGACGTCGCGGGCGCGGTCGCCGCCGCCGAGGCGGCCACCGCCGCGGGCCGCGGCTGATCACGGCCGACCGTCGTCCCCGTGGCCCGGACCCCTGCCGGGGGCCGGGCCGCGGGTGGTCGTGAGGGACACAAAACGCTTGCCCGGCGGAGGCTCTCGGGTCCCGCGGCGTCGCCGTCTCCGGATAGAGTCTGTTGTCGTCAGGCCGCGTCCCGTCCGGTGTTCTGGAGGCCGTCCGTGGGTGGAGAGCACTCCCCGACCGCGCGTCGGCGCGTGCCCGGTCCGAGGACCGAGCACGTCGCCCCGCCCGGGCCCGGGGCGCTCGATCCCGACGACCTGCCGGACGGCCTGCTCGTCGCCGGTCCGGACGGCCGGGTGGCGGTGTTCAACATCGCCGCGCGGCGGCTCACCGGGGTCGCCGCGGAGGCGGCGATCGGCCGTGACTTCCGCGACGTCCTGCCGCTGCACGACGGCGAGGGCCGCGACTGGTGGAAGTGCTCGGCGCCCTACGACGGCCTGTCCACCCGCACGCGCCACCCCGAGCAGACCCTCTTCCTCCCGGACGGCACGGAGCTCCTGGTGAGCGCCGCCTACCGCCGGGACGCGGAGGGACGTGTGGAACGATTCACGGTCACGCTGCGGGACGCGCTGCGCCGGGCCCGCCGCGAACGCGACCGCGCCGACCTGGTCTCGACCGTCGCGCACGAGCTGCGGTCGCCGCTGACCAGCGTGAAGGGCTTCACCGCGACCCTGCTGTCCAAGTGGCACCGGTTCAACGACGACCAGAAGCTGGTCATGCTGGAGACGGTGAACGCCGACGCCGACCGGGTGACCCGGCTGATCACCGAGCTGCTCGACGTGTCCCGGATCGAGGCCGGGCGGCTGGAGATGCGCCGCCAGGTGGTGGACCTCGCCGAGGAGGTCCGTAAGATCATCGCGGGCCGGGTCGCGGCGGGCGAGTCCGCCGACCGGTTCCGCTTCGAAGCCCGCGGCGACCTGCCCGAGCTGTGGCTCGACCCCGACAAGATGGACCAGGTCATCGGCAACCTCGTCGAAAACGCGGTGCGGCACGGCGCTGGTACTGTCACGATCGTGGTGGAGCCGGACGGACAAGGAGAAGGAGCCGCGGTGTCGGTACGCGACGAGGGCGAGGGCATTCCGCCCGAAGCCGCCCAGCGCGTCTTCCGGCAGTTCTGGCGCGGGCCCGCCTCCGGCCGCCGTGGCGGCACCGGTCTCGGTCTCTACATCGTGAAGGGCCTCGTCGAGGCGCACGGCGGAGCGATCACCGTGCGGCGCGCGCCCGGCGGCGGCGCCGAGTTCCGATTTACCGTGCCCGCCGGGGCCCCCGACCACGCCACCGCCTGAGCGTCCGCTCAGCCGCCACGGCACCGGGCTCCCCGCGCGGGCGGCGCGCAGACGCACGCTTTTCCGGATCTTTCCCGTCCGCGCACTAGACTGCGGACGTCCCACGCCGACCGGAGTCATCACATCACCATGTCTGCACCCAACAAGTCCTACGACCCCGTCGAGGTGACCGCGCTGCAACCCGCGGAGCTCGACAAGGCCCGAGACGCGGCGCTCGCCGCGATCGCCGCCGCCACCGACCTGGACGACCTGAAGGCCGTCCGGCTCGCCCACGCGGGCGACCGATCGCCGCTGGCCCTGGCCAACCGGGAGATCGGCGCGCTGCCGCCGCAGGCCAAGGCCGAGGCGGGCAAGCGCGTCGGCGCGGCCCGCGGCGCGGTCGCCCAGGCGATGAAGAAGCGCCAGGCCGAGCTGGAGGAGGAACGCGACCAGCGCGTCCTCGTCGAGGAGACCGTCGACGTCACCCTGCCCTGGGACCGCGCGCCGCGCGGTGCCCGGCACCCGCTGACCACGCTCCAGGAGCGGATGGCCGACGTGTTCGTCGCCATGGGCTTCGAGGTCGCCGAGGGGCCGGAGGTCGAGGCGGGCTGGTTCAACTTCGACGCCCTGAACTTCAAGCCCGACCACCCCGCGCGCTCCATGCAGGACACGTTCTTCGTGGAGTCGGAGGAGTCCGACGTGGTGATGCGCACGCACACCTCGCCGGTCCAGATCCGCTCCCTGCTGTCGCGTGACCTGCCGGTGTACGTGGTCGCGCCGGGCCGCACCTTCCGCACCGACGAGCTGGACGCGACGCACGCCCCGGTCTTCCACCAGCTCGAGGGCCTGGCGGTGGACGAGGGCCTGACGATGGCCGACCTGCGCGGCGCGATCGACGCGTTCGTCACCGGCATGTTCGGCGGCGGCCTGAAGACCCGGTTCCGCCCGTCCTACTTCCCGTTCACCGAGCCGTCCGCCGAGGTGGACATGCAGTGCTTCGTGTGCCACGGGGCGTCGGCCGAGCCGGGCGGCGAGCCGTGCCGCACCTGCTCGTCCGAGGGCTGGATCGAGATCGGCGGCTGCGGCATGGTCAACCCGCGCGTGCTGGTGGCCTGCGGCATCGACACCACCCGCTACAGCGGCTGGGCGTTCGGCCTCGGTGTCGAGCGGACGCTGATGTTCCGGCACGGTGTCGAGGACATGCACGACATGGTGGAGGGCGACGTCCGTTTCACCCTTCCGTTCGGGATGGAGATCTGATGCGGGCCCCGCTTTCCTGGCTGCGCGAGTACGTCGAGCTGCCCGAGGGGATCACCGGCCGCGAGCTGGCCGCGAAGCTGATCGACGTGGGCCTCGAGGTCGAGACCGTCGATCGCGCGGGCGCCGACATCGTCGGCCCGCTCGTGGTCGGTGAGGTGCTGACCATCGAGGAGCTGACCGGCTTCAAGAAGCCGATCCGGTTCTGCACGGTGAACGTCGGCGACGCCAACGGCACCGGCGAGCCGCAGCAGATCATCTGCGGCGCGACGAACTTCGCGGTCGGCGACCACGTCGTGGTCATCCTGCCCGGCGGCGAGCTGCCCGGCGGGTTCAAGATCGGCGCGCGGAAGACCTACGGGCGCATGTCCGAGGGCATGATCTGCTCGGTCCGCGAGCTGGCGATCGGCGACGACCACGACGGCATCCTGGTGCTGCCGCCGGACACCGTCGTCGGCGCCGACGCCATGGAGCTGCTCGGCCTGCGCGACGACGTCCTCGACATCGCCGTCACCCCGGACCGCGGGTACGCGCTGTCGATCCGCGGCATCGCCCGCGAGGCCGCGACCGCCTACGGCGTCCCGTTCCACGACCCGGCCGACGTCGCGCTGCCGGACGGCTCCGGCGAGGTGTACCCGGCGTCGATCGACGACGCGTCCGGCTGCGACCGGTTCGTCCTGCGCGAGGTGCGCGGGTTCGACCCGTCCGCCCAGACGCCGCTGCGGATGGGCGTGCGGCTGTTCCGCGCGGGCGTCCGCCCGGTGTCGCTCGCCGTGGACGTCACCAACTACGTGATGCTGGAGCTCGGACAGCCGCTGCACGCCTTCGACCGGGCCAAGCTGAACGGCCCGATCGTCGTGCGGCGCGCCGCGGCGGGGGAGAAGCTGGAGACCCTCGACCACGTCAAGCGCAAGCTCGACGCCGAGGACCTGCTGATCACCGACGCGTCCGGGCCGATCGGCCTGGCCGGGACGATGGGCGGGCTCGCCACCGAGATCGACGAGAAGTCGTCGGACATGGTGATCGAGGCCGCGCACTTCGACGAGGTCGCGGTCGCGCGGATGGTGCGGCGGCACAAGCTGCACAGCGAGGCGTCCTACCGGTTCGAGCGCGGCGTCGACCGCGAGCTGCCGCTGTACGCTTCGGCGCGCGCGGCGCGGATGCTCGCCGAACTGGGCGGAGCGGAGATCGTCCCGGGCGTCACGCACGCCGAGGCCCCGGTCGAGCCGCGCACGGTCGCGATGTCCGCCGGGCACCCGGCGAGGGTCGCGGGCGTCGCCTACGACCGCGAGACCGTCGTGCGCCGCCTGGAGCAGGTCGGCTGCGCGGTCGCGGGAGACGACGAGCTGGTCGTGACGCCGCCGACGTGGCGTCCGGACCTGGGCGACCCGAACGACCTCGCCGAGGAGGTCGTCCGGCTCGAGGGCTACGACGGCATCCCGTCGCGTGCGCCGCGTCCGGTCGCGGGCCGCGGGCTGACCGCAGACCAGCGGCTGCGCCGCCGGATCGGCCGCGCGCTCGCCGGTTCCGGGTACACCGAGGTGCTGAACTTCCCGTTCACCTCCGCCAAGGACGCCGACGACCTGCAGCTCCCGGCCGACGACGCCCGCCGGGCCGCGCTGCGGCTGGCGAACCCGCTGTCGGAGGACGAGCCGCTGCTGCGCACGACGCTGCTGGCGGGCCTGCTGAAGTCCCTGTCCCGCAACGTCGGCCGCGGCTTCGGCGACGTCGCGCTGTACGAGAGCGGGCGGGTGTTCCGGCCGCGTCCGGACGCGCCGAAGGGCGCCCCGCGGCTGCCGGTCGACCGGGCCCCGTCCGCCGAGGACATCGCCTCGATCGACGCCGCGCTTCCGGACCAGCCGTTCCGCGTCGCGGTCGTGCTGTCCGGCGAGCGCGCCCCGTCCGGCTGGTGGGGCAAGGGCGAGGGCGCGGACTGGGCGGACGCCGTCGAGGCGGCCCGCACGGTCGCGCGCGAGGCGGGCGTCGAGCTGACGGTGAAGGCCGACCAGCACGCGCCGTGGCACCCGGGCCGCTGCGCCGCGCTGTACGCGGGCGACACGCTCGTGGGCCACGCGGGCGAGCTGCACCCGCGCGTGGTGAAGGCGTTCGGGCTTCCGGCGCGCACGTGCGCGATGGAGCTGGAGGTCCGCGCGCTCGGCGAGCCGCGCGACGTCCGCGCCCCGCACGTGTCGGCGTACCCGGTCGCGACGCAGGACGTGGCGCTGACCGTGGACGACACGGTGCCCGCCGCCGACGTCGCGTCCGCCCTGCGGGACGGCGCGGGCGAGCTGCTCGAGTCGCTGCGCCTGTTCGACGTGTACACCGGCGAGCAGGTGGGCGAGGGCCGCAAGTCGCTGGCCTACTCGCTGCGGTTCCGCGCGTCCGACCGGACGCTGACCGCCGAGGAGGCGAGTGAGGCGCGTGACGCGGCCGTCGCCGTCGCGGCGGAGCGCACCGGCGCGGTCCTGCGCGGCGCGTAACACGCTGCACCGACGCGCCCCCGGCCTTTTTGGGAAGGCCGGGGGCGCGTTCGCGTTTTCGGCTTGGTCGATCCCGAGGGGCTCGTCCGCCTCGGTCACATTCGAGCCCGCCGTCTTGTCTCCCTGCCGATCCCCGACTTTCGGGGGGACGGCTGAGAGGACGAGATCGATGGCGCATGTTGTGATCATCGGAGGTGGGTTCGCGGGCATGTGGAGCGCGGCGGGAGCGGCGCTGGCACGCGAACGGGCGGGTGGGGACGCGGACCTGCGCGTCACCCTCATCGCGCCGGACGAGCATCTGGTGTTGCGTCCGCGCCTGTACGAGCCGGAGCCTGACCTGGCCAAGGTGGAGTTGCGCAGGATCCTCGAGCCGATCGGCGTCGAGCACCTGCGGGCTTCGGTCAGCACGATCGACACCGGCCGCCGCGTGGTCGTGGCCGACGGCCGGGAGGTCGGCTACGACCGCCTGGTGCTGGCGGCGGGCAGCAGGCTCGTCGCGCCCTCGGGACTGCCCGGCGCCGAGCGGCTCTTCGACATCGACACCCTGGACGCGGCCCGGCGTCTCACCGACCATCTGCGCGACCGGGAGGACTACTCCGCCGTGGTCGTCGGCGCGGGGTTCGTCGGCCTGGAGGCCGCGACCGAGCTGGCCGCCCGGGGCCGGGTGCTGCTGGTGGACCGGTCGCAGGTCGTCGGGGAGCAGCTCGGCGCGGGGCCACGCGAGGAGATCGAGGCGGCACTCGACGATCTGGGCATCGATCGCCGCCTCGGGACGACGGTGACCGAGGTCGGCGACGGGTACGCGGTCCTGTCCGACGGCACCAGGGTCAAGGCGGACGCGGTGGTCTGGTCTGTCGGGATGCGGGCCAGCGAGCTCACCCGGCAGGTCTGCGACGAACTCGACGAGCTCGGCAGGGTGCCGGTGGACCGGCGGTTGCGCGCCCTTCCCGAGGTGTTCGTCGCCGGGGACACCGCCGCGGCGCCGTTCGACGACGACCACACGGTCATGCAGGCCTGCCAGCACGCCAGCCCGCTGGGCAAGGTCGCCGGGTACAACGCGGCGGCCGACCTGCTCGGCCTGCCGCTGCGCGACTTCACCCCCGGCCCGTACGTCACCTGCCTGGACCTGGGCGCCGCCGGTGGGATCTTCACCCGGGGCTGGGACCGCAGGGTCATGGCCTCGGGCGTCGAGGGCAAGGAGGTCAAGAAGCGGATCAACCAGCACATCCACCCTCCGGTCGACGACGCCGAGAAGATCCTCGCCGCCGCCGACCGGGTCCACATCGAGCTCCCCTTCTTCCCGCGCGACGAGGAGCCCGCCAGCGTCGCGTGAACCTCGGGAACGCGGCGGCCCACCGGGCCGCCGCGTTCCCGAGCACCCGCCGTCGCGGGTGTGGGCCAGCCCTCAGCCCGCGTAGTCGAGGGTGCCGGTGCGGCGGCCGACGGCCACGAGGCGGTCCATGGACAGCCAGGCGATCCCGTACCAGCCCGCCCCGACCAGGGCCTCGAGTCCGACCAGGCCGAGGACGTGGCCGGCGGGCGCGCCGTCCAGGATGCCGCGTACGGCCTGCAACCCATGGACGAGCGGCAGGAACTCCACCACCGCGCGCAGGGGAGCGGGCCAGAACGACAGCGGGACGTTCACTCCTCCGAACGTCATGACGATCCCGTACGCGAAGTTCAGGACGAGCCATTCGACCCCGCGCAGGCGCAGCGCGACGCCCGCCAGCGCGCACCCGTACCCGTAGCTGCTGAGCAGGATGAGGACGATGACCGGGATCGCGTACGCCGCGCGCGGCCACGGCAGCGGGACGCCGAGCAGCGGCGGCAGGACGGTCCAGGCGACCATCGAGCTGATCAGCCCGGTCGTCATCCACTGGACACCGCGTCCCAGGTAGACGGGCAGGTGCCCGGCGGGCGCGACGGCGAGCAGCGGCAGCGTCCCCTGGGCGCGCTCCCCGGCGAGCGAGATCACCACGATGGTGGACTCCAGGCACGCCAGGACGACGACGTTCCCGACCAGGACGTACCGCGTCAGGCCCGGGTCGCCGAGGTAGGAGCCGAGCAGCGCGTAGAAGGAGACCTGGCAGAGCAGCCGGACGAGCCAGCCGAACGTCCACGTCCGCCAGGTGTAGACGCGGCCCATCTCGGCGAACCCGAGCATCGTCGCCTGCCGGACGATCCGGAACACGTGGATCATGCGTATCCCACCGTCCCCTTGTGCCGGGCGAGGTTCACGAGGCGGTGCGTCAGCCACATTCCGCCCGCGAGGGCCGCCGTCCCGAGCGCGAGGATCGTCGCGAGTGCGAGCGGCCAGTCGTGCGCCGTCCCGTGGACGGAGTCGCGCAGCAGGCGCGCGCTCCAGGACAGGAACACCAGGTGGCTGAAGGGGCGCATCCAGGCGGGCAGCACCGTGAGAGGGAACACGATCCCGCCGAGGATGTAGAACGGGTAGCTGAGCGAGTTCTGGAGGACGTCCCGCGCCCGGGACAGTGAGATGACCCCCGACATCAGCATCGCCGTCCCGACGGACGCCAGGCAGGTGGCCAGGACGGCCGCGGCGAACACCCCAGGGTTGTGGACGGTCAGCACCCGCCCGAAGCCGAGCGCCGCCACCAGCCAGGACTCGCCGAACGCCATCGCGCCCACCAGCACGACGGCGGTGACGCGTCCGGCGACGACCAGCGTGAGCGGGACCGGCGCGGCGATCATGGGCGTGAACCGTCCGGCCCACTGGTCCTCGGGGACGACGCGTCCGGCGTAGTCGAGCGAGGACACCCACAGGCCGATGAGGCCGGGCGCGATGACGGCGGTCGCCACCGCGTCCGGACGATGCGCCTGGAGGGTCATCGCCAGCAGGCTCGTCGTCTGCATGGGCGCGATCAGCAGGATCAGCAGGTGCGCTGGGCTGCGGCGCGACAGCAGGGCCTGGAGCTGGAAGGCCCGCCACACCACCGTCAGGTACGTCATACCCTCATCCCCCGGTCGCCGACGGTCCGCAGGTAGACCTCTTCGAGCGTCGGCTGCGCGCGGCGTCCGGTGAGGACGTCCCGCTCGACCAGCCAGGCCAGGACGCGCCGCGACCCCTCCCGGTCGACGGTGTGCGCCCGCCACCGGTCGTCCAGCCGCTCGACGTCGATGACCGGCGGAAGCACGGCCAGGGCCCGCGCCAGCGAGTCGTCCTCGTGGACGAAGTCGACGCATTCGCGGTCGCCGAGGATCCGTCCGACGTTCGCGGTGTCGTCGGTGAGGAGCAGGTGTCCGCGGTCGATGAGCGAGACCCGGTCGCAGAGCGCGGTCGCCTCGTCCATGTCGTGCGTGGCCAGCAGGAACGTGCGCCCCTCGTCCCGGAGTTCCCGGACGAGGCGGCGGAACGCGACCGCCGCCACCGGGTCGAGGCCGGAGGTCGGCTCGTCCAGGAACAGCACCTGCGGCTCGTGCAGGAGCCCGCGCGCCAGGTGCAGGCGTTGCCGCATGCCGCGCGAGAAGCGTTCGACGGGTTCGTCCGCGCGCTCGGCGAGTCCGACCCGTTCCAGGAGGGCGTCGGCCCGCCGCCGGACGGTCCGGGCGTCGAGTTTGTACAAGGACCCCCAGAACAGCAGGTTGCGGCGGGCGGTGAGGCGGTCGTACAGGCCCCGGTCCCCGCCGAGGACGAGTCCGATCAGCGACCGGACGGCCTTGGTCTCGGCGACGACGTCGTGCCCGAGGATCCGCGCCGTCCCGGACGTCGGGAGCAGCACGGTCGAGAGGATCTTGACGAGGGTGGTCTTGCCCGCGCCGTTCGGCCCGAGCAGCCCGTGGATCTCGTTCCGGGCGATGGTCAGCGTGAGGTCGTCCAGGGCGACGACGGCGTCCTTGCGCCTGCGCTCGTACGTTCGGCGCAGCGAGGACGCGGCGACAGCGGCTTCCATGCCCCGACCGTGACCGTAAGGCCCCGCACGGAGCCATAAGGCCGCGTCCTAGTTCGCGACGGCTCGGGTGTTCGGAGAGTGAGCCGAGGCGGCGGCGCATAGGGTGGGCCGTGTCCCGCCCCTGGACGGGCACGGTCTCTCGGAGGTGGATGATGTCGTCCCCGTTGGCCCCCGATCGTGCGCCGGTCGGCGATATCGCGGCCGCGCTGACCGTCCTCGACACGCGCCTCAAGTCCCTCGGCAGCGGGGAGGCCGCCGGCGAGGACGAGCTGAGGAACCGGTACCTGGAGTCCTTCGGCCCGCAGGGGGCCGCCGACGTGCTCGACGGCGCGTGCACGCTGATCTACGTGTACATGCAGTGGCTCGAGGACGCCTACTCCTCCCAGGACGAGGACGTGATGGAGCACGTCGTCCCCTGGATCCTGGGGACGATGAAGCTGATGAAGGTCGTCAACGACGAGGGCATCCCCACGGTCGCGGGCCTGCTGGTCGCCCCGCTGGTCGGCATCAGCCCGACGCTGTGGCGCCGCGAGCACGGCGCCTGGCGCAAGGAGGAGATGACGGCCCTGGAGGTCGCGATGGTCCTGCTCGGCCTCCGCGTGAACGAGCTCACCGGCGACGACGACGCCGCCGTGAAGCTCATCACCGACCTCCTCGACCGCGTCGAGTCCGAAGAGGACTCCTGACCGTCCCGTCCTCCCTGATCCCGTCGGACATGCCACCGCGACCCGGTGCGTCCCGGCGACTGTTCTGAGCCGAACCATCGGGCGGTCGGTGGTCGAGATCGCTAAAGGAGACCGCGGTCGCGGGCGGTGGCGACGGCCTCGCCCCGGGAGGACACGTCGAGTTTGGCCATCAGGTTGGAGACGTGGACGCTGGCGGTCTTGGGGGAGATGAACAGCTCGGCGGCGATCTCCTTGTTGGAGCGTCCCCGGGCGAGGAGGCGCAGGACCTCGGACTCGCGGGCGGTGAGCGGCCCCTTGGCCGAGCCCGAGAGGCCGGCGCGGCGGGCGCGCTCGGAGATCTGGCGGCGGAGCGGGGCGGCGCCCAGCCTCGCGGCGATCTCGTCGGCGCGGCGCAGACGGTCTGCGGCGGGTCCGCGGGCGCCCGCGGCGAGGTCGGCGCAGGCGGCGTCGAACAGGGCCCTGGCCAGGGAGTAGGGGTGTTCCAGGCGTTCCCAGACGCCGATGGCGGTGTCCCAGCCGGACGCGTCGCCGGCGCGGGCGGCGACCGCCGCGGCGTGCGCGGTGGCGATGACGCCCTCGACCGGCGCGTTCGCGATCACCTCGGGCGGGATGGGGACGCCCGCGCGGGAGGCGGCCGCGAGGAGCGGCCAGGCGAAGATGGGCTGGAGGGTCAGGTCGGGGTGGCCGAGCGCGGTCTCGGCGACGGCGCGGGCCGCGGGACGGTCGTCCTCGGACAGCCGCAGGTCGATGAGACGCTGGGCGAGCGGCAGCGAGGTCTGCGGGTAGCCGGAGCCGACGGGTTCGGCGAGGGAGATGGGCTCCGGTTCGGGGCCCGTGCCCGTCGCGGCGCGGAGCGCGGCGGCCCAGATGCCGAGCTGGATGCGCATCGCGGGGTTGTGGTAGCGGTCGAGGGCGCGGCGGAGGTGGCGGCCCGCCTCGTCCCACCGGCCGAGCCGGAACAGGGCCTCGATCCGGTTGTTGACCATGGCGAGGCCCGCGCTGTAGGTGAGGCCCGTCCGTTCGGCGAGCGCCAGGCCCTCGTCGGCCACCGCGAGCGCGTCGGCGGACCGTCCGGCGCCCTCGTAGCAGTGGGACAGGTGGGTGAACACGCGGACGCGCGACTCGTCGTCCAGGTCCGCCCAGCGGAGCCGCTCCAGCGGGCGGAGGTCGCCGAGCCCGTCACGGGCGGCGGCGGACGCGACGGTGACGCGCAGGGCGTCCACGGCCGGGTGCCCGCCGAGCTCGCGGGCCAGCTCCAGGCCCTCCCGGCCGATGCGTCCGGCGGAGTCCAGGTCGCCGCGCACCGACAGCCGCCCGCTGAGCTGGGTGAGCGCCCACACCCGCTGCGGGGTGGGACGGGACGCCAGCCGCTCCGCCTCGTGGAAGTCGTCCAGATCGTCGCGCTGGCCGGCGAAGCCGCGGAAGATACCGCGCAGCGACAGCAGCGCGGAGACCTCGTCGGGGTCCTCGGCGCGATCCAGCAGCGTCCGGACGGTGCGCATCCCGTACTCGAAGTCGGCGGTCGCGATCGCCACCCGCGCGGACATCTGCATGACCTCGCCCTGGTCGACGCCGATCCGGGCCTCGGCGTCGGGGACGCGGCTCCACAGGGCCAGGACGCGTTCCAGCAGGGTCAGGCATTCGGCGTACGCGGCGGCGCGGGCGCGTTCGCCGGACGCGTGCCAGGCGGCCTCCAGCGCCCGGGCGTGGTCGCCGCAGGCGTTCCAGTGGAGGGCGAGGGCGCTGGTCGGAGCCTCGGCGAGCGCCGGGTCGCGTTCGATGGCCTCGGCGTAGCGGCGGTGCAGCCGGGCGCGCTCGCCGGGCAGCAGGTCCAGGTGGACGGCCTCGCGGATCAGCGCGTGCCGGAAGGCGTACCCGTCCTCGTCCGCGACCAGCAGGCCGCGGTCGACGGCCGGACGCAGCGCCTCCTCGAGCCCGCGGTCGTCCGCGGCGGCGGTGAGCAGGCCGTGGCCGACCCGGTCGCCGGCGGCGCTCGCGACCCGGACGGCGGCGCGGGTGTTGTCGGGCAGCGTGCGGAACCGGGTGAGCAGCAGGTCGCGCAGCGAGCCGGGCACGGCCTCGCCGGGGTTCTCCGCGAGGGCCTCGATGAACAGGGGGTTGCCGCCGCCGCGCGCGTGGACGTCCCGGATCATGGACGGCGGGGCGCCGCCGAGCAGCCCGCGGACCTGCGCGGCGACCTCGGTGCGGGTGAGCGGCGGCAGGTCGAGCCGGGTCACGTGGGGGAGGCGCGCCAGTTCGGCGAACAGCTCGCGCGCCTCCGGCTCGTCCGCGCGGAAGGTGACGATGAGCAGCACCTTCGCGGGCACCGGGTTGCGCACGAGGAACGCCAGCAGGTCGCGGGTGGAGCGGTCGGCCCAGTGCGCGTCCTCCACGACCAGGACGATCGGCTCGTCCGCGCCGAGCCGTTCGGTCAGCCCGAGGACGTGCTCGAACAGGCGCACCTGCCCGGAGCCCTCGTCGCCGGCGGCGTCGCCGAGCGCGGGCAGCAGCCGGGCCAGCTCGCGGCGCGCGGCCGGGGACGTCAGCCGCGTGACTTCGTCCGGGCCGAGCCGCCGCAGCATCGCGGTGAACGGCGCGTAAGGCAGGCTCGCCGCGCCGAGGTCCAGGCAGCCGCCGACGAGCGCGCGCCGGTCCCGGACGAACTCCTCCACCAGGCGTGACTTGCCGCCGCCCGCCTCGGCCGCGACCAGCACGACGGCCGTCTCGCTCTGCTCCGCGCGCGCGTGCGCGGAGTGCAGTGCGGCGAGTTCGGCGGTGCGTCCGACGAAAATCCTGCTCCTCACCGCATAAGCATGTCGAGGTTTGGGGGAGATCGTCCACCTGTAACCCGTGCCGCTATCGCGCGCGCAGACCGTCGATGACGTAGGTGAAGAGCCGGTCGTGCAGCGCGGCGTCGCCGGGGACCTGCTCGGTGGCGGTGGCGACCATGCCCGCGAGGTACAGCACGTCCTCAGGACGGACGTCCGGACGCACCTCCCCGGCCTTCTGCGCGCGCGCGAGAAGCGCCTGCCCACCGGCGCGCATGCCGTGGCACGACACGTAGAGGTCGGACGCCTCGTCCTGGAGCGCGGCCATCATCGCCTGCGCGAGCCCGCGGTAGGCGACCGTGCCCTTGGCGATGCGGCGCAGCCAGGCGACCAGCGCGTCGAACGGGTCGTCCGCGCCGAGCAGATCCTCGGCGTAGGAGGCCAGGCCGTCGAAGCGGTCGCGCAACAGCGCCTCCAGCAGCGCCTCCCGGGTGGGGAAGTGCCGGTACAGGGTGCCGATGCCGACGCCCGCACGGCGCGCGACCTCTTCCAGCGACGCGTCCGTGCCCTGTTCGGCGACCACCGCTCCAGCCTCGGCGAGCAGGCGCCCGTAGTTGCGGCGCGCGTCCGCGCGCATGGGCCGTCCCGGATTCGGCACGCTCCCACCCCTTGTCTTCCGGAGGACCCCTCCGTTTAAATGGAGGGCCCCTCAGTTTAAGGTCCCGAAAGGTGTTCATGGTGAATGCGGACGTGGACGTGGTGCGCGAGACCCGGCGACGGCTCGGACGCGTCGGAGTGTGGCTCAACAAGCAGGTCCACGGCCCGGTCTCCGCGGCCGACGAGATGCGCGAGGTCGCCCGGATCGAGGCCCTCGGCTACGGCTCGGTGTGGACGGGCGAGACCGTCGGCGGCAAGGACGCCTTCGCCCAGCACGCTCTCTACCTCGCCGCGACCGAGAACCTGATCGTCGGCACGGGCATCGCCAACGTGTGGGCGCGGCACGGTGGCACCGCGCACGGCGGCGCCGCGACGCTCGCGGACGCCTACCCCGGCCGGTTCGTGTTCGGCCTCGGCGCCGGTCACCCGTACCAGGCGAAGGCGACCGGGGTGACCGACTGGAAGCCGCTCCAGAAAATGCGCTCCTACCTGGACGAGATGGACGCCGGAACACCTCTCCCGCCGGGATATCCGGCCCGTTCGCTCGTCTCGGACGCGCCGTACCCGCGCGTTCTCGCCGCGATCAATCCGCGCATGCTCGAACTCGCCCGGGACCGCGCGCACGGCGTCCACACGTTCTTCGTCCCGGTCGCGCACACCGCCGACGCGCGCCGCGTCCTCGGCCCCGACGGGCTGGTGATCCCGCAGGTCAGTGTTCTTCTGGAGTCGGACCCGGATGTGGCGCGCACGACGCTCCGCACCACGGCGGCCTACGGCCTGAAGGTCCCCGCCTACGCGCGGAACCTGGCCAGGCTGGGTTTCGACGCCGACGAGATCGATGCGGCGTCCGACCGCGTGCTCGATGCCGTCTATGCCCACGGCGACGAGAAGGCGATCGCGCTCCGGGTTGCCGGGCATCTGGATGCCGGGGCCGACCACGTGCTCGTCACGCCCCAGGCCGCGAGCCTTTCCGGCATGGTCGACCTGCTCGAACGCCTCGCTCCGGCGCTCCTCTGAGAAAAGTTGAGGGAAAGTGCTAATACGACTTGTGTCGCGTTAGTGGGCTGGGTAGTCTGATCGCGTCACAGCGTCGTCCGGCAGGGGAGTTCCTTGGAGATCTGAGGTCGCAGGCACCGCGTAGTCGCCTCGCCCGTCATCGGGCTCGAGGATGCGCAGCGATCTCAGCGGACTTCCCGGCCGGGCTTTTCCATGCCCGCCGGTTCCCGTGCGCGAACGATGCGCGACGGCCGCGGTGCCTCCATGTGTCCCGTTCATCACCTGACACGTTCATGGAGGCCCCATGTCATTCGCCATCGTCTGCTCCGACCTCACCTTCGCCTGGCGGGACGGCACCGTCGTCCTGGACGGCCTGGACGGCCTGGACGGCCTGGACGCCGCGTTCGGCGCCGGCCGGACCGGCCTGATCGGGGTCAACGGCTCCGGCAAGTCCACGCTGCTGAGGCTGGCCGCGGGCGAGCTGCGCCCGGCGTCCGGGTCGGTGTCGGTGCGGGGCCGGGTCGGCCACCTGCCGCAGTCCCTGCCGCTCGGCACCGCCCGGACGGTCGCCGACCTGCTCGGGATCTCCCCGGCCCGCGCCGCGCTCCACGCCATCGAGCGCGGCGAGGCCACCGAGGAGAACTTCGCCGCGGTCGGCGACGACTGGGACGTGGAGGAGCGCGCCCGCGCCGAGCTGGACCGGCTGGGCCTGCACCACCTGGACCTCGACCGGACGGTCGGGACGCTGTCCGGCGGCGAGACCGTCCTGGTCGGGCTGGCGGCGCTGCTGCTCGCCCGTCCGGACGTGCTGCTGCTGGACGAGCCGACCAACAACCTCGACGTCGACGCGCGCCGCCGCCTCTACGACGGGGTGGACGCCTGGACCGGGGTGCTGGTCGTGGTCAGCCACGACCGCGAGCTGCTCGACCGCGTCGACGAGATCGCCGACCTGCGCGACGGCCGGGTCCGCACGTTCGGCGGCAACCTCACCGCCTACGAGGAGCTCCTGGAGGTGGAGCGGGAGGCCGCCGAGCGGATGGTCCGCACGGCCGGGGGCGACCTGCGCAAGCAGAAGCGCGAACTGGTCGAGGCGCACACCAAGCTGGCCCGGCGCGTTCGGTACGGCCACAAGATGTACGAGCAGAAACGCGAGCCGAGGGCGGTGATGAAGCAGCGCGAACGCCAGCAGCAGGTGTCGGCGGGCAAGCACCGCCGGCTGCACGAGGACCGTCTCGAGGGCGCGCGCGGCCGGCTCGCCGAGGCGGAGGAGCTGGTCCGCGACGACACCGGGATCAGGATCGGGCTGCCCGCGACGCACGTCCCGGCGGGCCGGACGGTCCTGACCGTCACCGGCCTGACCGCGCCCGCGCCCGTCCCGGGGACGCTGGACGAGCTGATCGTCCGCGGTCCCGAGCGGATCGCGCTGGTCGGCCCGAACGGCTCGGGCAAGACGACCCTCCTGCGCGCCCTGGTGGGGGAGCGCGTCCGGGAGGGGGTCGAGGTGAAGGCGGGCGTGGACGGCGTCCGCTACCTGCCGCAGCGCCTGGACGTGCTGGACGACGGACTGAGCGTGCTGGACAACGTCCGCGCGGTCGCTCCGGACGCGCCGGTCCAGACCGTCCGGGCGGGGCTGGCCCGGTTCCTGTTCCGCGGCGACCGGGCCGACCGTCCGGCCGGGACGCTCAGCGGCGGCGAGCGGTTCCGCGCCGTGCTGGCATCGCTGCTGCTGGCCGAGCCCGCCCCGCGGCTCCTGCTGCTGGACGAGCCGACCAACAACCTCGACCTGGCCGGCGTCCGGCAGCTCGGCCAGGCCCTGGACGCCTACGAGGGAGCCCTGGTCGTGGTGAGCCACGACCCGGCGTTCCTGCGCGGCCTCGGGATCACCCGCCGGCTGCGCGTGGACCGCGCCGAGGGCCTGACCGAGACCGGCCCGATGTAGGAAGAAGCACGCCCGCCGCGTCCACTGGCACGCGGCGGGCGTGCCCGCGACCACTGCGGCACGCGGCGGGCGTGCCCGCGACCACTGCGGCACGCGGCGGGCGTGCCCGCGACCACTGCAGCACGCGGCGGGCGTGCCCGCGGGACTACTGCAGCACGCGGCGGGTGAACGTCCGCGTCGAGAGCCAGCCGAGCAGGGCCGTCCCGACCACCAGGACGCTGAGGTACGCCCACGCCGACATGTGCGGGACCTGCGGGGTGAGCGCGGCGCGCAGCCCCTCGTTCACGTACACCATCGGGTTGGCCAGCACGAGGATCTGCAGCCAGCGGATGTGGTCCATCGCCGCCCAGGGGTAGTACACGCACCCGAGCATCGACATCGGCAGCAGGACCAGCGCGAACATCATCTGGACCTTCTGCGGGTCCATCAGCGTGCCGAGCCACAGCCCGGCCGCGGCCGACATCGCCGACCCGAGCACCAGCACGACCACGAGCGTCGCCCAGTTGCCCACGTGGACCTGCGGCCCCTGGCCCGACGCGTGCACGAACAGCACGCACGGGAACACCAGCAGCCCGCCGATGAGCGCCTGCAGCCCGGCCGCGGTGATCTTCTGGACGGCCAGCATCGGCACCGAGAGCGGCGCGAGCGCCCGGTCGGTGATCGACCGCTGCCAGTTCAGCTCCATCATCAGCGGGAAGATCACCGCCATCATGGCCTGCATGACCAGGGCCGACCCGACCAGGCCGGGCACCAGCACGGTGGAGAAGGTGGCGCCGCGCCCGGCGGCCGCCATCGCGCCCGTCCCGGCGCCGCCGATCTTCGGCAGGACGTAGGAGAACACGAACACGAACATCAGCGGCTGGATCAGCACGCGGGCGAAACTCGAGACGAAGTTCTTGCGCAGCACCCGCACCTCGCGGGCCATCATCGCCAGGAACGTGCGCGGCAGCGTGGGCCGCACGGCGGGCGCGGCGCCCGCGGCCGAGGTCACGGCGGTCACTCTCGGTACTCCCGTCCGGTGAGGGTGAGGAAGGCGGACTCCAGGCTGGGCCGGAGCTGGGACGCGTCGGTGACGCCGGTCCCGGCGGACGCGCCGATCGCGACGAGCTCGCCGAGCACCCCTTCGGGGGAGTGCGCGAACACGCGCACCTGCTCGTCGGTGACCTCGACCTTGGTGACGCCGTCGCGGTCGCGGAGCTTGGCCACGCCGTCCGGGACGGGCCCGTCGTAGACGACCGTGACGACGGTGTCGGCCCCGGCGGACGCCTTGAGGTCGTCCACGGTGCCGCTGGCGAGGACCTTGCCGTGGTCGATGACCGCGACGCGCTCGCAGAGCGCCTCGGCCTCCTCCATGTAGTGCGTGGTCAGGAGGATGGTCTGGCCCTCGCGCTGCAGCTCGCGCAGGACGTCCCACAGGTTGACGCGGGTCTGCGGGTCGAGGCCGGCGGTCGGCTCGTCCAGGAACAGCACCTCGGGGCGGTGCACCAGCGCGCGGCAGATCATCAGCCGCTTGGCCTGCCCGCCGGACATCTCGAACGGCTTGCCCTTGCGCCGGTCGGTGAGGTTGAACATCTCCATCAGCTCGTCCGCGCGGTGGCGCGCGTCGCGGGCCGACAATCCGAAGTAGCGGCCCCGGAACTCCAGGTTCTCGAAGGCGTTCAGCTCGTTGTCCAGGGTGTTGCCCTGCGACACCATGCCGATGCGGCGCTTCACCTCCACCGGGTGCCTGGCGACGTCGAAGCCGCAGACGACGGCCCGTCCGGACGTCGGGACGACCAGGGACGTCAGCATCCCGATGGTGGTGGACTTCCCGGCGCCGTTCGGGCCGAGCAGGCCGTAGAACTCGCCGTGCGCGATCGACAGGTCGATCCCGCGGACGGCCTCCACGTCCCCGCCGGGGCCCTTGTAGGTCTTGTTCAGGTCGACGGTCCGGACGGCGGCCCGGATCTCGTCGACGGGTGGTTCCGCGGGGAGTCGCTCCGCGGCGGGTCGGTCTGGCACTCCCGGTCTCCCTTCGAGAATTCCTCGAACCGGTTGATCATGCTGAGCAGGAAGCGGCGGACGGCCGGCTCGTCCTCGGGCGGCACCACGTCGTAGAGCGCGTTCATGCCGGCGCCGATGCCGGGCCCGACCTCGGTGAGCAGTGTGATGCCCGCCTCGGTGGCGTGCAGCAGGACGGCGCGCCGGTCGCCGGTGTGGCGGCGGCGCTCGACGTAGCCGTCGCGTTCGAGCGTGTTGACGACCGAGGTGAGGGTGGCGGGGGTCACGCTGAGCCCGCGCGCGGCGTCGCCCGCGCGCAGGCCCTCGGGGTTGGCCTGGAGGAGGCGCAGCAGGAAGTACCCGGCGGGGCTCATCCCGTGCTGCTCCACGATCCGCCACATGACGGGCCCGCCGAGCCGCATCGCGGCGGCGAACAGGCGGGCGATCGGCCACTCCTCGGGCGGCCCCAGGGCGCCGAGGTTCCCGAAGCCCAACTTCTCGGTGTCCATGCGGACATTGTTAGCCAACATACTGTTAGTCGTCAAATGTTTAGATGGCTAAGCAAGCCGGGGGACGTCTCACATCGTGAGAGGGTCGGCGACCCGGTGTTGAATACTCATCCACTCCAGTGCATACTTTTGCTCATTGCTTCGGAAGGGCAGTGAGAGATGGGAATCCGAGCGGCGGTCGCCGGTGCCAGCGGGTACGCGGGCGGCGAGATCCTTCGTGTGCTGGCGGGACATCCGGAATTCGAGATCGGTGCGGTGACGGCGAGCTCCAACGCGGGCCGCCCCCTGGGCGAGCTCCAGCCGCACCTGCGATCCCTGGCGGACCGCGTCCTCGACCCGACCACCCCGAACGTCCTCACCGGGCACGACGTGGTCTTCCTCGCACTCCCGCACGGCGAGTCCGGCTCCTACGCCCGGCTCCTCGGCGACGACACCCTCGTGGTGGACTGCGGCGCGGACTTCCGCCTGAACGACCCGGGCGAGTGGGAGTTCTTCTACAACTCCCCGCACGCGGGCACCTGGCCCTACGGCCTGCCGGAACTGCCCGGCCAGCGCGAGGTCCTCCGCCGGACGAACCGGATCGCCGTCCCCGGCTGCTACCCGACCTCGGTCGCGCTCGCCCTGTTCCCGGCCATGATGGCCCACCTCGCCGAACCGGACGTCGTGGTCGTCGCCGCGTCCGGGACGTCCGGCGCCGGCAAGGGCCTGAAGACGCACCTGCTCGGCAGCGAGGTCATGGGCTCGGTCAGCGCCTACGGCGTCGGCGGCGTCCACCGGCACACCCCCGAGATGGAGCAGAGCCTGTCGGCCGTCGCGGGCGAACCGGTCACGGTGTCGTTCACCCCGACCCTCGCCCCGATGAGCCGCGGCATCCTCGCCACCTGCACCGCCAAGGCCCGTCCCGGCCTCACCGCCGAGCGCCTGCGCGACGCCTATGCCACCGCCTACGACGGCGAGCCGTTCGTCGGGCTGCTGCCCGAAGGACGGTGGCCGTCCACGGCGATGACCCTCGGCGCGAACACCGCGCTCGTCCAGGTCGCCCTCGACGAGCGCGCCGGACGGATCGTCGCGGTCGCCGCCATCGACAACCTCGCCAAGGGCACCGCCGGTGGCGCCGTGCAGAGCGCCAACCTCGCCCTCGGCCTCCCCGAAACCCTCGGCCTCACCACGATCGGAGTCGCACCGTGAGCGTCACCGCCCCCCAAGGATTCAGCGCCGCAGGCGTCAGCGCCGGACTCAAGGCGAACGGCGGACGCGACGTCGCCCTCGTCGTCAACGAGGGCCCGTCCCGCGCCGCCGCCGCCGTCTTCACCAGCAACCGCGTGAAGGCCGCGCCGGTGCTCTGGTCCGAGCAGGCCGTCAAGGGCGGACGGCTCCGCGCGGTGGTGCTGAACTCCGGCGGAGCCAACGCCTGCACCGGCCCGGACGGCTTCGCCGACACCCACCTCACCGCCGAGCGCGTCGCCGACCTGCTGTCGGACTCGGCGGGCGAGGTCATGGTCTGCTCCACCGGCCTCATCGGCACCCGCCTCGACATGGACAAACTGCTGCCCGGTGTCGAGGCCGCCGCCGCCGAGCTGTCCCGCGGGGACGGCGGGCTCGCCGCCGCCGACGCGATCCGCACCACCGACACCGTCGCGAAGATCGCCTTCCGGCAGGGCGACGGCTACATGATCGGCGGCATGGCCAAGGGCGCGGGCATGCTCGCCCCGTCCCTGGCCACCATGCTGTGCGTCGTCACCACCGACGCCGACCTGCCCGCCGAGGCCCTGGACCGCGCGCTGCGCACCGCCACCGGCGCGACCCTGGACCGGCTCGACGCCGACGGCTGCATGTCCACCAACGACACCGTCGTGATCATGGCGTCCGGCGTCAGCGGCGTCACCCCGGACATCGCGGCCTTCACCGAACTGCTCGTCGACCTGTGCGCCGACCTCACCCGGCAGATGCTCGTCGACGCCGAGGGCGCGTCCAAGGCCATCGCGATCGAGGTGGTCGGCGCGGCCAGCGAGGCCGACGCGGTCACCGTCGGACGCACCGTCGCCCGCAACAACCTCCTCAAGTGCGCCATCCACGGCGAGGACCCCAACTGGGGACGGGTGCTGTCGGCCGTCGGCACCACCGACGCCGTCTTCGAGCCGGACGAGCTGAACGTCGCGATCAACGGCGTCTGGGTCTGCCGGAACGGCTCGTTCGGCGACGACCGCGACAAGGTCGACCTGCGCCCGCGCGACGTCACCATCACCGTGGACCTGTCCGCGGGCCCGCACAGCGCTACCGTCTGGACGACCGACCTCACGGCGGACTATGTCCACGAGAACTCGGCGTACAGCTCGTGAGCGCCCTGATCTCCGGCGAGCGGATGCGGCGGCGGCGCGAGGCAGTCCTGCCGAAGGCGACCACGCTCATCGACGCGCTGCCCTGGCTCGAGCGCTTCCACGGCAAGACCGTCGTCATCAAGTACGGCGGCCACGCCATGACCGACGAGGCCCTGCGCCACCAGTTCGCCGAGGACATCGTCTTCCTGCGCTACGCCGGGCTGCGGCCGGTCATCGTGCACGGCGGCGGCCCGCAGATCAACGCCGCGCTCGCCAGGCACGGCATCGAGTCGTCCTTCACCGCCGGGCTGCGCGTCACCACGCCCGAGGCGATGGAGGTCGTCAGGATGGTGCTGGTCGGGCAGGTGCAGCGGGACGTCGTCGGGCTCATCAACCGGCACGGCGCGTTCGCGGTCGGGATGTCCGGCGAGGACGCCAACCTGTTCACCGCCGAGCGCAAGCCCGCCTACGTGGACGGCGCCAAGGTCGACATCGGCCAGGTCGGCGAGATCGTCGAGGTGCAGGTCGGCGCGGTCAGGGCGATGCTGAACGACGGCCGCGTCCCGGTCGTGTCCAGCGTCGCGCGCGGCGACGACGGCGAGATCTACAACGTCAACGCCGACACGGCCGCCGCGGCGCTCGCCGTCGCGCTCGACGCGGCCAAGCTGGTCGTCCTCACCGACGTGGAGGGCCTGTACGCCGACTGGCCCGCGTCCGACGACGTCATCGACCGGCTGACCACCGACGAGCTGGCGGCGCTGCTGCCGGACCTGTCGGCGGGCATGGTCCCCAAGATGGAGGCGTGCCTGGCGGCGGTGCGCGGCGGCGTCCCGCAGGCCCACGTCCTGGACGGACGGGTCCCGCACGCGCTGCTGCTGGAGATCTTCACCGAAGAGGGCATCGGCACGATGGTCACGCCCGGCGTCCCGGGCGGGCCCGCCATGATCGACGAGGAACCGGCCGTGCCGGAGGGAGAACCCGCGTGACCACCCCCCACAACGACGACCTGAGGAAGCGGTACGAGGCCGCGTTCATGCCGAACTACGGCGTCCCGCCCCTCGCGCTCGCCCGCGGCGAGGGCTGCACGGTCTGGGACGTCGACGGCAACGCCTACCTGGACCTGTTCGGCGGCATCGCCGTCACCTCGCTCGGCCACGCGCACCCCGCGCTCGTCGCGGCCGTGACCGGGCAGGTCGCCAAGCTCGCCCACTCGTCCAACCTGCTGCTCAACGAGCCGGAGATCCTGCTCGCCGAGAAGCTGCGCGACCTGCTCGGCGGCGACGGACGGGTCTTCCTCGCCAACAGCGGCACCGAGGCCAACGAGGCCGCGCTGAAGCTCGCCATCAAGTACGGCAAGACGCACGGCAAGACTTACTTCGTCGCCACCGAGGACGGCTTCCACGGCCGCAGCCTCGGCGCGCTCTCCCTGACCGGCAAGCAGGCGATCCGCGAGCCGTTCGGGCCGTTCGGGTGGGACGTCCGGTTCGTCCCGTACGGTGACGCGGCCGCGCTCAAGGACGCCGTCACCGAGGACTGCGCCGCCGTCTTCCTCGAGCCCACGCAGGGCGAGGCGGGCGTCGTCCTGCCGCCGCCCGGCTACCTCGCCGCCGCCCGCGAGATCTGCACCGCCAACGGCGCGCTCTACGTCGGCGACGAGATCCAGTCCGCGATCGGCCGGACCGGCGCCTGGTTCGCCTTCCAGCACGAGGACGCCCGTCCCGACATCCTCACCCTCGCCAAGGGCCTCGGCGGCGGCCTCCCGATCGGCGCGGTCGTCGCGTTCGGCGAGCACGGCGAGATCTTCGCCAAGGGCGACCACGGCAGCACCTTCGGCGGCAACCCCGTCGCCGCGGCCGCCGCCCTCGCCGTCCTCGACACCCTGGACGCGGACGGCCTGCTCGCCAACGCCGCCGAGGTCGGCGAGCTCCTGGCCGACGGCATCGCCGCGATCGACCACCCGCTCCTCGCGCGCGTGCGCGGCCGCGGGCTGTGGCAGGCGATCGTCTTGACGTCCGACGCGTCCGCCGCCGTCCAGGACGCCGCGCTCGCCGCCGGGTTCCTGGTCAACGCCGTGCGCCCGGACGCCATCCGGCTCGCCCCGCCCCTCGTCCTCACCGCCGCGCAGGCCCGGACCTTCCTGGACGCCCTGCCCGCCATCCTCGACCAGGCCGCACAGACGCAGGAGGCCTCCCAGTGACCGTCCTGCCAGTGAACGTCCGGCACTTCCTGCGCGACGACGACCTCACCCCCGCCGAGCAGGCGCAGGTCCTCGACCTCGCCGCCGCCATGAAGAAGGACCGCTTCGCCCACAAGCCCCTCGCCGGGCCCCGGACGGTCGCGGTGCTGTTCGACAAGTCGTCCACCCGCACCCGCGTCTCCTTCACCGTCGGCATCGCCGAACTCGGCGGGAACCCCCTCGTCCTCGACACCGGCAACAGCCAGATGGGACGCGGCGAGTCCATCGCCGACAGCGCGCGCGTGCTCGAACGGCAGGCCGCCGCGATCGTCTGGCGCACCGGCGACCAGTCCCGCATCGACGAGATGGCGGACGGCACGACCGTCCCCGTCGTCAACGCCCTCACCGACCGGTTCCACCCCTGCCAGGTCCTCGCCGACCTGCAGACGATCCGGGAACACAAGGGCGGCCTCGCCGGCCTCACCCTCGCCTATTTCGGCGACGGCGCGAACAACATGGCGCACTCCTACCTGCTCGGCTGCGCCACCGCCGGCATGCACGTCCGGATCGGCGCACCCGCGTCCCTCCCGCCCGACCCCGCCGTCGTCGCACGCGCCCAGGAGATCGCCGCCACGACCGGTGGATCCGTTCTGGTCACGGCCGACCCCGTCGAGGCCGCGACCGGAACCGACGTCCTCGCGACCGACACATGGGTGTCCATGGGGCAGGAAGGGAAGGACACCGGCCTCTACGAACCGTATTCTGTGGACGAGGCGCTGCTCACGCACGCCGCTCCCGGCGCCATCGTGCTGCACTGCCTTCCCGCCTACCGCGGCAAGGAGATCGCCGCCGCCGTCCTGGACGGTCCGCAGAGCGTGGTCTGGGACGAGGCCGAAAACCGTCTGCACGCGCAGAAGGCCCTGCTGACCTGGCTACTGGAGAACACTGCGTGACCACACCGATGACCAAGGCCGCCCGGCACGCCCGGGTGATCGAACTGCTGTCCCGGCACCCCGTCCACTCCCAGGGCGAACTCGCCAAACTCCTGGCGGACGCGGGTGTCGAGGTCACCCAGGCCACCCTGTCCCGGGACCTGGTGGAGATCGGCGCGGTGAAACTGCGCGCCGAGGACGGCAGCCTGATCTACGCCGTGCCGGGGGAGGGCGGGGAGCGCATCCGCCGCGTCCCCACCGGCGCCGCCGAGACCTTCGACGGCCGCCTCACCCGGCTCGCCGCCGAACTGCTGGTCTCCGCGGAGGCGTCGGCCAACCTGGTCATCGTCCGCACCCCGCCGGGAGCGGCCCAGTACCTCGCCTCGGCCATCGACCACGCCGAATGGCCGTCCATCCTCGGCACGGTCGCGGGCGACGACTCCATCCTCGTCATCTCCCGCGACCCCGCCGGCGGCAGGGAGCTCGCCGAGGCCCTGCTCCGCCTCCCCGCCGGACGCGAACGACGAAGCTAGCCCGGCGCCGGACACCGGCGCGGGGCCAAGCGCGACCGCGTGCCCACGCGATCAGCGTGCAGTGAGAACCAGACAAACGACAGCGGACAACAGAGGACTAACCAGTGACGAAGGCACCGACCCGTCTGTGGGGCGGCAGGTTCGAAGGCGGCCCGTCGGACGCGCTCGCGCGGCTCTCGGTGAGCGTCCAGTTCGACTGGCGGCTCGCCCCCTACGACCTGATGGGCTCGCGCGCCCACGCCCGCGTGCTCAACCGCGCGGGCCTGCTCACAGACGAGGAACTCGACCGGATGATCGGCGCCCTCGACGACCTCGAGGAGGCCTGCAAGAAGGGCGAGTTCCGGCCGACCGTCGCCGACGAGGACGTGCACACCGCCCTCGAACGCGGCCTCCTCGAACGCCTCGGCACGCTCGGCGGCAAGCTCCGCGCCGGCCGCTCCCGCAACGACCAGGTCGCCACCGACCTGCGCCTCTACCTGCGCGACCACGCCCGCCAGGTCGTGTCCCGCCTGGTCGAGCTGGAGACCGCGCTCATCGCGCAGGCCGAGCACAACCTCGGCGTCGCCGCGCCCGGCATGACCCACCTCCAGCACGCCCAGCCCGTGCTGTTCTCCCACCAGCTGCTCGCCCACGTGCAGCCGCTCACCCGCGACATCTCCCGGATGCGCGACTGGGACAAGCGCACGGCGGTGTCCCCGCTCGGCTCCGGCGCCCTCGCCGGATCGTCCCTGCCGCTCGACCCGCAGGCCACCGCCGCCGAACTCGGCTTCGACTCCGCCGCGCCCAACTCCATGGACGCCGTGTCCGACCGCGACTTCGTCGCCGAGTTCCTCTTCGTCACCGCGCTGATCGGCGTCCACCTGTCCCGGCTCGGCGAGGAGATCTGCCTCTGGGCCTCCCAGGAGTTCCGCTGGATCGAGATGGACGACACCTACGCCACCGGGTCGTCGATCATGCCGCAGAAGAAGAACCCGGACGTCGCCGAGCTCGCCCGCGGCAAGGCCGGCCGCCTCATCGGCCACCTCGTCGGCCTGCTCACCACCCTCAAGGGCCTGCCGCTCACCTACAACCGCGACCTCCAGGAGGACAAGGAGGGCGCCTTCGACGCCGTCGAGACCCTCCTGACCGTCCTGCCCGCCATGTCCGGGCTGGTCGCGACCATGCGGGTCAACACCGAGCGGCTCGAGGCGCTCGCCCCCGAGGGCTACGCCCTGGCCACCGACCTCGCCGAGCTGCTCGTCCGGCGCGGCGTCGTCTTCCGCGACGCGCACGAGATCGTCGGCCACCTCGTCGTCTGGTGCCAGGTCAACGACAAGGACTTCGGCGACCTCACCGACGAGGAGCTCGCCAAGGTGTCCGAGCACCTCACCCCGGACGTCCGGGAGGTGCTGAACGTGCAGGGCGCGCTCGCGTCCCGCAAGGCGCACGGCGGCACCGCCCCCGACCGCGTCCGCGAGCAGCTGGACTCCCTGCGCGCCCAGGTCAACGAGCACGCCGCCTGGGCCTCCGGCAACGGCTCCTGACACCCGTCCGCGCCGTGCCACCGGCCGTCCGGACGCCCGC
This sequence comes from Spirillospora sp. NPDC052269, assembly GCF_040679435.1. Taxonomy (NCBI): domain Bacteria; kingdom Bacillati; phylum Actinomycetota; class Actinomycetes; order Streptosporangiales; family Thermomonosporaceae; genus Spirillospora; species Spirillospora sp. NPDC052269. The sequence goes on from NZ_JBFAUU010000024.1 coordinate 130,537, forward strand.
GACACCACCGTCCGCGGGCGTCCGGCCCGGCCGGTACGGTGGAACCGGCCGAGCCGGACGACCAGGGTGAGGGAATGCACGGAGCACCACTGCCGCGGAGCTTCTACGGCGCGCCCGTGGAACTCGTCGCCCCGCGCCTGCTCGGCAGCGTCCTCGTCCACACCACCGACGAGGGCACCGTCGCCGTCCGCCTCACCGAGGTCGAGGCGTACGCGGGCCCCCGCGACCCGGCGTCCCACGCCTACCGCGGTCAGACCGGACGCAACGCCGTGATGTTCGGCCCTCCCGGCCACACCTACGTGTACTTCACGTATGGCATGCATCACTGCGTCAACCTGGTCTGCGGCCCCGCCGGCACCGCCTCCGGAATCCTCCTGCGCGCCGGAGAGATCATCGAAGGCCGGGACCTGGCCGCGGCCCGGCGGCCCCGCTCGTCCGTCCGCGACCTCGCCCGGGGACCCGCCCGCCTCTGCAACGCGCTCGCCATCTCCCGTCCCGAGAACGGCCTGGACGTCTGCGATCCGGACGGCCCCCTGCGCGTCCTGCCCGGTGACCCGGTCGCCCCCACGGCCGTCCGCTCGGGCCCCCGCGTCGGCGTGAACGGCGGCAAGGACACCCCCTGGCGGTTCTGGATCGACGGCGACCCCACGGTCTCCGCCTACCGCCCCCACAACCCCAGGCGGCGCACCCCCGCGAGCCCGTGACCTGGGACGGAACGCCACACCCCTGTGCGCCGGCCTGAACCTCATCGGCCGGTCCCGAATATCGTTAGCCTGTGCAGCGTCCATGGGGAACCCTGTGGACCACAGGAAGAAAAGCAAGCCGGAGACGAGGGAGACCGTGACCGACATCCTGGACGATCTCGCATGGCGCGACCTGATCGCGCAGTCCACCGACCAGAGTGAACTGCGGGCCTTGCTCGCCGCGGGGCCGGTCACGCTCTATTGCGGGTTCGATCCGACGGCGCCGTCGCTGCACCTCGGCAACCTCATCCAGATCCTCACCCTGCGCCGCTTCCAGCGGGCCGGGCACCGGCCCATCGGCGTGGTCGGCGGGGCCACCGGCCTCATCGGCGACCCCAGCGGCAAGAGCGCCGAGCGCGTCCTCAACACCGAGGAGACCGTCGCGGGCTGGGTCGAGCGCATCCGCGGCCAGATCTCCCGGTTCCTGGACTTCGACGACAGCCCGACCGGCGCGACCATGGTCAGCAACCTCGACTGGACCGGTCCCATGTCGGTCATCGAGTTCCTGCGCGACGTCGGCAAGCACTTCCCGGTCAACAAGATGCTCGCCCGCGAGACCGTCAAGGCGCGGCTCGAGTCGTCCGGGATGAGCTACACCGAGTTCAGCTACGTCCTGCTGCAGTCCATGGACTACCTGGAGCTGTACCGCCGGTACGGCTGCGTCCTCCAGACCGGGGGCAGCGACCAGTGGGGCAACCTCACCGCCGGGGTCGACCTGATCCGGCGCGTCGAGGGAGGTTCCGCGCACGCGCTCACCACCCCGCTGCTCACCAAGGCGGACGGCTCCAAGTTCGGCAAGACGGCCGGCGGCGAGACCTACTGGCTCGACCCCGAGCTGACCTCGCCGTACGCCTTCTACCAGTTCTGGATCAACGCCGACGACCGGGACATCGAGAACTACCTCAAGGTCTTCTCGTTCAAGCCCCGCGAGGAGATCGAGCAGCTGCTGAAGGACGGCTCGGAGCGCCCCGCCGCCCGTATCCCGCAGCGCGCGCTCGCCGAGGAGATGACCACGCTCGTCCACGGCGCGGACGAGACCACCGCCGCCATCGCCGCGTCCAAGGCCCTGTTCGGCCAGGGCGAGCTCGGCGAGCTGGACGAGCGGACCCTCGCGGCGGCCCTGTCCGAGGTTCCGCGTACGGAGGTCGCCCCAGGTGACCTGCCGTCCGTCGCGGACCTGCTTGCCGCCTCCGGACTCTGCAAGAGCAAGTCCGAGGCCCGTCGCGCGATCGCCCAGGGCGGCGCGTACGTGAACAACGCGAAGGTCGAGTCGGAGGACGCCGTCCCGTCCGCCGAGGACCTGCTGCACGGCCGCTTCCTGGTGCTGCGCCGCGGCAAGCGCAACATCGGCGGCGTGGAGGTCGTCCGCGCCTGACCCGGTCGCTGAGGGCCCCGTCCGTGGTCTCGGGCGGGGCCTTCGGTATGCCCCGGGGAAAAGCTCGGTAGATTCACGTCACAGTGCGGTCACGGGAAACGTCCCGGCAACGCCCTGAGCCCCCTGAACACAGGCGCTGAGCAGGCAAATTACGGTCCCCGGCGTCGATTTGACGGTGCCGCCGCCCCGATCTAGTGTTCTACCTGCCCCAAGGGGAACGGGACGCCGGAGACGGCGGCCGACCCGGGGGACCCCCGGAACGACATTGAAGATCAAGGTCTTCGATGATGTGTCCGTGGGTGCTCGAAACGGACGAAGTTGCACAAATCGGACGGTTCGAGTAGATTGGAAGGGTTGCCCCGGAGCGAGGCCCGCGAGAGCGGGTGGAGCGCGGTGGGTGTCCGTTTCTTGAGAACTCAACAGCGTGTTAAAAGCCAGTGCCTTTATCGATCAGGCAGTTT